>CAILNT010000036.1 GCA_903835655.1 uncultured Pseudomonadota bacterium | reverse complement strand
CGTATGCATACTATTTGTGGATGGTCGGCGCAAGGACTGGCCCTTGGGCTATCGGCGCTGCTCTGCGCCGGGACGGGTGCGATGGCGGGCGATATCGCAGCCGCTGCGGCCTTGCAAGAGACCTGGAACCTGCACGGGCAATTCACCAACGTCGCGCAATGGCACCCCGCATTCACTGCGCCGTATAGCGGCCAAAACAGCCTGACCCCGCGGGAAATCGTCAAGGAAACCAGCGACTTGACGCTCTTTTTCGGCGTGCGGCTCTGGCGCGGCGGCGAGTTTTATCTCAACCCGGAATTCGATCAGGGATTCGGCTTCAACAACACACTGGGGGTGGCGGGCTTTCCCAGCGGCGAGGCCTACAAGGTCGGCGCGGACGCCCCGTACTATCGTCTGCCGCGGGCGTTCCTCCGCCAGGTTATCGGCCTGGGAAGCGAAGAGCAGAAGATCGAGGCGGGGGCCAATCGGCTCGCGGGATCGGCGCCGACGAACAACGTCACGCTGACCATCGGCAAGTTTTCGGCGGTGGATATTTTCGACAATAACGCCTACGCGCATGATCCCCGATCCGATTTCCTCAACTGGTCGGCGGTCGATGCCGGCGCCTACGACTACGCGGCGGATGCCTGGGGTTACACCTATGGCGTGGCGGCGGAGTGGAACCTGTCGTGGTGGACGCTGCGCGCCGGTCTCTTCGACCTCTCCGACGTTCCCAACAGCAGCAGGCTGGACCCGCATTTCGGCCAGTTTGAATGGGTGGGTGAATTCGAGGCAAGGAAGAATTGGCGCGGCCATCCTGGCAAGCTCAAGTTTCTCGCTTATGAAAATCGCGGGCTGATGGGCGCCTATGGTGATGCCGTGCGACTGGGGCAACAAACGGGCACGACTCCGGACACCGTGCGGGTACGCCATTTCGCCGCACGGCCTGGCATGGCGCTGAACCTGGAACAGGAGCTGGAGTCCGATCTGGGGTTCTTTGCCCGAGCCAGTCTGAACGACGGCAGCAAGGAAGCCTTCGAGTTCACCGAGATCGACCGCTCGGTTTCGCTGGGCTGCGTCCTGAAGGGGGATCGCTGGGGCCGGCACGACGATAGTGTGGGCGCGACCCTGGTCGTGAATGGACTGTCCGGCAAGGCGCGCGATTATTTCGCGGCGGGCGGCATGGGCATCCTCATCGGCGACGGCCAGCTCAACTACGGCCCGGAAGAGATTGCGGAGTTCTACTATGCCTGGCAAGCGGAGAAACACCTCGCGTTGGGCCTCGACTACCAGTACATCGTCAACCCCGCGTACAACCGCGATCGTGGCCCCGTGCCCGTCCTGGGACTCAGGCTGCACGCGGAGTACTAGGCCGACCCCGGGTCGGCTAGTCGTCCACGGCCAGGCCGGCGGTGCTGTTGAAACCCGAATCCACGTAGGTGATTTCGCCGGTGATGCCGGAAGCCAGGTCGGACATCAGGAAGGCGGCGGCGTTGCCGACTTCTTCGATGCTGACGTTGCGGCGCAGCGGCGAGTGCTGTTCGCCCCAGGCCAGGAGCTTGTTGAAGTCGGCGATGCCGGAGGCGGCCAGGGTCTTGATCGGGCCGGCGGACAGACCGTTCACGCGGGTGCCGCGCGGCCCCAGGCTGGCTGCCAGGTAATAAACGCTCGATTCCAGGCTGGCCTTGGCCAGGCCCATGACGTTGTAGTGCGGCACCGAGCGCACCGCGCCCAGATATGTCATGGTCAGCAGGGCGCCATTGCGGCCCTGCATCATGGGCTGGGCGGCTTTGGCCAGGGCGGTGAAGGAATAACTGGAGATGTCGTGGGCGATGCGGAAATTCTCGCGGGTGACGTTGTCGATGTAATTGCCGACCAGCGCGTCCTTGGGCACGAAGGCGATCGAGTGAACCACGCCGTCGAGGCCATCCCAGTGTTTTCCCAGGTTTTCGAACAAGGCGGCGATTTCCTCGTCGCTGCTGACATCGCAGGGAAACAACAGGACTTCTTCGCCAGAGAACTCCTGGACCAGCCCCATGACCCGATCCCTGACTTTTTCGCCCTGGTAGGTGAAGGCCAGTTCTGCGCCTTCACGGTGGCAGCATTTGGCCACGCCATAGGCGATGGAGCGGTTGCTGATCAGACCGGTGATGAGGATTTTTTTGCCGGAGAGAAAGCCCATGTCGCGTTACTCGATAATTGAAACGGCGCGAATTATACCTGTGCCGCTGCATGGGTCGCTGCTCGGCGCTACCATCCCCCCAACGGAAACCTGGAGTGACATCGTGAATGCGAAAATCATCGCCGTGGTGAACCAGAAGGGCGGGGCCGGCAAGACCACGCTGGCCATGTTGCTGGCGGGCAGTCTCGCCGATGCTGGCCACGGCGTACTGCTGGCCGACGCCGATCCGCAGAACACTGCCGTGCATTGGGCCGGCATGGGGGCTTGCTTTCCCGCCGCGGTGGAGGATATGTCCGGCGCAGCCGGCAAGCTGCACAAGGTCTTGCGTCAGCGCCGCGGCAGCTATGACTTCATCGTCATCGACAGCCCGCCGGCCGCGGGGGCGCCCGTGACGTTGAGCGCCTTGCGCATCGCCGACCTGGCCCTGGTACCGGTGATCCCTTCGCCGCTGGACCTCTGGGCTTCGGTTCGCATTCGCGAGGCGATTCTCGCCGCCCGTGGCAAGAACCCTGACTTGCTGGCGCGTCTGGTGGTCAATCAGATGCAGCCCAATACCGTGTTGGCGCGCGAAGTGTTGGGCATGTTGCCGGAGTTTGGCATTCCGCTTCTGGCCGCCAGCCTGAAGAGCCGTACCGCCTACCGCCAGTGCGCGGCGCTGGGGATGAGCATCGCTGCCCTGGGCGCCCGTGCCGGCATGGCGATTCTGGAGCTGGAGGCGCTGCGGCGCGAGGTGGAGGCCTTGCTAGCCGGGAACGGGTGACACGCCGGGTATGCGAGCCGGCACTGGCCCTCGACTCCGATCGGGGGCGGCTGTATTGAGACTCCGACGGAGCCTCAGCCCCGCGTGTTGGAATTGGTCGGGAATTGCGACAGTTCGATATGCGGCGCCGGCGCCCAGCCGGGTTTGCGATGCTCGGTGACGACGTTGGTGAATATGCCGCCGCGCACGTAGAACTTCGCGGTCAGGCGCATGAAGCGCGGCTCGGTGGCGCGGATCAGATCGTCGAGGATGCGGTTGCTCACGTCTTCGTGGAAATGGCCTTCTTCGCGGAAGGACCAGATGTAGAGCTTGAGGCTCTTCAATTCGACGCAGAGCAGATCGGGGATGTAGTCCAGAAACAGGGTGGCGAAGTCCGGCTGGCCGGTTTTCGGGCACAAGCAGGTGAACTCCGGGATTTCCATGTGGATGTGGTAATCGCGGCCCGGGTTCGGATTGGCGAAGGTTTCCAGGGTTTTGGCGGCTTGAGTGGGCATGGGCGGGGTGAGAAAAAGTAGAATGCGGCGCGGATTATAGCCGCCGCCTTTTCTTCCTCCGGTCACGCCTTTGCGCCTCAAACACATCCACATCGCCGGCTTCAAGTCTTTCGTCGACCCGGTGACCATCCCCGCGGGCGCGCAGTTGACCGGTATCGTCGGGCCCAACGGCTGCGGAAAATCGAACGTGATCGACGCGGTGCGCTGGGTGTTGGGCGAATCCAAGGCGCGCGAACTGCGCGGCGCTTCCATGCAGGACGTGATCTTCAACGGCTCCTCCGGGCGCCGCCCGGCCTCCCGCGCCTCGGTGGAACTCCTGTTCGACAACGACGATGGCCGCGCCGCGGGGCAGTGGTCGCAATACGCCGAGATTGCGGTGAAGCGGATGCTCACCCGCAGCGGCGACTCCAGCTACTGGATCAACAACGTCCAGGTACGCAAGCGCGACATGGCCGACTTGTTTCTCGGCACCGGCCTGGGGGGAGATGCCTACGCCATCATCGAGCAGGGCATGATCTCGCGCATCATCGAGGCCAAGCCGGAGGAGTTGCGCGGCTACCTGGAGGAAGCGGCCGGGGTGTCCAAGTACAAGGAGAGGCGTCGCGAAACCGAGTCGCGCTTGCGCGACACCCGGGAGAATCTCGATCGGGTTTTCGACATCCGCGAGGAACTCGGCCGGCAATTGGACAAGTTGGGTGTGCAAGCCGAGGTGGCGCGCCGCTACTTCGGCCTGGATGGCGAGCGCACCTTGAAGACGCGCTTTCTCGCACTCACGCGCAAGCGCGATGCCCAGGCGCGCCAGGCGGAACTGGCGCGGCAGCGGGAAGCCGTGAACAACGAGATCGAGGCCGGCACCGCGCAGATGCGGCATCTCGAGGCCGAACTGGAAAGTCGCCGTCTCGATCAGTTCACCCTCACCGAGTCGCTCGATCAGGCCCAAGCGCATTTCTACGCGGAAAGCGGCGAGGTCTCCCGGCTGGAGCAGGAGTTGCGCCACCTGCAAGGCACGCGCGAACGCCTCGGGGCGGAATTGGTCGAGGCGGAGCAACGCCAGGCGACGACCCGGGCGGAGCAACAGGCTGCCGAGATCGAGCGTGAACAGCGCCGTGGCGAACTGGAACGAGCCGAGGAACAGGCCGAGATCCTGGCCAGCCGCGCCGCCCAGGCCGGCGAAGCCCTGCCGTTGGCGGAGGCCGATCGACAGCGGGCGCAAGAGCGCGTAACCGAGGTGCAGGCGGAGAAGGTGCTGCATGAGCAGGCCGCGCGACTGGCCCAGGCCAACGCGGGCCATGCCGAGCGGGGCATCGGCCAGTTGCGCGCGCGCGTGGGCCGCTTGTTGCAGGAGCAGGAGGGCTTGGGCCAGGCAGACGCGGCGGCAGTCGAGCGGCAGGCGCTGGAGCTGGAAGTCGAACAGGAGCGGGTGGAACGTCTGCGCGAATATCTCGAAGCCGCCCGCGACGCAGGGTCACGACAGGAGGCACGGCTGCGCCAGGCACGCCAGGCACAGGAGGCGGGCAACCGTGAACTGCACCGTCTCGAGGCGGAAGTGGGCGCGCTGAGGGCCCTGCAAACCAGAGTGCACCAGGCGGAAAGCGAAGGGGCGTCCTGGCTCAAGCGCCTGGGGCTGGAATCGGTGCCGCGCCTGTGGCAATGCATCCGCGTGGAGGAGGGCTGGGAGGCCGCGGTGGAAGCCGCCCTGGGAGAATCCATAGCGACGCTGGCGGCCCAGGCCGAGGAATCCTGGGTGGATGCCCCACCGCAGGCAAGGTTCGAGATGTTGCCCCCGGCGGCAACCACCACGCACTCCTTGCCTGCGACTTTCAACGGCGGCAGGCTGGAAGCCTGCGCTACGGGCGCGCGGTCCTCTGTGCTGACCTCGCCACCCGGCGCTGAAGAAGGAATGTACCGCCTCGCCGACCGGATCGAGACGGATGATCCCCTGATCGCTCGCTGCCTCGCAGACCGTCTCGCCTTGGCCTGGGCCTGTGACACCTTGCATCAGGCGATCGCACTACGCGGCCGGCTGCCGCCAGGCGGCTTCATTGCCACCCGCGAAGGCCATCGGGTCAGCCGCGACGGACTGGTTTTCAACGCCACGGGGAAGGGTCACCAAGGCTTGATCGCGCGCGCGCGGGATATCGAGCGCCTCGAGGAGGCCCTGGATGGAGCCCATGCCTCGGCCGAGGAAGTCGTCGAGGTGGTCGTGCGGGAAGAATCGGCGTTAGCCGGTGCGCGCAGCCAGAACGAGGCCTTGCAGTCACAACTGATGCTGGCTCAGAACCAGGTGCATACGGGGCAGCTCAGACTGGCGCGGGCGGAGGAATCCGTGCGCCATGTTTCCGAGCGGCGTGCTCAGATCGAGAAGGAAGTACGGGAACTCCACGAACAACTGGCCCTGGAGGCAGCGATCCGGGACGAGGCGAGCGAACGTCAGAGCACGGCGGAAGTGCAACAGGACGAAGCCAGTGTGCACCTGGACGCCGCTCGCGCTTCGCGCCAGGACGCGGAGCAGCGTTTGCAGGGCGTGCGCGAGAGCCAACGCCAGGCCGAGCGCGAAGCGCAGGAGGCGGCCTTCCTGGTGCGCTCCCTCCATACCCGCCTGAAAGACCTGGACGAGCGTAATCTGCGCGCCGCGCGCGCGCTGGAAGAGCTGGCCCAGGCTCGGGCGCGCTTGCATGCCGGTCTGGCCGCGGCACAGGAGTCGCCCATCCAGGTCGATCTGGACGCCGCCCTGACGCGGCGGAAAACGGCGGAAGTCGCCCTGACCGCGGTGCGTGAAGCTCTGGAAGGGGCCAACGCCGCCCTGCGTGAACTCGACAGCGCCCGCATCACCACTGAGCGCGCCCTGGAGCCGCTGAAGGAGCGGGAAGTCGTCCTGGAGCTGAAACTCCAGGAGGCCAGGTTGGGCGAGGTTCGCTACTCGGAGGAGCTGGAGGGCGTCGATACGTTGGCGCTTGAGGGCGCGGCACAGGCCGCCGGGATCGCCGCGAAGAGCGAGACCTGGCTGAAAACTGAACTCGTCCGCCTGGAAGCAGAGATCGCCGTCCTGGGGCCGGTCAATATGGCGGCACTCGATGAACTCACGGCGGCGCGGGAGCGCAAGAACTATCTCGATGCCCAGGCGGAAGACCTGGAGATCGCGGTGCGCACCCTGGAGGAGGCGATTTCCCGTATCGACACGGAAACCCGCACCCGCCTGAAGGAAACTTACGACAAGGTCAGCCGTGAATTCAGGGCGCTGTTCATCGAGCTATTCGGTGGGGGCGAGGCGCAACTCACGCTCACCGGCGAGGAAATCCTCGATTCCGGCCTCACCGTGCTGGCTCAGCCGCCGGGCAAGAAGAACAGCTCCATCCACCTCCTGTCCGGGGGCGAAAAGGCGCTCACCGCGCTTTCCCTGGTATTCGCCTTCTTTCGCCTCAACCCGGCGCCGTTCTGTCTGCTCGACGAGGTGGACGCGCCGCTCGACGACCGCAATACCGAACGCTATTGCGCCCTGGTCACCAAGATGTCGGCGGAAACGCAGTTTCTGTTCATCACCCATAACCGCCTGACCATGGAAATGGCACACACCCTGGTCGGCGTCACCATGCCGGAGCCGGGCGTGTCGCGCCCGGTGGCGGTGGATGTGGAAGACGCGATCCGGATGGCGCTATGACTGGCTCAGGCCCGGGCTATGCAGCAATCCCACCGCGAACAGAACATCCAGTGACGCCAGCGGGTCTCATCCGGCCGGGGTGGGCCGCCGACCATCGCATGAGGTGGCCTCTGGTCGTTAGCGCCGCAGTTTTGCCGGGACGCTTTCGAGGCGATAACTGTCGTGGCAGCCGGAGCAGTAGCTCATCAATTCGGCCAATTGGCTCTGCGTCAGGCTGACATCGCCCTTGGTTTGTGCATCGCGTACCAGAACGTTGAGCAACTCACTCATTCCTATGGCCATCTGCGAGAACTCCTCCGGCAAATGCGCCCTCGTCTGGGTCGGGAGGCGTTCCATGAGGCCCGCGATCGGCTTGGCGGAAATGGCGACCTGCTTCATGTCCTTGTTCGCCAGGGCATTGTTCACGTTGAACAGGCTGTGCAGAAACTCACGCATTTCGAAAAGGATCTGGTTGCGCTCGCTCGGACTGACCTGGATGGCTATCCGGTTGTCCAGGGCCGTGGGGGGCAGCGCCAGGGCTGTCGTGGAGAAACAAAGCAGGGCAATGGCTGCGAGGCGTCGTGACATGGTGTCTCCCCAGAACATCAATGAAATAGGCTGTTGAGATTACTCCCAAACCCCATGTTTGGTGAAGGGCCGAATAATCCTCATGCCCATGTGTCGGGGAAGTTGCTCTCACGCCGGTTGAAAAGTAGGTGCGCCCGCCTCCGCGCTGCGGCTATACTCCGTATTTGGTGAATGTGATGACTTTGGTGTATGGGCTCTATTATCGCTGAATCGAACGATCCTTACTGCAGCACCTCGCAGGCCGCCAAGATGCTCGGAGTTTCGCTGGGCACGGTGCAGAACATGGTGGAGGAGGGCGTGCTCGATGCCTGGAAGACCACGGGTGGACATCGTCGCATCAAACGCGAATCGGTCATGGCCCATCTTGCCCGGCGCGGTAGTGCGCAGGCGTCACCGAACACCGGGGATGGCGGCCTTTCGGTTCTGATCGCGGAAGGGGACGTTTCATTACAGAATCTGTACCGCGAGACCGTGGAGGCCTGGGGTCTGCCCCTTGTTATCGAGATCGTCGGTAATGGCTTCGACGCCTTGCTGGTGGTCGGCCAGAGGATTCCTGACATCCTCATCGTCGATCCGGTCATGCCCGGTATGGATGGTTTTGAGCTGGTCCGCGTTCTGCACGCCAATCCCTCTCTCGCCAGCACCGACATCATCGTCGTCAGCAGTCTCGGTCGCGACGAACTCGCTCTGCGCGGCACGCTGCCGCCGGATGTTTCGGTTTATGCCAAGCCCATCCCGTTTCACGAACTACATGGCTTCTTTCGCGCGAAGAGCACCCAGAAGCTCAGGCTGCGGCGCGGCCGCTGAAACTTATAGGCCACGCCCAGGGCTGGCCGGAAGCGCCCCGGTAGCGGCTCAACCCGGGAACGACGGCTCCCTGAATTCGGTTCTGGCCGCTGTAGGTTTGTGTGATTTGTTCCGGCCGCGCATGGGAGGTGTTCGTGCAATCTAAGGTTCACTGGGAAAACGTTTACTCCACCAAAGCTGCGGATGAGGTCAGTTGGTTTCAATCGCATGCGGAGCGCTCCATAAAATTAATTCGAGATGCGGGCATACCGCCGACGGCTTCAATCATCGATGTCGGTGGCGGTGCCTCAACGCTGGTGGACGATCTTCTGGCAACCGGGTATGAGGACATTACGGTCCTCGACCTTTCCGGTGAGGCACTCGCCACAGCCCGGTCCAGGCTGGGTGCCCGTGCCTCGGAAGTGCGCTGGCTGGAAGCCAATATCCTTGAAATCGCACTCGATGCCCATGCCTACGATGTGTGGCATGACAGGGCCGTATTCCATTTTTTGACGACGGCCGCTGAGCGTCATCGTTATGTGCGGGCCGTGCTTCGTGCGGTCAAACCAGGCGGTCTTGTCATCGTTGCAACATTTGCAGAGGATGGCCCCACCCTATGCAGCGGGCTGCCGGTAATGCGCTACAACGCAAGCGAACTTCACGCGGAGTTCGGGGAACCTTTTGTCTTGCTCGGGCATGAAAAGGAATCGCATCACACGCCCGGTGGAAACGAGCAAAAATTTGTCTACTGTTTCTGCCTGAAGGCGGTCTAGGGAACCACTGGTTTCTTCAGTTCCGTTCATGGCTCACCACGAACGGAATCAACAAGTTGCCGTTCATTCTGAGCTTGTAGAAGGATTTAATCAGCGGCTTCCCAGGCTTGCGTGTCCTCTCCGTGAAGACGCACTTGCGTGACTTGGGCATACGCGCCCCCCTCGGAGAAGACGAGATCGAGCCGATCTCCTTCCGTCAGCGTGGCGCTGTTCCGGATCACGCGACCTCGCGTATCGCGCGCGATGCTGTAGCCGCGCTCCAGTATCGCTTGCGGGTTGAGGTGGCGCAGATGGGTGCCCAGGGTTTCCAGGCGTTTGCGCTCGGGGCGCTGGTTCCAGGCCATGGCGAGCGCGACTTGCAGCCGCAGTACCCTATCGCGTAGTCCGTCCGGATTGGGTTTCGTGGCGTCGAGGCGTCCGCGCAGCCGCTCCGTCCGTTGCCGCGCGCGTTCCAGCAGGGCAAGACGAGCCAGGCGCAGGCGGTTGTCCAGATGACCCAGGTGCTGGCGCTGTGTGGCCAATTGTTGCGCAGGATGGCGCAAGCGTCGGGCGAGGCTGTCCAGGCGCAGCGCCGTGGCGTCGAGGTGGCGGCGCTGGGCATGGCGCTGGCGGCGTATCAGGTGATTCAGGTGTTGCGTGATTTCCTCGCGGTCGGGCGTCGCGAGCTGGGCGGCCGCGGTGGGGGTGGGTGCGCGCAGATCGGCCACGAAATCGGCGATGGAAAAATCGGTTTCGTGGCCCACGCCGCTGATCACCGGGATGGGGCTGGCGGCGATGGCACGAGCCAGGCCCTCGTCGTTGAAGGCCAGCAGGTCTTCCAGGCTGCCGCCGCCGCGTACCAGCAGCAGCACTTCGCATTCCAGCCGGCTGGCCGCCTGCGCGAGTGCTGCGCGCAGGCCCGCTGGCGCATCGTTCCCCTGGACCGGACTGGGGTAGAGGATCACCGCGGCCGCGGGCCAGCGCCGCTTCAGGGTGCTGAGGACGTCGCGCAAGGCCGCGGCCTGGATCGAAGTGATGACGCCCAGGCTGCGCGGATAGCGGGGCAGGGCGCGTTTTCTTTCCGGCGCGAACAGGCCCTCCCGTTCCAGTTTCGCCTTCAGCTTCAGGAAGGCTTCGAACAGCGCGCCAGCCCCCGCGCGGCGCATGGCATCGACGATGAGTTGGTAGTCGCCGCGGGCCTCGTACAGGGTCGGCTGCGCGCGCACTTCGACTTGCTCACCCTCTCGCAGCAGCCAGTCGACGAACTGGTTGCGGTTGCGGAACATGGCGCAGCGCACTCCGGCCTGGGTATCCTTGAGGGTGAAATACCAGTGCCCCGAAGCCGCCCGGCTGAGATTGGAGACTTCTCCCGCCACCCAGCAGGATGGCAGCGCCTTCTCCAGCGCCAGGCGGGCGAGACGGTTGAGTTCGGAGACGCTAAGAACGGGGGTGAGATTCAAGGTTCAAGGTTCAAGAACGTAGCAGCGGCCTCAGCCGCGATGCGACTTGCAGCGCGGTCGCAAGGGTGGAATGGCTATTCGACGAAGGCCGCATCGATCATCGCGCACCAGATGTGGCCGACGAGGATGTGGCACTCCTGGACCCGTGCGGTTTGCTGTACCGGCACGACCAAGGCGTGGGCGGCGATCTCGGCCAGCCTGCCGCCGCACTGGTCGGCACCCGCGCCCAGCAGGCCGATGCTGATCACACCCATCTCGTCGGCCAACTCCATGGCGGCGACGATGTTGCCGCTGTTGCCGCTGGTGGAAATGCCGATCAGGACGTCACCGGGACGCGCCAGCGCCTCGATTTGCCGGGCGAATACCCGTTCATAACCGAAGTCGTTGCCGATGGCGGTGAGCGCGGAGGTGTCGGTGGTCAGCGCGATTGCAGGTAGGGCGCGGCGCTTGGTCTCGAAGCGGCAGACCAGTTCGGCGGCGATGTGCTGCGCATCCGCGGCGCTGCCGCCGTTGCCGCAGAGGAAGATGCGGTTGCCGTAGCGCAGGCAGGCGATCAACTCCTCACCGAGTTCCCGTATCCGGGTTTCCTGGGTCCGTAGCGCCTGGATGGCATCCAGATGGGCGTCGAAGAGCGCTGAAATGAAAGGCATGGTGTGGTGACCCAAGTAGAATACACGCCGATTTAACCACCCACGCTACTCTCATGCACCTGAAATTGCCCGATTTTTCCGCAGCGTCCGTGTTGGTCGTGGGGGACGTCATGCTCGACCGTTACTGGCAGGGCTCGGCTTCGCGCATTTCGCCGGAAGCGCCGGTACCCGTGGTCAAGGTGGAAGAGGACGAATTGCGTCCCGGTGGTGCTGCCAACGTGGCGCTCAACGCCGCGGCACTCGGGGCCACGGTGATGCTGGTTGGCCTGGTGGGCGTGGATGCGGAAGCCGGTCTGCTCACCGCGCGACTGGCGGAGCACGGTGTCGCCAGCGACTTCGTTGCGGTACCGGGCAGCCGCACCATCACCAAGCTGCGCATCCTGTCCAAGCACCAGCAACTCATTCGCCTGGATTTCGAGGATGGTTTTCAGGGTTTTGACGGCGATGCCCTCCATGCCCGCTTCTCGAGCGCTTTGCCGCAGGCGAGGGCCTTGGTGCTGTCCGATTATGCCAAGGGCGTGTTGCGCGACCCCCAGCCTTTCATCCGTGCGGCGCGCGAGCGTGGTCTGGCCGTGGTGATCGACCCCAAGGGCGCGGATTTCGAGCGGTATCGTGGTGCGACCCTGTTGACGCCGAACCAGTCCGAGTTCGAGGCGGTGGTCGGCCCTGTCACGGGCGATGCCGATCTCGCGGCCAAGGGCTCCGCCTTGCGCGATGCGCTGGGGCTCGATGCCCTCCTGGTGACGCGCAGCGAAAAAGGCATGTGTTTGCTACAGAAGGGCCATGCGCCGGTACACCTGCCCACGCGCGCGCGCGAAGTCTATGACGTCACGGGTGCGGGCGACACCGTGGTCGCCGTGCTGGCGGCGGCGCTGGCGGCGGGCGAGGCGATGATCGATGCGGTGGTGCTGTCCAACCTCGGCGCCGGCGTGGTGGTGGGCAAGGTGGGCACGGCGACCGTGTCTCCGGCGGAACTGGCTGTGGCGATGGAGGAGCATCTGCCCATACGCCGCGGCGCGGTTTCCGAAGACGAACTCGTGGCCATGGTGGCGCGGGCGCGCCAGGCGGGCGAGCGCGTCGTCATGACCAACGGTTGTTTCGACATCCTCCACGCGGGCCATGTGACGTACCTACAGCAGGCGCGTGCGCTGGGCGACCGATTGATCGTGGCGGTGAACGACGATGCTTCCGTGCGTAGACTCAAGGGCGAGACCCGGCCGGTGAACCCGATCGCCGCCCGCGAGACCGTGCTGGCCGCGCTCGCGGCGGTAGACTGGGTGGTGCCGTTTTCCGAAGATACGCCAGAGCGCCTGATCTGCCGCGTGTGCCCGGATGTGCTGGTCAAGGGTGGCGATTACCGGCCCGAGGACATCGCCGGTGGCGGATGCGTGCTGGGTGCGGGCGGTGAGGTGAAAATTCTGACTTTCGTGCCGGGGCATTCCACCTCGGGCATGATCGCAACCATCAAGAAGGGGTGAGCATGTATATCGTGACAGGCGGGGCGGTTGCCATCACGATCACCATCGCGTAGCGATGCATGAAGCTCCCCTCGCCCGCAGGCGGGAGAGGGGTTGGGGGTGAGGGAAACCCGCCCGAAT
>CAILNT010000035.1 GCA_903835655.1 uncultured Pseudomonadota bacterium | reverse complement strand
GGCTTGTCCTGGCTGGCCGCACAACAGGACTTCGGAGCCAAGGTGCTCGCCGACAATCTCCATGCCCTGGCGGTGCTCGACGCCACCGATCTCGGCCAGATTCCGAAAAGCCACAAGATCAACCGAACCGATGCCTTCGCCCACTTGAAACGCTGCCTGCCACGATGGTTGCTCATCAAATTGCCATCCACCGGCCAACTGCAAGCCGCGTTCTCGGAATTGACCAAGAACATGATTCGATTCATCCCCGGCGCCACAAAGCCTAGACCTGATCATCCGAAACCCCATCTAAAACATGCCTACAAATCAACAACTTGATGGCGCGTGGCTAAGTTGAAAGGATTGCATCTTGCCGACCCCGCTGGGGCCGGTAATGATTGTGACCGTGCCCCGCTCGATACCACCCTGAAGCAGTTCATCGAGGTCGGGAATACCGGAACTGATGGTCTCGTACACAAAATCGGCTATCTGCTCGATCGGGAGCAACCTGGGAAACACATCCACACCCGTAGCACAAAGTTTCAGCGTATGGGTGCCTGCATGAAAATCAGACCCACGAAATTTGGTAATGGCAATGGACCTGACCGATGCGCCCTTCCCCATCTCGATGTCGAGCACGCCATCACTCATGAATTGCAGATCGTCGTCGGGCTGACTCAGATTCATCTCCGAGGTCAGTATGGTGGTGCATCCCTGTTCGGCCAGGAAGCGCAAAAAAGACAGCGCCTGTTTGCGAAACTGGAAGGTGTCGGAGGACAGATAGCGAAACTGGGTCATGGGATCGAGGAACTGTCACCATCAAACATGCTTCGTCCGGGCGTATACGTCCAAGACACGGGGCAGCGCCCGATGGAAGGCAGATACGACCTCCGGATCGAAGTGCTGGCCGCATTCCTCATCCAATACCGACAGCGCTTTTTCCACCGGCCAGGCCTCTTTGTAGGGACGTTTGGATGTCAGCGCATCAAAAACGTCGGCTACCGCCACGATGCGAGCCGACAAGGGCACAGCTTGCCCGGATAGACCGGCCGGGTATCCCGATCCGTCAAATTTTTCATGGTGGCACTCGGCGATCTCTATGCCGATAGCGAAAATGCTGTGTCCCAGGGCTTTCATCTGGGCCTCGCAACGCCGCAACACCTCCCCGCCAATAACGGGGTGTCGTTCCATTTCCTTACGTTCTTCTGTATCCAGGCGTCCGGGTTTGAGAAGAATGCTGTCGGCAATGCCCACCTTGCCAATATCATGCATGGGCGCGAAGCGCCACACCTCGCGCACGTAGGCAGGGTTGATGGCCTCCCGGTAAGGTCCGTCGCGCCCCAGTTCCTCGGCCACGATAGCAGAATAAAGCGCCATTCTGACCAGGTGATCCCCCGTTTCCGGATCACGGCTTTCTGCCAATTTTGCTAGCCCCTCGACTGCCGCGACTACCAAACCTTCAGTCGCAAGCGTCTTGTCCAGGATATGACCAATCTGGCTGGCAATATTGGCCAGAAATTCCCTGTGTTGTGGCGTGTACGCGTGCGCGGTTTGGGCCGCGAAGACCATGGTACCGCCTCCCGCCAAAGGGATGGCCAGTGACGAAACCAGCCCCCCCCCCGCCAAACGAAGGGCAATCATGTTCTCAGTCGTTGCCGTGGTGAATATTTCACCTTCGTTCAAGTCGGTCACCGTACCGGCCATGCGCTCCAGGCACTGCCCCCCAGAACTTGCCTCGGCGAAAAAAACGCCCACCCAATCCACCGGCAGAAAAACACGGAACTCGTGCAGTACGAAATCCAACATCTCGTCCAGGCGCCGTCCCTGGTTGATCCGATCCGTCAGGTGGAACAAGGCCTGCATACGTTCCGTGAGGCTGTTGAAGGCCAAGGTCATCTGGCCAATCTCGTTGCTGGCCAATACCGGTACCCTGTAGGCCAGATCACCCTGTGCCACTCGGCCAAAACCGGACACCGTTTCCTTCAATGGCCGCAATATCCTGCGATGAGCCGCCATGGCTACCATTAGCAGAGCCAGGATAGTGAACACGCCGGTTATCGTCTGGAACAGTCGGATTTGATCCAACTTGCCTTCCATCATGTTCTGGAAGGCAAGGGCCAGTCGATCTGCGGAACGCGCCATGTATGGCCCATGCTTGGCGATGTACTGAGCGGCCCAGGTCAGGCGTGGCTGGCTGGAGTCGTCTCCTAGAGCACGATCCAGGCCTTGCTTGAAACCGGACCAATCTTCCGCCGTCAGTTCCATTTGATGCTTGGATTGTTGGTCCCAGGTGCAGGTGATCGCCGTGTCGCGCCCAGTCAGCTTTGGCGTCAACTGACGGGTTTTGAGGGCTGTAACGATTTCCCCGGCCAAGTTCGATTGTTGGCGTAAATCCCGCCAATATAGGTTCAGATCACGATCGTATTTGGCGTAGCTGTCGGGTGCTTGCAACTGGTATCGGTCTGCCTGCTCTGCCATTACCCGGGTAGTCGCGCGTAGCTGTCCAGTCAGGTTTAGTATCAAGTAGTCGTGCTTGCGTAGATTGAGTTCGTACAAGGTGAAGGTCAGGCTAGTGGCCAGGCCAGCACTCAACAGGATGACCACCACCATCAACTGGTATCGGATCAAGTTGAGACGCGAGGAAATCATTTTCTCAGGGGGCGATAGTCGGGATGTCATGTCGGATGGGTACAGGGATGCCTGATTTCAGGTAACGCGATAAGCGATGAAATCCTGGATTGCCCTAAGCAATGCCGCGCAACTGATTTTGACTTCATTAAGCGGCTGGCGCAGGCCCTCATTCCCGGCCCTTCTCCCAGTGGTGGAGGACGTAGAACCCTCACTCTTCGGGAGAGGCAGGGTGGGGGAGTTCGGTGGTAAACCAATCTTGAACCGCTCGCGCCAGGTGCGAGCAGCTTGCGCCATTCGCCCAGGGCATCCCAGGCGTTGGCCGGAACGCAGTAGAACACCGGTTCATTGCGGTTGAGGATCGCTATCGGGAAGCCCTCGCTAGCCGCCAGCGTACCCATAGGATTCTTCTTCAACTCAGAAACGCCCGCCGTCGTCTCCACCAGGATGACGCGTGCCATGACAGCCTCCAATGCAAATGACAGTGCCGTTGATGGTACTCCTAAGGAACCGCTGATTTATTCGACTTCGTTCATGGCTCGACACGCTAACCATTAACGGAATCAAAGGGTTGCCGTTCGTACTGAGCTTGTAGAAGGATTTTATCTATGATTACCTAACTAGTCTCGCGTGGTCTATCCGTCCGGTCAGCAGTTCCTTGGTACAAAATATTTCGACAATTTGTAAGGTTTTTCATTAGGATTTATATTCCAGATTACTGGCGGCCCTACTCCGGTTTGGTGGCGGATTGGAGTGCCAGCCAAGGCGCGACCATCGGTTGTGTAAGCATGGTGCTCGCTACTGCCATCAACAGCAGTGCCGTAAAGGCGTCTGCCGTGATGATGCGTGTGTCGAGCAAGATATTGGCGAAGATGATCATGATCAACGACAACTTGTTGATTCCGTTCGTAGTGAGCCTGTCGAACCATGAACGGAACTGAATGAATCAGTGGTTCCTTAGGCGATATATTTGAACTGCTTTCATCGGTCGCATGCTACGCAACCGCACCGCATCGGACAAATCTGGCTTAGTCACTCGCGGGCACAAAAAAGCCGCCTGGGTTGCCCCGAGGCGGCTTTTTTAGCGAAGGCTAAATCAGATGTACAAACAGATATCCGTCTCGCCCGCGAACTCGAAGAAGGTCGCGGCGCCGCCGAACTCGACGCCGTCGATGAAGTCGCTGTGTTCGAAACCGAACAGCTCGACCGTCATCTGGCAGGCGATGAATTTGACTTCGGCTTCCTGGCACAACTCCCGCAGTTCGGGAATCGAAGCCACACCGTTGTTCTTGATAGTCTGCTTCATCAGAGCAGTAGCGACGGACTCATAGCCCGGCACCAACGCCTGGATCGCGTTGGGCATGTTCCAGTTGATGTCCTTGAACCACTTGGGTCCGAACGGCATCTTCATGGGCATACCCGGGTTGCCCAGGGGGCTGACCTTCAGACAGCTCAGATCCTTGCGCAGCATCTGCAAACCATAGAAGGTAAAGAAAATCTGGGTTTCGTACCCCAGGGCCGCGGCCGTGGACGCCAGGATGAACGGGGGATAGGCCCAGTCCAGCGTGCCCTTGGTCGCGATGATCGCCAGCTTCTTTGTATCGTCCATCACAGCACCTCGCAAATCGGTTGAAAAGCAGTACTCACTTCTTCTTCAAGAAGAAGGTGTACTCGCCACCGGCCTCGGTGGAGGTGAGCAGTTCGTTGCCGGTTTGCTTGGCGAAAGCGGCAAAGTCCTTGACGGAACCCGGGTCGGTGGAGGCCACTTTCAGGACTTGACCGGAAGTCATTTCATTCAGGGATTTCTTGCAGCGCAGGATGGGCAGGGGGCAGTTGAGGCCGCGTGCGTCGAGTTCTTTGTCGAAATTCATGGTTTTTCCTTCAGAAAGTGGCAGATGCTAAAAAAAGCTGACGTAATTTACGCCGCTTGGGGGAAGATTGCAACGCGGTGACAAGGTATCCACAAACCTGCCGCGGACACCGTCACGCAGCCACCAGCGGCTTACCGGAACGCACCCAGGCCATGATGCCACCGGACAGGTTATGCATGTTTTCGAAGCCCTTGGCCGCCATGAAAGCGCAGGCCTGGGCGGAACGGGCGCCAGAATTGCAATAGATCACCACGGGCCGGTCCTGTGGAATTTCCGGCACGCGCAGCGGCACGAGGTGCAAGGGGATGTGGATGGCCCCGGCGATGATGCCGCGCGCGACTTCGCCTTCCGTGCGCACATCGATCAGAAGAATCTGTTCCCGGCCGGATTCCAGTGCCTCGACGTCGAACTCCTTGATGTTGTACATGCCGAACATGCTCACCCCTCTCACCGATCCATATCAGAGCATGCTAATTTAACCTTTTCCCCCGCAGGTTTCAATCGCCACCAGCATGGCCGGACTGGCGGCCAAGTCGCTACGTTTTCCGCGCCCGCCTCCGCGCACGGGTGCCTTGCTCGCCGCTTTTCACTCAAGTTGTAATGCGCCGCGCCGATATAAGCCTTCCCCCTCCTGTGCCCCACACCCATGAACGACGCCGACGCCACGCTAGCCGAATTTGCCCACCAGGCGGGAGGCCTGGGGCGCGAAGCCGCCGATATCGCCGGCGCCCTGGATGATCTGGGGGCGGTGAACCGCCGTCAGGGAGCCGCCTTCAACAGCTTGTTCGAGGATTTGCGTGGCATGGTTTCCTCCAACCAATCCATACACCACGAATCGCGGGAAGCCGAAAAGCTGGCCGTAGAGACCCGCAACAGCGTCGAATCGGCGCTCTCGGACACGCGCATGCTGGCCAGCGCGGTCGCGCGTGTGGAGCAGGGCATCGCCAGCGTGGGCGGCGCTCTGAAGCAGGTGGCCCGCGCCGCGGAGGACATCGGCCAGATCGCCTTCCAGACCCGCATCGTCGCCTTCAATGCCTCGGTCGAAGCCATCCGCGCCGGCGACGCCGGCAAAGGTTTCGGCGTCGTCGCCGAGGCGGTGAAAGACCTGGCGCAGCGCGTGCAATCTTCCAGCCAACTGATTACCACCACGGTGGCGCAACTGGACCAGCGCGTGGAAGCGCTGGCCAAGGAGGTCGAAGCCGAACATGGCGGCCGACAAGGCGGGGCCGAAGCCGCCGTGGATGCAGCGATCACCGCCTTCCGCAGTGCCTTTGGCGCGGTCGCGGACAAGATCCACCACATTTCCAGCCAGGCCGACAGCAATCTCGCCACCTGCGGCAACGTACTCAATGCCGTCAAAATTCTGGACAAGGACGTGGAAACCGCCTCGGATACCCTGGAATCGTCGCGCAGTCGCGCACATGCTCTGCTCGGCCTCTCCGAGAACCTGATCGAGATCACCACGCGGTGCGGCGTGGAAACCGAGGACTCGCCCTATATCGACGCGGTGGTGCAAGCCGCCGAAGAGATCGGCCAACTATTCGAGGACGCAGTGGACGGGGGCCAGATCAGCCTGACCGATCTCTTCGACGAACGCTACGAGCCGATCGCCGGCAGCAACCCCCAGCAGCACAGCACGCGCTATCTGCGCTTCGTCGACCAGGTACTGCCGCCGACCCAGGAAGCCATGCTCCAGTTTTCCCCGAGCGTGGTCTTCTGTGCCGCGGTGGACCGCAATGGCTACCTGCCCACCCACAACCTGAAGTTCTCCAAACCGCAAGGGCGCAACCCGGAATGGAATGCCGCCAACTGCCGCAACCGGCGCATCTTCGATGACCGCACCGGCCTGGCCGCCGGGCGCAACGAGAAGCCCTTTCTGCTGCAAACCTATCGCCGCGACATGGGCGGCGGCAAGCATGTCCTAATGAAGGATCTCTCCGCGCCGATCTTCGTGAAAGGCCGCCACTGGGGTGGCTTGCGCATGGCTTACCTGTTCGAGTGAATAAATCCGCTTGGGATTTGGGCATCGCCAGCAAAAATGTATAATCCCCGGCTCACAGCGCTGCAGTAGCTCAGTTGGTAGAGCAACTGATTCGTAATCAGTAGGTCGGGGGTTCGACTCCTCTCTGCAGCACCAAACACGCACTGTCATCCACCTTCCCGCCCTTCGCCCACACCGTGCCCTTCCCCCTGTTGCAAACGCTGCTGACCGCCGACATGGCGCAGGTCGATCAGGTCATCCGGACGCGCTTGCATTCCGAAGTGGCGTTGGTGCGGCAGGTCTCCGAATACATCATCCACAGCGGCGGCAAGAGGCTGCGCCCCGCTCTGGTGGTGCTTTCCGCCCGCGCCATGGGACATTCCGGGGTCCAGCATCATGAACTCGCCGCCGTGGTGGAGTTCATCCATACCGCCACCTTGCTGCACGATGATGTAGTGGACGCCTCCAGCCTGCGACGCGGCCGGGATACGGCCAACGCCCTGTTCGGCAACGCCGCCAGCGTGCTTGTGGGCGATTTTCTCTACTCGCGCGCCTTCCAGATGATGGTTGCACTGCACAGCATGCGCATCATGGAAGTGCTCTCGGACGCCACCAACGTCATTGCCGAGGGCGAGGTGCTGCAACTCATGAACTGCAACGATCCGGACATCGATGAAGCCGCCTATCTGCGCGTCATCCGTTACAAGACCGCGAAACTGTTCGAGGCCGCCGGACGCCTGGGGGCCATCGTCCAGGATGCACCACGCGAGCAGGAAGACGCCTTGGGGAACTACGGCATGCACCTGGGAACCGCCTTCCAGATCATCGACGATGTCCTGGATTACTCCGGCACCAGCGAGGTGATCGGCAAGAATGTCGGGGACGATCTGGCCGAAGGCAAACCCACCCTGCCCCTGCTGTTCGCCATGAAGCATGGCACGCGTGAGCAGGCCGAGGTCATCCGCAACGCCATCATGCAGGGTGACGCCACTCAATTTAACGAAATTCTCGCCATCGTGCAGAGCACGGGCGCGCTAGATCACGCCCGGCAACAGGCGGAGGCCGAGGCCACCCTGGCAAAAAACGCGTTGGTGGCAATTCCGGATAGCCAATACAAGACTGCTTTGCTAGAATTGTCGGCCTTCGCAGTCAGCCGCGAATTTTGATCGTTTCTGCCTGGTCGTCACCGACTGGCTGATTCGTTCAGTAGTCCCAGTCGTTTCCTGGTAGCGTCCTGGTACCAGCACAGTTTTTCTGCTCCCGGCTCCGGGATCAGACCAATTCGGGGTGTAGCTTAGCCTGGTAGAGCGCCACGTTCGGGACGTGGAGGCCGGAGGTTCGAATCCTCTCACCCCGACCATCTAATTCAAGCACTTACAGCACGATCTAGGGATTCACTCCCCAAGAGCCTCACCGCTGGCCTTCCCTTGGCCTTCGGGCTTGTGAGGCGATTAGATGGCAACCTTCCGTAAGCGCGGCGACAAGTGGCAGGCACGCATTCAACGACGCGGCCAGCCCGACATATCAAAATCCTTCCTGACGAAACAAGATGCCCTCACCTGGTCAAGGGGTGTTGAGCGTGACCTTGACCTAGGCGTTTATGCCCCGCCCAAGGCCGCGGCCGTGGAAGAGGCCAAACCCGACCTTGGCACCCTTGGCGACCTTCTCCGACGCTACCGGGAGGAAGTCACCCCGACCAAGCGAAGCGCCCGGCACGAAACGCAGTGGCTCACGCATCTTGAGCGGGATGCACTCGCCGCCGTGCCACTGGCCGCGCTCACGGCCAAGGCCGTAGGCGATTACAGGGACAGGCGATTGAAGGAAGTCACGGCTTCCACCTTGCTTAGAACTTTGCAAGTGCTGTCAGCGATCCTCAACCATGCGCGCAGGGAGTGGGCGCTTCCCGTGGTCAACGTGGTCTCAGATGTGCGCAAGCCCTCGCCGAACAAAGCGCGGGATCGCATCTTGACGCCTGAGGAAGAGGCCAGATTGATGCACGCCCTGACCAGTGGGGGGCGTGATGGCGCCGGCCGCTTCGTCCCTGGAACCCGCAACCCGTGGATCGCGCCGGCCGTGGCCCTGGCCTTGTCCACGGCCATGCGCAGGGGCGAGTTGCTGGCGCTTCGTTGGGAGAACGTCAACCTTGAGAAGAGAACCGCATTCTTGCCGTTCACGAAGAACGGGGACAGCCGCACAGTTCCTCTCTCACCCAAAGCCCTGGAAGTGCTCGCCGCCCTGCCACATAGCGAGGATGGGCGCGTGTTCCCAGTCGCTGGCGGGGCGCTTCAAAAAGCCTTTGCCAGGGCGCGAGAGGTGGCAGGCATCGAAGATTTCCACTTTCACGACTGCAGGCACTGCGCGGTGACCAACCTGGCGAAGAAACTGCCAAATTTGATCGAACTTTCAGCGGTCAGCGGGCACCGTGACCTTGCCATGCTGAAACGCTACTACCACACCTCCCCCGAATACCTCGCGGCCAAGCTGGCCGCGTAACAGGAGAACACAACATGAAAGCATCACAAATCGCCAACGCCTACCTTCTTGAGCTTGTCGCCGATGCCATGCCTCAACACCCCGACTTACGGACGTTGATGCCCGACCTCTTGAACCGGGGTCAGGCGCAGGGTGCACGCGCCTTGCTCATGGGCTGTCTGAAACCCCTGGGCTATGAACCCGCCTTGATGGGGAGGGAGGCGGCAAAGGTTGCGCGCCGCGCCATGCGGGCACCTGACCCCCTGAGCGCAGTCAGGGAGGAGGCAGCCTCTAACCCCCTGGCCCTGACCGACGGCGAAGCGGCGTTGAGGTCTGAGGGCTGGGGCGTGGCTGCGGCCAGGGCCTACGCTGCTACGCCAGAGGGTGCCAGGGTGGCGCATGGAATTGCCCACGGGGCATAGCGCTTAATTCACATCTGTTGAGCAATAGGCCCGGCAATTTCCGGGCCTTTTCTTTGCGCCTTACCCTTGTGCATAACCTGTG
>CAILNT010000034.1 GCA_903835655.1 uncultured Pseudomonadota bacterium | reverse complement strand
GGCGCAGTAGCGCAGCAGACGTTCCAGGCCGGCGCGGTCATGGGCCTCGATGCGCACCTGGGCGTCGACCGAGAAACCTGCGTCATGTGCCCACTCGGCCATGGCCTGGACATCGTCCTCGCTCAGCAGTCCCCGGCGATGGCACGCCGTTGAGGCGCGTCTCCATGCCCTTGGGCGTCTGCTGCCAGCGCACCGCGTGGCCGGGCGAGCAGGCGCCGAAGGTGTTGGGCGAATCGCCGCAGGCATAGGACGACAGCAGGCAGCGCCCTTCCACCATCACGCACAGGCCGCCGAAGCCGAACAACTCGATCTCGACATCGGTGTTGTTGACCACGTTCTCGACCTGGGCCAGGGACAGTACGCGCGGCAGCACGGCGCGCTGGATGCCGAAGCGGTCGCGGTAGAAATTGATCGCCTCGTAGCTGGTGGCGGACCCCTGCACGGAGAGGTGCAGACGTAGTTGCGGATGGGTCTTGCGAGCATAGGCCATGAGACCCGGGTCGGCGAGGATGATGGCATCCACGCCGGAGCTTGCCGCGGTGTCCACGGCCGCATGCCAGCGCGCCAGGGTCGCGGGCTGCGGATAGGTGTTGAGCGCCATCAGCACCTTCGCTCCCTTGGCGTGCGCGTATCGGATGCCTTCGGCCAGGGTCTTGACGTCGAAGTTGAGGCTGGCGAAGTTGCGCGCGTTGGTATTGTCCCGGAGGCCCAGGTAGACCCCGTCGGCGCCGTTGTCGACGGCGGCCTTCAGTGCCGGCAGGCCGCCGGCGGGACAAATCAGGTCAAGCATGGAGGGGCTCGGCAATGGGTGGGGTAAACGTCTGTGCGGGAACGAGAAGGCTGCCCTGGCGGCTGCCGCGACGCTTGAGTTCGGCGACGATGGCATTCACCACCGGCCACTTGCTGCTGCACCACTTGGGCGTCAGCAACAGTTCGGCGGGGGCGGTGCCGGTGACGCGGTGATAGACCACCTCCCAGGGCGTGCGCTCGATCAGATCGGCGGTGATGTTCACGTACTCCTCCTGCGCCAGCGGCCGGTATTCGCCCAGCCGCCACTGCTTGGCGAGCAGGGTGTGCTGCACCACATGCAGCGGATGCAGCTTCAGGCCGTCTGTGCCGATGTCGAGGACGATGTCGAGGCTCTCCCGGTTGTGCCAGGCGTCCTCGCCCGGCAGGCCGAGGATGAGATGGGTGCAGACCGGAATCCCGCGCCGCCGCGCCGCGCGGCAGGTGTCGATGTATTCGCTCAGGCCGTGCCCCCGGTTGACCCGTTCCAGGGTAGCGTCGAAGGCGGATTGCAGGCCCAGTTCCAGGATCACTTCCAGGCCGCGCTGCCGGTATTCGGCAAGCAGGTCGAGGACCGCCTCGGGAACGCAGTCCGGGCGGGTACCCACCGACAGGCCGACCATGCCGTCCATGGCCAGGGCCTGGTCGTACAGTGCACGCAGCCGTTCGACGTCGGCATAGGTGTTGGTGTAGGCCTGGAAATAGGCCAGGTACTTGCGTGCCCGCGTGCGCCGGGCGATGCCCTGGCGGCCGGATTCGAGCTGCGCATCGAGGGCCGCGGCGGTGCTGTCGTTGGGACTGAAGGAGGCGTTGTTGCAGAAGGTGCAGCCACCGATGCCCTTGCTACCGTCGCGATTGGGGCAGGTGAAGCCGGCGTCGAGCGCGATCTTGTGCACGCGTTCGCCGTGCCTGTGGAGCAGGAACTGGCCGAAGGTATGCACGCGCTCGGACAACATGCTCAATACGGGTGGCGGTCGATTGCGAAGGTATGAATTGGGTGCATTTACAGAGGCAAGGTAGGTCAGCCTTCAGGCTGACAAGTCGCCCTGAAGGGCGACCCACAGGTGTGAAGCTTACTCCATCACCACGAAGTCGATGGTCACCTTCTCAGGCCCCTGGTGCAGATAATTGATCGTGACCCGCTCGCCGTAGCGTGCCTGCATCTGCTGCAACAGCGGGATCGGGTTGTGGTCGTTGGTGAAGCGCATGCGCTCGCCGGGATGCAGTACATCGAGCGCACCGAAGATCGCGGCATGACGGAACCGTTTGGCGATGCCACGGGCATCGAACTCGTAGATGCCGTCGCTGCGGGTGTGGTTGTGGACGGAAGGAAGGCTAGGAAATCCAACGCCCGTTATGCCCAGTATCCTCGGCCACCGAGCCGTGGTCAATCACGGAAAGGAAGGTTGGGGCTCTGAAAACCCCATGCCGGAGTTTTCTGGATTGCGCCTGAGGCTGTGGGAGCAAATTTT
>CAILNT010000033.1 GCA_903835655.1 uncultured Pseudomonadota bacterium | reverse complement strand
TGGCCTCGCGCACCATTCGACCCGTGGCGTCCTGAAGGGACAGCTGCATTTGGGAGGCATCGGCGGCGACCACCCGCAAGCCATGCCAGCGTGGGACCGGCAATCGGGCCTCAACGAGATCCAGCAAGCGGACATTGAGAGTGCCGAAGACATGATGGGCGAGATTCTTGCGGGCTTTGGAAAAAGCCTGAGCGCTGGCTCGACGAATAGGCCCAGCCTGGTCAATCAGATGGGCGAAAAAAGTATTCAGCTCGTTCTGAACGCTGGCCTTGAAGCCGGAGAGCATGGCCACAACGAGAACGGGGAAAGTCAGTACCCGTTGACGGAGGAAGGCATTGGATTCCAGTCGAGACTGGTTGAGCAGTTCGTCAGAATGGAGGTAGTCGATAAAGTCGACAAGAATACTATGCGGTCGACATGATAAATAACCTTTAATATCAATTGATTACGGATGCCATTTTACCACTGGACTTGGTTGGTTCGTGTGATCGAATCGCTAAGTTGGGTGGATTGCGGTCACCGTGCTCATGGACAAGACCCCTTCCGCCTGTGTGGTAACGATCACGGATCAAGGTCATGGCTTTGACTGGCGGAAATATATCGGCTTCGATCCGGATCGTGCTTTCGACCTGCATGGCCGGGGAATCGCCATGTCAAAGATCATGAGCTTCGACAATCTTGAATATCAGGGAAATGGAAATAGCGTGGTCACCAGCGTCAACATTCAGGGATAACGAACATTGCCCAGTCAGACATATGGTGTAATCATCAACCACTCAATCATTATTTATTGATGGCCCAAAATTATCTACCTAATCTACATCAGTTCGGCGGTCAAATCGTTCGGCGAACAAGAGCTCATCTATGTCTTGAATAAATCCCGCGAAAACAATACCCACCTCGGTATAACCGGCATGTTGTTATTCAAGGAAGGTAATTTCCTGCAGGTACTGGAATGGGAGGAATCAGAAGTAATGAAGTTATATGAAACCATCGCCCGAGATCCCCGTCATCACGGCCTAAACATCATTGATAAAGGCAACCTCAAGCGGCGTCAGTTCGAAGATTGGTCTATGGGGTTCCGCAATCTCGATGACGACGCGGTGAAATCGCTTCCTGGATTCAGTCAGTTCATGAACAAACCCCTCACCTTGGAGGAGTTCGGAGACGACCAGACGGGGTGCCATGGCCTGCTTAAACTTTTCCGGGAAAGCATGTGATCGGGCCTGATGAAATCGTTCGTTCAAGACAACGTAGACACCTTTCCATTGGACGGCGCCGCTGCCAGGGCGGGCGGCCCCTATTTACGGAGCAGCACAGATGGCGTCTTTGCAAGAACAGTTCTTGAAAACCGGCCTGGTGGGCAAGAACAAAGCCAAACAGGCCAACCACGACAAGAGCAACCAGAAGAAGATTGAGCGCCGGACCGGCACACAGAGTGTCGATGAAGCACGTCTGGCCGCGCTCGAAACACAACGCAGGAATGCCGATCGGGCCAGGGAACTCAATGCCCAGCGTGATGCGGGCGCCACCCAAAAGGCGATCGAAGCGCAAATTGCCCAGATGGTGCAAAAGAATCGCCAGAGCAAGGGCGCTGGCGACATCGCCTACAATTTCACCCGCGGCAACAAGATCGAACGGCTGTATGTATCGAGGGCAGTCCAGGCGCATCTGACGGCGGGGCATCTGGTGATCGTCTGCCAGGGCGGCACCACCGAATTGGTCCCCAAGATCATCGCCGACAAAATCGCCGAGCGCGACGCCTCGCTTGTCGTTCGGGTGAACAAGACCAACGCCGAGATCGACGCCGACGATCCGTATGCCGCCTTCCAGATCCCGGACGATTTGATGTGGTAACTCAGATGCGCGGACTGACGCGGCCCGGAAAAATTAGCAAACGGGCCGGGTGCGTATTCCATGCCAAGCCGATCAAATTTCGCAAGTGCTTGATCTACTGCTGGTGCTGTTTCGATAACAGTCCTGGCCCAGGCCTTGGGGCGCAGCCGCACGAATGTGGACACCGATATGCGACGCTTGATGGCACATGGTTTGGTAGAACAGGATGCCTCAGGACAGGCATTCATGCCGTTTGAAGATGTGATCGTGCAAATGGAAGCTTCCTTGCTGGAAGCGGTCTGATGGGATGAGGGGACGGGTTCACGAAGTCATGAAAAAGCCGGGCTCGATGCCCGGCTTTTTCGGCTTGCGGTAGCTTAGAAGTTCATCCGCATGGCGATGGTGGCGCCGGTTTGGGAGTGGCTGGTGGTGAGTGAGGTGCCGTTGACCGGCATCCCTGCGTAGCCGAATCCTCCCATTGCTGAGGAAAGCGTGCCGGTGTTCACGGTTTTGTTTACCTTGCTGGCATAAACGAAAGCCATATCCAGGCTGGTGTTCGTTCCCAGGGCAATGCCGCCGCCCAGGCTGTAGTGGTCTTCGACGATACCCGGGAACATCAGGTTGTTGAACATGTTGACGGCCTGATTCCGGTAACCTGCCGCATCTTGCGAACTCGGCAACACATCGATGGGATCCTTGCCGTGGTTGTAGCCGGCACCGACCCAGTAGCCCTTGTTAGCGTATTTCATGCCCAAGGCGAAGACATCCTGGTTCTTCCAGTTGAAGTCCTTGTAGCCATTGGCCGAACTCCACTGGATACGTTTGTAGTCGCCGGTAACCATCCAGGGGCCTGTCGTGTAGGCGGCGCCGAGTTTGATTTCGGCAGGCTGTTCGAGATCGTTTTTAAAGCCCGTGAGACCGAATCCGCCGGTGGCCGTGGTGATTTGATCCTTGTAGCTCATGTTGATGGCGGACTGATAGGCCAGACCCAGAGTCAGGTTGGGGGCCACATCATAGTAGCCGCCCAGGTTGAAGCCCCAGTTCAGATCGGAAGAAGCGCCGCTGCCGTAGTTAGTTCCAGTGTTGTAGTTGATGTCCAGAGAGCCGTATTGCAGCACCGGAGCGAAGCCGATGCCGTAATTGTCCCTGTTGTAGGCCAGCGTGGGGGCGAATTTCATCAATTGCAGATTGGTGTAGCCGTCAAACAGTCCGGCAGTGCCGCGGTAGTCGACGCCCATGCCGGCGCTGCCGAACATACCCAGACCGAAGGTCAGGTTATCGTTGATGCGGGTGGACAGGGAAACTTCCGGGATCATGCTCAGGCTGGCGTCGCTCTTCTTGCTGGCAGTTGCAGCAGGGTTGGCGACGTTGGAAGTGGCCGTGACATCCGGCATGAAGAAGGTGCCGCCGATGGAGAATTCGGTGCCCTTGGATTTTCCGAGTAGTGCCGGGTTGGTCAATGCGTTTTCCGAGCCGAAGAAGGCTGCCGTCCCCGTGCCCCCCATCGCGCGAGATTGCGGTCCCAGACCGATCAGGACGTCGCCGTTGGTCGCGAACGCGCTGCTGACGAAGCCGGTAGCGGCCAGGGCGATGAGTAGTTTGTTGATTTTCATGTAGTCTCCGATGAGTGGTGTGCGGGCGGGTCAGCCCCGTTCACGACGAGGGCGGTGGAATTTACTACCAGATTTGTCAAGCTCGCAAGGGAATATGTCAATAATTTCACGGCGGGCGCCCTGCAAAAAGAGGACAAGTGGGGCCTTTTATGACGGATGATGGGTTTCCCCGGTTTTTTTGTTTAAAATCCGCAACATTCAATCACGATCGGATAGGCATGATGAAACGACTTCTTGCAGTCTCGGCTCTCTTGTTCTGGGCGCCCCTGGCGCTGGCGCTCAGCCCCTATTTCTACGGCGAAAAGGTGAGTGCCGGTGAAGTGCCGGCCGTCCTTTCCCAGGTCGAGGCCAAGCTGGTCCACGCCGGTTTCAAGGCGGTGGGCAAACATGTCCCGCCGGGCCTGCCCGATTATGGCGTGGTGGTGGTCACCGATCCCGGCCTGCTGGCTGCGGTGCACAAGCTAGGCGGGGCCGACATCGTCGGTGCTCCCATCCGCGTGGGAGTGAAGAGTGACGGCACGGTCTCCTACATGAATCTGGAGTACTGGGAGCGAGCCTACTTCCGCAAGCAATACCACCAGGCGGAAAAAGCGGTGAAGGCGGCACAGGTCAGACTGACCCGTGCGCTGGGCGCAGGCAAGCCCTTCGGCGGCAGTGTCGACAAGGAAGATCTGGCCGGTTACCAGTACATGTTCGGCATGGAGGGGTTCGACTCCGACAAAAATGTGATCATGGAGGCCTTGAGTTTCGAGGACGAAGTGAAGACCATCCAGGACAACCTGGCGCGTGGCCTGGGCAAGACCACCAAGGTTTACGAGATCATCATGCCGGACAAGAAGATGGCGGTGTTCGGGGTGGCGCTGAACGATCCCAAGGAGGGCGAAGGCTGGTGGGTGAAATCCGCGGGCAGCGACAACATCGCCGCCCTGCCGTATGAAATCTATGTGGTGAACAACAAGGCCAGCCATCTCTTCGCGCGCTTTCGCATCGCTTTGGGTTGGCCGAATGTCGGCATGGGTGCGTTCATGCGCATCGTCGAGGCGCCCGGCGTGATCCGCGACACCTTGACCGAAGTGGCCGGCGGCGCGCCGTAGGGCTGAACGCGTAGCGGTTCCGTAGATTCATGGGGCGGATCGCGGTCTCCGCCCCAGCCGTAATAGGAAGCGTGCCGGGTCGATGGCGTCGAGCAGGTCGGTTTCCACGGGAGCCGGGTCGCCTTCGAGCCGGCTGGCCAGGATTTCCGCAGCGAGCGCGGCCCAGACCAGGCCGCGCGAACCCAGGCCCAGGAGACCGTAGAGTCCTGCTCTGCGCGGCATGTGTTTGAGCCGCAGATCGTGGGGCAAGGGGGCTTCCGTGTTCATCAGGGCGCCGATCAGGGGGAGTCGATCCGGGGTGGTGGCGCGAAAGCCGACGCGCCCGTCCAGCTTCGCCGGGTCGAGGTTCACCCTTACGTCCGGCAGGATGCGCCCCAGGCGTTCCAGATTGCCGGCATGGTCCGCCACGCGCAGTTCCCCGCCCTCGTCGTCATAGGCATACGTGGCGCCCAGGCAGTGTTGTCCGTCCACGGCGGGGCTGAGATAGCCTTCACGGCAGGCGGGTAGGCGCAACTCCGGCAGCGCGCCTTGCGGGATATGGCTGACCTGGCCGCGCGCCGTGGAGAGGGGCAGCGCGCCCGCCAGCCCACCCAGGCTGGCCCCCGCGGCCAGGATGAGCACCGGGGCGCTGGCGATACAGCCCCCGTCGCGATCCAGCAGCCGCCAGTTGCCCGCGGCGTCACGCTCCATGCCGGCCACCTCTTGGCCTCCACGCCACTCGATGCGCTCGCCAGCCGAAGCCCGCCAGGCACGGCACAGGCTCTCCGGACTGGCCCAGCCGCCTGCGGGAAACAACCAGGCGCCGAGCGCGCTGGGGCTGCCCAGGGCGCGGCTGGCCTCGGCCTGATCGAGGAAGCGCACGTAATCTTCGGGGTAAGCCGAGGCCTGCGCTCGCATAGACTGTTCCTGGGCTGCCTCCTGGGCGATCTGGAGTACGCCGTCCAGCCGGCGTCGTACCGGATAGCCGGCACGCTCCAAGACATCCCAGGCCCGCCGGGCGTGGAGGAAGGCGGCGCGACTGAGACGGGCGGCGAGACTTTCGTCACGCGCCAACTGTGGGCGCACGATCCCGGCCAGGTTGCCGGACGCTTCAGCAGCGGGATGGGCGTGGCGATCCACCAGGATGACCGACCAGCCACGCGCGGCCAGGCGTTCACTGAGCGCACAACCGGCCAGGCCCGCACCCAGCACAACGGCGTGGCGATCGCCCGTGCCGGCCGCGGCGGTCACGGGTCTGCGCATGGGCGCGAGCCGGCCCGTCAGCATCTGGCGTTTGCGGCCGTAGCCAGGCCGCTTTTCCAGCGCGAAGCCGGCTTCCCTCAGGCCATCGCGCACAGTGCCAGCGACGCACCAGGTTGCCAGTGTGGCGTCCGGCATGGCGAGTCTGGCCAAACCGCGAAACAGTTCGGGCGACCACATAGCCGGGTTTTTCTTCGGATCGAAACCGTCGAGATAGTAGGCATCGACATGTGCCTCGCAGCGGCGCAACAGGGTTTCTGCCTCGCCCAGCCCCAAGGTGAGCACGACACAGCCGCCGGCGAATTCCAGGCGATGCAAGCCAGGCATGGGCAGGGGCCAGGCCGCGCACAGTTCCCGGCTCAGTATTTCGAACTCTGGCCAACGTGCATGCAGGATGTCCAGGTCGGCGGCGGAGAAAGGATGTTTTTCCAGCGCCAGATAGTGCAGGCGGCCACAGTGCCGCGGATCGGCGTTCCAGGCGGCCCAGGTGGCGAGGAAGTTGAGGCCGGTGCCGAAGCCGGTTTCCAGGATGACGAAGCGTTCCCGGTCCTGCCAGCGCCCTGGCAGATCGTTGCCTTGCAGGAATACATGTCGTGCCTGGCCTGGCCCCCCGTCCGCGGAGTGGTAGACGTCGCCATAGGCTGCACTGAACGGGGTGCCATCGCCAGTCGTGGCGAGGCTGGCGGGGGAGAGACGGTTCAAAACCTTGAATCCCCAGTTGAACACGCCCGAGTGTGCGTCTGGCGAGTTGTCTGGCAAGGCGCGACGACGCGCATGGTCGCCCCCTGCAAGGAGGAGCAGCGGAGTCGTTGGCGGCTAGACCACCTTACGAATCCGGCGTACCCCGCGCGGGTACAACGCAGCCAGGCGGCTCGCCAGGCGTGCAATCGGGCGTGTAGCGGGCGTGTAGCGGGCTCACCCAGAGGTTGAGCGCGATCGAAGGCACAAACCTCAATATTCATGGGACCTCACGAGGGAATATGAGCGGTCAACTGAGGAATCAAGGTTCAATGCAGTGTGGTCGAAGCGAATAGCGCGGCCACTTCGTCGGGAGTGAAGCGGTAATCGCGGTTGCATAAATCGTCGCGAATCAGGATTTCCCCCTTCTCGTGCAGGAGGGCGTCGCATTCGGCGCGACCCAGTCCGTGCAGCAGGTCGCGCACTTTTTCCCGGTCTTCCGGGCAGTGGTGGCTGACGGGGCGGGCGGCGAAGACGCGGATGTCTTCTTCCAGGAAGAGGCGTCGCAGCAGTTGCAGTGGTTCGAGCGCCAGCATCTCCTCCGGGCGCCAGGTGGCGAGCAGGTGTTCGACGCGGTTCCAGCCGTCCGGGTCGCGGGCGTCGGCGTTCGGGAGTTTCTGCAGGAACAGGCCGGCAGCCCGCTGCGCATCGGCGGCCAGGAGGAGGCGCGTGGGCAACTGTTCGGATTGCGCCAGGTAGTGTTCGAAGATGTCGGCGACGCTGTCGCCGGTCAGTGGCACCAGGCTCTGGTAGGGGACGCGCATGTCCGCGGTATCCAGGGTCAGCGCCAATTGGCCATGGCCCAGCAATTCCGGCACACAGCGTTGCCCCTGGATCGAATCCGCCTGCCAGTGCGCCATGCCACGCAGCCGGAGCCGTTCGTCGCAATCCAGTACCAGCCGGTTCACCGGGCCCGCGCCGCGCAGCTGAAAGGTCATGCGCCCGGCTTGTTTTAGATTGGCGGCGATCAGGGTGGTCACCGCGCTCATTTCGCCCAGCAGATTCGCCACCGGCAAGGGGTAGTCGCGCCCCGATCGCAGGGATTGCCAGGCATCTTCGAGGCAGACGATGGCGCCACGGATGTCCAGGTGTTCGAACAGGAAGGGATGGACGCGGTCGAAGTCGGGCATGGAGCGAGCGGTTGGGCCGGGCATTAACGTGAACGCCGCGCAGCGACGCACGAAGCTCCCATCTCCTCTAGGGAGAGGAGTTGGGGGTGAGGGAAACGGGCATGGTTAGCACGTTCGTGATACGCGGGCGGCTTGCTCGCCATGCCCGTTACCCCAGCATCCGTTTGACCAGTTCGACCCAGTACGCCACGCCCAGAGGCAGGATGGTGTCGTTGAAGTCGTAATGAGGGTTGTGCAGCATGCAGCCGCCCGCGCCCAGGCCGTTGCCGATCCAGACATAGCAGCCGGGTTTTTCATGCAGCATGTAGGCGAAGTCCTCCGCGCCCATGGAGGCCGGCAGGTCGGTACGCACGTTGGCCTCTCCCGCGACGTGGCGCGCGACTTCGGCGCACAGCGCGGCCTCACGCGTGGCGTTGACGGTCGGAGGATAGCCGCGGCGATAATCCAGATGCGCCTGCACGCCGTGGGCGGTGGCGATGCCGGCGGTCAGTCGCGCCATCGCGGCCTCGATCTGGTCCCGCACTTCCGCGCGGAAGGCGCGCACGGTGCCGCCGATATGCGCCTCGGTAGGAATCACGTTGTAGGCCTCGCCACCCGCGAAAAACCGGGTGACGGAGACGACTGCGGGGTCGAGCGGGTCGAGCGTGCGGCTGACCACGGTCTGCAAGGCCTGCACCAGTGCCGTGCCCGCGATCAGCGGATCGCGCGCCTGCTGCGGCATGGCGGCATGGCCGCCCTGGCCCGCGAGGACGATGTCGAATTGATCGGCGCAGGCCATCACCGGGCCGTTGTGCACGGCGAACTGGCCAGCGGCCAGGCCCGGCCAGTTGTGCATGCCGAACACCGCCTCCACGGGAAATCGCTGGAACAGACCCTGCTCGATCATCACCCGCGCGCCGCCGTCGGTTTCCTCCGCAGGCTGAAAGATGAAGACCACCGTACCGACGAAGTCGCGGCTACGCGCGAGTACTTCCGCCGCGCCCAATAACATGGCGGTGTGGCCGTCATGGCCGCAGGCGTGCATGCGGCCTTCGTGCTGCGAGCGGTGTGCGAACCGGTTCTGCTCGACGATGGGCAAGGCGTCCAGATCGGCGCGCAGGCCGATGCTGCGCGAGGCGCGGCCGTCGTTGTCGCCATTGCGCAGCACGCCTACCACGCCCGTGCCCGCCAGGCCACGATGCACTTCCAGACCCAGGGCTTGCAGGAAGCCCGCCACCACATCGCCGCTGCGATGCTCCGCGAAGGCCAGTTCCGGGTGCGCGTGCAGGTCTTGGCGCAGGGCGACGAGGTTATCCATCAAAACCGGGCATGACCTGTTTCGTTACCGCCACAGAGGCAATCCAGGCGAATACCGCCAGCGCGGCTATCAGGGCGGTCACGCGCACGCGCTTGTCGCGGTGTTTCAGCGCCAGCGTGCCCAGTCCGATGTAGGCCAGGAGACCGAGTAGCTTGGCCAGTATCCAGGGCTGTTGCAGCGGGTCGAGCCGACCCGCGACCAGCATGCCGATGGCGGCGAGCAGCAGCAAGGTGTCGTTAGCGTGCGGCAGGATGCGGACCCAGCGCGCGCGGAGTCGAGGCGAGTCGCCCAGCATCCAGAAACTGCGCAGCAGAAACAGCGCCAGGGTGACGGTCACCGTGAGCATGTGCAGATACTTCAGGGCAGAGTAAGCCATGTCAGTTCCGCACGGCCGTTCCGAAGGAACTGACCTCCCCCTCGAGGGAAAACGAGCGCAGCGAGTCAGGGGGCTGTTTCATTTCAGCTGAGTTGCTCCACCATATCCTGCAAATCCGCTTCGCCCATTTCCAGGGAGGCCAGGGCCGAGGCCTTGTTCTCCTCCCAGGCTTCGCTGCTCTTCATGGCGCGCAGCCTCTGCAAGTGGCCCGCGAGTTGCAGCGTAGCCACCAGCCCGGCCACGCGGCGGTCGGCGATGTCGTTGTCGTGGTGCAATCGCACGGCCTCGCAGACGTAGTCGGGCAGCTTCCAGTGCCGGGCGACCATGTTGCCGACGACGGCGTGGCTGGTATTGAAACAGGCGTCGGCCTCCTGCACGCGCGGCCAGTGATAATCGTGGCCGGCACCTTGACGAAAATAGTCGATGTACCCGGGAAAGCGCGCGGCCAGGATCGCCACGCCGCAGTCGTGAAACAGGGCGGCCATCTGCACGTGTCCCGGCGGCAGGCGGATGAAGTTGCGGCGCTCGGCCGCGACCGCGCCGGCCAGTTGCGCGATCTCGTCGGAGCGTTCCCAGAACCAGGCGTAAAACGGCGAGTTGCCATAGAGCGAGGCACGCAACAGCAGGCCACGCACCAGATCGGCGACGGTGGACAGGCCGAGCAGGCTGATGACCTGGTCGATGCCCTCCGCCGCTTTCCGCCCACCAAATGCCGGGGAAGCCGACAGCTTGAACAGCAAGGCGGTGATGCCGGCGTCGCGAGCCAGCAATTCCGCCACCCGCTTCAGGTTCACGTCCGGCGCATCGAGCAAGGCGTTGAGTTCATTGAGCAGCGTGGGTGGGCTGGGAATCTGGATGCTGGAGTCCAGCACCTGGCTGGTGACGAAGATTTCCGGGTCGCTCATGTGCCTTCCCGTGCCTGCAATCTCGCGATCAAGGCATTGGTCGAGGCATCGTGTTTGCCGCTCGCTTCACCACCGGTCAGTTCCGGCAGGATGGCCTGGGCCAGCTGCTTGCCCAGTTCCACGCCCCACTGGTCATAGGAATTCAGGTTCCAGACGGCGCCTTGCACGAAGACCTTGTGCTCGTAGAGCGCGATCAGGCGGCCCAGGGTGCGCGGGGTGAGCTTGCGATAGAGCAGGGTGTTGGTCGGGCGGTTGCCGGGGAAGACCTTGTGCGGCAGCAGCGCCTCGATCTCGGCTTGGTCCAGGCCGGCTCCCGCCAGCTCCGTTGCGACCTCGGCCGCGGTCTTGCCACGCATCAGGGCTTCGGTTTGCGCCAGGAAGTTGGACAGGAGCACGGCGTGCTGGCTGCCCTGCTGGCCGACGAGATCGTTGTGCGACTCGGCCGCCGCCAGAAAGTCGCAGGGGATCAGCTTCGTGCCCTGGTGGATGAGCTGGTAGAAGGCGTGCTGGCCGTTGGTGCCGGGTTCGCCGAACAACACCGGGCCGCTGGAGACCTCGACCGCGCGGCCATCGCGCATCACTCCCTTGCCATTGCTCTCCATATCGAGTTGCTGTAGATAAGCGGGAAAGCGCGAGAGCCGCTGCTCGTAGGGCAGCACGGCATAGGCCTGGGCGTCCCAGAAGTTGTTGTACCAGACACCCAGCAGGGCCAGGAGCACCGGCATGTTCTCGCCCAGGGGCGCGGTGCGGAAATGCTCATCCATCTCGTGGGCACCGGCTAGCAGTTCCTCGAAACAGTCCTGTCCGGTGTATAGCGCGATGGGCAGGCCGATCGCGGACCACAGGGAATAGCGCCCGCCCACCCAGTCCCAGAAGCCGAACATGTTGGCCGGGTCGATGCCGAAGGCTTGCACCGCTTCGAGGTGCGTGGACACCGCGACGAAGTGCCGGGCCACGGCGGACTCGTCCTTCGCGCTGTCCAGGAGCCATGCGCGCGCGGCTCTGGCGTTGAGCAGGGTTTCCTGGGTGCTGAAGGTCTTCGAGGCGACGATGAACAAGGTGGTGGCCGGGTTCAGGTCCTCCAGGGTGTCGACCAGGTGGCTGGGGTCGACATTGGAGACGAAGTGGACGCGGATGTTGCCGCCGTAGGGTTTGAGTGCCAAACAGGTCATCGCCGGCCCCAGGTCGGAGCCGCCGATGCCAATGTTGACCACGTCCGTGATGGGTTTGGCCGTGTACCCCCTCCATTTTCCGGTGCGTACACGGTTGGCGAAGTCGCGCATACGAGCGAGCACGGCGCGCACGTCCGGCATCACGTCGTGGCCATCGACCACGACGGGCCGCTCCGAGCGGTTGCGCAGCGCGGTGTGCAGCACCGCCCGGCCTTCGGTCAGGTTGATCTTCTCGCCGGCGAACAGGGCGTCGCGCAAGGCTTCGACCCCGGTATCCGCGGCCAGCTTCAGCAACAGTTCGAGAGTCTGCGGGCGGATCAGGTTCTTCGAATAATCCAGCAACAGGTCGTCCAGTTGCAGGGAGAAACGCTCGAAGCGCTTCTCGTCTTGGGCGAACAGGTCGCGTACATGCAGGTCGTTCCAGGCGAGGCGTTCTTCTTTCAGGCTTTGCCAGACGGCGGTTTGGGCGGGAGAGGGCATGGTCGGTGTGCGCAAAAATTTCAATCCTGGTACATCACTACGCCTGCCAGAGGCGGCAGGGTGATGGCGAGGGAGTGAGGATAGCCCATCCAGGGGAACTCTTCCGTCATCAGGCCGGCGCCGTTGCCGAGGTTGCCCCCGTTGTAGAAGTTGGAGTCGCTGTTGAAGATTTCCCGCCAGAAGCCGGCGGCCGGGGCACCGATACGGTAACCCTCGCGTGGCACCGGAGTGAAGTTGAAGGCGACGATGACCGACCGCCCCAGCCGGTCACGGCGTTGGAAGCTGAGGATGGACTGATCGGCGTCGTGGCAGTCGATCCAGGCGAAGCCCTCGGAGAAGAAATCCAGTTCGTACAGGGGAGGCAGGTCGCGGTAAAGGTGGTTGAGGTCGCGCAGGCAACGCTTGACGCCGGCATGCCAGTCGATCTCCAGCAACTCCCAGTCCAGCCCCCATTTTTCCGACCATTCGCGGCCCTGACCGAATTCGTTGCCCATGAAACTGAGCTTCTTGCCGGGGCTGAGCATCTGATAGGCCAGCAGCAGGCGCACGTTGGCGAATTTTTGCCAGGCATCGCCCGGCATCTTGCCCAGCAGCGATTGCTTGCCATGCACGACTTCGTCGTGGGAGAAGGGTAGGACGAAATTCTCCGAGTAGGCGTAGAGCTGGCCGAAGGTGAGATTGTTGTGGTTGAAGCGGCGGTACACCGGGTCCAGGCCGATGTAGCTCAGGGTGTCGTTCATCCAGCCCATGTTCCACTTCATCGAGAACCCCAGGCCGCCTAAGTGGACCGGCTTCGAGACCATAGGCCAGGCGGTCGATTCCTCGGCGATGGTGAGCGCGCCGGGGAAGGTTCCATGCACCATCGCGTTCATCTCGCGCAGGAAATCGATGGCTTCCAGGTTCTCGCGGCCACCATATTTGTTGGGCAGCCATTCGCCTTGCTTACGCGAGTAATCCAGGTAGAGCATGGAGGCGACCGCATCGACGCGCAGCCCGTCCAGGTGAAACTGGTCCAGCCAGTAGTGCGCGCTGGAAAGCAGGAAGCCCTTCACCTCGGCGCGGCCGTAGTTGAAGATGTGGGTGCCCCATTCCTGGTGTACGCCCAGACGCGGGTCTTCATGTTCGAACAGGGCTGTGCCATCGAAGCGCGCCAGTGCCCAGGCATCCATGGGGAAATGGCCCGGTACCCAGTCGAGGATCACCCCCAGCCCCGCCTGGTGGCAGGCGTCGACGAAGGCGCGGAACTGGTCGGCGGATCCCAGGCGCGAGGTGGGCGCGAAATAGCCGGTGGTCTGATAGCCCCAGGATTCGTCCAGCGGGTGTTCGGTGATGGGCATCAGCTCGATGTGGGTGTACCCCATGTCGGCCGCGTAGGGGACCAGAGAATCGGTCAATTCCGGCCAGGTCTGGAAGCGCCCGTCCGCATCGCGCTTCCAGGAGGCGGCATGCACCTCGTAGATGTTCATCGGCGTGTGCTGCCAATCGCGCAGTGCGCGCGCTTGCAGCCATTTGCCGTCGTTCCAGTCGTGGCCGGAGGGGCGCACCACCACCGCGGCGGAGCCGGGGCGCAGTTCGAAGCCTTGGGCGAAGGGGTCGGCCTTGACCAGAATCTCGCCGCTGGCGCGGTTGCGCAGTTCCAGGCGGTAGAGATCGCCCGGCACCAGGCCGGGGATGAACAATTCCCAGATGCCGGAGCCGCCACGGGCGCGCATCGGGTGCAGGCGGCCATCCCAGTTGTTGAAATTGCCGACCACGGAAACCCGCTCCGCATTGGGTGCCCACACCGCGAAACGTACCCCGTCCACGCCCAGTTGCTGCATCGGCTGGGCGCCGAAGGTGCGCCAGGCTTCCAGCAGCCGGCCTTCGTTGAACAAATACATCTCCTGATCGGTCAGCGTGGGCTCGAAGGCATAGGGGTCGCTGATTTCGAAGCGGGTTCCATCTTCTTCGACGGCCAGGCGCCAGGGGCGCGCCGGAGCTTCCGTACCGCGCCACTCGAAGATGCCGCGTGGGTCGGTCCGGGTCATCTCCACCGCCTTGCCGTCCAGCAGCAGAGAAACGCTCGCTGCGGCCGGACGGAAAACCCGCAGCAGCCAGGCATCCTGGCTGCGGTGCAGGCCCAGTACGGTGAAGGGGTCGTGGTGGCGGGCGGTGATGAGACGTTCGATGGAATGGGGCATGAGGGGCCTTCGTGGAAGCGGTGGCTGGAACAGAAAATCGCGAATGTCGCAGAATCAGGATAACCCTATCGGTTATTATACGAGCCAATGAGTAGAGAGATTTTCATGGGGGATGACATGGTCAAGGAATATCCACGTTTCGTTAGTCTGCTGACTAAAAATACCGTCGCACTGATCCTTGCTGGAGGCCGTGGCAGCCGCCTGAAGCAGTTGACCGACTGGCGCGCCAAGCCCGGGGTGCCCTTCGGCGGAAAATTTCGCATCGTCGATTTTCCCCTCTCCAACTGCATGAATTCCGGCATCCGCCGCATCGGCGTGGTTACCCAGTACAAGTCGCACAGCCTGATCAAGCATATCCAGCGCGGTTGGGGTTTCCTGCGCGGCGAGTTCAACGAGTTCGTCGATCTGCTGCCGGCGCAACAACGGGTGGCGGAAGAGACCTGGTACAAGGGCACGGCCGACGCCGTCTACCAGAACCTCGACATTCTGCGCGTCTACAAGCCCGAGTATGTACTGATCCTCGCCGGCGACCACGTCTACAAGATGGACTACGGCGAGATGATCGCCCACCACGTGCGCAACGAGGCCGACATGACGGTCGCTTGCATCCAAGTGCCGAAGAATGAGGCTTCCGCTTTCGGCGTGATGGCGGTCGACGATGAAGGCCGCGTGGTGGAGTTCGCGGAAAAGCCGGATAACCCACCGGCCATGCCAGGCGATCCGGATGTTTCCCTGTGTTCCATGGGCATCTATGTGTTCAACGCCGCCTTCCTGTTCGAACAGTTGGTGCGTGATGCCGACGATACCCACTCCGAACACGACTTCGGCAAGAACATCATTCCGCACATGATCGGGGCCGGTTACCGCATCTACGCCCACAGTTTCAACGAAAGCTGTGTGCGCCGCGAGGACGAGGAGCCCTACTGGCGCGATGTGGGAACCGTGGATGCCTACTGGGAAGCCAACCTGGATCTCGCCCGTATCACCCCGGAACTCAATCTCTACGACAAGGACTGGCCGATCTGGACCTATCAGGAGCAGCTGCCGCCGGCCAAGTTCGTGTTCGACGAGGACAATCGCCGCGGCAAGGCAGTCGATTCCATGGTCTCCGGCGGCTGCATCATCAGCGGCGCCATCGTGCGCCGTTCGGTGCTGTTCTCCAACGTGCGGGTCAAGGAAGGGGCTTATCTCGAAGAAGCCGTGGTGCTGCCCGACGTGGACATCGGCGAAGGCTCCATACTCAAGAAGGTCGTCATCGACAAGGGGTGCAAGATTCCCCCCGGCATGAGCATCGGTGTCAATCGGGCCGAGGATGAGAAACATTTCCACGTCACCGACAAGGGCGTCACCCTGGTCACTCCGGAAATGCTGGGCCAGGCGTTCCACCACTTCCGCTGACGTTCTTCGCGCGGCAGGAGCCACCCTGCCGCGCTGCCTCACAGCAGCCGGCGTAAGGCGTAGAGCGTTTCCAGCGCCTCCTTGGGGCTGAGTTCATCCGGGTTGATGTCCGCCAGCCTTTGCAGTACCGGACTGGCGGGGGCTTCCATCGGGGGAAGTGTCTGCGCGAACAGGTCGCCCTGGCCGCTGGGCGCGATCTGCTGATTCTCCAACATCACCAGCTTGCGCCGGGCGGCGTTGATGACTTGTGCCGGCACGCCCGCCAGGCGCGCCACCTGGAGCCCGTAGCTCTGCGAGGCGGGGCCGTCGGCGACGGCGTGCAGGAATGTGAGGCTGGATGCGCCGCCGTTGCCCCCGCCGTTAGCTCCATTCTCGACCGCATCCAGATGCACGTTGGCGAGCGTGCGGAATTCCTGATTGAGCTGGGTCAGCTCGAAATAATGCGTGGCGAACAAAGTGTAGGCGCGGGTCTTTTCCGCCATGTGCCGCGCCACCGCCCAGGCGATGCTGATGCCGTCGAAGGTGGAGGTGCCGCGGCCGATCTCGTCCATCAGGATCAGGCTGAATTCCGTCGCGCCGTGCAGGATGCCTGCGGTTTCGGTCATTTCCACCATGAAGGTGGAGCGCCCGCCGGCCAGGTCGTCGGAAGAACCGACCCGGGTGAAGATCTGGTCCACCGGCCCGATCACGGCGCGCGTAGCCGGCACATAGAGGCCGCAGCAGGCGAGCAGGACGATGTGGGCGATCTGGCGCATGTAGGTGGATTTCCCGCCCATGTTGGGGCCGGTAATCAGCAACATTCGACGACCCGGGTCCAGTTCCAGGTCGTTGGGAATGAAGGCGTCGACCCGGGTTTCCACGACCGGGTGACGGCCGGCTTCGATGTGTATGCCCCAGGTTTCGGAAAATTCCGGCGCGCAATAGCGGCGTTCCAGCGCCAACTCGGTGTGTCCGGCCAGGACATCGGCCTCGGCTACGGCGGCGGCCACTTCGAGCAGGGGAGGCAAGGCGGCGGCGAGCGTTTCCAGCAGCGCCTCGTAGAGGAGTTTTTCGCGGGCGAGGGAGCGCTCGGCGGCGGAGAGGTACTTGTCCTCGAACGCCTTGAGTTCCGGCGTGAGATAGCGCTCAACATTCTTCAGGGTCTGCCTGCGGTGGTAGTCCGCCGGCACCTTGTCCGCCTGGGTGCGCGCGACTTCGATGAAGAAACCGGAGACGCGGTTGTATTCCACGCGCAGATTGGCGATCCCGGTGCGTTGTCGCTCGCGCGTCTCCATGTCGATCAGGAAACTGCCGCAGTCCGATTGCAGGGCGCGCAATTCGTCGAGTTCGGCGTCATAGCCATCATTGATGACGCCGCCCTCGCGCAGCACTATTCCCGGTTCCGGCCGCAGCGCGTGCGCGAGCCGCAGCATCGGTTCATCCGGAAATTGCAGGCGCTCGCACAACGGCTCCAGGGTCGGCCCGGCATCGACCAGGGCGGCTTGCAGCTTGGGCAAGCCTTGCAGGCTGTCGCGCAGACCGGAGAGATCGCGCGGACGGGCGCTGCGCAGGGCCACGCGGGCGGCAATGCGTTCCAGGTCGGCCATGCCCTTCAAGGCGGCGCGGGCGCTGCGGCAAGCCACTGGGGCGCTCATCAGCGCGGCGATCACGGCCAGTCTTTGTTCGAGCGGCTTGCGGTCGCGCAAGGGATGATGCAGCCAGCGGCGCAGCAGGCGGCTGCCCAGGGCGGTCTGGCAGCGGTCCAGTTCCGAAAACAAGGTCGGCGCCGCCTCGCCTCGCAGGGTTTCGCTGATTTCCAGGGTACGGCGCGCGGCGGTGTCGAGCAGCACGTAGTCGCTGTCCTGTTCCAGGCTCAAGCCCGTGATGTGGGGTAGGGCCGCCTGCTGGGTATGCCGCGCATATTCCAGCAGCAATCCGGCCGCGGCCTGTAACGCCGGGGCCTCCTCGATGCCGAAGGCGCACAGGTCGTTCATACCGAATTGTTCCTGCAGCAGGCGACGTCCGCGTTCGGCGTCGAACTGCCAGTCCGGGCGCCGCGTCAGGGCCGCGCTCCGGGTGTCCAGATCCGGGTGCGTGTAGCCCTCCGGCAGCAGGATTTCCGAGGGGATGAGTCGGATCAACTCGGCGCCGAGGCGTCCGCTGGCCACGGTTTTCACGGCGAAGCGACCGCTGGAGAGCGTCAGCCAGGCCAGCGCCAAATCGCTCCCTCGCCCCTTGGGCGAGAGAGCGGGGGCGAGGGAGCGCGAAACCGGTACGATGGCTAGCATCAGCGCATCGCGGCGGTCATCCAATAGCGCTTCGTCGGTCACCGTCCCCGGCGTGACGAGCCGTACCACGCGGCGTTCCACCGGCCCCTTCGAGCTCTTGGGGTCGCCGACCTGCTCGCAGATCGCGACCGACTCGCCCAATCGCGCAAGCCGCGCCAGGTATTGCTCCGCCGCATGGTAAGGCACGCCCGCCATCCGGATAGGCTCGCCCGCCGACGCCCCACGCGTGGTCAGCGTGATGTCGAGCAGGCGCGAAGCGCGTTCGGCATCGTCGTGGAACAACTCGTAGAAATCCCCCATGCGGTAGAACAGCAGCATGCCCGGATATTCAGACTTGATGCGCCAGTACTGCTGCATCATGGGAGTGTGGTTTTTGCTATCCACGATCATCGGCGTCGAGTCGTTCTGTCTGGCCGCGGTCCGCTATCCGGCTTACAGGCGGAGTGGGTCGGAACGGACGTGTTTCAGGCACGGGTGGGGTAGCCGAGGGAGGCGAGAAATTTCCCCAGGAGCAAGTCGGTTTGGAGGATGTGGTTGACCAGCCAGTTGTTGAGGAAGGAGAGCAGTTCCTCACGCGTGACCAGGCGGTCATCGCGCAGGCCCTCGCGCAGGGCGACCACTTGCTGCGAGAAGCTGCGGTGCTCCTGGCGGTGCTTGTCCGCGTCGGCTGCGGACAGGCTGACATAATCGTATTCCTGCATCAGCGATTCTTCGGTCTCGAAATGGTAGATGGCATAGCTCAGCAGGTCGCGCGTGATCTGCTCCAGCAATTCGCGCGTGATGTTGGTGGCCAGGCGCGCGTTGGCCTCGTTGAGCGTGTTCACCAGTACCTTGTGCTGCTCGTCGATGCGGTCGATGCCGGTGAGAAAACTGTCGTTCCAGAGGATGGGTTCGTGACTGATCATGGGATTCCCTATAGGCCTGCGTCGGGGAATTTTACCGCACTGCGGATACGCTCCAGATCGTTGCGGAAGGCTTCCCCCTGTGTCAGCAATTCCACCTCGGCCTGGCGGCAAGCGGCAGGGTCGCCCTGCGCGGCAAGGCGCACCAGTTCCTGTGCCAGGCGGTGGACCTGTTCATGCCGGTTTTCCGCGGCGCGAAAGGCCGGGAGATGGCCATAGCGGCCACGGCCTTCGCTGAAGTACCACAGGCCGAAATCGCATTCGTGTTGATCCAGGGGCGGGAGCACGCTGCCTGGGGTGTGGTGCGCCCAGTTTTGCAGGTTGGCCAGCCAATGGCGATGGTTGACCTCGGAGAGCACCAACTGGAAGTCGTCGCGCGACAGGCGCCGCGCGGCGTTGTTCAGCCAGCGCGGATCGGGCTGGAATTCCTCGAGCCACGTCTGGCAGGCAGCACCCGGCATGGGGTGGGCGATACCATATCCCTGCACCAGGTAGCAGCCCATCTCCATCAGCATCAGGGCGTGATCGCCGGATTCAACGCCCTCGGCGATGACCCGATGGCGGAAGGCCGTGGCCAGCCCGATCACGCCTTCGATGATGGACAGGTCTTCCGGATCCTGCAACATGTCGCGCACGAAGGACTGGTCGATCTTCAGACTGTCGACCGGCAGGCGGCGCAGATAGGTGAGAGAGGAGAAGCCGGTGCCGAAATCGTCTAGCGCGAAATGGACGCCCAGTTCTCTCCCGACCTGGATCAGGTGGTTGACGCTGGCAAAATCGTCGAGCGCGGTGTTTTCGAGTATTTCGATGGTCAATACACCCGGAGGCAGTTCGGGATATTTGCTCAGCAAGGTCTTGAGCAGGACAGGGAACTGCGGGTCGCGCAGTTGCTGGGCGAAGGCATTGACGCTGATCGGCATGCCCACACCGGCGCGGCGCCAGTAGTCGGCCTGACGCAGAGCCTCGGCTACCACCCAGGCGCCGACCTGGCGCGCCAGATCGTCTTCGCCCTCCAGCAGGGGCAGAAACTGCGCCGGGTCCATCAGGCCCAGCATCGGATGATCCCAGCGTAACAGCGCTTCCATGGCCACCACCCGGCCGATGCGACAATCGACGATGGGCTGGTAGTAGAGGCAGAGTTGCTCCTGCGCGATGGCTTTCTCGATCTGCAGCAAGGCGGTGCGGTTGTCGTGCTCGCGCCGTACCAGTACCGGGTTGAACAGGACATAGCGGTTCTTGCCGGCTTCCTTGGCCAGATACATGGCATGGTCGGCATGGCGCAGCAGTGTGTCGGCGTCGCCGGTATCGTCCGGATACAGCGTGACGCCGATGCTGGCCGATATATGGACCGCTTGCTCGACCAGATTGAAGGGCGAGGAGATCACCTGGAGCAGGCGGTTCAATGCTTCATCGACCTCCTTGACATTGCCCAAGCCACCCAGCAGCAGCACGAACTCATCGCCGCCCAGGCGCGCGACGGTATCGTCGCCACGCACGCTGACCTGGAGCCGGCGCGCCACGCTGATGAGCAGTTCGTCACCCGCCTTGTGGCCGTGACTGTCGTTCACCGCCTTGAATCCATCCAGATCCAGCATGCAGATGGCCAACAACTGGCCAGTACGCTGTCCATGCGCCAATGCCTGTTGCAGTCGGTCGGCGAGCAGGCGGCGATTCGGCAGATGCGTCAGCGGGTCGAAATGTGCCAACTCCTCCAGATGCTGCTGGTAAGACTGGCGCTCGCTGACGTCCTCGGCGATGCCCGCGACCCGGACCACCCGGCCGTGCTCGTCGCAGACCGGGTAGGCCCGCGCGGAAATCCAGCGGGTGCTCCCATCGGGGCGGTGGATGCGATACGGCGGAAACTGGATGCCCTGCCACGCCAGGTCCCGGGACGGGATCTGTTCCAGCACGGCCGCGCGATCTTCCGGGACGACGGCGTCGAACCAGGCCATGCCGTGCTGGTAGAGGCTCTCGGCGTCGCACCCCCAGATGCGCTCATAGGCGGGGCTGACGTAGCTCACGCTCTGCCAGTCCGGTGAACCGATCCAGAACACCGCGTCGAGATTCTCGGCCAGTTGCCGGAAACGGCTTTCACTTTCCTGGAGTGCCCGCTGGATGCGGCGGCGTTCGGTCACGTCATGGATGATGGAATAGACCAGTGGGCCCTGCGGGGTCTCGATGGGGCCGCTGTAGACCTCCACATCCCGATTTTCACCACTGGCGAGGCGATGGCGGAAGTTGAAATAGAGGCGCTGCTCCACCTCCGCCTGGCGCATTTCCGCCTGGATTTCCTGCTGTGTCAGGGTATTGATGTCCTGGATGCGCATGGCCAGCAATTTTTCGCGTCCATAGCCGTAGTACGCGACGGCCGCGCTGTTGGCGTCGACGATGCGGCCATCCTCCGGGTGGAGGATGAGCTTGACCGCCGAGTTGGTCTCGAAGGTCTGGCTTTGGCGTTGTTCGCTGGCTCTCAGCGCCGCGGTCAAGCGGTCGCGTTGCAGATGCTGCCGTGCCCGCAGCCAGAGCAGCAGCGACAGCAAAACGCTCAGTGCCAGGCCGGCGAACAGGATGACCTCGGCTTCGCCGCTGCCAGCCCGCTCACGGAAGCCACGAGTCGCCACCATGCGCAGGGTCCAGGTGCGCCCCGGCAAGGTCAGCGGAAAATCGATGCGCAGCGTCTCGTGCGGCAGGATTTCGTGGCCGAAGAGCTGGGTAATTCGGTGATAGACCAGCGTCGGGTGTGGCCCCTGGTCCAGCAGGCTGCTGTCCAGACCTTCCGGTGACAGTTGCGCCAGCGCGGCTTCCAGTGACCAGGCCGGCCGCAGGACCACGAATATCACGCCGCGCAGGGCCGCCTGGCGCTCTTCCGGCGTGTGCAGCGGCCGGTCGAGTCGATACACCGGTTGGTAGATCGCCACCACAAGCGGGCCGTGTGGAGCCTGGACCAGGGCGAAGGGCGGTGTGCTCCATTGGACGCCAAAGCGGATCGCTTGCTGCATCGCCTCACGATTTCGCGGGCGCGCGGATAGATCGATGCCGATCGCGCCGTGGTTTTTCTCCATGGGTTCACTGAACAATACCGGAAGGTATTCCTCTCGTGTCGCCGCGAGTCGCACTTGGCGGGCATCCGGTGTCACATCGTAGATGCCTTCGCTACCGAGGCCCTCGGCGCGCAGACGGCGCTCAAAGCTGGCACGTTCACCCTGGCCCACCCTGGGTGCCCAGTTGATCGCCATGATCTCGGGATGGCGCTCCAGTGCCGGCGCCATCATGAGGTGAAACGCACGCCGGGTGACCACGTCGGAGGCATCGAACAGGCCCCGCACCGTCGTCAGGACCAGCAGGGCCTGGTCCAGGGAGTTTTGCAGGCGCTGTGCCCGGTCATGGGCGATGCGCTCGAAATCGGCCCGCAGGCGTACTTCCTCGTGATCTTGGCTGAGGCGATGCCCCGCAACCGAAAGCAATACCCCGAGTAGTGCGGCGGCCAGCGCCCCGCGAAAGGGTGCCAGGCGAATGAGGCGTGCGTAGCCCATCATCCGTCCGTGGCCGGGTCAGGCCGCGTGCCGTTTGAACTGATGCATCCGGAAACCGAACAGCCAGAGGCTGAAGAAATAGGCCACCACGCCGTAGGTGACCAGGGCGGAGAGATGCAGTATGCGTTGGCCAAATCCATAACTGATCCAGACAGACTCTTCACCCAGACACAACCAGAGCGACACCCCCATAACGGCGATGGCCGCGAACAGCTTGAGCAAAAACCCCGCCCACCCCGGCTGCGGCAGGAAAATGCCATGCTTACGTAACTTATAGTAGAGGATGCCGGCGTTGAGGCAGGCGCCCAGGCCGATGGAAAGAGCGAGCCCGGCATGCTTGAGCGGCCAGATGAAAATCAGGTTCATGCACTGGGTGGCGAGCAGGGTGACGATGGCGATCTTCACCGGCGTCTTGATATTCTGGCGCGCGTAGAAGCCGGGGGCGAGCACCTTGACCAGGATCAGCCCGAGCAGCCCGAACGAATACGCGACCAGGGCCATGCGCGTCATCGCCACGTCGTGCGCGGTGAAAGCCCCGTAACGGAACAGCGTGGTGATCATGGGCACGGCCAGAATGCCCAGCGCCAGGGCCGCCGGAGCGGCCAGCAACAAGGTCATGCGCAGCCCCCAGTCGAGCAGCTTCGAATATTCAACCGTGTCGTTGTCCGCGTGATGCTTGGAGAGCGAGGGCAGGAGGATGGTGCCCAGCGCCACACCCAGCATTCCGGTGGGGAACTCCATCAGGCGGTCGGCGTAATACAGCCAGGATACGCTGCCGCTTTCCAGGAAAGAGGCGAACAAGGTGTTGATCAACAAGGAAATCTGCGAGATGGACACCCCGAACGCCGCCGGCCCCATGAGATACAGGATGCGTTGCACACCCTCGTCCCTGGGTGCCCAATCCCAGCGCGGCACCATGCCCAGACGCTTGAGCGCGGGAAGTTGCAGGGAGAGTTGCAGGATGCCGCCGAGGAAGGCTCCCCAGCCCAGTGCCAGCACCGGCGGGTCGAAATAGGGTGCAGCGAACGCTGCTGCCAGGATCATCGCCACGTTCAGGAGCACCGGCGTGAATGCAGGCACCATGAAGCGGCTCCAGGTGTTGAGGATGCCGCCCGCGAACGAAACCAACGACATGAACAGGATGTAGGGAAAGACGATGCGGGTTAGTTGCACCGTCAACTGGAATTTGTCGGGATCGGCGCTGAAACCGGGCGCCGAGATCAGTACCACCAGAGGTGCTGCGACGATGCCCAGGGCGCTGACCGCGGCGACGACGACGAACAGTACCGTCGCGACCCGGCCGACCAGCAGGCGGGTGGCATCCTCACCGCGACGATTCTTGTATTCCGCCAGGATGGGCACGAACGCTTGGGAAAAAGCGCCCTCGGCGAACAAGCGGCGCAAGAGATTGGGGAGTTTGAAAGCGACGAAGAAGGCATCGGTCGTCGCACCCGCACCGAAGACACGGGCGATGAGGGTGTCGCGCAGAAAACCCAGGATGCGGGAAAGCAGGGTCATGGAGCTGACCGAGGCGAGGGATTTGAGCAGATTCATCGTTGGTGCGTGGGCATGGGAGGGAGGATGGTAGCGAATTGTGGCAGCGGCGTCCCCGCCGCGAATGCCGCCGTCGGTTCGAGACGGGCGTTTCTACGGAAGTGTCGTAGGGATGTTCTCCTGGACGGGAATGGCCGCCGCTCCGTGGAAAGCGAAGCCGTTGCGATCGAACGTTGCGGATATTCCCCCTCTTGCGGATCGGCGGAATTTCTATATAATCCGGTCCTCTTTCAGCGCCTGTAGCTCAGTTGGATAGAGTACTTGGCTACGAACCAAGGGGTCGTGGGTTCGAATCCTGCCAGGCGCACCAGAAGAAACAACGGCTTAGCTCTCACGAGCTAGGCCGTTTTGCTTTGTGCGTCCGAAATCGTGTTTCTGGTCGCCGTTTGGTCGCCGTTTGTGGAACGCTTCCCTACCGGCACCCCCGCGCCGCCTCAAGATCCGCGTCCGTCACCAGGCCGCGGAACAGCTCCCGGTCGTCTTCATCCGGGCACGCCCAGCGCAGGAGCTTGGGAAGCGCCACGTCGACCCGCTGGGCAGCCGCGACACGCTGGGTGACCCCGGCCATGGCATCCCGGCCGTGGGTCTCCAGGCCTTGTATCAGTATCCCAAGCAGGTTGCTGCCTCGCCCGTTCAACTGGGCCTCGATCCTGGCCAGTCTGCGATCAATCACGTTCATCTGAGTTTCCCGAGTCGTTCCTCGATCGCCAGCAAGCGGGCCTCCAGGGTCTCCGTCTCCATGGCCCGGCGCTGCCCCTCCACCAGGGCCGCCAGGGCCTCGCCATCGTCGGCCAGCAGGTTCCCACAGGCCACAGCCGCCACGATGGCACCCTGGGCCGCACGGCACGCGGGAATGTCCTTCAGCTCCGGCAATGCGATGTTGATCGACCCCGGCGTGCCGCTACGTTGGCCAGGTGCATCGGTGGTCCAGAGGTATTGACCCGTGGTGCTCTTGAGCTTCTTTAGGGCGGCGATGGTCAGGCCGTTCATGATGAAGCTGCGCGAGGCGACCGGGGCGTTGTTGCTGTTCAGGCTCGCTTCCAGGGCCAGGAGGTGGTCAAGGGTGACTGTTGCGCCATCTGTTCCGCCGATCACGTGACCCACGCCGCTGGTGCCAATGATGCCCAGGGGGGCGCCACCCAATCCCGGACCGGAGAGTGCAGCGAGGTCGATCCCGAGTGCCAGTTGGGCGATCAGGTCGGCCCGTACTAGCATTTCGATTGCCGGCGTCGATTGCATCAGCATGAGCCGGGGCATTTATCGACCAGACAGGTCGGCGCAGCCATTCTGCGGCTCTGTCTTGGGTAAGCTCCCTGAGGGTCCACAGGTGGGCGAAGTCTTGGCCAAGCATCACGCTGCCCCTTCCAGCTTGCTCGCCAGCTTGTCGCCAAGTTCCACTACGCGTTCGCTTGCAAGGCGGCTATACCGCATGGTCATTTGAATTTGCCGATGCCCCAGGATGCGCGCCACGCTCACCAGGTCTACGCCAGCCATTACCAGATAACTCGCGGCGCAGTGCCGCATATCGTGGCGGCGGAAGTCGGTTATTCCGGCAGCCTTCACGGCAGCCAGGAAGCGCGGCAGTTCGTCATCATCCAGGAACCTGACGCGGCCGGACGGCTCGCTCAGCTTGATTGAACGGGTGGAAGGGTTCAGGGCAAGCCACCCAAGTTTCACGCCATGCCCCAGCGCGGCGGACAGGGCGCGCATGTGGCGGTTCACAGTGCCGTCAGCCCGTTCCCTCACTTGGTAGGCTCCCGGCTCTTTCTTGGCTTGCCCACGGCGCACGGGGGTTACTGCGGGCGCGTTCTTGAAGTGGTCGCGTTCGTCGTTCAGGCGTTCCGCGGTGATGGCGCTTAGGAGTTGTTATCTCTCGCCCCTATGGAGCCATTTGGATCGCGGGCTAATGGAGCCACGGGAATCGCGGCTTAATGGAGCCACTGAAATCGCGGGCTAATGGAGCCAGGTAGAAAGCAGGTTTAGCGGGTTTCGGACTTCCGATTG
>CAILNT010000032.1 GCA_903835655.1 uncultured Pseudomonadota bacterium | reverse complement strand
TGCACCCGAGCCTTGTCCTCCTGGAACAACACATTGATGGGCTGCACGTCGGCGGCAAGTCGGCGCTCGACTGGTACGGCATTCGCCACTACCTGTCCCAGCAGCCGACCCTGCATCTCTTCGGTTGGACAGCGGCACGCTTGCCCGACTGGTTTGTCAGCCACTTCCCGGCCGAGTACCACCGCAAGCGCCTGTTCGACGAACAACCCAACGCCCTGCTCCATGCCGGCCCCTTCGAAAAGCGCGATGGTGCGCCCCAGGTTTCCGCGCCGGAGCGCGCACTACTGGAGGTACTGAGTGAAGTCGGCGTGCGCCAACCGCTGCAGGAGGCGTGGGAACTCGCGGAAAGCACCTACAGCTTGCGTGCCGACATTCTGAGCGAACTCCTGCAGCGCTGCACCAGTGTCAAAACCGTGCGGCTGTGCCTGCAGCTCGGCCGCGAACTATCCCTGCCCTGGGCGGCGAAGCTGGATCCCGCCCAGCTGCCAACCGGTAGTGATCGCCCCTGGGTATCCCGATCTTCCGACGGTCTGCTGGTGCTCAAGCCATGAACCCGGTCTACCTCGATATCCTGCAATGCAGGGACGCCGCGTTGAAGCAGATCCGAACCATGCTCAAAGGCTTCCCGAAGGAGCGTTTGGTTACGGGAACTCTTGCACGTGCAGCGGAATTGTGGGGTGTTGATCCATCCGTCTGAAGGGGTTCTGCAGAATGCTCTTCATTGCTCCGCTATAGCGAAGCTGGCCATTGTCAGCGAGATCGCTGACTTCGGCGCGGCGATGGCAGGCACCTGTTGTGTCGCCTTCTCCGACAGGCTGTTCCCAGTTATCGAACAGCCATTCATCCAGGTCCGCAACGGCTCAGGCTGCCGCCAACAGCGAGGCCTCCACCTGGACGATCACATCGTCGAAGGGCATGAACACGCGCCCTTCCGGGTCTTTCTCGACCAGGCCATGCTCACACAGGCGTTGCACGTCGGCATGCACGTTTGAGTAGTTGCGCCCCAGTCCCTTGGCCAGTGCGTAGATCGACACCGCGCCGGACGCCTTGATCGCCCGCAGCGTGGCCAGACGCTTGGGTGGTAGCTCACCCAGCAATTCGCCAGGCGTGGCGAAGTTGAGATGGTAATCGGCGGCAGGCAACCTTTCTCCGGCGTCGATTCGCCGCGCTAGATCCCGCAGTTCATTCTTGGTTTCGTCCCAGCTCGTGATACCGATGATCGCTTTCATTTCAACGCCTCCACTTCTGCAACAAAGTCCGCCACCAGCCATTCCAGCCCACGCCACACGTAAGGCATTTCCACAGCCCCCACGTGCTTGTGGTCGCCCTTGCCCGCCTCGTTGTCGTAGCGCACCAGCGTTTTCCCGGCGCGCCCCGCCCACAACCGGTACTTGATGCCATGCGACCGATCCGCCGTCTCAGACGGCAATTGCCAGATCACCATATCCAGCTTCACACCATCGGCGCGGGTCTCGGTCTTGCGGTAGATCAACGTGGCCTTCATATATTGCATGCTACGCAATATATTGGACTCAGGCAACGCTTCCCCCAGTTGTTTCTTTCGACTGACATGGAAAGCCGTTACCTCGGAACCACAGAAAAAAACCGCCCCGAAGGGCGGTAAAAAGTCCCGCATTGCGCGGGACAGGGAGGTCAGTTGATCTGTGTGATCGGGAAGTCGATCCGTGCCTGGATTATCGCACCGACTGGCGCGCGCCGAACCTGTCGGCCGCCTGCTCCAAATCCATTCCGTCTCGTGGCGCCGATCCATCGCGGCACAGGTTCATCTCGAACGGGAAAACCCTATCCGGTTGCCCTGGGACAGGCTGGCTCAATGTCGCCTTGAGACGGCGGCAACCCGCCTGGCGGAACACACGAACGGTCTCGATTTGGGCCGTCACCGGAGCGGCCCTGCCGGTGGTCCTGGCGACCAGGGCGGCGACTGCGTCATCGAGCACGCCCGAGGCACGCCCATCGGGTGCATTGATCGCGGACTTCATCAGTGCGCCCAGCGTGTCGGCCTGAATGGCCCCGGCCAGCATGGCCATCGCCAGGCCGATGAGCACCTTATTTGACCAGAACATCCATGACCCTCCCCATCACGGCTTCGATCAAACTGGGTACTGCATCACCGCTCACTGCCAGAGTCATACGCTGCTCAC
>CAILNT010000031.1 GCA_903835655.1 uncultured Pseudomonadota bacterium | reverse complement strand
TGCACCCGCAAGGGGTACGCCGGATTCGTACGGCGGCCGAGCCGCCAACGACTCCGCTGCACCCGCAAGGGGTACGCCGGATTCGTACGGCGGCCGAGCCGCCAACGACTCCGCTGCTTCTCCTTGCAGGGAGCGACCATGCGCGTCGTCGCGCCTTGCCAGACAACTCGCCAGATGCACACTCGGGCGTGTTCAACTGAGGATTCAAGGATAATCAACCACCTTCGTTCGCAGTCGCTGCTCGTGAACACGTGGGTACCCAAATCGAAGTATCAAGGAAGAACATGCCAGCATTGCTTGAACTCATCTGCCCGGCGGGTAGCCTGCCCGCGCTCAAGGCTGCCGTCGACCACGGCGCCGACGGCGTCTACCTGGGCCTGAAGGACAACACCAACGCGCGCAATTTCTCCGGCCTCAACTTCGATGTGAAGTCGCTGGCCGAGGGCATTCGTTATGCCCACGCCAAGGGAGTGAAAGTGCTCATGGCGCTCAATACCTACCCGCAGCCCGCGACCCTGCCACGCTGGCACCAGGCCGTGGATACCGCGGCGGGCATGGGCACGGGTAGCAGCGTCGATGCCATCATCCTGGCCGACCCCGGCCTCATGGCCTACGCGCGCAAACATCACCCGAATTTGCGCCTGCATCTTTCCGTACAGGCCTCGGCCACCAGCTACGAGGCGGTGAATTTCTATCGGGAACGCTTCGGCATCCAGCGTGCAGTGCTGCCGCGCGTGCTGTCGCTGGCGCAGGTGGAAAACGTGATCAATAACACCGACGTGGAAATCGAGCTGTTCGGTTTCGGCGGCCTGTGCGTGATGGTGGAGGGGCGCTGCCTGCTCTCTTCCTATGCCTGCGGCGATTCGCCCAATACTTTCGGGGCCTGCTCCCCCGGCCACGCGGTGCGCTGGCAGCAGACCAGCCAAGGCATGGAGACGCGCTTGAATGGCCTGTTGATCGACCGCTACGCCGACAACGAGAAAGCCGGTTATCCCACCTTGTGCAAGGGGCGCTTCGAGGTCCAGGGCGAAACCTATTACGCGTTGGAGGAGCCGACCAGTCTCAACAGCATGGAAATGCTGCCCGAGATGGCACGCTTGGGGGTGGCCGCGATCAAGATCGAAGGCCGTCAGCGCAGCCCCGCCTACGTCGCCCAGGTGACCCAGGCCTGGCGTGCCGCGATCGATTCGGTCAAGAAGGATCGCGCCGCCTACTTGCCCAATCCAGCCTGGATGGCGCAACTCAACAAGCTTTCCGAGGGCAGCATGCACACCCTCGGGGCCTATTCCAGGCCGTGGAAATGAAACTCTCCCTCGGCCCCCTTCTCTACTACTGGTCGCGCGAAGACACCCTGGCTTTCTATGAGCAGGTTGCCGGCTGGGCGGTGGACGTGGTTTATCTGGGTGAAACCGTGTGTTCCCGGCGCCACCTTCTGCGCCTGTCCGACTGGCTCGAACTGGGAGAAAAACTCACCGCAGCCGGCAAGCAGGTAGTGCTCTCGACGCAGACGCTGATCGAGTCGGAATCCGACCTCAAGGCGCTGCGCAAGTTGGTCGCCGATGGCCGCTTCCTGGTCGAAGCCAACGAGTGGGGTGCGGTGCGCCTGTTGGCGGAGAAGGCAGTGGCCTTCGTGGCCGGACCCACGCTCAATGCCTACAACCCGGATACCCTGGCCCTGCTGGGTGAACTGGGGGCGATGCGCTGGGTTCCGCCGGTGGAGATGTCGCGCGAGATGCTGGCGGCGATGCCCAGGGTCGGCGCCATGGAAACGGAGCTGTTCGCCTATGGGCGCCTGCCTTTGGCCTTCTCGGCGCGGTGTTTCACCGCGCGCCATTACAACCTGCAGAAAGACGATTGCCAGTTCCGCTGCCTCGACCATCCGGATGGCCTGACCATGCGCACGCGCGAAGGAGAGGATTTCCTGACGATCAACGGCATTCAGACCCAATCCGCCAAGGTCATGAGCCTGGCGCACCGAATCGACGCGCTGCGCGCCGCCCGGGTCGACGTCCTGCGCCTTTCGCCGCAGTCGCGCCAGATGGGGCGGGTGGTGGAAGTGTTCCGTGCGCTGCTGGATGGGGGCGCGGCCCCGGAACAACTCGACAAGCTCATGCCCGGTCAGCCCTGCGACGGCTATTGGCTGGGCGAGGCCGGCATGGCCTATACGGCGAACGCAGCGGCTTCCGCGCACAACGCCTGACCATTGCATCCACTTTTCCGCTCAACCGCTCCGCCCATGAACCTGCCCGCATTCCCCAAGCCCCTGGCCCGCCTCGTCGCCAACATGCCTTCCTGGCCGGCGTCGCGCGCCTTCGCGCTTGCCGCCAACCTGGTCGCCTGGCCTGCATTGCGCTCGCTGGACTGGAGTCACGTCGTCGGCCGGCGTTTTTGCGTTCAGGTGAGCGACATCGGCCTGAAGCTGCATTTTTCGCTGCATGCCAACGGCTTTCGCGCCGCCAGCCAGGGCCCGGCCGACGTCACCTTCACCGCGACGGGGGCGGACTTCGCGCGCCTGGCACTGCGCCTGGAAGATCCAGACACGCTGTTCTTCAACCGCCGGCTGCAAATCGAGGGGGACACCGATCTCGGCCTGACCGTGAAGAACATGCTCGACGCGGTGGAACTGGAAACCGCGGCGGCCAGCATGCCCGCCGGATTCGGTCGCGTGGTGCTGCGTCTACGCCGGCTGGCGGCCCAGGGCTGAAGCGGCGAGCCCGTGAAAGTCCTTGGGGTCGCGGGTTTCAGCGGCAGTGGCAAGACCACACTGATCGAAAAACTCCTGCCCAGGCTGCGGACGGCTGGCCTACGGGTTTGCGTGATCAAACAGAGTCATCACGATTTCGCGGTGGATGTGCCGGGCAAGGATTCCTGGCGCTTTCGCGTCGCTGGTGCCGACACGGTGTTGCTGACTTCGCCGCATCGCTGGATGCTGGTGCAGGAGTTGCACGGCGGCGAGGAACCCGACCTGGATGGGCATCTGCGGCGCCTCCCTCCCTGTGACCTGGTGTTGGTGGAAGGTTATAAACATGCCGACATCGCCAAGCTGGAAGTCTGGCGGGCGGCCAATGCGCAGCCCTGGCTGCACCCGTGCGAGACCGGCTTCATCGCCGTGGCGGCGGATCGGGCACCACCCGGCAAGATTCGACACTTCCCCATCGACGACCTCGATACCCTCACGACTTTCGTTCTCGAGTACGCACGATGAGTGATGCCCCGCTTTCCCTCGACGCGGCGCAAACGAAGCTGTTTGCCGCCGCCCGGTTGCTAGATTCGTTCGAGGCTTGTGCCGCGGCCAAGGCCAGGGGTCGGGTTCTCGCCACCCCGCTGGTCTCCCGCGTCACCGTGCCGCCGCTCGACAACGCGGCGATGGATGGCTATGCATTGCGCCTGGCCGACTGGAGTTGCGAGGCGTGGTTGCCGGTCTCGCAGCGCATTCCCGCAGGCCACCTGGGCCGCGAACTGGTCCCTGGCACGGCGGCGCGTATCTTCACGGGGGCGCCGCTGCCGCCCGGAGCCGACTGCGTGGTGATGCAGGAAGACTGTGAAGTCGATGCCGGCCGGGTGCGTATCGCGGTGGCACCCAGGCCGGGTGGCCATATACGTCGTGCCGGGGAGGACATCCGCGCCGATCAGGTCGTGCTGGACGCGGGCACCCGGCTTGGCCCCGCGCAACTCGGGGTGGCCGCTTCGGTCGGCGCCTCCGAGTTGCACGTGGTGCGCCGCCTCAAGGTCGCGGTGTTCTTCACCGGAGATGAACTCGTGACCCCCGGACAGCCCCTGCCGCCCGGGCGCATCTACAACTCCAATCGCGCCACCCTGAGCGCTCTGCTCGAACAACTCGGCGTCGAAGTCATCGACCTGGGCCAGGTGCCGGATCGCCTCGATGCGACCGTCGCCGCGCTGCGACTGGCGGCCGGCGCCGCCGACGTGGTACTCACCAGCGGTGGCGTCTCGGTGGGCGAGGAAGATCACGTCAAGGCCGCCGTGGAGCAACTCGGCAGCATCGAGATGTGGAAGGTGGCCATCAAGCCGGGAAAACCTTTGCTTTATGGCCGTGTGGGTGAAGCGGATTTCCTCGGCCTGCCCGGCAATCCGGTGTCCGCTTTCGTGGTGTTCTGCCTGTTCGTGCGGCCCTTCCTGTTGCGGCGCATGGGCGCCCACGCACGCAGCGTCCTTGCCTGCACCGTGCCGGCGGCGTTCGACTGGCCCGGCGGCGGAAGAGCGGCCGGCACCCGCCGCGAGTTTTTGCGCGCCCGACTGGAAGAAGGCCGCGCGCTGCTCTACGCGAATCAGAGTTCCGGGGTGCTGACCTCGCTGGCCTGGGCCGATGGCCTGGTCGATGTCGAGGCGGGAATCCGCATCATGAGCGGCGACCCGGTGCGCTTCCTCCCCTTGTCGGCCTTGCTGGACTGACCGTGCATGGCCGCAGGCCTCTCCCACCAGGAGAGGGGAGCTTCGAGCGTCGCTGCGCGACGCCCACGCTAAACCAGGCAGCCGTACCAGGGAGACGCCGTCTCAGGCGGGCGGCGGCGTCGTCGATACCAGGATGCCGGCGTCCTTGGGATAGAGGCGGGCCAGGGTGACCTCGATGTGGATGCGGCAGCCGGGTTCGATACCGGCGAGCAGGCTGCTACGACGCGGGAACTGCGAGTAGATCACGGGGCCGTCGTCGATCACCGCTTCGACCTTGACCCGGTCGCCCAGGGTCATGGTGCGCACCACACGGGCGATGCCCTGGTCTTCCTTCCAGAACTTGAGGTCGTAGAAACGCAGCACCGCGCTGACTTCGGTGCCGTCGGTCACGCCCGCGGCGGGAATCTCGAGCCGGCCGATCGGAACCACACCGCCCAGCGCCTTGCCCTCATAGACATTGGCGTCGCCGATGAAGCGCGCGACGAACTCGGTGGCCGGGTGGTCGAGGATGTCGGCGGGCGAGGCGGCCTGCTCGACGCGGCCGCGGTTGATGACGATGACCTTGTCGGCCACCGAGAAGGCCTCTTCCTGGTCGTGGGTGACGAAGATGGAAGTGACGTGTACCTCGTCGTGCAGGCGCCGCAGCCAATGCCGCAACTCCTCGCGAACGCGGGCATCGACCGCGCCGAAGGGCTCGTCCAGCAACAGCACCTGCGGCTGCGGCGCCAGCGCGCGCGCGAGTGCGACCCGTTGACGCTGGCCACCGGAGAGCTGCCGGGGGTAGCGCTCGCCCAGGCCGGCCAGGCCCATCAGGTCAAGCAGTTCGTGCACGCGCAGGCCTTGGTCGGCGCGTGACTTGCCCTGCACGCGCAGGCCGAAGGCGATGTTCTGCGCCACCGTCATGTGGCGGAACAGGGCGTAATGCTGGAACACGAAGCCGACGCCGCGCGCGCGCGCGTGCAGATGATCGGCGGCCTGGCCGGCGAAGAAGACCGAGCCGGAGTCGGCGCGTTCGAGGCCGGCGATGATCCGCAGGATACTGCTCTTGCCGCTGCCAGAGGGGCCGAGGAAGGCCACCAGTTCGCCGCTTTCCACCTCCAGTGAAACGTCGTCCACGGCGACGAAATCGCCGAAGCGTTTGTAGAGATGGTCCACGCGGATGCTCATGACTATTTTTCCTTACCTATTTTTCTTTATCGCGCCGCCGCTTGATCCATTCCAGGGAAAGCAGGAACAGCACGCTGGCGGTCGCCAGGATCAGGGCCATTCCGTAGGCGGCTGGGGTCTGGCGTTCTTCCAGGGCGTTGTAGATGAAGGTGGTGGCGGTCTGGGTTTGACCCGAGATGGCGCCGCCGATCACCAGTACGGCGCCGAATTCGCCCAGGGCGCGCGCCAGGGTGAGCACCAGCCCGTAGCCCAGGCCGAAGCGCAGGTTGGGCAAGGTAACCAGCAGGAAGGTCTGCCAGGGCGAGGCCCCCAGGGTGACTGCGGCCTCTTCCTCGTCGTTGCCCAGTTCGAGCAACACATAGGCGACTTCGCGCAGGGTGAACGGAAAGGTGACGAACAGGGTGGCCAGCACCATGCCGGGGAAGGCGAAGCTGACCTTGATTCCGGCCAGGGTGAGCCACGGTTCAAACCAGCCGCCGCGTCCGAACAGGAGTAGAAAAGCCAGGCCGGTCATGACCGGAGATACGGCCAGGGGCAGGTCGACCAGGGTGTCGAGCAGGCCGCGCCCGAAGAAACGGTGGCGCACCAGCACCAGGGCGGCGGCGACGCCGACGAGGCCGTTGCCGACCAGGGCGATGCCGGCGAGGACCAGGGTCAGTTTCAGGCCCTCCAGCGCGGCCGGGTCCGAAAATATCGCCAGCAGCATGCCAGGGCCGGATTCCAGCGCGCGCACGGCCAATGCCGCCAGCGGCAGGGCCAGGATCAGGCCGAGATAGGCCAGCACCAGTGCGAGCAACAGCTTCTGGCCCGGGTTGAGGCGTTTGCGCTCAGGCATCAACGCCCGCCCATCTTTCCAGCGCGCGCCCGGCGTAGGTCAGCGCCACCGCGAACAGGAGCAGGACCAGTGATACGGCGGCGGCGGCCTGCGGGTCGCCGGCCTCGATCTCGCCGAAGAGGTAGATCGGCGCGGTCAGGGTCTTGTAGGGGATGTTGCCGGAGACCACGACGATGGAGCCGAACTCGCCCAGGGCACGCGCGAAGGAGCGCACGCTGCCGGAGAGTATGGCTGGCAGCAGTGGCGGCAACAGCACTCGCAGGAACACGGTGAAGGCGTCCGCGCCCAGGGTGCGGGCAGCTTCCTCTTCGGCGGGATCCTGTTCCAGCAGCACCGGCTCCACCGCCCGCACCACGAACGGCAAGGTGACGAACAGCAAGGCCAGGAGGATGCCGGGCGGGGCGAAGGCGATCTTGAGGCCGGAAGTGGCCAGCCAGTCGCCCATCAGGCCGCGCGGCCCATAGAGGAGTACCAGCATCACGCCCGTGACCAGGGTGGGAATGGCAAAGGGCAGGTCCACCAGAGTGGACAGGAAGGTGCGGCCGGGGAAGCGATAACGCACCAGCACCCAGGCGGCGGCCGTGCCCATCAGCGCATTGATCAAGGTCATCACGGCCGCGCTCCAGAGCGTGAGCGTGAGGGCGTGGCGCGCGCCGGGGGCGCTGATGGCCTGCCAGAGCGCGTCCATCCCGCCTGCCAGGCCCCGTTGCAGCAGTGCCACGAGCGGCAGCAGCACCAGCAGGCCTATATAGGCCAGAACCGCGCCACGCACCACACGGCCGCCCGTCCCTGGATTCAGGGCGTCGCTGACGCGGTCCATGCTCAGCGTGCGCCCGCCATCGCCCGCTCGTAGGCGCCTGCGCGGCCGAACAGCGTCTTGTCCAGCTGTGTCCAGCCGCCCAGATCGTGGATCGTGAAGAGCTCGCGCACCGCCGGGAAGCGCCCGGAGACTTCACGGGCGACGCCGTCATCGACCGGGCGCAAGCCATAGTCGGCGAAGGCATGTTGCGCCTGCGACGTGGTCAGAAAGGCGACGAAGGCCGTGGCGAGGTCGCGGTTGCCGTGCCGGTCGGCGTAGTGGTCCACGACCGCAACCGGATTCTCGATCAGGATCGTGGCGCGTGGAACCACGTAGTCGTAGGTCTCCCCGCCCTTGCGTCCGATCAGTACTTCGTTTTCGTAGGTGATGGCGGCGTCGCCCACGCCCTTCTCGAAATTGATGATCGACTCGCGCGCGCCCTTGTCCATCACCGTGACGTTGTGCAACACCCCGCGCAGCAACTCGGTCGCGGCATTCACATCCCCTCTCGCGGCAACCGTGCCCCCGCGCAAGGCGGCACCATAGAGGGCGCAGACATTCCACTTGGCGCCGCCGCTGGTGCGCACATTCGGTGTGAGCACCTCCATGCCCGGACGGGCGAGGTCGCTCCAGTCGCGCACGGCCTTGGGATTGCCCCGGCGCACCGCGATCACCACGATGGACCGGGTCACCATGCCTTGCGTTCGCCCCGCCCGCCAATCGTGTCGAATCAGGCCGGCCTGGGCGATGCTGTCGATGTCCGCCTCCAGGGAGAGCGCGGCGACATCGGCCTCGAAGCCGCCGACTATGGCGCGTGCCTGTGCGCCGCTGCCCAGATAAGATTCCTGAAATACCACGTCCTGTCCGGTTTGTTTCTTCCAGTAACGCTGGAACGCGGGCAGGATGGCCCGGCCGTAGACCTCGCGCGGGGTGGTGTAGGCGCCCAGCGTGAGGGTACGCACGCCAGGCGTGGCGCCGTGCGCCCCGCCGCCGGCCAGCGCGCCCAGGAGGACGGCGACCGAGAAGACACGCAGGAGTGGTTTCATCGTTGATCCCTCGCAACAGAGGCACCGGGACGCGGTAGTCTTGATGGCTGCGCCTCATGCCGATCCGTGAGAGCGTATACCGCTTTCATGCCTGGCGCAGAAAAGATTGCCGCGGCGTCGGCGCGCCTGCCACTTCCCGCGCGGCTGTCCCGCGCGTTCGCTCTGTAGAATGCCGGTTTTGGCAACCGCTCCCGAGATCATGACCGACGCTCTCTACGAATCGACCCTTCAGTCCCTGCCGCTGCTCCACAAGGGCAAGGTGCGCGACATCTATGCCGTGGACGACAAGCGCATGCTCATCGTCACCAGCGACCGCCTGTCCGCCTTCGATGTGGTGCTGCCCACCGCCATCCCCGGCAAGGGCCGGGTGCTGACCGCGGTGGCGGATTTCTGGTTCAGGAAGCTGTCCGGCATCCTGCCCAACCAACTCACCGGCGAGGACCCGGAAGCCGTGGTCGCACCCGGGGAGCGGGCTCAGGTCGCGGGCCGCAGCATCGTCGTGAAACGCCTCAAGGCGCTGCCGGTGGAGGCCATCGTCCGCGGCTATCTCGTCGGCAGCGGCTGGGCTGATTACCAGAAGACGGGGCAGGTCTGCGGCATTCCCCTGCCTGTCGGCCTGCGGCTCGCACAAGCCCTGCCGCAAGCGCTCTTCACCCCCTCCACCAAGGCCGCCGTGGGCGAGCATGACGAGAACATCGATTTCGTGCAATGCGGCAAACTCCTCGGCGCCGACCTGGCCGCCCGGGTGCGCGATGCTGCGATCCGCCTCTATCAGGCGGCGGCGGAATATGCGCTGACCCGGGGCATCATCATCGCCGACACCAAATTCGAATTCGGGCTGGATGAAATGGGCACGCTCACCCTGATCGACGAAGTCCTCACCCCGGACTCCTCGCGCTTCTGGCCGCTGGACCAGTATCGGGTCGGCAGCAATCCACCCAGTTTCGACAAACAGTACGTACGCGACTGGCTGACGCAATCGGGCTGGAACAAACGGGCACCCGGCCCGGAATTGCCCGCCGGGGTGGTGGCGCGCACCGCCGAGAAATACGAGGAAGCGCGGCGTCGCCTGGTCGATTGAACCCTCAAGACGCCGGGATCACCCGCTCGGCGGGGAAGTGCGCGCTGAAGGCGCTGCCCTTGCCCAGGGTGCTTTCGATCTTGAGGCGTGCCTGGTGCCGTTGCAGCACATGCTTGACGATGGCCAGCCCCAAGCCGGTCCCGCCGGTGGCGCGCGAGCGACCCCGGTCCACCCGGTAGAAACGCTCGGTCAAGCGCGGTAAGTGCTGAGCCTCGATGCCTTCACCGGTGTCCGTCACCGTGAAACAGGCGCAGCCGTTTTCCGCGGTGCCCCAGCGCAGGCCGATCTGGCCCCCCGCCGGCGTGTAGCGCACCGCGTTGGTCACGAGGTTGGCCAGGGCGCTGTAGAGTTCCTGGCCATTGCCGATGAGGCGGGCGCGGCTCTCCAGCGACAGCGAGATCTGTAATTTCCCCTGGCTCAGAGTTTCCGCTTCATCGGCGAGTCGCCTCACCAGCGCCGGGACATCCACGGCTTCATCCTTGGTGTCCGGTTCGCTTTCCAGTTTCGCCAGGGCGAGGAGATCGTCTACCAGGCGGCGGATGCGCTCGGACTGTTCGCGCATCAGCGGAATGTGTTTCTGGAAATCGAGGGCGTCCGGCATGTCCTCGAAGGCTTCGAGGAAGCCCAGGATGACGGTGACGGGGGTGCGCAATTCGTGCGAGACGTTGGCGACAAAATCGCGGCGCATGGCCTCGACCCGTGTCAGCTCTGTGATGTCGCGCGCCACCAGCATCTTCTGCTGGCGCGGCAGCGGCACAATCTGCAAGGACAGGCTGTGCTCCCTGGACGTGGGGGACTCCAGGGTGAGGGTGCGCGACAGGTCTTCCGCGCCCAGCCATTCGCCGAAGCGGGAGTTGCGTAGCAAGTAGAGCACGAATTGCCCGAGGTCGCGCTTCGTCGAGAGGCCAAGCAGGCGGGTGGCGGCGTCGTTGAGCCAGACGATGCGGTTGTCCTGGTCGAGGATGACCACGCCATCGGGCAGGGAGCGGGTCGCCTCCAGCATCTGTTCGAGATCGGCAGCGATCTTCTGTTGCAGGCTTTGACGGGCGCGCAACAATTTCTCCAAACGGTAATAGACATCCCCCCAGAGTCCGTCGCTGGACAGGGTAGGGCGATCCTCGCTGGCGAGCCGGGCGGTAAGTCGTGCCAGTTGGCGCAGATGGTAGAGCAGATACACCAGCAGTCCCGCGGCGAACAGCATCCAGCCAGTGCCAGCGCTTTTCCCCATCGCCAGCAGGGATGCCAGCAGACTCAAGCCCAGGAGGAAAGAAAGGGGGCGCCACCAGAAGGACATGCGGGCTCGGGAGTGGAAGGAGGCGGAGATTCTATCCTGCCGCCTCAGCCCAGGTTGCAGGACAAACGATAGCCGGTGCCGCGCACGGTCTGGATCAGACGGTCGTGTTCGGTCGGTTCCAGGGCCGAGCGCAGGCGGCGGATATGCACATCGACGGTGCGCTCTTCGACGAATACATGGTCGCCCCAGACCTGATCGAGCAGCTGCGAGCGGGAATAGACCCGCTCCGCGTGCGTCATGAGAAAATGCAGCAGCCGGAATTCGGTGGGCCCGAGTTCCAGCGGGCGATCGCCGCCGGCGTGTTTGCCGTGGACACGATGCGCCAGCGGGTCCAGCCTCAGTCCGGCGATCTCCACCATGTCTTCGGTCATCTGCGGCGCGCGCCGGCGCAGCACCGCCTTGATGCGCGCCATCAGTTCGCGCGGCGAAAAAGGCTTGGTGATGTAGTCGTCGGCGCCGGTCTCCAGCCCCAGCACTTTGTCGCGCTCGTCGCCACGCGCGGTCAGCATGATGATGGGCACTTCCTTCAGGCGCGGATCGGCGCGCACCTTACGTGCCAGCTCGACGCCGGAAGCGCCGGGCAGCATCCAGTCGAGCAGGATCAAATCGGGCACGCTGTCGCGTATGCGCACCAGTGCCTCCTCCGCGTCCGAGGCCACCGTCACGTCATGGCCGTGATGGCTCAGGTTGAACTTGAGCAATTCCTGGATGCCGGGTTCGTCTTCGACTACGAGGATGCTGGCGGACATGGGCGCTTCACTGGAGGGATGGAATTGGGCCATGCTATGACGATACTGTGAAACATTTATGACAAACCCCGTTCCGCCGCCCGCGCGGCCGTGAGGCCCTGGGCCATCGCCGTCGGCACCGAGGGCTGCGGCGTATCCGTGACATCTCCGGCGGCGTATATGCCGGGGACGCTGCTGCGCTGCCAGGCGTCCACCTGGAGGTGGCCCGTGGCGGTCAGCGCGGGGCGGATGGCCGGGTCGAAGCTCGCCAATACCTCGGTGTTGGGCAGGTAGCCATACATCACCAGCAGCCAGTCGAATGTGCGCGACTGTTCCTTCCAGCTCGCCAGCACACAAGCTTCGCCACAGTCCAGATGCGGCAAGGGGCAAGCCCCCCGCAATTCGATTTCGCCGCGAACCTGGCAGGCGGCGAGGAAGGGTTGACGCGCGGAAAACCCGGCGCGCGTGCAGACCACGGCGCGATTGCCGCGTTCGGCGAGGAACAGGGCGTGGTCCAGCGCATTGTCGCCACCGCCCAGGATCAGCACATCGGTGTCGCGGATGTCATCGCGGATGCTGCTGCACAGCGGCCCGACGAGGGCGCGCGGGCAGGCCGCGGCGAAGCGCTCCAGCGCCGCCGTGGCGCGTGGACGGGTGCCGGTGGCGATGACGATGGCATCGGCCCGCAACGCCGTGCCGGGGCTCATGGTGAGCAGGAAGCCCGCGCCGTCGCGCCCTACCTGCGTGACTTCCGTCAGGTAGTGCGTGGTGAGCGGCAACGCGCGGTAATGCGCCGCCAGTCGTTGCGTCATCTGCTCGCCGGTTTCCCCTGGGAAGCCCAGCATCCACAGGTTGGGATGGAAGTTGTCGCGTTGGGCGCCGCCGAGATGCGGACCGCGCTCGATGACTACGGGCGTGAGGCCGAACGACAGGCAGGCGTTGGCGCAAGACATGCCGGCGGGACCGGCGCCGAGGATGGCGACGATCATGGTCGGTTGTGGGTTGCCGTTATCATGGGGAGTAAAATTAGCACATATGGCCTCCTTACCTCCTCCCTCCTCTGAAGCCCTAGCCCATAGCGCCCGCCTGGTCGAGCGGATACACGCCGAGATCGCGGCCTGTGGCTGGCTGTCGTTCGCGCGTTTCATGGAGTTGGCCCTGTATGCGCCCGGCCTGGGCTATTACGCCAGCGGCACGGCCAAGCTGGGTGCCGCCGGGGATTTCGTCACCGCGCCGGAACTCACGCCGCTGTTCGCGCGTACCCTGGCGCGGCAGATCGCACCCGTGCTCGCCGCGACGGACGGCGACCTGCTCGAAATGGGCGCGGGCAGCGGTCGCCTGACCCTGGATATCCTGCATGAACTGGCGCACCAGGAGCGCCTGCCGCGACGCTACCGTATCCTGGAGGTCAGCCCGGACTTGCGCGCGCGCCAGCGCGCCTTGCTGAAACAGGAGGCGCCGCATCTTCTGGCGCGGGTGGACTGGCTGGAGACGCTGCCCGAGGCATGGAACGGCGTGATGCTGGGCAACGAAGTGCTCGACGCCTTGCCGGTGCATCTGCTGCATCGCACCGCGGCGGGTGCGTTCGAGCGCGGCGTGGTCTGGAAAGTCGGTTTCGCCTGGGAAGATCGTCCGCTCGGCGACGGTCCGCTGCGCCACAGGGCGCAGGCCTTGCCCGAGGTGGGTGGCTATCTCACGGAGGTCTGCCCGGCGGCGACCGCCCTCGTCGCCAGCCTGTCCGAGCGTTTGCGGCGCGGCATGCTGCTATTGATCGACTATGGTTTTCCGGAAGCGGAGTACTACCACCCGCAGCGCCACATGGGCACGCTCAAGGTGCACTACCGCCATCACAGCCTGGACGACCCGTTCTTCCTGCCCGGCCTGGCGGATATCACCGCGCACGTCGATTTCAGCGCCGTGGCGCGGGCGGGCCAGGAGGCGGGGCTCGACCTCCTGGGGTACACCAGTCAGGGAAATTTCTTGCTGAACGCCGGGTTGCTGGACCTGCTGGGTGAACTCCAGCCTGGAACGCGGGCATACCTGCACGCGGCAGCCAGCGTGCAGACACTGCTGCAACCCCAGGAAATGGGTGAACTGTTCAAGGTGATCGCCCTGGGGCGGGGCGTGGAACCGAGCCCGACCGGATTCGACCGGGGCGATCGACGCGGGGCGCTCTGAATAACTACTGATTAAATCCTTCGACAAGCTCAGGGCGAACTGTAACCCATTGATTATGTTCGTTGTGATCCTGTCGAACCATGAACGAAGTCGAATAAATCAGCGGTTCCCTAACTCTTTTCCGCCTCGGCTGCGATTTCGGCGTGCACCTGGGCCATGTCCAGGCCGCTGGCTTGGGCGATCAGCTCGTCGAGCTGGCTCGCCTGCATGGCGCCGGGCTGCGAGTAGATGATGACCTTTTCGCGGAAGATCATCAGCGTGGGGATGGAGCGAATCTGGAAATGCCCGGCCAGCGCCTGTTCGTCCTGGGTGTTCACCTTGGAGAAGACGATGTTCTCGTGTTTCTCCGAGGCGGCGTCATACACCGGGGCAAAGCCGCGGCAGGGGCCACACCAGGGCGCCCAGAAGTCGATGATGACGAAATCGTTGTTGAGGATGGTCTCCTCGAAGTTCTGCTCATTGAGCTCCAGTACAGCCATGGTTCACCCCTGCATTGAGAATCGAATCCGGCCCGCGGCCGATCATGCGGATGGTACAGCTGCTGCCACGGTTTCCGCCAGACTTGCCAGGTCGGCCTCCTCCAGGTAGCGCCACTGCCCCGCCTCCAGATCGGACGGCAGGGCGTAGCCGCCGATCCGGGTGCGTTGCAGGGATTCGACGCGGTTGCCCGCGGCCGCGAGCATACGCTTGACCTGGTGGTATTTGCCTTCGGCGATGCCCAGATCGATCACGTTTTCGCTCACCCGGGTGCAGCCGCGTGCGGCGATGGGCGCGGTTTCGTCGCGCAGGAGCACGCCGCCCAGCAGCGCGGCAATCTGCTCCTCGCTCACCGGATGCTTGCAGACCACGCGATAGCGTTTGCCGATCTCCTTCTTCGGCGAGGTGTAGCGGTGGATGAAGTCGCCGTCGTCGGACAACAGCAACAAGCCGCTGCTGTCCTGATCCAGCCGCCCCACGGGTTGCACGCCGCGCTCCAGGAACAGGGCCGGTAACAGGCTAAACACGCTGGGGTGATGTTGCGCCTGGCGGGAGCATTCGAAGCCCACCGGCTTGTGCAGCGCCAGGTAGACCTGCTCGCGATAAGCCCAGTCCTGGTCGTCCAGGGTCAGCGTCAATGCCGTCATGGCGCACTCGAAGTCGGGTTCCAGCACCCGCACGCCGTTGACCTTGACCCGCCCGGTCTCGATCAAATCACGACAGGCGCGACGAACGCCGAAACCCTGGGATTGCAGTACGCGCAAGAGTTGCATGGGATAGCCATAAGCAGGACGAATGAAGGAGGCGGAGTCTACGGATTTGCTGGCTCGTCGATAAGAACAATCCATCAACCGAGGTGAAATCAGGGTAGATAATTCTCAGATTTTTCTCAGGAGACTGTCATGACGGAAACCAACCCTGCCCCCGCCGTCCCCCGAACCCGGCGCGCGGTCGAGAAACCCCTGGCCACTCCCGAGGCGGCGCCGGAGCCCAATCCGGTCGCCGCGGCGGAAATCGAGGCGGTCAGCCAGGGGCCCGCGGCGCTGGAAGTCGCCCATGCTCCGCATGGCAGCGACGAAGACAGCGATTACGCGCCCCTGCCGGCCACCTACCCTTACCGCACCCGCATGCGGCGCGCCGACTACGAGGCGCAGAAGGAGAAGCTGCAAATCGAGTTGCTCAAGGTGCAAAACTGGGTGCGAGAGACCGGACAGAAGGTCGTGATCCTGTTCGAGGGGCGGGACGCCGCCGGCAAGGGCGGCACCATCAAGCGCTACATGGAACACCTGAATCCGCGTGGCGCTCGGGTGGTGGCCCTGGACAAACCTTCGGAACGCGAACGCGGACTCTGGTTTTTCCAGCGCTACATTCAACATCTGCCCACCGCAGGCGAAATGGTCTTCTTCGACCGCTCCTGGTACAACCGCGCCGGTGTGGAACGGGTGATGGGCTTTTGCACGCCGCTCGAATACCTGGAGTTCATGCGCCAGACGCCGCAGCTGGAGCGCATGTTGGTGAACAGCGGGGTGCTGCTCTACAAGTACTGGTTTTCCGTGAGCCGCGAGGAACAGTTGCGCCGCTTCATCTCGCGCCGCGACGACCCGTTGAAGCACTGGAAACTCTCGCCCATCGACATCAAGTCGCTGGACATGTGGGACGAATACACGGACGCCAAGAACGCCATGTTCTTCCACACCGACACCGCCGATTCGCCCTGGGTGGTGATCAAGTCCGACGACAAGAAGCGTGCGCGCCTCAACTGCATGCGCCATTTCCTGCACAGTCTGCCCTATCCGGAAAAGGATCCGCATGTCGCCCATGCGCCCGATGCCTTGCTGGTGGGATCGGGCTCCGAGGTACTGGCCAACGAGGACAACAAGATCACCCGGTTTTGATGCCGTGCAGGTGCGAGAGCAAGGCGCGCAGTTTCGCCGGCTGTAGCGGTTTGTGCAGCAGCGCCAGGCCGGAGGCGGTGATGGCCTGGATGGATTCGGGCGCGGTGTCGCCGCTGATCAGCGCGGCCGGGATGTCCGCACCGAAGGTCAGTCGCAGCCGCTGCACTGCTTCGATGCCGGTGAGGCCGTCGCCCAGGCGATAATCCGAGAGGATCAGGTCGGGTGCGCGGCCGAGTTCACGCAACTCCAGGCACACGGATTCGACTTCGCTGCCGGCGGCGATCTCCACGCCCCATTGCTCGAACAGGTGCACCATCGCCTCCAGGATCAAGGGGTCGTCCTCGATAAAGGCCACCAGCGTGCCCTTGAGTGGTGCGGCGAAGTCGGACCGGGCCACCACCACCGCAGCAGGTTGACAGCGCGCCACCGGAAAGCAGAAACAGGATCCCCGTCGCGGCGTCGATTCGACCGCGACGTCGCCACCCAGGAGCCGCGCCAGGCGGGAAACGATGGCCAGGCCCAGTCCCAGGCCCTTGTCACGCTGCCGCCCCTGGTTTTCCAGTTGGTAATATTCTTCGAAAATGCGTTCTCGGTACGCTGCCGGGATGCCTTGCCCGGTATCCCGGACCTCGAAACGCAGGCCCTGCGCGCTGCGCCGCAATCCCACCAGCACGCCGCCTCGTTCCGTATAGCACAGGGCATTGCTCACCAGATTGTTGAGGATGCGTTCCAGCAAGATCGGGTCGCTGTACAGCCAGCAGTCGCTGGCGTGTACCCGCAGCGCCAGGCCTTTTTCCCGTGCTTGCGGCGCGAACTGGCGCGCCATGTGATCGAGCATGCGCTGTGCCGGAAAGCATTCCTGGTGGGCCACCACCACGCCCGCGTCCAGTTTCGACAGGTCCAGGAGCGCGTTGAACAAGTGAGTCAGCGCGTCGGCCGATGCGTCGATGTGCTCCACCAGTCGCCTGGCCTCGCCTTCCAGCACCTTTTCGCGCAGGGCTGCGATCAGCAGCGTCAAGGCGTGCAGCGGCTGGCGCAGATCGTGGCTGGCTGCCGCGAGAAACCGCGACTTGGCTTGCACGGCCGCTTCCGCGGCCTCTTTCTGCACCAGCAATTCGTGGGTGGCGGTCCGCACCCGCTGCTCCAGGTCGCGCCGGCTCTCTCCCAGCGCCAGCGCCATGCGGTTGATACCGCTTTCCAGTGCGCCCAGCTCCCCGTGGGAAACTTCTGGCACGCACCGTGCGGCGCCACCCGCGGCCAATTCCGCCACCGCACGGCTGATGTCTTGCAGGGGGCTGCTCAGGCGCAGAGTAAGCCGCCAGGCCAGCAGCAAGGCCACAGCCAAGGAGAATGTCGCCATGCTCAGGATCGCCGCCAGGATGCGTGATCGGGCCTGTTGCACCGGCTCACGGTCGAGCACCGCTACGACCACGGCGCGGCCGGTGTCCGGATGATCGAGTTCGAGGTAGGGATCGGAGGCGATCGTCGAGCCGATCGGCCGCGAGAAAACCAGATCGCCGTGCCCCTGGCTCGAAAAACTGGCGAGACGAAGGGCCGAACCTGCGGCAAAAGGCGTCCCTGCCGCCCCAGGAACGACCTGAGCGTGGCCCGGCGCTGCGGCGGCGCCCGGAGAGCGATCGGTCGGGCTGGGCAGGCGATTCGCCCGGCCGCTGACCAGCAGCCAGCGTCCGTCCTTGAGGATGCCGACCGCAAGCGCCCGGCAATCGTGCCGCTCGAAATCCAGCAAGCGCTGCACCGCGGGCAGATTGCCGGAGAACAGGTCGAAGGCCAGCGTTTCGGCCAGCCGCCGGACCACGTCCTGGCCTTGCTGCCGCAGGTTCTGCTCGGCATTCGAGATGCTGTCCCGCGCGAAATATCCCGCAAACACGGCCAGGACCGCCAGCATCGGCAGCGTCGCCAGTGCCAGGAAGCGGAATTGCAGGCTCTGGCGAAAATTACCCGCGGGCCGCGTGGAGCCGTCTGCCATGGCAGACTCAGTGCGTATCGTCGAGCCCCATCTTCTGGGCCGCCAGCACGGCCTCGGTGCGGGTGCTGACTTTGAGGACGCGGAAGATGGCGGCCACGTGGATTTTGGCCGTGCCCTCGGTGACTTTGAGCGAGTCGGCGATCTGCCGGTTGGTCTTGCCCTTGGCCAGTTGTACCAGCGTATCCAACTGGCGCCGGGTCAGTGAAGCGGGGTAGTTGAGTTCATGCTCGGAAAAGCGATAGTCGATCAGGTTGGACGGTATGTAGACGCCGCCCGCCAGAACCAGGCGCAGCGCACCCAGAATCACCTCGCTGGGTTCGGATTTGCAGATGTATCCCAGGGCGCCGGCGATGAGCAGGGCGTGGATGTCCTCGGCTTGCGTCGCCGCAGAGACCACGACCAGGGGTACTGCGGGAAACACCGAACGGAAGTGCATCACGCCGTCTACCCCCAACATGCCGGGCATGTACAGGTCGATCAGGGCCAGATCGACTTCCCCGGCCGCGTGCATGGCGGCAAAGGCGGAGGGGTAGTCGATGGCTTCGACGATCTCCAGGGCCGGATCGAGCTTTGCCAATACCGGCTTGAGCCCCTCGCGAAACAGCGGATGATCGTCCGCCAGCAGCAATCTCACGATCGACTCCTTGTCTTATTGACCGGTAGCCACGTACCAGTACGAGATATCTCTGCTTTATATCACCATTACCCTACGTAAGTGTTGATCCGGCGTCCGTCGCCGTTTCGGATTCGGACGGTCAGCCCAGGCCGAGCCGCTGCCAGAGGGTGCTGGTCAGGCCAGCCTGGTTCAGGGTGTAGAAATGCAGTCCCGGGGCGCCGCCTTCGATCAAGCGTTCGCAAAGCCCGGTGACGAAGTCCAGCCCGAATGCCTTGATCGAGGCGCTGTCGTCGCCATAGCTCTCCATCTTGCGCGCCAGCCAGCGCGGGATGTCGGCGCCGCACATGGTGGAGAAACGGGAAAGCTGACTGAAGTTCGAAATCGGCATGATGCCTGGCACGATGGGTAGGGTCACCCCCAGCTCCGCGCAATCGTCGACGAAGTTGAAGTAGGCGTCGGCGTTGAAGAAATACTGGGTGATGGCGGCATTCGCCCCCGCGTCCACCTTGCGTTTGAAGTTGAGCAGGTCTTCGCGGTAGTTGCGCGCCTGCGGGTGGGTTTCCGGGTAGGCCGCCACCTCGATTTCGAACCAGTCCCCGGTTTCCTGGCGGATGAAACTCACCAGCTCGTTGGCATAGCGGAATTCGCCCGGATCGGCCATGCCCGAAGGCAGGTCGCCGCGCAGGGCAACGATGTGGCGGATGCCGTGGGCGCGGAAGGTGTCCAGGATCTCCTGGATGTTCTCGCGGGTGGAACCGACGCAGGAGAGGTGGGGCGCGCTGCTGAGCCCTTCGCCCTGGATTTCCAGCACGGTCTCCAGGGTACGGTCGCGGGTGGAGCCACCGGCACCGAAAGTCACGGAAAAAAATCGGGGGTGCAGTTGCGCCAGCTGGCGCCGAGCCTGGCGCAGCTTCTCCACGCCCTCGGGCGTCTTGGGCGGGAAGAACTCAATACTGAAGGTACGGTTGTCCATGACGAGAGGCAAGTGGCGGAGACGCGGGTGATTCTAGCTCAGGGTCACACTCAGCACGCGGCCGATCAGCCAGGTGGCGCCGCCCGCCGCGGCACCGATGCCCAGCATGCGCAGGCCGCCGACCCAGGCCTGTTTGCCGGTGAACAGGCTGATGGCGGCCCCCACGCCGAACAGGCTGATGCCGGTGGAGAGCAAGGTGCCGCCGAAGGCGGTGGCGCCGGAGAACAGCAGATAGGGCAACAGCGGGATGAAAGCGCCCAGGGAAAAGGCCAGGAAGGAGGAAATCGCCGCCCCCCAGGGCGAACCCAGTTCATCCGGGTTGAGGCCCAGTTCCTCGCGCGCCAGGGTGTCCAGGGCGCGGTCGGGGTCGAGCAGCAGGGCATCGGCCATGCGCCTGGCCTCGGCGGCGCCGACGCCCTTGGCCTGGTAGATCAGCGCCAGTTCCGCGGCCTCTTCCTGCGGATACTGGTCGAGTTCTTCCCGCTCCAGCGCGATCTGGTATTCGTAGAATTCGCGCTGCGAACGCACCGAGACGTATTCACCCGCCGCCATCGAGAAGGCGCCCGCCAACAGGCCCGCGACGCCGGACAGGAGGATGGCTGCGGGGGCCGCACCCGCTCCGGCCACGCCGAGAATCAGGCTGGCGTTGGAGATCAGGCCGTCGTTCACGCCGAACACCGCCGCGCGCAGATTGCCGCTGCCGGCGGTCTGATGCCGATCGATTCGATCCAGGCTGGTGGGCATGCCGTGGGAGGGGGTCCCTCCGGGCTCGGGACTCGCGTCCGAGCGGCCCGGCGAACGGCCTGAGGGCGGTGCGTTGTAGAGGCTCATGCCGCGCACCTTCATGGCGGCAAGTACGCCCTTGAGCGCAGCCACCCCGAGGCGGGGCAACAACCAGCCGACCAGACGGGTGCGCGCGTCGGGCCGATAAACCTCGGGTGGACTCAGGCTTGCCTTCGCCATTTCTGCGGCCCACAGGCCGGCCTGGTGTTCCGCGGCTTGTGCCAGTTCAAGGAACAGGACCTGGCGCGGCGTGCCGGACTCGACGTCGGAGACGATGCGGTAGAGCCAGGCGGAGCGCTTTTCTTCGACCCAGCTTGCATGCATGGCGTTCATTCCAGTTGGGCCTTGAGATGGCGCAGCGCCACCACGGAGGCCGCGGCGGCGGGAATCGCCAGCAGCACGCCGACGAAGCCGAACAACTGGCCGAAGGCCATCAGGGCGAAGATCACCGCTACCGGGTGCAGTCCGACCCGCTCGCCCACCAGCCAGGGTGTGATGGCCATGCCTTCGAGCAACTGGCCGGCGGCGAACACCGCCCAGACCGGGACCAGGGCGGGGATCGCATCCGCGCCGAATTGTGCCCAGCCGGCCAGGCTGCCGAGCAGCACACCCACGAGGACCCCCATGTAGGGTACGAACACCAGGAGGCCCGCGAGCAGGCCCACGGCCAGGGCGTAGTGCAGGCCGGCCAGCCAGAGTGCGACGCTGTAGAAAGCGCACATCACGAGGATGACCAGAATCTGGCCACGCACGAACTGGGACAGCACGAGGTCGATTTCCCGTGTGATCGCGCAGCTTTGCTGTCGCAACGGCGCCGGAATCCAGCCGGCCAGATGCCCGAGGACGCCATGCCAGTCGCGCAGCAGGTAGAAGGTCACCACCGGAATCAGGAGCAGGTCGGCGAAATAGCCCAGCAGCGCGCCTGCGCCATCGCCTATTTTAGGCAGGTATCCGGACAGCTTCGAGAGTTCGGAGACGTGGGCCTTGAGCCAGGTCAGGACGTCGGCCTGGTCGTGCATCAGGTCGACCGAGAACGTGGCGGAGAACCAGGGCAACAGGGTCTGGCTGCCCCATTCCAGCAGGCGCGGCAGCTGCTGCACGAACATGCGCGCCTGCGCCTGGAACAGGGGCGCCATCACCGCCGCCAGCGCCAGGAACAGCAGCATCAGGACCGCCAGCACCAGCAGCGTGGCCGGCGCCCGCCCCATGCCGCGCGCTTGCAGGCGGTCCACCAGCGGATTGCAGAGATAGGCCAGCGCCGCGCCCACCAGGAAGGGCGTGAGTATCGGAGACAGTAGATAGAACAGGTAACCGACGCAGCCTGCGACCAGAAAGGTGAGCAGGGTACGGTTGGGGACGGGGGAGGAGGGCATGTACGGTAGAATATCACCGTTTTTTCAGACTCCTGGCCGCACCGTGTCCACTTCCTCCTCTTCCCAGACTTCCCTCTCCTACCGCGATGCCGGCGTCGATATCGATGCCGGCGACTCCCTGGTGGAGCGCATCAAGCCTTTGGCACGGCGCACGATGCGCCCCGAGGTTCTGGCCGGTATCGGCGGCTTCGGCGCCCTCATGGAACTGCCGAAGAACTACAAGGAGCCGGTGCTGGTTTCCGGCACCGACGGCGTCGGCACCAAGCTGAAGCTGGCCTTCCAGATGAACCGGCACGACAGCATAGGCCAGGATCTGGTGGCGATGAGCGTCAACGACATCCTGGTGCAGGGGGCGGAACCCCTGTTCTTCCTCGATTACTTTGCCTGTGGCCATCTCGACGTGGACGTGGCGGAACAGGTGGTCAGCGGCATCGCCCGAGGCTGCGAACTTGCTGGCTGCGCCTTGATCGGCGGCGAGACTGCGGAAATGCCCGGCATGTACCCGGCCGGGGAATACGATTTGGCTGGCTTCGCGGTGGGCGTGGCGGAAAAAGCAAAAGTCATCGGTGGTCGTGACATCCGCGTAGGTGACGCGGTCCTGGGCCTGGGTTCCAGCGGCCCGCATTCCAACGGTTATTCCCTGGTGCGCAAGATCGTCGAAGTGAGCGGTGCCGACCTTGCCAGCGATTTCAACGGCAGGACGCTCGGGGATACGCTGCTCGAACCCACGCGCATCTACGTGAAGCCCTTGCTCGCACTGATGCGGGAAGTGACGGTGAAGGGCATGGCCCATATCACCGGCGGGGGCATCACCGGCAACGTGCCGCGCATCCTGGCGGACGACCTCACCGCCGTAATCCAGGCGGACTCCTGGGTCTGGCCGCCGGTGTTCCAGTGGCTGCAAGCGCGGGGCAACGTGGCACTCCCGGAAATGCACCGCACCTTCAACTGCGGTATCGGCATGGTGCTGGTGGTAGCCGCGGTCGATGCCGAGGCCGCCATGGCCTTCCTCACCGCCCAGGGCGAAACGGTCTACCGTCTGGGCGAAATCGCGCAACGCGCACCCGGACAGGAACAGACCGTCATCGTCTGATGCGTGTCGTCATCCTCATCTCCGGCCGGGGCAGCAACATGCAGGCCCTGTTGGACGCCGGCTTGCCGGTCGAATTCGCCTGTGTCATCAGCAACCGGCCGGATGCGAAAGGGCTGGAGATCGCCGCAGCCCATGGCGTGCCCACGGTGGTGCTGAACCACCGCGATTACGCCGACCGGCCGGGTTTCGACACCGCCCTGGCGGCCGAGATCGACGCCTTCGCCCCGGAACTGGTCATCCTCGCCGGCTTCATGCGGGTATTGAGCGATGCCTTCGTGCTGCATTACGAGCGTCGTCTGATCAACATCCATCCCGCCCTGCTGCCCGCCTTTCCCGGTCTGGATACGCACCAGCGGGCACTCGCAGCTGGGGTGAAGCTGCATGGCTGCACGGTGCATTTCGTCACCCCGGAAGTGGATTCCGGTCCGATCCTGGCCCAGGCCGCCGTGCCGGTATTGCCGAACGACACGCAACACACCCTGGCCGCGCGGGTGCTCAGGCAGGAACATCGCCTCTTCCCCCAGGCCGTGCGCTGGTGCGCCGAGGGACGGGTGACCTGGGGCGAGGATGGCAGGGTCCATGTGCGTGACTCGTTGGACGCCGCGGATTCGGCCCTGGTCGCACCGCTCTCCTGAGGTTCCAGCCATGTTGCGCGGATGCCGCCTCCTCGTGGCCACGCTGCTGATCTCCCTGGCGGCCTATCTACTGATCCTCGCCACGGCGGGTTTCTGGCGGACGCCGCGGCATGAGTCCATCCCCCCCTCCATCGGCCCGAATCTGCGGGCGCGGCCCGCGCAGCCGGTGCAGCCCACGGCGCCCAAGGCGTTGGACGCACGGCCGCTCGCCCCCACCGTCATCCCAACGGCAGCCGTGGCCGCGGCGCCGCCGGACAGCCCGGCCGCACCGGCTATCCCGGCTGCACCGGCCACTCCGATACCCGCCGTCGTGGCGGCCACCCCCATCCCCGTGTCCGCACCCACGCCGGCACCCGCGCTAAAGCCGGCGCCGCAGCATCCGCTTCCCGAGCGAGTGGGCCTGCGCTACGCGGTGCAAACCGGCGAGGACGGTTTCAGCCTGGGGCGGGCGACCTATGCCTGGCGTCAGCATGACGGCCATTACAGCCTGGTCAGCAGCGCCGTGGCCAGCGGGCTGGTTTCGCTGTTCGTCAGCGGTCAGATGGTGCAGTCCAGCGAGGGAGAAATCACTTCGGCCGGCCTGCGGCCCGATCTATACGGGATCTCGCGCAACGGACGCAAGCCGGATACGACCCGCTTCGACTGGGGTCTGGGGAAAATGCGCCACGGCGACGAAGACGCCGAGCTGCCGCCGGGCAGCCAGGACGTCTTGGGCTTCCCCTTTCATCTGGCGATGACCGTGGACGAATCCATCCGGGAATGGCACTTGTGGGTGAGCAACGGCCGCAAGTTGCAGGATTACCTGTTTCACAACCTGGGGCGGGAACACCTGAAGTTCGGCGAAGCCGAGGTCGAAACCCTACACCTGCAAGGCAGCCGCGCCGGCGAAGGCACCCTGGATGTCTGGCTGGCCCCTTCCCGCCACTGGTTGCCGGTGCGCATCCGCACCCAGGATCAGAAGGGCAAGGTGCTGACGCTCAACCTGGAAGAGGTTTCATAGGCGTTTGCCTGCCTAGCCTGGGTCGAATCGCGGCAAGCCGCCTACGCGCGGGGCCTATCCACACCGATCCCCAGCGCCGCCCGCGTCTCCAGGGCCATCTCCAGGGCAGCCTCGACGCTGGCCGCGAGGCAGTTGTAGTGCCCCATCTTGCGCCCCGGGCGGGCTTGCGACTTGCCGTAGAGATGCAGTTGCACACCGGGGTGCCGCAGCAGGATCGACCAGTCTGGCGGGGTGGTTCCGCTGTCTCGCCAGACGTCGCCTAGCAGGTTGACCATCACCGCCGGCGAAAGCAGGCGCGCATCGCCCAGCGGCAGGCCGCACAGTGCCCGGACCTGTTGCTGGAACTGGTCGCAGGCGGTGGCATCCAGGGTGTAGTGGCCACTGTTGTGCGGGCGCGGCGCCATTTCGTTGAAGACGATGCGGCCATCCTTCAGCACGAAGAATTCCACCGCCATCACGCCCACGTACGCCAGTTCGCGCGCCAGATGCGCGGCCATGTCGCGTGCCCGTTCGGCGAGTTCCGCGGGAATTCGGGCGGGGACGATGCTGATGTCGAGGATGCCGTTGCGGTGCTGGTTTTCCGCCACCGGGAAGAATGCGATCTGGTCATGCGGATTGCGCGCCAGCACCACCGACACCTCCCGTTCCAGCGGCAGGAAACCTTCCAGCAGGCAGGGCACTTCCTTCAGTTCCCGGAACGCGGCAGCCAACTCCGCGAACGAGTCGATGCGCACCTGGCCCTTGCCGTCGTAGCCGAGGCGCCGGGTCTTCAGCAAGGCCGGGGCACCGATCGCCTCCCAGGCGGGTGCCAGATCGACCGCAGTTTCGATGTTGGCGAATGGCGCGGTCTCGCAGCCGGAGTCGCGCGCATGGGTCTTTTCTTCCAGGCGATCCTGGGCCACGGCGAGGGCCGCGGCTCCGGGGGCGACCAGACAATGCCGGGCCAGAATCTCCAGGCTCCGCGCGGGCACGTTCTCGAATTCGGTGGTGATCGCCTGGCACAGGCCGCCCATGCGGATCAGGGCCACGGCATCGCGATAATCCGCCTTGAGGTGGACGTCGGCCAGCGCCCCCGCGGGCGAGTCCGGGTCCGGGTCGAGCACCACCACGCTGTACCCCATGACTTTCGCGGCCAACGTGAACATGCGGCCCAACTGGCCACCACCCAACACGCCTAGCGTTGCCCCCGGCAGGATCATGACGGCTCCTCCGGCAATGCCATATCCAGGACGGTCTCGGTCTGGCGCTGCCGGAACGCGATCAAGCGCTCGCGAATTTCCGGGAACTCGTTGGCCAGCATGGCCACCGCGAACAGCGCAGCGTTGACCGCACCCGCCTCACCGATGGCGAAGGTGGCGGTGGGGATGCCCCTGGGCATCTGCACGATGGAGAGCAGCGAGTCCATGCCCTTCAGGGCGCGCGACTCTACCGGCACGCCCAGCACCGGCAGATGGGTCTTGGCGGCGGTCATGCCCGGCAGGTGGGCCGCGCCGCCGGCGCCGGCGATGATGCATTTGAGGCCGCGCCCGGCCGCGCCCTGGGCATACTGGAACAGCAGGTCCGGCGTGCGGTGCGCGGAAACCACGCGCTTTTCGAAGGGAATGTCGAATTGCTTCAGGAGGAGGGCGGCATGGCGCATGGTGTCCCAGTCGCTCACGCTCCCCATGATGAGGCCAACGAGGGGTGTGGTCATGGCAATCGCTCAAAAAGGAAGTTGGACCGCGGGTGCCGCGGCGAGGAGGAGATGGCGGAACCGTTCCTGGATACGCCGCAAGGCGGCGCTGTCGTCGGCCTCGAAGCGTAGCATGAGCACCGGCGTGGTATTGGAGGCGCGCATCAGGCCGAAACCGTCGGCGTATTCCACGCGCAGGCCATCCAGGGTGATGACTTCGCGCGCCTCAGAAAAATCGGCCGTCGCGAGCAATCTGACCATCAGCGCCTGCGGCTCGCCCTCCCGCATCTTGATTTGCAGTTCCGGGGTGTTCAGTGTGTCGGGAAGGGCGTGCAGGCAGGCGTCGAAATCGGCCTGCCGCGACAGGATTTCGAGCAGGCGAGCACCGGCATACAGGCCGTCGTCGAAGCCATACCAGCGTTCCTGGAAAAACACATGGCCGCTCAATTCACCGGCCAGCAGGGCGCCGGTTTCGCGCATCTTCGCCTTCATCAGGGAATGCCCGGATTTCCAGATCATGGGCCGGCCACCGTGTTCGACGATCCAGGGATGGAGGTTACGGCTCGACTTCACGTCGTAGAGTATCAGGGCACCGGGGTTCCGCTCCAGTACATCGGCGGCGAACAGCATGAGTTGGCGGTCCGGATAGAGGATGCCGCCGTTCTTGGTGACCACGCCCAGGCGGTCGCCATCGCCATCGAAAGCCAGGCCGATCTCGGCATCACCACTACACAGGCGACTGGCCAGGTCGGCCAGATTCTCCGGTATGGACGGGTCCGGGTGATGGTTGGGAAAGCGGCCGTCCACCTCGCAGAACAGGGCCTCCACCTCGCAGCCCAGTGCCCGGAACAGCGCGGGCGCGTAAGCACCGGCCACGCCGTTGCCGGCATCGAGGAGCACCTTCATGGGACGGGCAAGTTTCACGTCCCCCACGATGCGCGCGAGGTACTCGGGGGCGATGTCGTATTGCCGGTATGCGCCGCGGTCGGTGGCGTCGCCGAAATCGGCCCGCTCGATACGCCGCCGCAGTCCCTGGATAGCTTCGCCAGACAGGGCGCTGTCCGCGATCACTACCTTGAGGCCATTGTATTCGGGAGGGTTGTGCGAGCCGGTCAGCATGACCGCGCAAGCGCCGCCGAGTTGGTGGGCGGCGAAGTAGGCCATGGGTGTGGTCACCAGCCCCAGGTCGATGACGTTGCCGCCCCCCTCCCGGATGCCTTCGGCCAGGGCCTGGCTGAGAGCCGGGCCAGAGAGGCGCCCGTCGCGACCGAGGACGATGTCACCGTAGCCTTGCGCGCGCGCCTCGCTCGCTACGGCGCGGCCGATCAGTCCGACGAATTCGGCGGTCAGCGTGACGCCCACGATGCCGCGGATATCGTAGGCCTTGAAGATTTCCGGCGGGAGCTCGCCCATGACCAGTCCAGGCAGTGAATGCCGCGCGATTATCTTTGATTTGCCGGCGCCACGCTGCATTTCGCCGGCACAAAAAAAGAGCGGTACCGGGAACCGGCACCGCTTGAAAAACCGCCATTGCGGCGGTCAGGGAGGTTGGATCGGGCTCGTGCCCAGTGTTTCCAGGAAAGCAACGTCTGTGCCTGGTAAGAATATTTCGCGCGCCCTTTCAGATCAATTCATTACAAGGAGAGTGCCGTGTCAAGAAATATGGGGCTGATGAATATTCGACGATATCGGCATTATTTCGTCAATCGCGTCCGTCGCCCAGCGCGGCCCTAACGCCTGACCCTCCTCCCCGCTTACAATCCCAGCCCTCGCCTTTGGAGTCGCCGCCATGTCCCTGTTCACCGCCCTCCTGGAAAAATACAGCAAGCCGGGGCCGCGCTATACGTCCTATCCCACCGCCCCATATTTCCACAGCGGTTTCACCGAGGCGGACTGGATCGAAGAAATCCGCGCGACCCAGGATCCTGCGCGCGGCCTCTCCCTCTATGCCCACATTCCCTTTTGCGACACGCTTTGCTACTACTGCGGCTGCAACATGGTCGCCACGGGCGATTACAACAAGGCCAGCGTCTACCTGGGCTTCCTGGAACAGGAAATGGACAGGGTGGCGGCGTTGACCGACCCGCGTCGCCAGGTGAAGCAGTTGCACTGGGGCGGCGGCACGCCGACCTACCTCAAGCCGGAGGACATTCGTCGCCTGATGGGCATGATGAAGAGTCGATTCAGCATCTCGCCGGACGCGGAGATGGGCTGCGAGGCCGATCCGCGCGAATTGAGCCGGGAACACCTGGTCGCCCTGCGCGAGGCTGGCTTCAATCGCCTCTCCCTGGGTGTGCAGGATCTGGATGAACGGGTGCAGAAGGCGGTCAACCGGGTGCAGCCGGAGGAACTGATCCACACCGTTTACGGCTGGGCGCGCGAACTCGGTTTTTCCAGCATCAACATGGATTTGATCGTCGGGCTGCCGCATCAGACCGTGGAGAGTTTCGCGCACACGCTGGACCGCGTGTTGCCCTGGGCGCCGGATCGCTTCGCCATCTTCGCCTACGCCCATGTTCCCTGGATGAAGAAGCACCAGAAGCTGATCGCCGAGAGCGATCTGCCCAGCTTCGCCACTCGTCTCGATTTGCAGCAATTGATCCACGAACGCCTCGAAGCGGCGGGCTATCTCAATGTCGGCATGGATCACTACGCCCGTCCCGAGGACGAGATGATCAAGGCGCAGGAGAGCAAGACCCTGTGGCGCAATTTCCAGGGCTACACCACCCACAAGGACTGCGATATCTACGCCTTCGGCGCTTCCAGCATCAGCCAGACGCCCAACACCTACATGCAGAACGAGAAAAACCTGAAGAAATATCAGGATCTGATCGGCAGGGGCGGGCTGGCGGTGGAGCGTGGACTCAAGCTCAACCGCGACGATCAGATTCGCCGCGATGCCATCACCCGCATCATGTGCGACCTGGAACTGGACAAACCCGGCTTCGCCGCCGCCTGGAACATCGACTTCGACGCCTATTTCGCGGAAGCCCTGACGGATCTGGAGCCCCTGGCCGCGGATGGCCTGGTCACTCTGGAATCCTCGCGCATCGTCGTCAACGACATCGGCCGCATGTTCCTGCGCAATATCGCCATGGGTTTCGACGGCTACCTCAAACAAGCCAGTCAGGATCAGCCGCGCTACTCGCGCACGGCCTGACATGCATTACAACATGCATTACAACATGCAAAACAACGGAAACATCTTGGCTGCGCCCGCGGGGCAGGCGGCCGGGGCAGATGCCTCTCTGGGGCGTCGCTGTATCCTGGCGCTCACTCTTTTCGGGAGTGCCGGCGCGTTTGCCGGCGGAGTGGAACTACAGTCGCTGGGACACGTCGAGTTGCAGCCGATGGTGCGGCACGAAGCCACGGCCAACCCCCAGGCCTATCGCCATGCGTTCAAGGCGCCCACCTTCGGTGCGATCTACAAAATGAACATTCCGCCCGTGGCCTACACGACGACCAATGGCACGGGCCAGCGCTTCCTCGTTACGGGAGGCGGTGCAGCACTCGATATTTACCTGAAGATGCTGCCGAATGGCGCCTACGCATGGAAGGATAGAGGCCATATTCTCCAGGGCAGGTGGATACAGACCGCCCCGGAAAACCTGGTGCTGAAAAACTTTCTGGGAAAAGACTGGACGGCTTCCGTCGAGATGTTCGGCGACGATCAGGTGGGGCGCCTGTTGCTGTGGTCGGATTGGGATCGCATGAGTGGCCATCTGGTCCAATAGGCGCACGCACCGGGGGACACCCTTGTAACAGGAGCCCCAGACTGCGCGGGAGCCGCCACCCGCAGGGCCGTGGTGGACTCATCCACTACCCGGTCAGGACACTTGCACCGGCTCACCGATCCGTCGCGCCAATTCCGCCGCGCGGCCTATGTAACTGGCGGGGGTCATTTCCAGCAGCAGGCGTTTTGCCTGGTCTGGAATGGCGAGGTTCTCGATGAAAGCGGCCAGGGATGCACGGTTGATGCCGCCCTTGCCACGAGTGAGTTCCTTCAACTGCTCATAGGGGTTTTCCACCCCATAGCGGCGCATCACGGTCTGGATCGGTTCGGCCAGCACCTCCCAATTGTGATCGAGGTCTTCGGCGAGGCGCGCAGGGTTGGCTTCCAGCTTGCCCAAGCCGCGCAGCAGGCTGTCATAGCCCAAGAGGGCGTAACCCAGGGCCACGCCCATGTTACGCAGCACGGTGGAATCGGTGAGGTCGCGCTGCCAACGCGAGATCGGCAGCTTTTCCGAGAGATGCCGCAATACGGCGTTGGCCAGTCCCAGGTTGCCTTCGGAGTTCTCGAAGTCGATGGGATTGACCTTGTGCGGCATGGTCGAGGAGCCGACCTCCCCCGCCTTGACCTTCTGCTTGAAGTAGCCTTGGGAGATATAGCCCCAGACATCGCGATCGAGGTCGATCAGGATGGTGTTCAGGCGCGCGCAGGCGTCGAACATCTCGGCCATGTAGTCGTGCGGCTCGATCTGGATGGTGTAGGGATTGAAGGCCAGCCCCAGTTGTTCCACGAAACGCCGGGCGAAGCCTTCCCAGTCGATTTCCGGGTAGGCGGACAGATGCGCGTTGTAATTGCCCACCGCGCCGTTGATCTTGCCCAGACAAACGACGACTTCGAAGCGGGCGATGGCGTGTTTGACGCGGTAGGCGACGTTCGCCAGCTCCTTGCCCAGGGTGGTCGGTGTAGCCGGCTGACCGTGGGTGCGGGCGAGCATGGGCAGGTCGGCCAACTGCCGGGAGAGCAGGGTCAGGCGTGCTTCCACCGATCGCATCGTCGGCAGCACCACCTCGCGCCGTGCCGCATCCAACATCAGGGCGTGGGCCAGGTTGTTGATGTCTTCGGAAGTGCAGGCGAAATGGATGAACTCCTTGACCGCCATGATTTCCGCGTTGCCGACCAGCTTTTCCTTGAGGAAGTATTCCACCGCCTTGACGTCGTGGTTGGTGGTCTTCTCGATGTTTTTCACCCACTCCGCATCGACTGGCGAGAAGTCCAGGGCGATGGCATCCAGTTCCAGGAGGGTGGCCGGCGAGAAAGGGGGGACCTCGAGGATGCCCGGTTCGGCGGCGAGCGCCTTGAGCCATGCGATTTCGACCGCCACGCGGCGGCGTATCAGGCCGAATTCGCTGAAATACGGCGCCAGCCTGGCGCCACTCTTGCGGTAACGGCCATCGAGCGGGGAGAGGGCGGTGAGGGGAGTCAGTTCCATGAGGTTCTATCCGGTTCAGCGTTTGTGATGGAGTGCCAGCGTGGCCTGGTTGCGCAGCGCCTTGAGTAAACCCAGTACTTGCGTGGGAATGCACAGGGGCGCGTCGAGCTTGTCGGTGTAAATCAGGCCGATCGGCTTGCCCTTGATCATGACCGGCAACAGCAGGAGGGAGTGGACGTGAAAGGCGCGCGCATGCCATTCCGGAATGTGGTTGCGTATATTATCCGCGGTCGCGTCGGCGATCAGGATGTCCTGTCCCTTGACGATGGCGGCGTGGAATACGTCGGGCGTGAACGACAACGGGACGCTGAACTGCCCGCGCAGCTGCGCCGCATCGGGTCCCAGGCAGACGCGGCCGATCAGGCAATGGCTGGGATGGTCGAGCACGGAGATGAGCACATGGTCGAACAGTCCGGTGCGATAGAACAACTCCGCCACCAGCTTGAAGATGTCGGCCAGGTGGTATTCGCCCAGCATCATCGCGGCCAGGTCTTGCATGCCCAGGGCAAGCAGATTGATGGGATCGCTGCCGGTGTCTTCCTCGGGAGCCGTCTCGGGAATTTCTTCCGGCGTATGCAGCAGTTGCAACACGATCGGGCTCTTGCCGACGTCGACATTGAGGAAGGCGGCATCGCTGCACAAGGCTTGCGCGGCCTTGTACGCCGTCTCCAGGAGACTCTCGCGGCTGATCCTGGCACCTTCCCGATAGCGCACGACGAGGGCATCGATCGCCTGCTGCTGTGCTTCCGGCGACTTGCCGGCGATGCCGCGATGCAGGTCGCGCGCCAGATTGGCCACCACCTGGAGGCGGCTCCTGTCGGAAGCCGCCGCCTTCATCGGCTGGGCATCCATGGGCGTCATCGCGTACAGCAGGGGAGCCGGGAAATTCCAGTGCCTGGCGATGGCCTGGCCGAGTTCATCGTAGTCCGCGCCCAAGATCTTGCGGCTCGCGCTGGGCTCATCGAGGAACTCATCTGCCATCAGCTTCTCGACTTGCAAGGTGCGGTCGAAGAAGTGGAAGCGCGCCATGAGCCGGCCCAGGTCGCGGAACAGGGCGCAGATGAAGGCCTCCTCCGCGTCACGCACTCCGACGCTGCCCGCCAGCAGACGACCGAGGATGCCACGATAGAAGCTGTCCACGGCCTCGCCGCGCAACGCTTCGCCGTGCGCCTGATTCCGCAGATGCTCGAACAGCATCAGCGAGACCGCGACGTTGCGCACGGCATCGAAGCCCAGGATGACCACGGCACGCGAGATGGTGCTGATCGCCTGGCCGCCAAAAGATCCGTAGTGTGCGGCATTGACCAGGCGGAGCAGATTCTTGGTCAGGGAGATGTCGCGCAGAATGATCTCGGTCAGATGGGCGGCGCGGCTGTTCTCGTCGCCTACGGCATGGTTGATCTCCGTGATGGTGCGCGACAGGGTCGGAAAGTCGCCACCCAGGTCCATTTCCGCCAGCAGGTTTTCCAGGGGAGAGAGCCCTTGTGCCATGTCAGACCGGACGTCGATCCAGCAGCGCCTGGGCGATGGTCATGCCATCGACGTGCTCCAGTTCGCCGCCCGCTGGCAGGCCGCGCGCGATGCGGCTGACCTTGAGGCCGCGCGCCTTGAGCAATTCACCGGCGTAGTGGGCGGTGGCCTCGCCCTCGGCGGTGAAGTTGGTGGCCAGGATCACTTCCGCCGTCACCCCGTCGTGGGCGCGTTCGATCAGCCGCTCCAGGCCGATTTCACGCGGGCCGATGCCGTCGAGCGGGCTGAGCCGGCCCATCAGCACGAAATACAACCCCTTGTACGCCTGCGTCTCTTCCAGCCGGTTGAGGTCGGTGGGCATTTCCACCACGCACAGCTGACGCGGGTCGCGGCGCGGGCTGGAACAGGTCTCGCACAGCGGCGCCTCGCTGAAATTGTTGCAGCGCTGGCAGTGGCGCAGCCGATCCAGCGCAGCGGTCAGGCTGGACGCCAGCCGCGCCGCGCCGTTGCGATCGCGCTGTAGCAGATGGTAGGCCATGCGCGCCGCGGACTTCGGCCCCACACCCGGCAGTGCGCGCAGGGCATCGATCAGGGATTCGAGTGAGGAAGGGAGAGGCATGATGGCGAGTCGCGCGTGGCTAATGGCGGATGGCCAGTGGCGGCTCGCCACCGGCTACTCGCGACCAGGTCAGAACGGCAGCTTGAATCCGGGTGGCAGCGGCAGGCCGGCTGTGGCGGAGGCCACCTTGTCCTGCACGGTTTCCTCGATCTTGCGCACCGCGTCGTTGAAGGCGGCGGCGATCAGATCTTCCAGCATTTCCTTGTCGTCGTCGCCGTTGCCTGCCAGCAGGCTGGGGTCGACGGCGACTCGGCGAACATCATGCTTGCCGGTCATCGTCACCTTCACCAGGCCGGCACCCGCCACGCCCTCGACTTCCATCACGGCCAGCTTGGCCTGCATTTTCTGCATGTTTTCCTGCATCTGCTGCGCCTGTTTCATCAGGTTGCCGATGCCACCCATTCCGCCTTTGAGCATGTGATTCCTCTATCAGTGACAAATTCAGCCCGCCGCTTGCGGCCGGATGTTGGATATGGTCGCGCCGCATTCGCGCACCAGGGTCTGGACGAACGGGTCCGCGTGGATCGCCGTTTCCGCCGCCGTCTGGCGCGCGGCCTGCTCGCGGGCGCGGGCCACGGCGGGGGACTGGCCGATCTCCGCCGCGAGTTCGAATTCCACTTTCAGGCCAACGCCCAGCTTCTCGGCGAGTGCTACGCCGAGTTTGTCCCCGAAGTTGTCGAGCAGCGACTTCTGGCTCTCCGGCAAGCGCAAACGCAGGACTGGGCCGTCATGGGACAGGCGTTCGCACTGCAAGGCAAGCTGGCGCGTGGCCCCAGGCAGGCTCTCCGCGAGCGCGCGCCAGTCCTCGCTCTCCCGTCTCCCCGTGGGGTGCGCAAGGGCTGGGGTTCGATCGACGCCAGGGTAGTCAGAGACTTGGCCGACGTCTTTGGGCTGCCTGCGCGGGTGGCTGGTAGTTCCATCAGCGAGGGCGCCCGCCATGGGTTCGTTCGCGGCCTGCGCCAGGGGCTGCATGGCAGCGCCCGGACGTGCGGCCTGGGCGGGGCGGGCTTCAAGGTGGGCTTCGGGGCGCGCCAGCGGCGGGGTGGCACGGGCCGCCGGCAGCGTGTCGCCCGGGGCGAACGCGAGCATGCGCAACAGGGTCATGCTGAATCCGGCATATTCGTCCGGCGCCCATTCCAGATCGCGCCGGCCCAGGGTGGCGATCTGGTAGAGCACCTGCACCCGCTCCGCGTCGAGGCGCCCCGCCAGTTCGAACAGGCGTTCGCGCTCGGGGGTATCCTCGCCCACCGCCTCCGGGATGGAGAGCGCCAGGGCCAGCTGGTGCAACAGGCCGGCCATGTCCTGCAAGGCGGCATCGAAGGAGAAGCCGCGCGCCGCCAGTTCCCCCGCTTCGCGCATCAATCCGGACCCGTCGCCGTCAGCCAGGGCTTCCAGCAGCGGCATCAGGTAGGCCTGGTCGATCACGCCCAACATGGCGCGGGTGTCCGTTTCCCTGACTTGTCCGTCGCCATAGGCGATGGCCTGGTCGGTGAGCGAGAGGGCATCGCGCATGCTGCCGGCCGCGGCGCGGGCCAACAGGGCGAGGGCACCGGCCTCGAAGGGCAGGTTCTCGGCTTCCAGTACGTTCCTCAGATGGCCGGCGATATGGCCCGGCGGCATCTGCTTCAAGTTGAACTGGAGGCAGCGCGAAAGCACCGTGACCGGCACTTTCTGCGGATCGGTGGTGGCGAGGATGAAGATGACATGGCCGGGCGGCTCTTCCAGTGTCTTCAGCATGGCGTTGAAGGCGCTCTTCGAGAGCATGTGCACTTCGTCGATGATGTAGACCTTGTAGCGGCCGGCGGTGGGCGCGTACTGGGCGTTTTCGATCACGTCGCGCATGTTGTCGACGCCGGTATTGGACGCGGCATCGAGCTCGATCAGGTCAACGAAACGTCCGCCGTCGATCTCGCGGCAAGCGGGGCATGCGCCGCAGGGTTCCGCGGTCACGCCGCCATGGCCGGTGCAGTTGAGGCACTTCGCCAGTATCCGCGCCAGCGTGGTCTTGCCGACTCCGCGCGTGCCGGTGAACAGGTAGGCGTGATGCAGGCGCCCGCTGGACAAGGCATTGGAGAGCGCGCGCACCACATGCTCCTGACCGACCAGTTGGTCAAAGCGCTTCGGGCGCCATTTGCGGGCAAGGACTTGGTGGCTCATGGATGGGGGGGCGGGGAGTGGAGAGCGGGGCGCGGGAGTGGGGTTTCCACTAACCGCGTAGCGTTCACTGCTTACCAAAAAAAGGTGGCGAGCCTGGTCCCCGGCACTGGCATCGGCTGCTGTGGCTGCTTCCTTCCGGACCTGACCAGGTTCACGGCTCAGCCATGCGGGGGGGCCCGCCGAGGGGCATTCTACCGTAGGAGCGAGCTTGCTCGCGAAATCTTTGCCTTGCCGACGCGCAGGCCCGCGCCTACTCCTCGTTCGGCAACACCAGACGGCGGTTACGCACGGCCTCGGCCAGTTCGCGCAACAGGGGCTCGCTGTCCTCCCAGCTGATGCAGGCGTCGGTGACGGACTGGCCGTAATTCAGGGCGACGCCGGGTTTCAGGTCCTGGCGACCGGCAACCAGATGGCTTTCGATCATCACGCCCATGATGCGCTTTTCGCCCGAGGTGAGCTGGCCGGCAACGTCATGGCCGACCTCGATCTGGCGTTGGTACTGCTTGCTCGAATTGGCGTGGGAGAAGTCGACCATGACCTGTTGGCGCAGGCCGGCCAGGGCCAGTTCGCCACAGGCCGCATTCACGCTCTGGGCGTCGTAATTGGGTTGTTTCCCGCCGCGCAGGATGACGTGGCAATCCTCGTTGCCGCGGGTCTTGAACACCGCCACATGGCCGGATTTGGTGATGGAAACGAAGTGGTGGTGGGAAGCAGCGGCCTTGATCGCGTCCACGGCGATGCGCAGATTGCCGTCGGTGCCATTCTTGAAGCCCACTGGACAGGACAGGCCGGATGCCAGTTGCCGATGCGATTGCGATTCCGTGGTGCGCGCGCCGATCGCGCCCCAGGAAACCAGATCGGCGATGTATTGCGGCGAAATCAGATCGAGGAACTCGGTGCCGCAGGGCAGACCCAGCTCGTTGATTTCCAGCAGCAGCTTGCGCGCCTGGCGCAGACCTTCGTTGATGTCGAAACTCTCGTCTAGGTGCGGGTCGTTGATCAGGCCCTTCCAGCCCACCGTGGTGCGCGGCTTCTCGAAATAAACGCGCATGACCACGACCAGGTCGTGCGCCAGTTCCTCCGCCAGCGGCCGCAGCCTCTTCGCGTAATCCACGGCCGCCGCGGCGTCATGGATGGAGCAGGGGCCGACCACCACCACCAGGCGGTCATCGGCGCCGCGCAGGACATCGTGGATGCGGGTGCGTGCCAGGTAGGTGGTGCGCAAGGCAGCTTCGCTGGCTTTCAGCTCGCGCATGATCTGCATCGGCGCTAACAATTCGTCGCCCTGTTCGATGCGGGTGTCGTCGGTACGGTATCCGGGCATTGCAAAACTCCATTTACGTAAACGCCGCGCGAACGGCGCTTGAAGCGCCCCCCAGCCCCGGGAGAGGGGGTGAGGGTCGGGCCAGCCTGAAACAAAAAAACCGCCAGGGCTGGCGGTTGTTCGATCAAACGCTGCTGCGCGCGTCCATCGGCCTCACTCTCGTTCCGAGTGGACGGTGGGTCGGGATGCTATCAGAGCTGCACCGCCGCCCACAACCTTCGGCGCATCAGCCGACCTTGGGCAAATGGTGCAAGGCTTCGTCGATGGCCGCCGCCGGGTACTCGTAATCCTCCAGTTGCCCGGAGAAATACTTGTCGTAGGACGCCATGTCGAAGTGGCCGTGGCCAGACAGGTTGAAGAACAGCACCTTGGGCTCGCCGGTTTTCTTGCAGATCAGCGCCTCGTCGATGGCGGTACGGATGGCGTGGCAGGACTCGGGGGCGGGGATGATGCCCTCGGCGCGGGAGAACATCACGCCTGCCTCGAAGGTCGCCAGTTGCGGCACCGCCACCGCCTCGATCAGCTTTTCGTGGTAGAGCTGCGACACCAGGGGCGAATCGCCGTGATAACGCAAGCCGCCGGCATGGATGGAAGGCGGCATGAAATCGTGGCCCAGGGTGTACATCAACATCAAGGGCGTGAGGCCGACGCTGTCGCCGAAGTCGTAGGCGTAGTGGCCGCGGGTCAGGGTCGGGCAGGAAGTGGGCTCGACCGCAACCAGGCGCAGGTCTTTCGCCTTCGGGTCGCCCGCCGCCTTGTCGGCGAAGAACGGGAAGGCGGCGCCGGCGAAGTTGGAGCCGCCGCCGCAGCAGGCGATCACCACGTCCGGGTACTCGCCGGCCATCTCGAACTGTTTTTTCGCTTCCTGGCCGATGATGGTCTGGTGATGGCAGACGTGATTGAGCACGGAGCCCAGGGCATAGTTGGTGTCCGGGCGGTTGGCCGCCTCTTCCACGGCCTCGGAGATCGCCATCCCCAGGGAGCCAGGCGACGCCGGATCGATCTCCAGCGCGCGGCGACCGGTCACGGTGTGCGGCGAAGGGCTGGCGAACACCTCGGCGCCCCAGGTGTGCATCATCGAACGGCGAAACGGCTTCTGGTCATAGCTGACCTTCACCATGAATACGCGCACGTCGATGCCGAACATCTGCCCGGCGAGCGCCAGGGAACAGCCCCACTGGCCGGCGCCGGTCTCGGTGGCGAGGCGGTGGATGCCGGCCTGGGCGTTGTAATAGGCTTGGGCGATGGAGGTATTGACCTTGTGCGAGCCGGCCGGGGAGACGCCCTCGTACTTGTAGTAGATGTGCGCCGGCGTGCCCAGCACCTGCTCCAGGCGATGCGCGCGGAACAGCGGCGAGGGGCGATACAGGCGGTAGGCTTCGCGCACCGGCTCCGGAATGGGTATCCAGCGCTCTCCCGAGACTTCCTGCTCGATCAGCGCCATCGGAAAGATCGGTGCCAGCGCCTCCGGCCCCACCGGCTTGCCGTCCGGCCCCAGCGGCGGCGCCGGCTTGTTCGGCATGTCGGCGACGACGTTGTACCAATGGGTGGGAATGTCGCTCTCGGCGAGCAGGAATTTGGTTTGTGGCATGACCGTCTCCGGAAAAAGGGTGAGCGCCCGGCATGTTATCAGCCTCCCTCACTTGTGAGGGCCCTGTCAGGCCTCTTATAGTACCGTCATGAAACAGCCGCTGACACTCCATTGGAAATCCGCCGGACATTACTCCACGGCCATGCTGACGCCCGACCTGTTCGGCGGCTGGGTGTTGGTGACGACCTCCGGAAGCCGCGACGGCGGCCGTGTCCGCCAGAAAGTGCTGGCGAGTTATGAACAGGGCATCGAGGCCGTGTGCCGGCTGCGGCACAGGCGCCGCCTGGAAGGCTACGATCTGTGCGACACCGCCTTTACCCAGCTGGACGCCCATGAAGTCGCCCTTCCCGGCGCCGCGGGCGCGGCCTTGTTGCACCTGTTCAAGGCCTGGGGCCTGAATGTGACCGAGCAGGCCACCTTGCTGGACATCGACGCGCGTGCCCTGGGGCAGCTTCAGGATGGCTGCGCCTTCCCCGGGGAGGCGGTAGACCGGGTGAAGCATCTGCTGGCGATCAACAAATCCTTGCGGCACCGCTTCAACGGCGATGCCGAGGCCGTGCGCGCATGGTTGCGCCGCCCCTGTGCCGCCTTGCGCAACCAGAGCCCCCTGCAGGTCATGTTGGGGTCCGTGAGCGCCTTGCCACGCTTGCGCGATCGCCTGGGGCAAGAATCTGGCCTGGCCCGGGAATGCTGCAAAAAACCGGGGCAGCCCGAGGAGTGAGTGTCCCGGCAGATTCGGGCCGAGCGTTTCTGAATCAGTCCCGCGCGCCATAGTCCTTGAATTTTTCCAGCACTTCGGCCATTTCCCGAGCCGTGAGCAGCACCGGTTCACCCGTCTGACAGGCGCGCAAATACTGGCCGCACAGGGCTTCCACTTCCAGGGCCAGGGCCAGCGCGCCCGCCAGGCTGCCCCCCCAGGCGAGCAGGCCGTGGTTGGCCATCAGGCAGGCGCGGCGCCCTTGCAGGGCCGCGAGCACAGCGTCCGACAAGGCCTGGGTGCCGAAGGTGGCGTATGGTGCACAGCGGATGTCCATACCGCCGGCCAGGGCCACCATGTAGTGAAACGGCGGCAGGTCGCGGCGCAGACAGGCCAGAGCCACGGCGAAGGGCGAATGCGCGTGCACTACCGCCCGCGCTTCGGGAAACGCGGCATAGAGGTCGCGATGGAAGCGCCACTCGCTCGATGGCTTCGCCCCTTCCGGGTACGCCCCGTCCATGCCCACGGCCACGATCTCGGCGGCGGCCAGGGCCGTCATGTCGCGCCCGGAGGGGGTAATGAGAAAGCCGCCGCCGGCGCGAGCGCTGATGTTGCCGGAACTACCCTGGTTCAGCCTCAAGGCCACGCTCTCGCGGGCGGTGGCGACAACTTGATCGATGAGTGGGCTCATATCCGCTCCACCCGTTCCGGATACAACCCCGCCAGTCCCTCGCGGCTGGCCGCACACACCCCGCGTTCGGTGATGATCCCGGTTACCAGCCGCGCGGGCGTTACGTCGAAGGCCGGGTTGGCGGCGGGGCTGGCGGTGGGAGTGAGGCGCACGCTCACGACCCGGTCTTCCTCGTCCAGGCCGGCGATCTGGGTCACCTCAGCGGTGCTGCGTTCTTCGATGGGAATTTCCTCGCCGCAGTTGACGCCGAAGTCGATGCTGGGGCCGGGTGCGGCGACGTAAAACGGCACGTTGTTGTCAAACGCCGCCAGGGCCTTGAGATAGGTGCCGATCTTGTTGCAGACGTCGCCGTTGGCGGCGGTGCGGTCGGTGCCGACGATGCAAAGATCGACGCGTCCCTGTTGCATCAGATGGCCGCCGGCGTTGTCGGCGATCAGCGTATGCGCCACGCCGTGTTTCCCTAGCTCCCAGGCGGTGAGGCTGGCGCCCTGGTTGCGCGGCCGGGTCTCGTCCACCCAGACGTGCAGCTCGATACCCGCCGCCACCGCGGCGTACACCGGCGCCAGCGCCGTGCCCCAATCGACCGTGGCGAGCCAACCGGCGTTGCAGTGGGTGAGCAGGTTCACCGGCCCGGTTTTACGAGCGGCGATGTCCCGGATCAGACTCAGTCCGTGCCGGCCTATGGCCTGGTTCTGCGCCACGTCCTCCTCGCAGATCAGCGCCGCCTCGCCCCAGGCCGCGGCCAGTCGTTGTTCGGCGGGCAGCGGCAGCAGCCGTGCCAGCATGCGTCGCACCGCCCATTGCAGATTGACCGCGGTGGGGCGGGTGGCGATGAGCACCTCGGCCGCATTCCGCAGCGTGGCCTCCCCGGCATCGTCCATGGCCGCCAGTACCAGGCCATGGGCGGCGGTGGCGCCGATCAGCGGCGCGCCGCGTACCCGCATCACCTTGATCGCCTCCGCGGCATCCCCCAGGGTTTTCAGGCGGCGAACCACGAATTCATGGGGTAATCGGGTCTGGTCGATGATCTCGACTGCGTTATCGGAACGCCAGAGGGTGCGTGTGGATTTGCCGTCGATGTTCATGGGCGTGGGCAGAAATGAAAACGTCCGGATTATGCCGAAAGTTCCGCCAGCCAACCGGCCGCGTCGCGAATGTGCAGCCGCACCCGATATTCTTCCTGGCGTAGGTCGCGCACCAACTGGATGGCCAAGGTTTCGGGGAACTGTTCGGCAAAGCGCTGCAAGGCTCGATGGGGCTTGGTATCCGTCAGTTTGCATTCGATCAGGTGGGTGAGTCGGTCGTCCTGGCTCAGGACGAAATCCACTTCGGCGCAGTCCTTGGTGCGTATGGTGTGCAGATGCACCTGCCGGCCCAGCGCGTCCTGCTGGTAGTGGGCATGTTTGAGCAGCATGGCGGCCACGGCGTTTTCGAAACGCACCCCCTCGTCGCCGCGCACCAGGCCGGTATCGAAGAAATACACCTTGGGCTGCTGCAGGATGGCGCGGGCGATGTTGCGGTGCCAGGGCTGGACGGTGAAGACGATATAGAGCGCCTGCAGGATGTCCAGGTAACGCTTGAGGGTGATGGGGGAAACTGCCAGTTCTCGCGCCATGGAGGCCAGGGACAGGGGCGAGCCGACCCGCTCGCGCAGCAGTTCGGCGAACACGCGCATGGTGTTGATCTCGTGCAGCCGGGAAAACTCCAGCACGTCCTCGCGGATCAGGTCGGTGAAATACTGCTGTCGCCAGCGCTCGGCCTGGGCCGGGTCTTCCGCCAGGCAGGGTTCCGGGAAACCGCCCCGTTGCAGGAGGCGGTCCAGGGCCGCGGCGGGGCTGGCGCCCTGTTGTTCACACCATTCCCGCACCGACAGGGGGTGCAGGCGCAAGGAGAAGTAGCGCCCGGCCAGGGATGCGCCGCCCTGGCGGAAGGTGTCCATGCGCGCGCTGCCGGTGGCCAAGAGGGCCTGGTCCGGCCAGCGCCCGTCCACCACCCCTTTCAACCAGGATTTCCAGCCCGGCATCTTGTGGATTTCGTCCATGACCAGGAGGCGGCTGCGCGGGCTCCAGCTTTGCCGTGAGAGGATGGCCCGGTCGCCGGGCACATCCCAGTTGAGGTATTGGGCGGGCGCAAAAACATCCAGCAACTGCCGCGCCAGCGTGGTCTTGCCCACCTGCCGGGGGCCGGTGAGCATGATCAGCTTGCGCGGCAGGTCGGCTATGACCTGAGTGTCGAGATAGCGTTTCATGCGGACATTTTATATTTGTATGTAATTTAGTCGCGACTAAATTACATTATTAAAGCATTGGGTCGCATGAATGGACGCCATGCCCAGTTACCCATCGTTCGGATTCATCGTCGGTCACCGACTCCGCGATCCAGGAAACTGCCAGGCCCATCGCATACAATCCTGCCATGCTCGACTCCACCCCCACCCTCCTTCTCTGTACCGCGCTCAACGCGTTGCTGGACAAACAACCCGGCGCGAAATCCCGCCTGGCTCGCCATGTCGGCCGGTGCGTGCGCCTGAGTGTGCCGCCGCTATCGCTGCGGATCGAGGCGGACGGCGGCTTGACCGCCGCTGCGCCGGACACCCTGGCCGATGTGCGGCTCACTCCCGTTCCTGCTTCCTTGCCGGGCTGGCTCGCCGGCGGCAAGGTGGGCGATCTGTTCCGGGTGGAGGGAGATGGCGTGCTCGCCGCCGATCTGTCTCATGCACTGGACGATTTCGATTGGGTGCTGGCGTTGCGCCCCTACCTGGGCGACATCGCCGCGGCCAGAGTCGACCAGCTCATCCAGAGCGTCATGAACTGGCGCGGCCATGCGGTGGAATCCGCCGGCCGCAACCTGGCCGAATATGCTGTCTACGAGCAGGCGTGGTTGGCCGAACCCATGGCCGCTCGCGATTTCATCGCAGCTGTCGACCAGTTGCGCGACGACGCGGACCGGCTGGAAGCGCGGCTACACTTGCTCGAATCCGCCGGTAAAATCTGATGTACCTCTTCCGCCTCCTGCGTATCTGCCTTACCGCCGCCCGTTTCGGGCTGGATGAATTCTTTCTGGGTCACGAACGGGTGAAGCTCGTGCGCTGGCTGGTGCAGACCCTGTTCTTCTGGCGCGATTTATCCGCGCCGCGCGCCGTGCGCCTGCGCCTGGCGCTGGAGTCCCTGGGGCCGATCTTCATCAAGTTCGGCCAGATGCTCTCCACCCGGCGTGACCTGGTGCCTCCGGACATCGCCGAGGAGCTGGCGAAACTACAGGACCGGGTGCCTCCCTTCCCGTCCTCCCAGGCTCTGGCGGTGCTGCGCCGCGCCTATGGCCGCGACGCCGCCGACGTGTTCGCCGAATTCGACCCCAACCCCATCGCCTCCGCTTCCGTGGCCCAAGTGCACCGGGCGCGATTGAAGTCGGGCGACGGGCTGGGCCGGCATGTCGCGGTGAAGGTGCTGCGCCCCGGCATCCAGAAGGTGATCGGCCAGGACGTGAAGCTGCTCGATGCCTTCGCCCATCTGGTCGAGTTGCTCTGGTGGGACGGCAAGCGTCTGAAACCACGCGAGGTGGTGAACGAATTCGCCAAGCATCTGGGCGATGAGATGGACCAGATGCGCGAAGCGTCCAATTGTTCCCAGCTGCGGCGCAACTTCGCCGACTCGCCGCTGCTCGCGGTGCCCGAGGTGTACTGGGATTACTGCGCCACGGACGTGATGGTGATGAGTTGGATGGACGGCACGCCGATCTCGCGCCTGGATGAGCTGAGGCGCCAGGGCGTGGACATTCCGCGTCTGGCGCGCGCCGGGGTGGAAATCTTCTTCACTCAGGTATTCCGCGACGGTTTCTTCCACGCCGACATGCATCCCGGCAACATCCTGGTCGCGCCCGACGGCAAGTACATCGCCCTGGACTTCGGGATCATGGGCACACTCACCGACAGCGACAAAAATTATCTGGCACAGAACTTTCTGGCCTTCTTCCGCCGCGATTACAAGAAAGTGGCGCAGGCGCATCTGGATGCCGGCTGGGTGCCCGCGGAAACACGAGTGGATGAATTCGAGGCGGCCATCCGCGCCGTGTGCGAACCGGTGTTCGACCGGCCGCTGAAGGAAATCGCCTTCGGCCGCGTGCTCCTGCGTCTGTTCCAGACTTCGCGCCGCTTCGGCATGGAAATCCAGCCGCAACTGGTGATGCTGCAAAAGACCCTGCTCAACATCGAAGGCCTGGGCCGCGACCTCGACCCCGATCTCGACCTCTGGGCCACCGCCAAGCCCTTCCTGGAACGCTGGATGAACGAGCAGATCGGCTGGCGCGGCTGGCTGCGCACCTTCAAGGAAGAAGTCCCCTACTGGGGCGCCCTGGTCCCGCAATTGCCGCGCCTGGCGCACCAGGCCCTGCGTGCGGATCGTCTGGAAAAGCTGGAAGCCGGCCTGGAAATGATGCTGCGCCAGCAGCAGGGTCGCAACCGCTGGCTGGGCGTGATCGCCGGATTGCTCGCCCTGCTGCTCCTGATGGGCTTGCTGATCTCGTAGGCGCGGCGTCCTCGCCGCGAACCGACAAACGCCATTGCCCTACCGCCGTTGCGTATAAAATGCGCAACCCTATCCTGCTTCTCCGCCTGCATGCACACCGGTCTCCAGCACGGTCCGCTCATCGGCCCGTTTCTATTGAAGAACAATCTGATCGCGGCCCCCATGGCCGGCGTGACGGATCGTCCTTTTCGCCAGTTGTGCAAGAAGATGGGCGCGGGCATGGCCGTCTCGGAGATGGTCACTTCCAATTCGCTGCTCTACGGCTCCGCCAAGACCGCCCGGCGCGCCAACCACGAGGGTGAGGTCGCCCCCATCTCCGTGCAGATCGCAGGCTCCCTCCCCGCGATGATGGCGGAAGCGGCGCGCCACAACGTGGACAACGGCGCCCAGATCATCGACATCAACATGGGCTGCCCGGCCAAGAAAATCTGCAACGTGATGGCCGGTTCCGCCCTGTTGCAGGACGAGCCTCTGGTCGCGCGCATCCTGGAGGCCGTGGTCGCCGCCGTGCCGGGGACCCCGGTCACCCTGAAGATCCGCACCGGCTGGGACAAGGCGCACAAGAACGCGCTGGCCATCCTGCGCATCGCCCAGGAGAGTGGCATCCAGGCACTGGCCATCCACGGCCGCACCCGCGCCTGCGGTTATTCAGGCGAAGCGGAGTATGAAACCATCGCGGCGGTGAAGGCTCAGGCCCGTATTCCCATCATCGCCAACGGCGACATCACCACGCCGGAAAAAGCCAAGTTCGTGCTCGAAACCACGGGTGCGGACGCCATCATGATCGGCCGCGCCGCTCAGGGCCGCCCCTGGTTGTTTCGTGAAATTTCGCACTTCCTGGCGACCGGCACCCGACTGCAAGCCCCCGAGGTGAGCGAGATCCACGATGTCCTGCTCGCGCATCTCGATGATCTCTACCAGTTTTATGGTGAAATCGGCGGCGTGCGCATGGCACGCAAGCACATCGCCTGGTACACGCGGGGGCTGGCCGATTCCGCCAGCTTTCGCCACGCCATGAATCGTCTGGAAACGAGTGCCGAGCAACTCGGTGCGATCAACGATTTTTTCTGGCGCGCGCGCGGCCGGGATCATCGCCTGGTGTATCTGGATACCACCCACGGCGAACGCGCAGCCGCCTGAACCCGAGACGAGACGAGCCCATGGAGCTGGAACAACACTTCGATGAAAGCGAACTGTCCACGTGTGTGCGCCGGGTGCTGCTCGAATACCTCAGGGATCTCGACGGCGAGGCGCCGACGGGTATCTACGAGATGGTGCTCAATGCCGTGGAGCGCCCGGTCCTCGACCTGGTCCTCTTCCAGACCGGTGGCAACCAGAGCCGCGCCGCCGAATGGCTGGGCATCAACCGCAACACGCTGCGCAAGAAAATGCAGCAACACGGAATCAAGTAGGCGCGGCTCTGGCAGCGATTCGCGAGCACGCCCACTCCCCCCTTTCTTACTCGCCCTTACCTCAACCATGATCAAACGCGCTCTCCTTTCCGTATCCGACAAGACCGGCCTCATCGACTTCGCCCGCTCGCTTTCCGGTGCCGGCGTGGAACTCCTTTCCACCGGCGGCACGGCGCGCGCTCTCCGAGAAGCCGGTCTGGACGTGACCGATGTCGCCGAGTACACCGGTTTCCCGGAGATGCTCGACGGCCGGGTCAAGACCCTGCACCCCAAGGTGCACGCCGGTATCCTGGCGGTGCGCGACGATCCCGCTCACGCCGCCACCATGGAGGAACATGGTCTCGGCTACATCGACCTGGTCTGCGTCAATCTCTATCCCTTTGTTCAAACCGTGGCCAAGCCGCACACCCTGGAGGAGGCGATCGAGAACATCGACATCGGTGGGCCCGCGATGGTGCGTTCTTCCGCGAAAAACTATAGACATGTTGCCATAGTCACCGATCCTGCCGACTACTCCGCACTGATCGAAGAAATGGCCGGCAACCAGGGCGCGCTGGGCGATGCCACCCGCTTCGACCTGGCGAAGAAGGCCTTCAGCCACACTGCGCAGTACGATGGCCACATCAGCAATTACCTGACGGCCCTCAACGCCGCGGGTGAGCGGGAGCCGTTTGGCTCGAACCTGACCCTGCAATTCAGCCGCGCGCAGACCTGCCGTTATGGCGAGAACCCGCACCAGAACGGCGCCTTCTATGTCGAGGCTGGCGCGCCTCCGGGTACGATTTCGACCAGCCGCCAGATCCAGGGCAAGGAACTCTCCTATAACAATCTGGCCGACACCGACGCCGCGCTGGAATGCGTGAAATCGTTCGGCGCCGGAGCCGACGCAATGGCCGCCTGCGTCATCGTCAAGCATGCCAATCCCTGCGGCGTGGCCTACGGCGCCAGCCTGCTGGAAGCCTACGATCGCGCCTACCAGACCGATCCCGAATCCGCCTTCGGCGGCATCATCGCCTTCAACGGTCGTCTCGACGGCGAAACGGCCCAGGCCATCGTCGAGCGCCAGTTCGTCGAAGTCATCATCGCGCCGGAAGTCAGTCCGGAAGCCTCCGTGGCCGTGGCCGCCAAGAAAAACGTGCGTCTCCTGGAGTGCGGACATTGGAAGAGTGTCGTCGCGCAGATGGACATGAAGCGGGTGGCCGGCGGACTTCTGGCACAGGACGCGGACACGCTGTTGCACGCTGAACTCAAGGTGGTGACCCGGCGCGCGCCGACCCCGAAAGAAATGGAAGACCTGCTGTTCGCCTGGCGGGTGGCCAAGTTCGTCAAATCCAACGCCATAGTCTACGCGAAGGATCGCAGGACCATAGGCGTGGGTGCGGGCCAGATGAGTCGTATCAACTCCGCCCGCATCGCCGCGATCAAGGCCGAACAGGCCGGCCTGGCGGTACCCGGCTCGGTCATGGCCTCCGACGCTTTCTTCCCGTTCCGCGATGGCCTCGACAACGCGGCCGCGGCCGGTATCACGGCGGTGATCCAGCCGGGCGGCTCGATGCGCGACGAGGAAGTCATCGCTGCTGCGGACGAACATGGCATCGCCATGGTATTCACCGGCGTGCGGCATTTCCGGCATTGATGCTCGGCTGAGGACGGATTCATGAAACTCTTAGTCATCGGCTCCGGCGGGCGCGAACACGCGCTGGCCTGGCGCCTCCTGCAGTCCCCCCGCGTCCAGAAAGTCTTCGTCGCCCCGGGCAACGGCGGCACCGCGCGCGAGGAGGGCCTGGAGAACGTGGCCATCACGGCCATCCCCGATCTGCTCGCCTTCGCGCGCTCGGACAACATCCAGCTCACCGTGGTTGGCCCGGAAGCGCCGCTCGCGGCTGGGGTGGTCGACGCTTTTCGCGAAGCCGGCCTGAAGGTGTTTGGCCCGGTACAGGCCGCGGCACAACTGGAAAGCTCCAAGGATTTCGCCAAGCAGTTCATGGCACGTCACAAGATCCCCAGCGCCGCTTTCGCCACGTTCACCGATGCCGCCGCCGCCCATCTTTACCTCGAAGAAACGGGGGCGCCCATCGTCATCAAGGCCGATGGCCTGGCTGCCGGCAAGGGCGTGGTGGTCGCCACCACACTGGACGAAGCGCATGCCGCCGTCGAGAGGATGCTGGCCGAGAATGCCTTCGGTGACGCCGGCGCCCGCGTGGTCATCGAGGAATGCCTGTTCGGCGAAGAGGCCAGCTTCATCGTCATGGTGGACGGCGAGCATGTGCTGCCACTGGCCACCAGCCAGGACCACAAGCGCTTGCAGGACGGCGATCAAGGCCCCAATACGGGCGGCATGGGCGCGTATTCGCCGGCGCCGGTGGTGACCCCGGAGATTCATGCGCGCGCCTTGCGCGAGGTCATCCGCCCGGTCGTCGCCGGCATGAAGGCCGAAGGCACGCCCTATACCGGCTTTCTCTATGCTGGACTGATGATCGACCCCAAGGGGCAGCTCAAGGTGCTGGAATTCAACTGCCGCATGGGCGACCCGGAAACCCAGCCGATCATGATGCGGCTGAAGAGCGACCTGTACACGTTGCTGGAAGCCGCGGTGGACGGCAGGCTGGACCAGGTGGAGGCGGAATGGGACCGGCGCTATGCCTTGGGCGTGGTTCTGGCCGCAGCCGGCTATCCGGATGCTCCCAGGAAGGGCGATGCCATCACCGGTCTGGATACCACCGGCCCGGATTTCCACCTCTTTCACGCGGGCACGGCCAGTGCGGGCGATCAGGTGATCGTGAGCGGAGGCCGTGTGCTGTGCGTGACCGCCTTGGGCGACACGGTCAAGATCGCGCAGGCGCGCGCCTACGAGGTTGCCGAGGGCGTCGAATTCGCCGGACGCCAGATGCGTCGGGACATCGGCTGGCGAGCGCTGCGCGGCAAGAAGAAGTAGAGCCTGGATAGACGCGGTTCACGCGACCTTGCTGCCGCGCAACGGCGGCGTTGCGGCTTCGGGCCAGAGGCGGATCGCCGCGGCCAGCCAGTGGCTCGCGCCGGCGACCGCGCCGATCTGCGGCAATCCGAGAAAGCGCCCCGCCAGACGCAGCGCGGGCAGCGGGTTTGCGTCCTGCAAAGGCGCGGCCAGCGTCTGCTTGCCGAGCTTTAAGCCCCGCGCATCCAGCGCCAGGGGCAGATGCGTGTAGGCCGGCGTGGGATAAGCCAGGGCTCGTTGCAGGACGATCTGGCGCGGCGTCGAGGTCAGCAAATCGGCGCCGCGCACCACCTGAGTGATGCCCTGCAGGGCATCGTCCACCACGACGGCGAGCTGATAGCTGTAGACGCCGTCGGCGCGTTGCAGCACGAAATCGCCGCACTCCGCCTGCACATCGCACGCGACCCGGCCCAGCAAGGCGTCATGAAACACCACCCGCGGTGCGTCCACGAGGAAACGCAGGGCGCCCGGCCCCTCCCGGCCCCGGCAGGTTCCTGGATAGACCAGACCGTCCACCCCGGCCCTCGCAAGGTCCGTGATGCCCTTGCGACTGCAATTGCACGCATAGACCCTGCCCGCCGCGGCCAGGCGCGCCACGGCGCTCGCATAGGCCTCGCCGCGCCGACTCTGGTAGAGCACTTCGCCATCCCACTCGAAGCCATGGGCCGCCAGGGTGCGCAAGATGGCGGCACTCACTCCCGGCATGACGCGCGGAGGGTCGACATCCTCGATGCGCAGTAGCCACTCCCCGCCTTGCGAGCGCGCCGCAAGATAACTCGCCAATGCGGCCACCAGCGAGCCGAAATGCAAGGGTCCGGATGGCGTGGGAGCGAAGCGTCCGCGAAGCAAGAGGCCCTCCTGATCGGCCAGAAAACCGGGTTGAAAATGGAGATAAGCACAAGCCCTGGTTGACTCGGGAAAATGCGGGCAATTATAGTGGGGCCATGCAGGCTGAACTGGACGTCCTCGAAAGCAAACTCGCGCTGATTCTCGAACGCTATCAGGACGTGCGTGCGGAGAACATTCAACTACGCCAACAGGTGGTCGCCCTGGAAAATTCCAACAAGCAGCTATCCGAGCGCCAGGGCGAAGCCCGCAGCCGCCTGGAAGCGCTGATCAACAAGCTCCCTGATTAGGATGGCTGCCCTGCCTAACGTCAGTCTCGATGTCGCCATCATGGGACGGGAATTCCGGGTCGCCTGTCCGGAAGAAGAGCGGGAAAGCCTGCTCCATGCGGTCAACTACCTCGACCGCAAGATGCGCGAGATTCGCGACCATGGCAAGGTGATCGGACTCGAACGCATCGCCATCATGGCCGCGCTCAACATCACCCATGATTACCTCGCGGCGAAGCCGATCGATCCCGAAGAACCCCAGCACCGCGCGCGTATCGGGCGCATGGCGGATTTGCTTGATCAGGCGCTGGCGCCGCAAGATAATCTCTTCTGAGCGGACCGATTACCGGACCGCAAACAATCTCCCTGCTGCGTTCGCGAAGGTTGCGTATTCTTTGAACCGATAAGCGTAAGCGACGGCCGCGGCGATCCTGTTCGCCGTTGTGCGCCTGGCCTGCCCAGGTGCCTGAAGCGGATGCGCCGCGGCCACTCTTGGACCCCTGGGTTCAGGATTGCAACCTGGACGACGCAAGCGGGGAGACCCCACACACCATGCCCCCTTCTCCCGACCCTGTGGATAAGGCCGCGCTGCGGCGGGAATTGCGCGCGCGCCGCAAGCGGGTCGAACCGGCGCAGCGGCGCGCAGCGGGTAGCCGTCTGGTCAGGCTGGCGCTGCGTGGGCACCTCCTGGCCAGGGGGCGGCGCATCGGCCTCTATATCCCGGTTCATGGCGAGATCGATGTCCTACCCTTGCTGAAACGGGCCCGTGCCATGCGGGCGCACTGTTTTCTGCCCATCGTACCGGGCCAGGACCGCAAGCGCATGTGGTTCTCGCAAGTGGGCGAACGTCCCGCCTGGGTGCTGAACCGTTACGGCATCCCGGAATACCGGCATCCCCTGGCGCCACACCTGCGCGCGCGCGCCCTGGACGTGCTGTTCCTGCCTCTGCTGGGCTTCGATGCGCGCGGCTGTCGCTTGGGGATGGGGGGCGGCTACTACGATGCCAGCCTGGCCTACCTGAGGCGCTTTCGCCGTTGGAGACGGCCCTGGGTGGTCGGCGTGGCCTATGCCATGCAGGAGGTCTCGAACCTGCCCTCCGACCCCTGGGACATCCCATTGGATGCGGTCCTGACCGAACAAGGCTACCGCGTGTTCCGCGCGGGCAGGACGAATTCTCCCGGCCTGACGCGGCCCGCGTGAAGAGCGGTCACGGCGACGAGAGGGTTGCCACCACCGGGGTGTGGTCCGAGGGGCGTTCCAGCTTGCGTGGGCCGCGGTCGATGTCCACCGCCACGCAGCGACTCGCCAGTCGCGGCGACAGCAGGATGTGATCGATGCGCAGCCCCAGGTCGCGGCGAAACCCGGCGGCGCGGTAATCCCACCAGGTGAAACTCTTCTCCGGCTGCTCGAACATGCGGAAGGCGTCACTCAGCCCCATGTCCAGGAGCGCCTGAAATTGTGCGCGCTCCGGCTCGGACACCAGGACATTGCCCGCCCAGGCAGCCGGGTCGTGCACGTCGCGGTCTTGCGGCGCGATGTTGTAGTCGCCCAGCAGGGCCAGCTCCGGGTAGCGCGTAAGCTCCTCCCGCAGCCAGACATTCAAGGCATCGAGCCAGCGCAGCTTGTAGCGGTATTTGTCCGAATCCAGGCTCTGGCCGTTGGGAATGTAGACGCAGACCACGCGTACGCCCTCCACCGTGGCCACCAGCACCCGTTTCTGCTCATCCTCGAAGCCGAGAATGCCGGCTTGAACATCGGCCAGTGGCGTGCGGCTGACGATGGCGACGCCGTTGTAGGTCTTCTGCCCGGAGAAAGCGACCTGGTAGCCGGCGGCTTCGATCTCTGCCCTGGGAAACTTGGCATCTTCCTGTTTGGTTTCCTGCAGACAGACCACATCGGTCCGGGTCGCGGCGAGCCAGTCCAGCAAGTGCGGCAGACGAACCTTCAGGGAGTTGACGTTCCAGGTGGCAAGCTTCATGAGTGACTTAATACCTTCTTGTTACAGATAGTTACGATTATGAGAATTTGCATGGCCACACACATCGACTTTCCTGGGCTTTATTTTGCCAGGGTGACTCATGCCGTGGTCATCAGTCCGGTTGGTGTGGGAAATAATGCTCAGCATGGAGCAGGTCTGCCGGAGCCCCGCCCGCTCGTGTGTCACCCCTACGTTGCCGATGGGCGCATTCAGTTTCTCGGCGACTGCACGCATTTCCCTGGCCGGGCAGACGGTGGTTATCAGACAGGATTGTTATTGGGGCCATACACCGCTCGCGCAGGGCTGGCCGCACGTGATGACGCTCAAGGCACTTGTACCTCGAGGCGCTCAGGAAGAACCGGCCAGACGCCCTTGTTCAGCGCGCGGGCGGCGTCGAACACCAGCCAGCTCTGGCGCCCATAGTGGGGTAGCGGGCGTTGCAGGGCGTGCATCGCCGCGCTATCCCGCACCGCAATCACCAGGTATGGACGGCCGGTCGCGGTGCGCGCCGCCCAGACCTTGGCGCTGCCAGGGCCGGCCAATTGCGGCGGCTGCAGCGGCAGTCCCAGCCTGGCTAGAAGGGTTGCGACCGGCTCCATGCGTCCGACGATCAGCACGGGTTCCTGGCCGGAAAGTCCGAAATCGGCTTCCCGCAGGGTTTCCGGCCGGGTATCCAGCAATCGTTCGGCCAGGTCGGCGGCAACCTGGCCCAGGTTGACATCGGCTTCTGCCAGCAACAGTCCCACCCGCGGCGCTACCAACACTTCGCGCAGGATGGGCGGGAAGCGATCCGCCGCCACGCGCCGCCAGATGCGGTAATCCGGATCCAGATCCAGCGCCTGGACCGGGTCGGACGCAGGCAGGCAGACGCTGGTGACGGTTTGCTCCAGCGGCAGCCAGCGGGTTTCGGTCCGTGTCGGCGAAACCAGGCGCAGGGGCACCAGTAACGAGTACGGCGGAGCGCTTTGCTCCAGAACCACCTTCAGCCTGCCGTCGGCCCGATGCACCTGGCTGATCCGCAGCCGTGGCGCCCCGGTACGTACCACCCATTGCCGGAAATAGTCCCCCAGGTCCTGCCCCGCCGCTTCGCCCAGGTCGTGTTCCAGGTCGGCCCAGCCAGCACGCTGGAACCTGTGGCGCTGCCAGAACAGGCGCATGCCACGTTCAAACGCTGCGGCGCCGATGCGGTCGCGCAGCATGAGAAAGACCATGGCGGCCTTGTCGTAGCCGATGATGGAGGAGATACCGTGGTGGCGGGCGGTGAAGGCGGAAAGTGGCGTGTCCTCAGCCTCCGGCACGGCGGCCAGGTCGCGTAGCCAGGCCAGGCGCGCTTCCTTCGCGGCATCCGGCGACTGGTCTTCCTTGTAGGCGTAGTCGGCCATGAAGGTGGTGAGCCCCTCGGACCAGTTGCCCGTGGTGTAGTCCGGGATCACGCCGTTGCCCCACCAGTTGTGCAGCACCTCGTGGCCCAGCGAAGTGGCGCGGATGAAGGGCAGACGCAGCACCTCCCGGCCCAGATAGGTGAGGCTGGGCATACCGAAACCGGTGGGCAGGGGGCCAGCCACCACGCTGAAGGCGTCGAACGGATAGGGGCCGATGCGCTCGCTGTAGCGGGCGATATAGCGAGCCGCGTCATCGAGATAAGCCGCCGCCAGATCGTCCAGGTCGGCATAAAACCAGGTGCGCAGGCGCAGGGGCGGCTGCCCGGTCAGGGGAATCAGGCGTTCCTGCACCACATAGGGCCCGGCTATCAGGTCGATGCCCTCGGCAAACTGGGGAAAGGCGTATTCGGCCTGATAGCCGGCCTGCTCCGACTCCCGTACCAGGGTGCCAGGCACCAGGCCTTTTTGCCCCGCGGGCAGACTCAGGTTCACCCGGTAGCTGAACGGTACGCCGGGGTCGGGATACCAGCCGCTGCCGGCGGGCAGGAAGCTGCCCCGTTCGGAAGCCATGGGCGACAGATGGGCGAGCACCTCCTTATGGTCCAGGTCCGCCAGCGGGGGCAACTTGCCCTGATAAGCCAACTCGATCTTGTGCGGGGGGCCGCCGGCCAGTCTCAGGTGGATCGTTCCGTCAGGACGGAAGGTGAGGGATTGCGGCTGGCCGTCTATGAGCAGGCGGGTAAGTCGCAGTGAGGGAAGCAGCGTGACATCGAGGTGGTCGGCCTGGACGGTCAGGCTGGCATCGGCCGCCAGCATTCCCTGGCAGGGGTCCAGTTGCAGGTCCAGTTCCAGGTGCGGCAACCCTGCCGCCCATGCCGGGAGGCAGGTGAGAAACAACAGCAAAATGCGCATCTAGGGTCCCCAGGTTCGTCATGTCAACACACACGGGCTGTACCGGTAGCACCACTTCGGGCTTGGCGCGTAGCACCATCGCGTGGGCCGAGCAGATGCCGTCGAATTCGGCCACCCCCAGCTTGCGCTGATAGGCCCGCCGCCGGCCGAAGATGATGTCGCCCTTCTTGAGCATCAGCTTGGTGGCTTCCACATCGTCCGGGCTGCCCCAGCGCCGAATCCGCAACGAATCGGGATCGAGATGTTCCAGCCCGACGTAATGCTCCATGCCGGATTCGGATGGGTTGTCGATGCGCACATTGACGTTGGTCGCCATCTGCTCGAAGCGCCAGACCTTCCTGCCTGGCTTGATCTGTTTTTCAGTCATTCCCGTCGTTCCTCTCCAGCCATGCAGCGAACTCGATTGGACGCAGGCCGAAGCGGATGGCGTTGCCGGCGTGTAGGGTGTTGAACTCCTCCAGCACCATGGTGGCGACCAGTCTGGATAGCTGGGCGCGGTAGCGCAGGCGCAAGGCATCGGGAGGCACGAGTTGCTGGTGCACGGCGACATATTGTTGGCAGGACCGCTCATAGGCCCGCACGAACACGTCGCGTAGACTGGCCAGGATGTGCTGCTGGAAGGCGTAGTCGGCGCGGCCTTGCGGCGCGGTGCCGAGGAAGTTGCGGCCCCTTTTGTCCCTCTCCCAGGCGCTGCGGTCCCCCTGTTTGATGGAATACGGGGGGCGGCCAGGATTATATCGAACTTTCGCAGGCGGTCGCCTGTTCTGACGGCGACCGCCTGAACCACCCGCGAGAGGGGCGCGCGACTCGAAGCCGTTCTGATTGACCGGCACCATGCGCTACTATCCTGCCCTCTCGAAACCGCTGACTGAGCCGCCCCATGAAAACCATCTCACTGATACTCCTCGCCACCGGCATATTCCTTGGCCCGGTCTACTGGATCTACGCCAAGTTCTACTCGGGCAGCGTCGCCGTGGTGGTGCCCCTGGCGAAGCAGGACGCGGCGGCCGGAACCTGGCGTTCGGCGGAGTTCAACATGACGGCGGATATGGCGCCCGTCGGACTGATCCTGAAATCACAGGGCAGTTTCGCGCCGAACATGGATGAGGGTCGGCCCCCCAAGGACATGTACGCCGCGATGCTCAGCCGCAACGGTGAAGTGGCAAAACCCCTGGGTTTCGAGCTGAACGCGGGCAGCACCGGCAACAGCAACCCGGTGTTCAAGTCGCATCTGGTGTTGTTCCAGGTCGTGAAGGAGGGACGTTACCGGTTGGAAATCCTGCCGGCCAACGCACCCAGCATCCCGCTGAACCGGGTCGAACTGGAGGTGCGCCAGCACCTGGTCGATCCCAAGCCCAACCTGGTCATGGTCGGAATCCTGGTGCTGGTGCTGGGCCTGCTGGGTCTGGTGATGGTGTAGCCCGTCGCGGCGGGCGAGGTGTCGAGTCAACCGCGCCGCATCGAATCGAAGAATTCCGCGTTGTTCTTGGTGGCGCGGATCTTGTCGCTCAGGAACTCCATCGCTTCCAGATCGTCCATTGGGTAGAGCAGTTTGCGCAACACCCAGATTTTCTGCAGCACGCTCGCTTCGATCAGGAGTTCCTCCTTGCGGGTGCCGGAGCGGTTGACGTTGATGGCGGGGTAGACCCGCTTCTCCGCCATGCGCCGGTCCAGGTGGATTTCCATGTTGCCGGTGCCCTTGAATTCCTCGTAGATCACGTCATCCATGCGCGAGCCGGTGTCGATCAGGGCGGTGGCGATGATGGTCAGGGAGCCGCCTTCCTCGATGTTGCGGGCGGCGCCGAAGAAGCGTTTGGGTTTTTGCAGGGCGTTGGCATCGACACCGCCGGTGAGTACCTTGCCGGAGGTTGGCTGTACGGTGTTGTAGGCGCGCGCCAGTCGGGTGATGGAGTCGAGCAGGATCACCACGTCCTTCTTGTGTTCCACCAGGCGCTTGGCCTTGGCGATGACCATCTCGGCGACCTGGACGTGGCGGCTGGCCGGCTCGTCGAAGGTGGAGGCCACCACTTCACCGCGCACGGTACGCTGCATTTCCGTGACTTCTTCGGGCCGCTCATCGATCAGGAGGACGATGAGGACGGCGTCCGGGTAATTGGCGGAGAGGGCGTGGGCGATGTGTTGCAGCATCACCGTTTTGCCCGACTTGGGGCTGGCGACGAGGAGTCCGCGCGAGCCCTTGCCGATGGGGGCGACGATGTCGACCATGCGCCCGGTCATGTTCTCTTCCGACTTGATGTCGCGCTCCAGCCGGAACGGCTGGTTGGGGAACAGGGGGGTGAGGTTCTCGAACAGGATCTTGTGCTTCAACGCTTCCACAGGGCCGCCGTTGGCCTTGTCAAGCTTGATCAGCGCGAAATAGCGCTCGCCGTCCTTGGGGGTGCGGATCTCACCCTCGATGTTGTCGCCGGTATGCAGATTGAATCGGCGTATCTGCGAAGGCGAGATGTAGATGTCATCCGGATTGGATAGATAGGAGGTGTCTGGCGAGCGCAGGAAGCCGAAACCGTCGGGCAGTATCTCCAGCACGCCGTCGCCGTAGATGCTCTCGCCGTTCTTTGCCTTCTTCTTGAGCAGCGCGAAGATGAGCTCCTGCTTGCGCATGCGGTTGGCATTCTCGATGTTTTCTGCTTCGGCCATTTCGAGAAGCTGGCTGACGTGCAATTGCTTGAGTTCTGATAGGTGCATGGATTTTGGGTAATGGTGGCAGCACCAGCGGCAAAGGCCGGCGGCGGAAAGGCGGGAGGTCTTGCGGAGGGAGTTGGCATCCAGCAGAACGCCGGACGCCGTGAAGCTAACTGAACTTAGATGTTACTGTCAACAAAGGCGGTGAGTTGCGACTTGGAAAGCGCGCCGACTTTGGTGGCTTCGACGTTTCCGTTCTTGAAAATCATCAGGGTGGGAATGCCGCGGATGCCGAATTTCGGCGGGGTCGCCTGGTTCTCGTCGATGTTGAGCTTGGCGACCTTGAGGCGACCCGCATACTCTCGCGCCACTTCGTCAAGGATCGGGGAGATCATCTTGCAAGGACCGCACCAGTCGGCCCAGTAGTCAACCAGGACGGGTAGCGGGGATTGCAGGACTTCCTGATCGAAAGTGTCGTCGGTGACGTAGTGGATGTGTTCGCTCATTGTGGAACCTCGGAAGGGATGAACAGCGGGTGCTGCCGGGAAGATCGTATGATGTCGGCCAGGGTATGGCCGGAGAACGTCATGGGTGCGTAGACTGGCCGCTATCCTAGCGAAAAAGTAAGGGAGAGGAAAGAATGGCCTATGTTGTTACCGAGAACTGCATCAACTGCAAATATGGTGATTGCGTGGAAGTCTGCCCGGTGGACTGCTTTCACGAAGGCCCCAACTTCCTGGTGATCGACCCGGAAGAATGCATCGATTGCTCATTGTGCGTGGCGGAATGCCCGGCCGAGGCCATCTTCGCCGAGGACGACGTTCCTGCGGAGCAGTTCGATTTCATCGCCCTCAACGCCGAATTATGCCAGTCCTGGCCGGTGATCAGCGACAAAAAAACCGCGCTGGCCGATGCCGATGCCTGGCTCGGCCAGAAAGGGAAGCGCGATCTGCTGCAACGCTGAGGATCATTTCTTCGCTTTCTGCATTGCGATCAATTCGTCCAGAACTTTGAAGGTCTGCGGGTTCCCGCCCGTGAGATAGGCGGAGGTGGTGTATTTCCCGTCGACCACGAAGGAGGGCACGCCGCTGAGCTTGAAGTCGCGAGTCAGCTGCAAGGCACGCATGACCGCGGTATCGACGCCAAAGCTGTCGTAGGCGGCGGCGAGTTTCTGGCGGTCGGCGCCATTATTCGCGGCCCAGTCGAGGAAGGCACCGGGCGGGTCAAGGTCGAGGCCTTCGACATGGATGGCGCGGAACAAGGCCTCATGCAGCTTCTCCTGCATGCCGATCGCTTCCAGAGCGTAGAAGGCTCGGGCAAGCGGCACCCAGGCGTCGTTGAGGATGCCGGGCACCCGTTTGAGCACCACGTTCCTGGGCAGTTTCTTCGCCCAGGCATTGAGTTCCGGCTCCATATGGAAACAGTGCGGACAGCGGTACCAGAAGAATTCCAGCACCTCGACCTGGCCACGCTTGACCGCGGTCGGCTGCGCGGGCACTTCCACATAGTCCTTGCCCCATTCCAGCGCGACGGCGGGGGCACTGAGCAACAGCAGCGCGAGCGGAAGAATATATTTCATCACGGCGAGACTCCTTTCACGGGTTCCTTGAGCAATCTGGGTTCGTAGCTATTGGCCGACAGGGTATCCAGGTCGGCAAAGGCATCCTCATCCCGTTTGTACGGGCCCACGCGCACCCGGTAGAGGCTCTGGCCCGTGCTTTCGATCTGCTGGGTGGAAACACGCAAGCCCAGCAGGCTCAAACGGGCCTTGAGCCTGTCGGCATCGGCGGGATTCTTCAGGGCGGCGATCTGTAGCCACCAGATTTCTGTGGATTTCGGTGGTTCCACCGGTTTGGCGGGCTTGTCGCCCGGGAGGATGCCGTAGAAGGTAAGCGGGACGCGCGAGGTCGGTTCACTTGCCGCCGTGACCTTGTGTTCGGCCGCGACGGCTGCATGCTTGCGGGTCTTCACGGGTTTGGCGGGCTTGACTTCGGTCGACGGCTCGCCGCTGCCCTGCCTGGAACCGGCTTCCTTCACGGGTTCTGCGGGCTGCTCATGAGGCACTGGGGTGGAAGCACGCTGCGCGGGTTCCACCGACTTGAAACTCTTGTTCCCAATATTGAAGAACCAGGCCAGGCCAGCCGCGGCCACCAGGCCGATGACCAGACCGATCAACAGGCCCAGGAGCAGCCCGCGGGGCTTTCCCCCCCGCCTGGGCTCCTCGCGCCGGGCGGGTTTCGTTTCGCGACGCGGCATCGGTTTACATCTTCTCCGGCGCGCTCACGCCCAGCAGGGCCAAACCCGTCTTGAGTACCCTGCGCGTGGCCGAGATCAGCAGCAGGCGCGCCTGCTTCAAGGCCTCATCCGCATCCAGGAAGCGACAGGCCACGTAGAGGCCGTGCAGGTCGGCCGCCAGGTCCCTGAGGTAATAGGCGATCACGTGGGGCGACAACTCGCGCGCGGCGGCGTTGACGGTCTCCGGGAATTCGGCGAGCCGCTTGAGCAGGGCGAGCTCCTGGGGTTCCTGCAACAAGCGGCTGTCGGCGTCCTGAAGTTCGCGCTCCAGGCCGCCCCAGCTGGCCAGCACGCTGCATATCCGGGCGTGGGCGTACTGGATGTAATAGACCGGGTTGTCGTTGCTCTGCGACTTGGCCAGGTCGAGGTCGAAATCCAGATGCTGCTCGGATTTGCGCAGCACGTAGAAGAAGCGTGCGGCGTCGTTGCCGACTTCGGCACGCAATTCGCGCAGGGTGACGAATTCGCCGGAACGGGTGGACATCGACGCCTTCTGGCCGTTACGGTAGAGCACGGCGAACTGCACCAGGGCCACGGTGAGTCGGTCGGCGTCGAGGCCGGCCGCGGTGAGCGCGCCCTTCACGCGGGCGATATAGCCGTGGTGGTCCGCGCCCCAGACATCCAGCACGCGCGTGAAGCCGCGCTCGAATTTGTTGATGTGGTAGGCGATGTCGGCGGCGAAATAAGTGTAGATGCCGTTCTCGCGGCGCACCACGCGATCCTTTTCGTCGCCGAAGGTCGTGGAGCGGAACCAGAGGGCGCCGTTCTGCTCGTAGAGATGGCCGTGTTCCCGCATCTGTTCGACGGCGCGGTCGATCAGACCGGATTCGTGCAGGGTGCGCTCGGAAAACCAGGTGTCGAAGAGGACGCCGAACTCGGTGAGGTCGTTGCGGCAATCGCCCAGTTGTTCTTCCAGCGCGTACCCGTGGATATAGGCGTAGTCGGGGCCCAATAGATGCTTCGCGTTGGCGATGAGCGCGTCGAGATGGCCATCGGCGTCCGTGGCGACATCCGGAACGGCCAGTACTACGTCTCCGGCGGCGCGTCGGTAGCGCGTCTGATGCAGGGCATAGATGCCCTCCGCCATGGTTTGCACATAGTCGCCCTGGTAGGCGTTACCCGGGAACGCCACGGGCTCGCCGCACAAGGCCAGGTAACGCAGCCAGGTGGAGAGGGCCAGGATGTCCATCTGGCGGCCGGCGTCATTCACGTAGTACTCGCGCTGCACCTCATAGCCCGCCATCTGGAGCACGTTGCTCAGACTGGCGCCGAAGGCCGCCCCACGCCCATGGCCTACGTGGAGTGGGCCGGTGGGGTTGGCGGAAACGAACTCGACTTGCACCTTTTGGCCCAGACCCTGATTGCCGCCGCCATAGGCCGGGCCCTGCTCCAGGACCCGCGCCGCGACGCCCTGCCAGGCCACCGGTTTGAGAAACAGGTTGATGAAGCCGGGGCCGGCGATTTCCGCCTTTTCCAACAGGGGGGAGGCCGGCAGCGCGGCGATGATCGCCTGCGCCAATTCGCGCGGGTTGCGTTTCAACACCCGGCCCAGTTGCATCGCCACGTTGCAGGCGAAATCGCCGTGACTGGACTGCTTGGGTCGATCCAGTTCGATCAAGGGCTGTGCGTCCGCGGCGACCTGGCGCAAGGCCTGTTCGATCAGCGCGAGGAGATGGGATTTGGGTTCGAGATGGGCAGTCATGGCCGGATGCGTCTGGAAAGTCGCGGAATTATAGCGGCAGAAGCACGCCAGGCCGCATGCAGCAAGCGGCCCGGCGGGAACCCGAGGTCCGGGCGACGAAGGTGGGCGAGCCCCGTCGTGGACGTCAGGCCGGCAGTCCGTGCCCCGGCTCTGGAAAATTAGAGGCTACATGTCCAGTCCCAACATCGTTTCCAGGTGGTGGGCTTCGATCCCGAAATAGGCTTTGGCGGCCTTGATTTGTTTCAACACGGCGGGGTCATGCGAGGACGCCCGCTTGCTGCCGACGATCAGGATGTTCTTCGGCGTATGGGCATCCGAGATGAATTCAAAAACCTTCGTGCTATAGCCGAAATACTCCAGGATCAGGGCGCGGAGCCCGTCCGTCACCATCTCGGCCTGACGCTCGACGAAGATGCCGTGCTTCATCAGGAAATCCAGGTCGTTGTGCGATCTGGATTTCTCGATTTCGCGCCGGATCTGCTTGTGGCAGCAGGGCGCCACGACGATCAATTCCGCACCCGCACGGATGCCCTTGTAGATCGCATCGTCGGTTGCCGTGTCGCAGGCGTGCAGCGCGATCAGGATGTTCACGCCGCTGCAATCGTAATCGGCGATGCTTCCCTGGGCAAAATGCAGGCTCTGGAAGCGCGCATCTTCCGCGATTTTGTTGCACAGCGTCACCAGTTCGGCGCGATATTCGACCCCGGTCACGTCGGGACGCAGGCCGATGCCGATCAGATAATCGTAGAGCGCGAAGGTCAGGTAGCCCTTGCCCGAGCCCATATCGACGATTTTCTTCAGATGGTCCGGCGCAATGCCTCGAACCAGACCGCTCAGGATTTCGACATATTTGTTGATCTGGCGGTACTTGTCCTGCGCGCTTTTGAATACGGTCCCTTTGTCGTCGGTGATATTCAAGGCGTGGAGATAGGCTCTGTTTTCCGTTCCGATCAGCCGCCTCTTGTCGCGGTCGTGGCCGGACGACACGGGGGCCGTTTGGCTCGGTTCTTTCTTCTTCAAGGACTGGTTTTCAAGGACGAGGTCGAATGCGGTGGTGAACAGCGTCGCGACGCGAAACCCGCTGGAAAGTGCCTCGCGAACACGAGCGACACCCTCGCCGAGGCCATGGTTCTTCACGATATCGCGCGTTTTGTAGTGGTAGGTGAAACTGAGCTTTTCCTCGCGCTTGATCTGAATTTTCCGAATATGGATGTTTTTCAGCTGGTTTTCCGTCCCCCGGTAATCGCCCAGGGCGAGTTTCACAAAACTGCCCTCCTCAAGACTGCCCTCGATGGCGGACGAAAATTTCGTTATTACGGCTGTGGCGGTCATGAGGATTGCGAGTCCGGTGAGTGAAGTGATTGCAACGGCCATGCTTCGCGATCAATGTCGCTGGCGAGCGGCTAATCTGGCTCGCAAGTGTGGCCTCGTCCGCCGTGTGATGCCAGATCAGCGCAGCTTGATTTCGAGCCAGAGCCGGTTGAGCACGCGCCGCTGCGAGCGGCCCAGGTCGCGCAGCATTTCCAGGCGTCGGATTTGTGCGGGCGGTGGAAAAATGGCGGGGTCGCCCGCGATTTCCGGGTCGATGAAGCGCATGGCCGCGCGATTGGGGTTGCCGGAGCCGATCAGATTGGAGAGCTCGGCGGAATTTTGCCCTTCCAGCATGAAGTCGATGAACTTCAGCGCCAGATCCGGGTGGCGTCCGGTCCTGTGCAGAACCATCGAGTCGAGGGCGAGCACCGCCCCTTCCTTCGGTATCGACCAGCCGATGTGAAAAGGGCGTCCGGCTTTCTTCGCGTCTTCGCGGGCCTGGAACAAGTCGCTGGAATAGCCGTGCGCCAGCCAGATGTTGCCCACGGTCAGTTCCTTGATGTAACTGGACGCATTGAACGTCGCCCAGTAGGGCTTGGCGCGCAGGATCAGGTCGCGCGCCTCGTTCCAGTGGGACTCGTTCGTGTCGTTTGCCGAGTAGCCCAGGTAGCGCAGGGCGGCGGCCATCAGTTCACGCTGTGAATCCAGCACCGTGACGCGGCCTTTGAGCTTCGCCAGATAACGTGGCTCGAAGAGCAGCGCCCAGGTGTCGCAGGGCAGGTTCAGCGTACGCAATTTCTCGACGTTGTAGCCCAGCAGCGTCACCGTGTAGGCATAGGGGACGGAATAGCGGTTTCCAGGGTCGAAAAAAGCGTCGAGAAATTCCGGCTTGAGGTTCTTCAGCCTGGTCAGGCGCGTCTTGTCCAGCGGGCGCAACTGTCTGGAGCGGATCAGTGCTTCCACGGCGTGGCCGGAGGGCACGATCAGGTCGTAGCCCGACGCCCCTGCCGCCAGTTTGGCCAGCATTTCCTCGTTATCGGCGTAGTAGTCCTGCACCACGTGGCAACGACATTGCGCCTCGAAGCGGGCGAGGCTGGCAGCGGAGAGGTAGTTGTTCCAGTTGTAGAGGTAGAGATCGTCGGTCGCCTGGGCAGCGCCGGCCAGCCAGAGCCACATCGCCAGCAGCCTCATGCGACACCTTTCATGAAGCCCTTGTCCAGGCGCGACGCCAGCACCACCAACACCAGGGTCAGCAGCATGAGCAGGGTGGAGACGGCGTTGACTTCGGGCGTGACCGCGATCTTGATCATCGAGTAGATCTGCAAGGGCAGGGTCGACACCCCCACGCCGGCGGTGAAGAAGGTGATGACGAAATCGTCCAGCGACAAGGTGAAGGACATCAGGAAGCCCGCCACCACGGCGGGCAGGATCAAGGGGAAGGTGACCAGACGGAAGCTCTGCCAGGGGGTGGCGCCGAGATCGCGGGCAGCCTCGAAGAGGCCCTCGTCCATGCCTTCCAGGCGCACGCGCACGACGATGGCGACGAAGCCCAGGGAAAACGTGATGTGCGCCAGCACCACCGAGACTAGCCCCAAGGTCAAATGCAGCACCTGGATGAAAAACACCAGCAGTGACACGCCTTGCAGTATTTCCGGCATGGCCACCGGCGTGATCACCAGCAGCGGCAGCCAACGCAAGCGGGTACGGTGCATGGCGAGTCCGGCGAGGGTACCGAGGAGGGTGGCGCAGAGGCTGGCGGCCAGGGCGATACCCAGGGAATTGCGCGCCGCGTGGAGCATTTCCGCGTCGTCGAACAGCACCCTGTACCAGTTCAGGGTGAAGCCCACCCATTCTGCGTTGAGGCGCGAGTCGTTGAAGGAATAGGCCACCACCACGATGAGCGGCAGGTAAAGAAAAGCGAAGGCGGCGCCCGCGGCCAGCGTCAGCCAGACGGGCGTGGAACGGCGTCGCGCGGATATCATGCTTCTCCCCGCCGCGCGCGCGCGGCCCAGGCCGCCAGACCCGCCAGCGACAACACGCACAGGGTGAGGACGATGGCCAGGGTCGCGCCGAAAGGCCAGTCGCGCACGCCCAGAACTGGTCCTTGATCACATTGCCGATCAGCATGTCGCGGGTGCCGCCCAGGAGGTCGGGAATGGCGAACATGCCCAACACCGGGATGAATACCAGCGCAGCACCTGCATAGACTCCGGGCAGCGACAAGGGCCAGGTCACCCGCCAGAAGCGCTGCCAACGGCTGGCGCCGAGATCCTGTGCGGCATCCAGCAGCAGGGGATCGTGTTTTTCCAGGTTGCTGTAGAGCGGCAGGATCATGAACGGCAGATGCACGTAGACCATGCCCAGCAACACCGCGAAGGGCGAAAAGAGCAGGCTCACCGGCCCGAATCCGATGCTGCCCAGCGCGCCGTTGACCAGCCGCGACAAGAGCGCCTGCGGCCCCAGCAGGATCATCCAGGCGTAGAGGCGAATCAGGAAGTTGCTGGCGAATGGCAGGATGACCAGCAGCACCAGCAAGTCGCGATGCCTCTTCGGGCTCTCCGCGATCAGCCAGGCCACGGGGTAAGCCAGGAGCAGGCAGATCAGGGTGGTTTGCGCCGCCACCGCGAAGGAGCGCAGAAAGACTTTTACGAACAGGGCCTCGCCGAGGAAGAAACGGTAGTTTTCCAGGGTGAGACCATGTTCGCGCCCGTCACCCGGGTCGAGCAGGGGCGCCATGCCGCCGAATTCTCCGGGATACTGGAACGAGGCCAATACGACGATCAGGGCAGGTACCAGGAAGAAGACCAGCAGGAACAGCGTGGGCGGGGCGGTGACCAGGAAACAGGTGCGTCGCACCCCCGGCTCAATCCGCGACATAGTGCCCCGCATCCTCGGCCCAGCCGACCGTGACCCGGTCGCCGACCTCGAAGAAATGGGCGCGGCCGGGCGCGTCGTTGGGGCGCAATGCCGCCACCTCGAGGCCCGTGTCGAGCGTGACCTGATAGGTCGTGACATCGCCGGCATAAAGGAAGTCGCGCACGTGCCCGGTAAAGCGGTTTTCTCCTGTCGGATCGACGCCGATCTGAATCTGCTCCGGGCGCAGTGCGAGCACGCCATGATCGCCGGCCCTCGCCCCCGGAGTCGGCGCCGGCGCCGCCAGGATTTCGCCCAAGCCCGCCGCCGCGAGACGCAACCGACCTTCGCGGCATTCGAGCACGTCGGCTTCCAACAGATTGCAGTTGCCGATGAAGCTGGCGACGAAGCGGTTTTTCGGGAAGCCGTAGAGGCGGGAAGGCTTATCCAGCTGCTCGATGCGGCCCCGATTCATCACGGCGATGCGGTGCGACAGGGCGAGCGCCTCCGGTTGGTCGTGGGTGACGAAGATGAAGGTGATGCCGACTTCGCGTTGTAGCTTCATCAACTCCAGTTGCATCTTCTCGCGCAGCTTCAGATCCAGCGCGCCCAAAGGCTCGTCCAGCAGCAGCAGGCGCGGCCGGTTGACCAGGCCGCGAGCCAGTGCCACGCGCTGCTTCTGGCCACCGGAGAGTTCATGCGGGTAATGCGCGGCCAGTTCGGCCAGGTGCACTTGTTGCAGCGACTCGTGCACGCGCCGCCGCGACTCGGCCGCGGGCACGCCGGACAGGCGCAGGGGAAAGGCGACGTTCTGGCCCACGGTCAGGTGCGGAAACAGGGCATAGCTCTGGAACACGGTGTGGATGGGACGGCGCTCGGCCGGGATGCCCGCCAGATCGCGGCCATCGAGCAGGATCTGCCCGGCATCCGGTGGATCGAAGCCGGCGATCATGCGCAGGATGGAGGTCTTGCCGCATCCGGAAGGCCCCAGCAGGGTGAAGAACTCCCCGCCGGCCACGGAGAAACTCACGCTTTTCACCGCCTCGAAGTCGGCGTAGCGGCGGGTGACATTACGGATTTCGAGCAGGGTCATGGAGGGAAATATAGCCGCGCGGTACTTGCGTGGCCGGGCAATCGCGGTCGCCACGGACTCAGGGCGATAGCTGCCGCCAGCGGAAGCAGGTCCGCAGATGATCGTTGACCATGCCGGTGGCCTGCATGTGGGCGTAGACGATGGTCGAGCCGACGAACTTGAAGCCCCGCTGCTTCAGATCCCGGCTGATCGTGTCGGATAGCGCGGTGCGGGCCGGAATCTCGCCGGCTTCGGCCCAGGCGTTGTGGATCGGCCGGCCTTCCACGAAGCGCCAGAAATAGGCATCGAGGCCACCGAACGCCTCGCGGACGGCCAGTGTGGCGCGGGCGTTGCCAACCGCGGCCGCAACCTTCAGGCGGTTGCGCACGATGCCTGGATCGGCTAGCAGGCGCGCGATGTCGGCCTCGGTGTAACGGGCGATGCGTTCGGCGTCGAAGTCATCGAAGGCTCGCCGGTAGCCTGCCCGCTTTTTCAGGATAGTGGCCCAGGACAGTCCCGCCTGGGCGCCCTCCAGGATCAGGAATTCGAACAGGGCGCGCTCGTCGTGCAGGGGCACGCCCCATTCGTGGTCGTGGTAGGCGACGTAACCGGGTTCCGTGCCACACCAGGGGCAGCGCGTCGGCAGGGCGCTCATGGTTTGGACCTATCCTGGTCCAGCCGATGTTTGTGCCGGTTCAGGCTGCCCGTCAGCTCCGAGATGATTTCGCCGGCCGCGCGTATGATCTGGTTGGGGGTGAAGCCGCAGTTCCGCATTTCCTTGAAGAAGGCTTTCGCCAGCATGCGTGCCACCTTGTCCGGTTCGTGTGCGGTCAGTGACACCACGGAGCAGGAATCGGCGCGGCCTTCCAGGGTGAACGCCATCTGCGCGAAACGCGAGTCGAGCATGCTGTCCAGGCGCGCGGCGTGGAGGATGCGGCCGACCAGTCGGACGCAGAGTTCGGCGATGTCCAGGTCGGTGGCCGTGAACTGCGCACGCTCGACGGGTTCGCTGATATTGAGTACCCCCGCCGGCTTTCCCGCCAGCAGGATCGGGCAGGCGATGAAGCTTGCCGTGCCACCCAGGCGGCGCGCCAGGGTGCGCCAGCGGGAATGGCCGATGTCGCTGACATGCAAACATTCCCCCAGCGTCAGGACATGCTGGGCGATGCTCTCCTCGAGCGGCGCGTCGTCCCGCCAGGCTACTTCCGGCAACTCGCCGTAGACCGCGGCGAGCTTGAGCCGCGCGCTCTGCCCGTGGCCCGTATCCAGCAACATCAGGGAGACCCGGCGTGCCGCCATGACATCGCCGCAGAGACAGGTGAGACGGTAGAGGTTGTCCTCGAAGCGACCACTGGGCTCGAAGCTGGCCAGTTCCAGTAGTTTGGCTTGTCGCTGTGGTGTCATGTCCAGCCTCCCGGAATGGCGATCAGTTCAATGCGCTCGCGAGCCGGCGGCGATATTCGGTCACCAGTGGGTCCTGGCTCCCGCGCAAAGTGAATACCGCCAGCATGGTCTTGCGCGCCAGGCCTTCCTGCCAGGCGCGGTCAAGCAGCACCATTTCCAGCAACTGCGCCAGCCCTTCCCGCTGGCGATCGCTGGCGATCAGCAGCTTGGCCAGTTGCAGCCGGGAATCCATGTCGTCCGGCCGAGCCTCGATCGTGGCGCGCAGCCCGGTCTCATCGCCGCCACCCGCCTGGGCGAAGTCCAGGCGCGCCGCGACCTGCTGCGCGCGCGCTTCCATGCGCATCGCAGGGGAAAGGCTGTCGAACAGGTGGCGCGCCTCTTCCACCTGGCCTTGCTCCAGGAGGATGTCGGCCGCGTCCAGGCGCAAGTCCTCGTTGCGGCCATCCAGTTCCGAGGCCTGCGCCAGCAATTGCAGCGCCTGCGCCGAGTCGCCCTGGTCGCGCGCGCGGCCGGCGGCGATGCGCAAGGTATCGACGGGCGAAGGCAACAGGCGTTCGAGGAATGCGCGAACCCCGGATTCGGGCAGCGCCCCGGAAAACTCATCGACCTGCTCGCCATCGATGAAGGCTTTCACGCTGGGAATGCCGCGTACACCGAATTGCGCGGCGATCTCCTGGTTGCGGTCGGAATCGACCTTGGCGAGGATGAACTTGCCTTGATATTCCTCTGCTAGCTTTTCCAGGAGGGGTTTCAGTACGCGGCAGGGGCCGCACCACGGCGCCCAGAAGTCCACCACCACCGGCACCTCGCGGGAACCCTCGATGACGACCTGCTGGAAATCGTCGGCTTCGACATCGACCGAATAGGGGCTCATGGCCTCTCTCCCTAAATGTGGGCATTGTGCGGCCGTTTCCCCGGATCGAACAATGCGCGCGGGGCCGTCGCCTACTTCTTTTTCGCACGTGGATGGGCCTGGTCGTAGACCTGGGCCAGATGCTGGAAATCCAGGTGGGTATAGACCTGGGTGCTGGACAAGCTGGCATGTCCCAGCAACTCCTGCACCGCGCGCAAGTCGCCCGACGATTGCAGCAGGTGGGAAGCGAAGGAGTGGCGCAGGGCATGGGGATGCACGTGCGCGCTCACCCCTTGCCGCACCGCCAGTTTGTTGAGCGCCAGGCGTACGGCCGTCGCACCGATGCGTCCGCCGCGTGCGCCCAGAAACAGGGCCGGCGTATCGCCTGCGAGGGCGGCGCGCGCGTCCTGCCATGCGCGCACTGCGGCCAACGCCTGGCGGCCGACCGGCACGATGCGCGTCTTGCGCCCCTTGCCGATCACCGTCACTTCGCCCGCTTCCATATCCACGGCGCCGACATTCAGGCCGATCAACTCCGCGCGCCGCAACCCGGAGGAGTACATCAATTCGAACATGGCCAGGTCGCGTAGCGACCAGGGATCGTCCTGCGGTCCCCTCAGCAATTGCGCCATGTCGTCCACGGACAGCGCATTGGGCAGCCTGCGGGCCCCTCTGGGCGCACGCAAGCCCAGACAGGGATTGGCCGTGACCAGCCCCAGGCGCGCCAGGTAATTGTAGAAACTGCGCCAGGCCGAGAGCGTGCGCGCCAGGGTCTTGGGCTGCTGGCCGCGTGCATGCAGGCCCGACAGGGCGCGACGGATGTCGTGGGAAGCCAGCCCGGCAGGGTCGACATCGCCCACGCGTTCTTGCAAGTGCGCAAGGTCGACGGCATAGGTGGAAACCGTGGCCGGGCTGTACTGGCGCGCGGTCAGCGCCGCCAGATAGGCGTCGATGCGGGAGGAGAGAAGAAACGGCGATGACATGGGGCATGCGGATAGGAATCGGGGTGAACTACAAGGATACGCAAGCACTGGCTTGACAGCCCTGGCTCCCGCCAATAAAAGGTTGGTTTCGTTCACCCGGTTTTTATTGCCATGCCCAGCCTCGTCCCGCCCGCTCACCCCGTCACCGATGTCCCGCCGGTACTGGAAGAAACCTTGCTCCCCGGCGAGCGCGAGTCGCTGACGGCACGCATCAAGCAGTTGCTGCACGAGCAGGACGCGGTGCTGGTAGCCCACTACTACACCTCAGGCGAGTTGCAGCGCCTGGCCGAGGAGACCGGCGGCTGTGTCTCCGACTCCCTGGAGATGGCGCGCTTCGGTCACGCCTCGAAGGCGAAGACCCTGATCGTCGCCGGCGTGAAGTTCATGGGCGAAACCGCGAAGATACTCAACCCGGAGAAGCGGGTGCTGATGCCCGACCCGCGCGCCGAGTGTTCGCTCGACCTGTCCTGCCCGGCCGACGAATTCACCCGTTTCTGCGATGCCCATCCTGACCGCACCGTGGTGGTCTACGCGAATACTTCCGCCGAGGTGAAGGCGCGCGCCGACTGGATGGTGACTTCCAGCATCGCCGTGAAAGTGGCAGCGCACCTGAAGTCGCGCGGCGAAAAGCTGATCTGGGCGCCGGACCGATTCCTCGGCGATTATGTGCAGAAGGCCACGGGTGCGGACATGCTCTTGTGGCGTGGTTCCTGCGTGGTGCACGAGCGCTTCAAGGCGGAAGGCATCCGCGACTTGAAACGGGAATTCCCCGACGCCGCCGTGCTGGTGCATCCGGAGTCGCCGGCCGCGGTGATCGCCATGGCCGACGTGGTCGGTTCCACCACGCAACTCATCCGCGCGGCGGCGGCATTGCCGAATCCGGTGCTGATCGTCGCCACCGACAACGGCATCTTCCACAAGATGCGTGAAGTCGCGCCGGGGAAGCGCCTGATCGAGGCCCCCACTGGCGGCACGGGCGCGACCTGCGTGTCCTGCGCGCATTGCCCGTGGATGGCCATGAACGGCTTGAAGAACCTGCTCGCCGTGCTGGAATCCGGCGGCCAGGAAATCCATGTGGACGAGGCCGTGCGCCTGCGTGCCGTGCGTTCCATCAACCGCATGCTGGAATTCGCGGGCCAGAGCGGTATGGCGCTTGCCGGTCGCAGCGGCGATTGACGGATGCGGCCGGTCGGCTGGTATATTCGGGAAGTGCTGTGAGCCCCCTCATAGGACATCCGCCTGCTGTCGTGTTTCTATGCCCTACTCCACTCTCCAGGAAAGACCCATGAGCTTCATCCAGGAATTCAAGGCCTTCGCCATGCGTGGCAACGTGGTCGATCTCGCCGTCGGTGTGGTCATCGGTGGCGCTTTCGGCAAGATCGTCGACTCCCTGGTCAAGGACATCATCATGCCGGTGGTCGGCAGCCTCACCGGCGGCGTCGATTTCAAGCGGCTCTACCTGAACCTGGGCAGCTTGCATTTCGACAGTCTGGAAGCCGCGGAGAAGGCCGGTGCGCCTCTGGTCAAGTACGGTTCCTTCATCAACAGCGTGGTCGACTTCACCATTATCGCCCTGGTCATCTTCGTCACGGTCAAGGCCATCAACCGCCTGCGACACGCGGAAGAAGCGGTACCCACGGCACCTGCGCCAACCCCCGAGGACATCGTCCTGCTGCGCGAAATTCGTGACGCTTTGAAGCGATGAAGCCGCGCATTCTCCTCCTTGCCCTGCTCGCCTGCGCCACGCCGGCCTACTCCACCGACGGGTCTGTCATCACCTCCGACGAAGCCTCTCGGGCGCTGCGCGACGGGCTCTACCAGGGCACGCGCGCCAGCCTCTCCAGGCTGGGTAGGGAAAACGGCTATTTCGGCAATCCCAGGGTCAAGATCGGCCTGCCGAAGAACTTTGCCAGGGCCGAGGGCGTCCTACGCAGCCTGGGGCTGGGCAAGGAGGTCGACGACCTGATCCTGGCGATGAATCGTACCGCCGAAGCCGCCGTTCCCGAGGTAAGCGACCTCATGCAGCAAGCCGTGCGCCGGCTGAGCATCGATGACGCCAAAGCCCTCCTGGCCGCGGGGGATGGTGCCACCACCGCATGGTTCCGCAAGAACACGGAGGCGCAGTTCGACGAGAAACTGGCGCCCCTGGTCCATGCCGCAGCCGAGCGTGGCGACCTGGTGCGCGCCTATAACGCCATGGCCGGCAAGCTGGCCCTGCTGGCACGCATCAAGAGCGACCGGGCCACGGTGGAGGACTACGTCGACCACCGGGCGCTGGACGGTTTTTATACTCTGCTGGCCGAAGAAGAACACTCGATCCGCATGCGCCGCCCGGGCGGCAAGGTTTTCGGAATGCCGAATTGATTTCCCCTCTTACTCACCAACGATAGAACTGGAGCCGAATATGCGTAATCCCCGCAATGCCGTGTTGAGCGGCCTGGGCTTGGGCCTGCTGGCCAGCCTGAATGTCCTGGCGGAAACGCCTTACTACAACCCGTCCAACCCGGCCAGTTCCACCGGCAAGACCACGGGCTACGACCTTTACAAGACCATAGGCTGTCCCGGCCGCGGCCTGCTCGAAGCCCCTTGCGCCGGCTCCGTCGAAGCCAAGGTCGCGGTGCCGGTCGCGGCGCCGGTTGTAAAGGCAGCTCCGATCGACAGCGATGACGATGGTGTGCCGGATGCCATCGACCAGTGCCCCAACACCCCCGCGGGCGCCAAGGTGGATGCCCGTGGCTGCGAACTGGACAGCGACCATGACGGCGTGGTCGATCGCCTCGATCAGTGTCCCGACACGGTCGCCGGCGCCAAGGTGGATGCCCGTGGCTGCGAACTCGACAGCGACGGCGACGGCATCGTCGACCGCCTCGACCAGTGTCCCAACACCCCCGCCGGCGTTCGCGTCGACGCCACGGGTTGCCCCCTGCCCAAGACCTTGAAGCTCGAAGGCGTGCGCTTCGACAACGACTCCGATGTCCTGCGCCATGAAAGCGATGTCATACTCGACGAAGCGACCGCTACCCTGAAGCGCTATCCCGAGTTCAAGGTGGAAGTCGCCGGCTATACCGACAGCCGGGGCGGCAGTGCGCACAACCTGGACCTGTCCAGCCGCCGCGCCAAGGCCGTGATGGACTATTTCATCGCCCACGGCATCGCCGCCGACCGCCTCAGCGCCAAGGGCTACGGTGAAGCCAACCCGGTCGCCAACAACTACCTGGAAGAAGGGCGCATGAAGAACCGCCGCGTGGACCTACGCCCCCTCAACTAAGGCGGGAACTCTGACCGAAACGGGCCGCTCGCAAGGGCGGCCCGTTTTTTTGGTGCGCCCGGCAGGGCGCACTCACCTGGCAGAGAACGTCCCGTTCATGGCCATGGCTTGCCTGAACGGGGGCGGCCTACGGCCATGAACGGTTACTTGTCGTCTTTGCCGAATTTCATGTACCAGTAGATCGCCCATCCCGCGACGACGGCGATGGCGCCCGCCACGGTAATGATGGACAGGATGCCGGTGGATGAACCAAACAGAACTTTTAGCATGTGAGACCCTCGATGTCCGGACAGGACGATAACGTCGCGATACTGGTTTAGATTTTATTGCCGCGGTGGCATACCGAAACGGTTGCAAAGGGTCACTTAGTAACCACTTCATTGGGCCGGTTTATGGTAGCAGAGTCCCCCGGATAAGATAACGGGGAACGAAAAAATTGAAGCGGGCATGTCCGCGGTCGTGACGACCAACGCGACCTGAACCGTGCCGGCCTCACCGGGGCCGGTTTTCGCGATCGGCGACCTGAGCTCGGCCGCTAGAACTGCCCCGACAGGCTGAGAGACCATCGAAGGACTTGCGCATGTCCACCGGCTGACCATAAAGGTGAACCCGAATCTGGCCCTCGGGGAAGAACATCAGCCACGCACCAGGTGGAGTACCTGGCCGCTACCTAGATCGAGCGTCAACTCGAAACGCGCGGCCTGACCGGTCGCCGGCGGCAACGCGCCGAGATCGACGAAGGCTGGCTTGGTCGCCTCGATCTGTTGGACATCCTGCCCGACGCGGTGACCGAACAGGCCGCGCCAGCGCTGAACACTCGCCACGCTGACGGCCTCCGCCCGACAAAAAGCCGCCAGACTCAAATCGCTTTCCTCGAAGCGCCGCAACAGCGCCCGCCACTCATCCCGGCTACGCCGATTCTTCCGACCCGTTTCCATTCCGCACCCCGCGCCCTGTTGACATGGGAGGCATTCTCTTCATCTGCCAGGCAATGGGAAGAACGCCGCGTGGATACCGGTTACGTTGAGCCTACAAACGCCACCCGATCAGCTCTGCTGCCGCAGGGGTGCACGGACGCTACGGGGCGACGCTGGCGGGTCCGCGACCCGGCGAGGCTGCGGCTAATTCGGCGCCATCAGCAACAGGTCTCATCCAGTTGCAAGAGCAGGTCCAGGGCTGGTCATTGCACCCCTCAAGAAATTCACGAATCTGATTGAGGTTGGAATGCAGGAGGAACAGATCGTCCGGGATGGGGCCGCTCTTCGGCGCACGCTTGGCCATGAAGTATTTCAGGAAGCGGTGCTCGCTTCCCGGACCAGTCATGTTGCGTTCGATGCATTCCATGACGCGGCGGGCCTTGCCGTCGCAGTCGATGCCATCAAAGGTCTTGTAACGGTCCGGGGGGACTTCCTGACCGGAAACGTGAAGGAGATCGGGTTCCATATGCGTTTCCCTAGGCGTTGGGCCGCGAGTGACCACCCATGCGGGAGAACTCGACTTTCACATCCTTGGGCGGCGCGTTGTAGGGTGCGGAACTGACCAGGATATCCGCCCCGGAGGCGGCGTAGGCGACGGCGTTGTCGCCGCGCACGCCGCCGGCCACGGCCAGTACCGTTTCGAGCCGGGCCAACACCAGTTCATTTCTGAGTGCTGCGACCTGGCCGGGACCGAAGCGTTCCAGTTGCAGCACCGGCGCGCCGGCTTTGGCCCAGAGCAGGGCTTCGGCCGAATCCGCTACCTCGACCACCAGTCGGCGCTCGGGCAACGCTGCATGGAGACGAGCGACCGTGGCGGCGGGAGCTTCGTCGAGGAAGATGCGGTGTTCGTGGAACAGCAGCAGGGTTTCCGAGAGGCCTAGCCGGTGCATGGTTGCGCCGCCGCAGCGTACCGCCTTGACGGTCATCGGTTTGGTCCCCGGAAAGTGCTTGCGCGTGCAAGCCAGGGGGGTGGCGAAACCTGCCTCGTGCAGGCTCTTGACGATGCCCGCGGTGGCACTGGCGATGCCGGAATAGAGTTCCATCAGCACCTGGGCGATTTTCCAGACCCGGTGCAAGGTGGCGGCGTCGCCTTGCGCCGAGAGCAACAGGCCATCGCAATAGGCACCAGATGGGGCGGCGAGCGTGGCATCGGCGCCGGCCAACTGGAACAGACGCACGGCCTCTTCGCTGCCGCACACGGTCATGCCGGCGCGGGCGGTGAAGCTGAGTCGGGCCGGTTGCTTGTCGATGCCGAGGTATTCCGAGGTGAGGTCGCCATAGGGCACATCTTCGGCCAGCAATCGGGACAGGGCGGCGTCGGATAGGACGCGATTCAGGTGGCTCATGGGTGGGTCTCAGCCGATCAGTGCTACGGCCTTGATCTGGACCCAGACTGCTTTGCCGGGGACAAGGCCGAGGGTGGACGCAGAGCGTTTGGTGAGGCGTGCGACGATGGGCGCCTCGCCTACATGGACTCGAACCAGGACGAGGGCCGGGTGGTTGTCGTCGGCGATCTGGCTGACGCAGCCCTGCAACAGGTTCTGGATGCTGGTGTCTTCCTGGTGGCTGAGCGACAGGCTGACGTCACGAGCCAGGATGCGCACGCGGACGTGGTGACCGCTGGGCAGTCCGTTATCGCGCACCCATAGGCCCCCGCCGGCAAAATCGGCGCGGACCAGATGCCAGGCTTCGTCGTGCTCACCGATCACCGCGTCGAGCACCACCCCGACGTCTTCGCCCAGGCGGATGGGTAGATCCAGGCGGGCCAGGGTGGCGGCCAGTGGACCCTCGGCTACGGCGCGGCCGTTGTCCAGGGCGACGATATGGTCGGCCAGGCGCGCCACCTCGTCCGGGGCATGGCTGACATAGAGGATGGGTATGTCCAACTCGTCGTGCAGGCGCTCCAGGTAGGGCAGGATTTCCTGCTTGCGCGCCAGGTCCAGGGCCGACAGGGGTTCATCCATCAGCAGCACGCGCGGGCTGGTGAGCAGGGCACGGCCGATGGCCACGCGCTGGCGCTCTCCCCCCGAGAGGCGATCGGGTTTGCGTTCCAGCAGGTGGCCTATGCCCAGCAAGTCCAGCACCCGGTCCAGATCCACTCGCCGCTGGGCTGCCGGCACCCGCTTCATTCCGTATTCCAGGTTGCGCTGGGCGGACAGATGCGGGAATAGGCTGGCTTCCTGGAACACATAGCCCAGGGAGCGCCGGTGGGTGGGCAGAAAGTGGGTTTCGTCCTGCCACACCTCGCCGTTCACTTCCAGGTAGCCGGGGGCGCGCTCCAGGCCGGCGATGAGGCGCAGCAGCGTGGTCTTGCCGGAACCGGAGGGGCCGAACAGGGCGGTGACGCCGCGACCGGGCAGGTCGAGATCCACGTCGAGGCGGAACTCGCCACGATCCAGCTGGAAACGGGCGCGGATGCTCATGGTTTCACCCCCGTCCGCGGGATGTGCTGAGCGCAGCGATGGCCTGGCTCATGTCTCTCGCCTCCGGGCTAATAGATTGAGGCTCAACAGCACCACGAAGGAGAACGCCGCCATACCGCCGGCCAGCCAGTGGGCGGGGCCGTATTCCTGCATTTCCACATGGTTGTAGATGGCGATCGACAGCACCTGGGTTTCGCCGGGAATGTTGCCGCCCAGCATCAGCACCACGCCGAATTCCCCCACGGTGTGGGAGAAGGCCAGCACCACGGCGGTGAGGAAACCGGGCCGCGCCAGGGGCAGGGCGACGCTGAGGAAACGATCCAGGAAACCGGCGCGCAGGGTGGCGGCCACTTCCATGGGACGCGGTCCCATGGCCTCGAAGGCGTTCTGGATCGGCTGCACCGCAAAGGGCATGGAGAACAGCACTGACCCCACCACCAGGCCCCAGAAGGTGAAGGGCAGGCGGCCCAGCCCCAAGGATTCGGTGAAATGCCCCACCGGCCCTTGCGGCCCCAGGGCCAGAAGCAGGTAGAAGCCCAGCACCGTGGGCGGCATCACCAGGGGCAGGTTGACCAGGGCGCCCAGGGGCGATTTCCAGATGGACCGGGTATGCGCCAGCCACCAGGCGATGGGGGTGGCGATGAGCAGTAGCACAGCCGTGGTGACGCCGGCCAGCTTGAGGGTGAGCCAGATGGCGATGAAGTCGTCGTGGGTCATGGCGTCAACAGGTGGTCAACCGGGTCAGGCTTGTTACGGCATTGCGTAGCCGTAGGCCTTGATCACCAGGGTCGCCTTGGCGCCCTTCAGGTACTTGAGGAAGGCCTCGGCGGCAAGCTTGTCCTGGGGATGGGCCAGGAGGATGGCGTCCTGGCGGATCGAGTTGTAGAGGTGCTGCGGCACCACCCAGGAGGAACCCGGGCCCGGCTTGGCGATGGTTTGCGACAGGGCGACGAAGGCCAGGTCGGCGTTGCCGGTGTCGGCGAATTGCAGGGTTTGGCTGATACTTTCCCCCATGACGATGCGGCCCTTCACACCGCTCCACAGGCCCAGGCTTTCCAGAGTTTCCTGGGCGGCCAGGCCGTAGGGGGCCAGCTTGGGATTGGCGATGGCGAGCTTGTTGAAGCCACGCTGCAGCACATGGCCGGCGGCATCGACGTAACCCGGTTTCTTGCTCCACAGCACCAGCTTGCCGATGGCGTAGGTGAATTCGCTGGCGGCGTCGCCCAGGCCTTCCTTGGCCATCTTCTTCGGCGTCTCGTCGTCGGCGGCCAGGAGCACGTCGAAGGGGGCGCCGTTCTTGATCTGGGAATAGAACTTGCCGGTGGAGCCGTAGCTGAGCTTCACGGTGTGGCCGGTGTCGGCCTGGAACTGCTCGGCGATTTTCTGCACCGGCACGGTGAAGTTGGCGGCCACGGCGGCGCGGACTTCGCCGGCGTCGGCGTGGAATGCCAGCAGGGGCAGGGTGGAGAGAGCGACGAAGCGGGCTAGCAGTTTGGCGAGTTGCATGGTGATACCTTTGAGGTTGGAGAAGAGATTCAGCTCATGACCGCGAGGATCACGCTGGAAGACTTGAAGGCGGCGCATACCGGGGTGCCCACGGAAAGCCCGAGCTCCTCGCAGCTGTTACTGGTGACCACGGCGATGACCGACTTGCCGCTGGGCAGGGCGACCGTGACCTCGGTGTTCACCACGCCCACGCGCAGGTCGTAGACCGTTCCCCAGAGCTTGTTGCGGGTGGAGACCTTGATCTGGGTGTCGGTGAACAGCAGTACCGAAGGGGCTTTCACCAGGGCGAGCACCTCCATGCCTACGCGCAATTCCAGGTTCTCGGCGCTGTCGTTGGTGATCACGGCGACGATCTCGTTGCGGTCGTCCAGGCGCAATCGCACCTCGAAATTCACCGGCCCCTGGATCAGGGCGGTGATGACGCCGTGGAACTGGTTGCGCGCGCTGGTCTTCATGGAAAAGCGGTTGAGCAGGCGGTTGAAGTTGCGCATGTCGGCCAGGTTGCCGCCCAGCTTGTCGAGGGCGCGCTGGTATTCCTCCTCCACGGCGCGGAACAGCTTGATCATGTTGCGGCCGTGCTCGGTGAGCTGGCTGCCGCCGCCGCGCCGGCCGCCCACCTCGCGCAGCACCAGGGGCTGATCGCACAGGTTGTTCATGGAATTCACCGCGTCCCAGGCCGTCTTGTAGGACTGGCCGAGTTCTTTGGATGCTTTTTGGATGGAGCCGTGCCGCGCTATGGCTTCAAGCAGATGCACGCGTTGGCCAGCCAGCAGGACGCCCTCGTCGGTGTCCAGGTAGATGCGTCCGACCAGATGCATACGCTTGTCCTTGCTCGTGATTGATCGGTGACAATATATAGCTTATTACCATAACGGTGGTAATACATACGGAGCCATGGCGTATATATATACGTACCAAGGCCCTGTTGTGCACCTTTTCGGTGCCTATTGCGTTATGGGGAGTGATACATATCGGTGCATTTTCTCCTTGTCGGCCGAAAACCCACCAATCTCCGATTTCGGTCATCGACCTGGCCTCGCAAGCGATTCTGGCGACCAGGCGCTGGGCGCCGCCAAAGGACAGTCGGTTCACTCTCCTGTCGCGCGGCCCGTTCGGTCTCACCCGCACCCCATAGGCATGACTCATGGGGCCGTCCGTATGGGCGTTTTGAAAAGCGGCCCATGCCCTCCTCCGGCAAAGCCGTTCATCCTTGAATCCTCAGTTGAACACACCCGAGTGTGTGTCTGGCGCGTTGGCTGGCAAGGGCGCGGAGTCGTAGCGCTTGAGCGCGTACGAATCCGGCCTACCCCTTGCGGGTGCGCGACGACGCGCATGGCCGCTCCCTGCAAGGAGGAGCAGCGGAGTCGTTGGCGGCTCGACCGCCTTACGAATCCGGCGTACCCCGCGCGGGTACAACGCTGCCAGGCGTCGCCTGCCGTGCGCGGGTGCGTAGCGGGTTCACCCAAAGGGTGAGCGTGATCGAAGGCGCAATCCTCAGTGTTCATGGGCTTCACGGGGGAAGATGAGCGGTCGACTGAGGAATCAAGGATGAACGGATCCCTCACTGATGGAACTACCCGCCAACCGACCAGGCCGCCGGAATACGTCGGCCAAGTCTCTGGTTGCC
>CAILNT010000030.1 GCA_903835655.1 uncultured Pseudomonadota bacterium | reverse complement strand
CATGGCATGTCAATAAAAGGGTCTAAATGGTCAAACGTGCCACCACAGATGTTTTGAGAAATAGCGACCTGAACCCGCATGGCTGCGGGGGTCTCAGACAAAAAAACCGGTTTTTGGAAGACGAACTGTCGAACCCCGGAGGACTAAGGCTGGCGAACCGGCCGCAGCTGTCCTGGCAGAAATCGCGCCACCGCGGGTACAGTCTCAGGAAAAGCCCCCGACCACAGAGGACGCCGAGAGAACCCCATTTCTGGAAGGCCTGCCGGCATGGCGCCGGTGGCTTCTGCGCTTGCTGCTGCCTCGCGAGTTCCTTCCCACTCGGCCGTGACCCTGTGCGATTGCATGGGAGGATGACGGGCACCTACTAAGTGTCTTTAGTTCGGCCATAGCCGCTGGTCACCTACTGACCTGGCAACGGCCGCTGTGTGACCGGTTGCAGACTGTGACAGTATCAGAATAGATTTGAAGGAAAACGCATTAGATAGCGCCCTCTCAAGAAACACACTCTAAGTGACTGAATGAGCAAGGTTATTTCCACCGTCCGCAACGGGTTCGAGTCTGAATCCCATGGCTTCTGCTTTGCGTTTGAGGTGGTGGAGGACTCGTTCCCGATAGCGTTCTTCGTAGTAATCCTGCCCCCGGTCCACATACTCGGTGCCCTTGGTCATCATCGCGTAAATCAATCGCGCGAGTTTGTGGGCGGCAGCGGTGATCGCCTTGCTCTTGTCGAGTCGAGCGCACATGCGGCGGTAGTAGGCACCCAAAGCCGATTGGCTTTTGAGCAGGCTTGCGGCCGCCATCTTCAGGGCCTGGGTGGCGTGGTTGGCGGTGCGCTTGGTCCTTCCAGACAGCCGCTTGCCACCCGTAATCTTCGTGCCAGGGCAAAGTCCCAGCCAGGACGTGAAATGCTTCACTGTCGGAAAGCGTGCAAGGTCCGTGCCGATTTCTGCAATCACCTTCAGCGCAGTCGTGGCTTCAATGCTGTCGATGCGGGTCAGGTCCACGCCGCACATTTTGAACAAGTAGGTTCGCGCGTCGAACCTGGGCGCGTTCTTCGCACGCGAGCGGCGCCTTGCCTTGCTCGGCTCCCCGTCATACCAGCCCAGGTGCGCGAGCATCATTTCCAGTTCCTGGTCGCATTCCACCAGTCGCTCGCCATAGGCGTCATACAGCGCCATAGCCTGCTTGAGGGCGAACAGATGCTCTTCCCGCCAATTACCCACCAGGCTTTTGGCGATTTCCTCCTCGTTGGCGCGAATGTGGTTGTTCCTGAAGCGGGCGAGTACCTTCCCATCGCGTTCTCCGGCGATGATCGCGCGCAGAATTCTTTGCCCGGTCTCGCCCACTACGTCGGAAATGACATTGCCAAGTTGGATGTTCATCTGCACCAGGGCTTTTTGCATGTGCTGGATATGCCGCGCCTGGTAGGACAGCAGCATCTCCCGCTGCCGGGAGATGGCGCGCAAGGCGCAAATATCGTCCGGGGGACGGTAGGCGCCCAAGAGCAGGCCGAAAGTCATCAACTGCTGCAACCATTGGCAATCGAGCACGTCGCTCTTCCGCCCGGGGACATTCTTCACGTTCCGCGCATTGACCAGAAACACCGTGAAGCCGCGCGATTCCAGCAGTTCGAAGAATGGAATCCAGTACACCCCAGTCGATTCCATGGCGACGCTCTCGACACCACAGGCGGTCAGCCAGTCGGCGGCTTCCTGCAGATTGACGGTGAAACTGGGAAATTCCCGCACCGGTGTGTCATCCCGGTCCGGTGGCACCGCCACGAAGTGGCTGGACGAGCCAATGTCAATGCCGGCTGCATTGGGAAATTTCACTTCAAAAGGTTGCTTGCGCTTGGCCATGTCGCCCTCCATGATGAAAAACGAATGCCGCGCGGGATCGGGT
>CAILNT010000029.1 GCA_903835655.1 uncultured Pseudomonadota bacterium | reverse complement strand
GGAACCGGCGTACCCCTTGCGGGTACCGCGGAGCCGTTGGCGGATACGCCGCCTTACGGAACCGGCGTACCCCTTGCGGGTACCGCGGAGCCGTTGGCGGATACGCCGCCTTACGGAACCGGCGTACCCCTTGCGGGTACCACCCCGCGCCGCCTGCTCCTGGCCTGGCTGGCGCGGCATGGCGGCATCAACATGCGCCAGTTCGAGGGCGCGGTGAAAGAGAGCGAGCTCGGCTGGCTGAAGGAAATGAAGTCCGCCGACCTGTCCACGCAGCCGGAAGCGGTGCGCCTTGAACTACCGGACTGGTTGTACGAACGCCTTCGCGCCCGCTTCGGCCCCCACCTGCCGGCGCTGGCCGAGGCGCTGAGTCGCCCCGCTCCCCTCGATCTGCGCGTCAACACCGTGAAAATGCAGCGCGACGAGATCATCAAGATGTTCGCGGCCGACGGACTGAGCGCCACGCCCACGCCCTACTCCCCCCTGGGGCTGCGTCTGCAAGGCAAGCCGGCGCTGCAGAAACACCCTCTGTTCATCGAAGGCGGCGTCGAGGTGCAAGACGAGGGCAGTCAACTCCTGGGCCTGTTGCTGGCGCCAAAACGCGGCGAAATGGTGTGCGATTTTTGTGCCGGTGCCGGCGGCAAGACGCTGTTGCTAGGCGCCCTGATGGCGAACACCGGCCGGCTCTATGCCTACGACGTAGCGGAAAAGAGACTCAACAACATGAAGCCGCGTTTGAGCCGCTCCGGCCTGTCCAATGTCCACCCGCAGCTCATCGCCCACGAGCGTGACCCCAAGATCAAGCGCCTTGCGGGCAAGTTCGACCGGGTGTTGGTGGACGCGCCCTGTTCCGGCCTGGGCACCCTGCGCCGCAATCCCGACCTGAAGTGGCGGCAAAGCCCGGAGTCGCTGCGGGAACTCGGCGTCAAGCAGGCCGCGATCCTGGAATCGGCGGCGAGGCTGGTGAAAAAAGGGGGACGCCTCGTCTACGCCACTTGCAGCCCGCTGGAGGAAGAAAACGAAAACATCGTGCTGGCCTTTCTTACCGCGCATCCGGACTACAGCCTGCTCCCCGCAGGCAAAGTCCTGGCGGCGCAGAATATCCAGATCGAAATGGGCGACTTCCTGCGACTGGACCCGGCCATCCACAATACCGACGGCTTCTTCGCGGCAGTGCTGGAACGGAGTGCTTGAGACCGTATGGCGCGGAGGACAGGCTTCCGTACGTTCACCGCGACATCAGGCTCACGGCGAGCATTGAGCACCACGGGGAGGCACTCGTGACCGTCGTTTTCCAGAGTGCCGGAAAACCGACGCGTGGACCGTTTGACATCCGCGTGAACATGGCATAATCCGCGCCTATTTTTTTACCCCCAACCCCATGAAGGAGTCGAGCGTGGCAACAGCAGCCAAGAAGCCGGCCAGCACAACCGCTACGGACACCAAAAAACCCAAGGCCGCAGCGAAGCCGAAAGAATCGGTCACCAAGGCCCCCCCCAAGACTGCGGCCAAGACCGTCGCCAAGGAAGTGGAAACCAAGGCCGTCGCGGTAGCCAAGGCCATCGTCCCGGGCAAGATCGGTTGTGACGCCGACCTGCTCGCGATGCCCGAGGCCGACTACATGAACCCGGCCCAAATGGCGTATTTCAAGAGCAAGCTGGAAGCCATGCGCGACGACATCCTCGACAACGCGCGCGAAACCGGCGAGCACCTCAAGGAAAACGAAGTCTTCGCCGACCCCAACGACCGCGCCACGGTCGAAGAGGAGAACATGCTGGAGCAGCGGGTACGCGACCGCGAACGCAAGTTGCTGAAAAAGATCACCTCCTCGCTGGTGCGCATCGAAGACGGCTCCTACGGCTATTGCCTGGAAACCGGCGACCCCATCGGACTGCCGCGCCTGCTGGCACGGCCGACGGCGGAGTTGTCGATCGAGGCGCAGGAGAAACACGAGCGTCTGGAAAAACTCTACGCGGACTGATCCGGTCCATCGAGCGAAAATGGCCGCGAAAGCGGCCATTTTTGTAACTGCTTGCCCATGTGACCAGGTCGGCGGAATATCTGCCCGATAGAAAGGGAGACCCACATGAGCCTGGCGGTAGTCACCAGCCGCGCGCTGGATGGTATGGCGGCGCCGGAGGTTGCGGTAGAGGTGCATCTTGCCAACGGGCTGCCCGGCATCACCCTGGTAGGGCTTCCGGATACGGAAGTGAAGGAAGCCCGCGATCGGGTGCGCGCCGCCCTGCTGCAATCGGGCTTCGATATCCCGCAACGGCGCATCACCATCAATCTGGCGCCGGCCGATTTACCGAAAGAATCCGGGCGCTTCGACCTGCCCATCGCCATCGGCCTGCTTGCGGCTTCCGGACAGTTGCCGGGGAATCGCCTGGATGCACTCGAATTCGCCGGTGAACTGGCCCTCACCGGGCAACTGCGACCAATCCGCGGTGCCCTGCCCATGATGCTCTGCGCCAGCCGCTGCGGCCGCGCCTTCTTCCTGCCGCAGGCCAGCGCGGAGGAGGCGGCTCTGGTGGAAGGCGCGGAAGTCTACGGCGCAGACAGCCTGCTCGCCGTCTGCTCCCACCTCACCGGACGCAGTCTGTTGCCACGCACCCGCGCACCCGCCGCCGGCACGCCCCCACCCTATCCCGACCTGAGCGACGTGAAGGGCCAGCAGGCCGCCCGACGCGCCCTGGAAGTGGCTGCGGCCGGCGGCCATTCACTGCTCATGAGCGGCCCGCCCGGCACCGGGAAATCCATGCTCGCCGCGCGCCTGCCCGGCATCCTGCCGCCGATGTCCCAGGCGGAGGCGCTGGAGTCGGCAGCGGTGCTGTCCCTCTGCGGCGGTTTTTACCCGGAAGCCTGGAAGATCCGTCCGTATCGCGCGCCGCACCACTCGGCGTCCGGCATCGCCCTGGTCGGTGGCGGCAACCCGCCTCGACCCGGCGAAGTCAGCCAGGCCTCGCATGGCGTGTTGTTCCTGGATGAACTCTCGGAATTCTCCCGTGCCGCCCTGGAAGCCCTGCGCGAACCCCTGGAGGCAGGCCACATCAGCATTTCCCGGGCCGCGCATCATGCCGACTTTCCCGCGCGCTTTCAGCTGGTCGCGGCCATGAACCCCTGCCCTTGCGGCTACCTGGGCCACCCTTCGGGGAAATGCCATTGCACTCCGGACCAGGTGGCACGCTATCGCAGCCGCCTGTCCGGCCCGCTGCTCGACCGCATCGACCTGCACCTCCTCGTTCCCGCCCTGCCCGAGGCCGAACTCACCGGCGCTCAAGCCGGTGAGCCCAGCGCCGTGGTGCGGGCGCGCGTCGCCGACGCGCGGGAACGGCAACTGGCGCGCCAGGAAAAGCCCAATGCGCACCTCGCCGGCCGCGAGATCGACCAGCATTGCCCGCTCGATGCCGCTGGCGAAACCCTGCTCAGGCAGGCCATCACCCGACTCGATCTGTCGGCCCGCGCCTACCATCGGGTGCTCAAATTGGCGCGCACGGTGGCCGATCTGGCCGGCCAGTCACGGATCGGCGCGACCCACGTCGCAGAAGCCATCCAGTACCGACGCGGCCAACTCTAATCGGGATAGCCTGGACGAGGCTTACGCCGCCGGCTTCTTCGGCCTGGTGTGCGCCTGCTTGATCGCCGCGTTCCAGTCGCCGCTGGCGACGAGGGGCCAGGCCAGCAAGGCGCGATCCAGAGCGGCGTCGATTTCTTCCTGTTCTTCCCGGCGCGGCGGCTTGAGCACGTAGTTCGCCACCTCGTTACGGTCGCCCGGGTGGCCAATGCCGATGCGCAAGCGCCAGTAATCCTGAGTGCCCAGATGCGCGGTGATGTCCTTGAGGCCGTTATGACCACCCAAGCCACCGCCGAATTTGAGTCTGAGTTCACCCGGAGAAATATCCAGCTCGTCGTGAACCACGAGTATTTCTTCCGGCTGAATGCGGTGAAATCGAACAAACGCACCCACCGACTGGCCGGAGCGGTTCATGAAAGTCTGCGGCAGCAATAGCCAGATGCCGGCGCCCCGCGCCTGCGCGACGCGGCCGTGAAAGCGCGACTCGACGGCGAAATGGGCGTCCAGATCCAGCGCCAGACGCTCACAAAACCAAAACCCGGCGTTGTGCCGGGTTTCGGAGTAATCGCCACCTGGATTGCCCAGGCCGACTACCAGACGCAGGGGAGGCTGCACGCGGCCCTCCAGGATCAGGCCGCGGGTGCCTCACCCCCCTCCACGACCTCAACCTTGGCGCCGAGGATGGTCACCACCGTGGGGTCCGCACCATGCAGGCCGGACAGTTCCACGCCATTGGGCATCTTCAGATGGGACATGTGCAGGGAGTGGCCGGAGGCCAGTTCCGAAAGATCCACTTCGATGAACTCGGGCAGATCGGCGGGCAGGCAGGCCACGTCGACTTCCGTGTAGAGGTGGCTGACCACGCCACCGGACTGCTTCACGCCCGGCGCGCTGTCGGCATTGACGAAGTGCAGCGGCACCTTGACGTGAATCTTGTGGGTCGCATCGACGCGCTGGAAGTCCACATGCTGCACGACCTGCCGGTAGGGGTGCATCTGGAAATCGCGCAACAGCACGGATTCCTTGACGCCATCCAGCGTGAGGCTCAGCACGGAGGAATGAAAAGCTTCGTTCTTGAGGCCGAAGTAGAGTTCCTTGTGATCCAGATCGATCGACTGGGCATCCTTGCCCCCGCCGTAAACGATGCCGGGTACCCGATTGGCGCGACGCAGGCGGCGGCTCGCTCCGGTGCCCTGCTGGTCACGCTTGACTGCGTTGATTTCGATTTCCATGTCTTGCTCCTTGAGTTGATAAGCCGCCCGCGACCAGGCGACCCGGTAATCGTGGCTCGCTATTCGCTGAACAGCGAGCTCACGGAATCTTCGTCGCTGATGCGGCGTATGGTTTCCGCCAGCAGGTTGGCGACCGATAACTGGCGAATGCGGGAACAGGCGCGGGCATCCTCGCGCAGGGGAATGGTGTCGGTCACGACCAGTTCATCCAGCGCGGAATTGCTCACCCGCTCGACCGCGCTGCCGGACAGGACCGCGTGGGTGCAATAGGCCACCACCTGCTTGGCACCCTGCTCCTTGAGCGCATTGGCGGCCTCGCACAGGGTATTCGCCGTGTCCACCATGTCATCCATGATGAGGCAGGTGCGATCTCGCACGTCGCCGATGATGTTCATCACCTTGGCGACGTTGGGCTTGGGGCGGCGCTTGTCGATGATGGCGAGTTCGCATTCCAGACGCTTGGCGACGGCGCGCGCGCGCACCACGCCACCGACATCTGGGGATACGACCATCAAGTCGTGGTAGTCGCGCTTCCAGATGTCGCCCATCAGGATGGGCGTGGAATAGATATTGTCGACCGGGATATCGAAGAATCCCTGAATCTGATCGGAATGCAGATCCATGGTCAGGACCCGGTTGACCCCGACCACGGTAAGCATGTCGGCGACCACGCGAGCGGTGATGGGCACACGAGCGGAACGCACGCGGCGATCCTGGCGGGCATAACCGAGATAGGGAATGGCTGCGGTGATGCGCCCGGCCGAAGCGCGGCGCAGGGCATCCACCATCAGCATGATCTCCATCAGGCTGTCGTTGGTGGGCGCACAAGTGGGCTGAAGCACGAAGACGTCCTTGCCGCGCACATTCTCCAGGATTTCCACGTTCACTTCGCCATCGGAGAAGCGGCCCACGGTCGCGCGTCCCATGCTGATATTGAGGTGGCGCACGACATCCTCGGCTAGCTTGGGATGCGCATTACCGGTGAACACCATCAAGCTGTCATAAGCCATCAGCAAACCCTGCCATCAGCAAACCCTGGCATCGGCGCCACTTCGGCGCCCACGCACGGGTCAATAAAACAAAAGAGCGTGCAGCCCGCGCTGCACGCCCGATTCTCCGCCGGGGTAACCCCCTGGCGGGGTTTGACTGGCTGGGGAGGTAGGGATCGAACCTACGAATGCCGGAATCAAAATCCGGTGCCTTACCACTTGGCGACTCCCCAATTCAGCCGACGTCGTCAATCAGCGAACGCGTGTAGCGGGTGCTGATCGACGCCATCGGCGATAAAACCTTCAATCTCGGCCAAGCCCGCACTCGCGTGCTCGTAGCGGATGCGCGCCAAGGCCGCCTCCGCTTCCGCCCGACCGGCCTGTCCGGGAAAGGCCAGAAACACACAAGCCCCCGAACCGGTCATGCGCGCATCGCCCCACGTTTTCAGCCTAGCCAGATGCTCGCCGACCTCCGGGTATCGCGCGCTGGCTATCGGCTCAAGATCGTTGTGCCCAAAGCCGTCGGAGAGGGCCGAGATTGTGACGGAGGGCGTATTTCGTGTCAATCCCGGATCGGAAAAGATAAGCGGCGTGGCCACATGAACGGGGGGAATCAGGACCAGATAGGCGGCGGGCGCGGGCGTCCAGGGCGTGAGAATTTCACCGATGCCCTGGGCGAAGGCGGCGCGGCCAAACACGAACACCGGCACGTCGGCCCCCAGGCGCAAACCGATTTCCTGCAAGGTGTTTCTCGGCAAATCCATCTGCCAGAGGCGATTGAGTACCAGCAACACGGTGGCGGCATCGGAACTGCCCCCGCCCAAGCCGCCGCCCATGGGCAGCCGCTTGATTAGGCGGATATCCGCGCCGAGCCGGCAGCCGCCATGCTGCTGTAACAGGCGCGCGGCGCGCCAGCAAAGATTCTGCTCCATGGCCACGCCGGGAAGCGCGTCGAGCAGGCGGATCTCGCCATCCTGGCGCACGCGGATGTCGAGGGCGTCGCCGTAATCGAGAAAAATGAAGAGGCTTTGCAGCAAGTGATAGCCATCCGGACGCCGCCCTACCACATGGAGGAACAGATTCAGCTTGGCCGGGGCCGGATAGAGGCAGGATTCGGCGGGCGCCACCTGGATCATGGTCATTCCGTCCCCAGTTCCCAGCGATCGACCACCAGACGGATCTCCAGGTCATCACCGCGGCGGGCCACCAGTTTCCCGGGCAGCGAGTACCCCCCGGCCCGGACATAGCGGGAAAAGTCGATATGCCAGCCATCCTGGTCGAGCACGGCGAGATGGCCCTCGCCGTCCGCATCGGCCCGGTAAGGCGCGTCCGGACGAACGCCGCCGACCACCCACCAGGACAGACCCGTGAGCGGCAAGGTGACGCCCAGCGCCTGCCGCACCAGGGTTTCCGCGTCCACCGCCCGGTGCACCCGGCCCTGTGCATCGCGCAGCTCGACACCCTGTGCATCGCCGCTCAACTCGGCCACACCCTGGCCCAACGGCGTGCGCAGCAGCAGTTCCTGACGAGTGCTTTCATGTCGCCAGGTCATGCCGCCGGAGAAGGACTCCTCGTTGGACTTCAGCGAAACCCGCCCTTCCAGATGGAATACGCTGGGCGCAGCCGGCAGCACCAAGGGAGGGGGGGCCGCCCGGAACCCCGGCAGTCCGGCGCAGGCGGCCAGGAGTAGCAGGCCCATCCCCGGGCCGATATGCCGCAGGAGACCGGCTCGGGGATGGAGACCGAAGCGCCACGGCGCCGCTCCCGCAACCACGTCTGCCACACTCAATGCATCAGGCGCGACACGACGGCACGCAGGACCTCGTTGTCCGGATTGACCTTGAGCGAACCCTGCCAGATTCGCCTCGCCTCGTCCCGATCGCCCATTTCGTTCCTGGCCCACAGGGATTCGCCCAGATGCGCCGCGATTTCCGGGTCCGGCTTGGCCTCAAAGGCACGACGCAGATGAACGACCGCTTCCGGGATGCGCTTCAGCTTGAACAAGGCCCAACCCATGCTGTCCAGGATGAAGGGATCCTCCGGCGACAGCTTCAGCGCCTGCTGCAACAGCTCCATGGCCTCGGGCAGGCGAGCGGTGCGGTCCGCCAGCGTGTAGCCGAGCGCGTTATAGGCCTGGGCATAATCCGGCTTGAGCTTGATGAGGCGGCGCAGATCCTGCTCCAGCACATCCAGTCGATCGAGCTTCTCCGCCGCCATGGCCCGATCGTAGAGTAGTTCCGGGGCGTCTGGCAGCTTCTCCAGGCCGCGGCCGAGCACCTCGAGAACCGCCGCATAGTTCTTCGCGTCGCGCAGGATCAGGGCTTCGACCTGCACCACCTGGACGCGCTCGGCATCGTCCTCGACCGCCAGCCCCCCCAGCCAGTCGCGCGCCTCCTGGACGCTGCCGAGACGGCTCAGCATGACGGCGATGCGCAACTGCGCGTCGAAGCGATGACGCCCCTCATTCACCTGCCGGTACCACTTCAACGCCGCATCGAACTGGTTTTCCGCCTCTTCCAGTTGGCCCAGGTAATACCGCACGGAGTCGGCGTCCGGATGCCCCAGTTCGAGCGCCTTGATAAAGCTGGCGCGGGCGCTGCCGAGGTCATCGGTCTGCATGGCGATCAGGCCCAGCGTAAAATGCGCATCTGCGTTGTCCGGGGCATCCTGTGTCAGGCGCTTGAACTCCCGGCGCGACTCGTTCATCCGGCCGGTGCGGGCCAGTTGCTTGGCATAGGCCAGGCGAACCTCCTGCGCCCCGGGGTTGGCCTTGAGATACTCGGCCAGAAAAGCCTCCGCGGCCGCCTCCCCATCCTTTCTCAGCAGGATCTGGCCCTTGAGCAGGGCCGCCGGCTCCCACTGCGGCCTCAGGCGCAGCGCCTCGTCCAGCGCGGCCAGCGCACGCGGTACCTGGCCCGCCTGCACCGCGACCTGGGCAATGGCGAAGCGCGCCTCGGGCAGGGTGGGATAGGACGCGGCGAGCGCCGAGACCAGATCGAGCGCAGCCTGTTTGTCCTTCAGGCGCGCGAACAGGGCATGCAACTGCGGAAATATTTCCTCGCTCCTGCCGGCTTTCAACCAAGCCTCCAGATGCGGCCTGGCCTCATCGAGGCGGCCACTGACCAGTAGCTGCCCGGCGAGGCTCTGCATCGCCTTCACCGAACCCGGCTCCAGTTCCCGCCAGATCTGGGCATCGGTCAGTGCCAGGCCCGGCATGCGCGCGAATTGCGCTAACTCGAAGGCCCGCTGCGCAATCTGCGCGTTCCTGGTCCTGACCGCCAGGTCCGCATAGTCCTCCGCGGATAAGCGCAACTCCCCCCGCTGACTGGCGATCTCGCCCAGCAGGACTTGATAGAGCACCTGGCTGGTCAGGCCTGGATTCGAGGGCTCGTCGGGCGAAGCGACCACCGGCGCGTCGAGTACGACAGGCGACTGGGCGCAAGCCGAGAGCGAAACGGCGAGGAACAGGGCGGACAGGGGTTTGAGGTTCATGGCGGGTATCCAGGGTTTCGGGCGGTATGCTAGCAGCCTGTCGAACTTTCCGCGCGCTCGATCCATGCCCGAACTCCCTGAAGTAGAAACCGTCCTGCGCGGCCTCGCCCCACATCTACTCGGCCGCAGCCTCGTCGCCGCCACGGTCCGCGAAGCGCGCCTGCGCTGGCCGGTGCCGGCCGACCTGGAGGCGCGGGTGCAAGGCCGTCTGATCCTCGGCTTGCAACGGCGCGGAAAATACCTGCTGCTGCAATTGGAGGATGGCCATCTCCTCTGCCACCTGGGCATGTCCGGCAACCTGCGCCTGGTGCCGGGCGAGACGCCCCCGCGCAAGCACGACCATATCGACCTGCTGCTGGACGACGGCCGGGTGCTGCGCTACCACGACCCGCGCCGCTTTGGCGCCTTGCTCTGGACCGCAGACCCTGGCTCCCATCCGCTCCTCGAGGGCCTGGGCGTGGAACCGCTGTCCGACGCATTCGACGGCCCCCGCCTCCACGCGCTTTGCCAGGGCCGCTCCAGCGCGATAAAACAAGTCATCATGAACGCCCGTCTGCTGGTGGGGGTCGGCAACATCTATGCCAATGAAGTGTTGTTTCATGCCGGCATCGATCCCCGCACCCACGCCGGACGCCTCTCCCGAGTGCGATGTGCGCGCCTGGCTGCCGCCATCAAGGAAACCCTCACGCGCGCCATCGCGGCCGGCGGCAGCACCCTGCGCGACTTCGTCGATGGTCATGGTACGCCAGGCTGGTTCCAGCAGACCTACCGGGTCTACGGCCGCGCCGGACTCGCCTGCGCGGTCTGTGGCAAGCTCATACTCACACTACGCCAGGGTGCGCGCGCCACGTATTATTGTCCTGCCTGCCAGCATCGATGACGCCGTCGCAGCGCGACGTTCACATCAAAGGGTGCTAGAGTGCCGCGGCCGTGCTGGAGGAAGGAATGAGCACCACATCGCTCGCCGACGATTTCGCCGCCTATGACCTATGGCGCGCGGCCCTTTCCCGCCGCATCACCGACTACCGGCTCTGGCTCAATCGGGAAGACCTCAACGACTCGCAGCGCGACCTGCGCCTGCAGCAACTGCTCGATCGCCTCGCGGAAGACAAGCTGCATGTCGCCTTCGTGGCCGAGTTCTCGCGCGGCAAGTCGGAGCTGATCAACGCGATCTTCCTGTCCGATCTGAAACAGCGGCTGCTGCCCTCCACCGCCGGGCGCACCACCATGTGCCCCACGGAACTGCTCTATGACGCCGGCAAACCGCCCGGCATCGAGCTCCTGCCGATCGACACCCGCACCTCGGGCACCAGCATCGCCGAATACAGAAATTTCGGCGATGAATGGACCCGCATCGGCTTCGATCCCACCTCGGCCGACAATGTCGCGCGCGCCATGCAGGAAGTATGCCGCGTCAAGCGGGTCTCGACTCAGGAAGCGACCCGCTACGGCCTCTACGACCCGGACGACAGCCATCGAAACGAAGACGGCACGGTCACGATCCCCGCCTGGCGCCACGCCATCATCAACTTCCCGCACCCCTTCCTGGAAAAAGGCCTGGTGGTCTACGACACGCCGGGGCTGAACGCCATTGGCGTGGAACCGGAACTCACCTTCAACCTGCTGCCCAACGCCCATGCCGTGCTGTTCGTGTTGGCCGCGGACACCGGTGTCACCAGGTCCGACATCGAAGTCTGGCGCAACCACATCTACGCGCGCGGCGAGAATCGCGGTCGCCTGGTGGCACTCAACAAGATCGACGGCCTCTGGGACGAACTCAAGAGCGAGGCCCAGATCGACGCGGAAATTGACGCTCAAGTGAGGGATTGCGCGGAACTGCTCGGCATCGACCGCTCGCAGATCTTCCCTGTCTCGGCGCAAAAAGGCCTACTGGCGAAGATCCACGGCGATGCCGCCCTGCTGAAGAAAAGCCGGCTGGCCGCCCTGGAAAACGCACTGTCCGGGGAACTGATCTCCTCCAAGCAGGCCATCGTGCGCGACCAGACCGATGCCGAGTTGTCCGACCTGCTCGACACCAGCACGGCCCTGCTGGAAACCAGGCAACGTGGCATCGGGGAGCAACAGGACGAACTACGCGGCTTGCGGGGGAAAAATCAGGACGTGGTGGAACATGCCATGGTCAAGATCACCGGCGAAAAGGAAACCTTCGAACGTGGGCTGCAACAATTTCAGGCGCTACGCTCGATCTTTTCCCAGCAGAACGTCAAGCTGTACGCCCTGATCGGCATGGACAGGATACGCGATGAAGTCCGCACCGCCAGCGCCGCGATGCTACGGAGCCATTTCACCCACGGCATGCGCAGCGCCATGAGTGGTTTCTTCACGCGCGTGGACAGCCATCTCGCGGCCGCCGAGGGCCAGATCGATGAGATCGGCGAGATGATGACGGCCATGTACTGGAAGTTGAACCACGCAGAGGATATCGATCCGGTCACCATCCCGCCCTTCTCGATCTCGCATTACCGCGAGGAAATCCGCCGTATAGAATCCGCCTACGAGCAGAAGTTCAACACCTTCTACACCTTCCTGACCACCGAGCAATACGCCCTCACCGTTCGCTTCTTCGAGACCTTGGCCACGCGCGTGCTCCAGGTGTTCGAAGCGCTCAACAAGGAGGTGGACGGCTGGCTCAAAGCCGTGATGTCGCCGGTAGAGAGTCAGGTGCGCGAGCATCAGTTGCAATTGCGGCGGCGCCTGGACAATATCAAACGCATCCACCAGGCAGTCGAAACGCTGGAAGACCGCATCGGCGAGCTGGAGCAGATGCACTTCGAAGTCATGCGCCAGACCGAAGAGCTCGCCGAACTGGCGCGACCGTTGCGCGACCTGTTCAGCGAACCTCACCGGAATTACGCAAGCCGCGCAGGGTTTCCTCCGCAGCCTTGAAATCAAACCGTTTGATCTGCCGCATCAGGTCTTCGCAATACGCGCCCAAGACCACGCGCAACGGACCGGAGTGGTCCTGGAGTAGCGCGAGCGCGGAGAAATCGCCTTGTTTCAGGCGCGCCTCCAGTTCGTCGAGCAAGCTCTTTTGCATCTGCGCATCCAGAAGAGGCACTTCGCTTGCCGGGGAGGGGACCGGCGGCAATACCACTGCCAAAGCGGCGAGCTCGAGGGAGATCGTCGCCATGTCGGAATCGAACGCGTTCGAGCGGACGGGCGCGGGCGCCCGCAACCCCACTTCCAGGCGCTGTGCCGCTGCCGCCAGCCGCTCGATGCCCAGTGTGGCCGCCGCACCTTTGAGACTATGGGCCAAGCGAAGCGCGGTGGGGTAATCCTCCGCGGACAGGCAGATTCCCAAACGCATCATGTCATCGGCGTGCGATTCGACGAAAAGGCGCAACAAATCCAGGTATCTTGCGGTTTTCCCGCGCACCACCGCCAGGCCGCGAACCACGTTGAGGCCGGGCACGGTACACAAGCGCTCCAGCGAGGCGATCTCGTTCGGACCACGAATCGACTCGACGTCGCCGACCTGCGTCGGCCCGCCCTCAGGCCGAGGCGCTTCGCCGCGCGTCTTCGGCAGCCATTCCAGCAAGGTCGCGTAGAGCGCGTCGGGATCGACCGGCTTGGCGATGAAATCGTTCATGCCCGCGGCGACACAGGCGCGGCGGTCCTCGTCGAAGGCGTTGGCGGTCATCGCCAGGATCGGTGTCTTTTCCCGGCCAGACAGCTTGCGGATCGCCTGGGCGGCTTCCAGCCCGTCCATGTTGGGCATCTGGATGTCCATCAGGATCAGGTCGTAAGAGGAATGTTTCGCTTGCTCGAGTGCTGCCAGTCCGTCCTCCGCCGTATCGACCGCCAGGCCCACGGCGTGCAGCAGTTCCAGCGCCACCTCGCGGTTGATGGCGTTGTCTTCCGCCAGGAGCAACCTTGCCGAACCGCCGTGACGCGAGCGCAATTGATTTTCGGCATCGGCGGCTTGCGTGGCCGGTTCGTGGAACAGAATGCCATGACCACGTTGCAGGCGGCCGGTGAACCAAAAAGTGCTGCCCACCCCCGGCGTGCTGTCGGCGCCGACTTCTCCACCCATCAGTTGCGCCAGCCGCCTGGTGATCACCAGGCCCAGGCCGGTGTCGCCAAACCTGCGCGTGGTCGAGGTATCCGCCTGCTCGAAGGCATGGAACAACCGTTCCAGCTTGTCGGGGGCGATGCCTATGCCCGTGTCCGTGACCTCGAAACGCAACAACAAGACGTCGCCCTTGTCTTCCAGCAACTTGGCTCGCAGCGTAACGATGCCTTGTTCGGTGAACTTGACCGCATTGCTGGCGAAATTGAGTAATGCCTGCCGCAAGCGCGTCGCATCGCCACGCAACCAGATAGGCACCTCATCCGCATCGACTTCCACCTTCAGCCCCTTGGCCTGCGCAGCGTCGGAAATCAGGGAACGCACGTGGTCGAGCACGGAGTCGAGCGCGAAATCACTCTGCTCCAGTTGCAGCCGGCCGGCCTCAATCTTGGAGATGTCGAGGATGTCGTTGATGATCGAGAGCAGGTGGCGACCGGCCGCGTCGATCTTGTCCAACCGCTCGATCTGGCCCGGCGAGGCTTGGGCATGCAACAAATGGGTCAGTCCGAGGATGGCGTTCATCGGCGTACGGATCTCGTGGCTCATATTGGCCAGAAACACGCTCTTGGCCTGGTTGGCGGTTTCGGCTGCATCCTTGGCCTGGGTCAATTCCACCGTGCGTGCTTCGACCAAACGTTCGAGATGGTGGCGGTGGCGTTCCAGTTCTTCCGCGTTGCGCTTCATCTCGGTGATGTCGTCGGAAATACCGAGCAGATACGTGGCCTCGCCCCGGCTGTCGCGTAAGGCCAGTTTCTTGGTGTGCAGGATGCGCCGGCCGGCGTGGCGCGTGGTGATGGCTTCTTCGGGAATATCGGCGACCGCCGTCGAGTTCAATACCTCGCGATCCCTGGCGGAGAAAAAATCCGCCTGCTCTTTGGGAAACAGGTCTTGGTCGCTCTTGCCCAGCAACTCCCCCCGGTCAAAACCCAGCAAACGCTCCCCTGCCTTGTTGAACAGCACGAAGCGCAGATCTTCGGCGCGCTTCAGGAAAATCATGTTGGGAATGTTCTCGATGATGGAATCGAGCAGGCGATTGGTCGCGAGATTTTCTTCCTCGGACTGTTTACGCTTGGTGATGTCGTGGTTGCTGGCGCGCCGGCCGAGATAAGTGCCATCCTCACGCGCGACGGCATGGCAGAAATGCTCGATCCAGCGTATTTCTCCGGTTTTCGTGATCACGCGAAATTCAAAGTTATCGCTGGGCTGCGAAGGGGAATGTACGCATTCGAAATGCGCGGCCACGCGATCCTGATCCTCCGGATGAATGATGCGCTGCATCAACCGGGGATCTTCGACGAAGGCCGCAACGCCATAACCGGTCACCCGCTGGCAGGAAGGCGACATGTAGCGAATGCTCCCGTCCGGGGCGACCCAGACTTCCCAGTCGTGGGTGAAGTCGGCGAAAGTACGGTATTTTTCCTCGGCCTCACGCAAGGCGTTTTCGGCGCGCAACTGCAAGGCATTGCGCACTTCGTTGCTGAGGATCAGGGCGACATGGCTGAAGAAGATCGGCAGGTATTCGCGCAGGCGCGCGCCGCTCAGGTGCACGTTTTCCAGTTTGATAACGCCGACAGCCTCCCGGCCAGCACGCAGTGGAAAGGCCCAGGTCCAGGCGCCGTGAATCACGCCATCGACCAGCAAACCGCCCGCGGCTTCCACCGACTGTTCCACGAACTGGCCAGTTTCGATGGCCTGACTGGACAGGAGGTCGTCTATGGCCGCGACCGAGCGGTTCTCACCCAGAACATCGAGATAGCGAATCTCGTCTCCCAACCAGTACCAGATACGGATATTGGTACCCCCTATGGTGTTGGCAATGCTGCTCAGTATGGCCGACACCATGTGCTCGATACCGGGTAGCGGATTGAGCGCCTCGATCAGGTGGATGACCAGTTGCAGATAGGACTTGTCCTCCGCCAGACGCCGGTTGCGAGCCTTCAGATGCTCGATCTGGCTGCCGTTGGGCTCTGGATAGGTCACGAGCGGGGTTGTCCGCTTGCGATCCCGGCGCGCTCGGGACGTTCTCCAGGCCGCTCCAGGAACGGACTGACCCTGGGCGTGGCCGACTCGGCGGCATTACGGATACGGCCGGTAGCTTGCGGGCACTCCAGAGGGAGCCCGAACACCCTGTGTCGCAAACTCGAAACCACGCTGCCCTCAACTTCCGAGCCGGGGGCACGGCCGTGCCGCGATGCGAGGTGATCGAGATTGGCACCCAACCAGGGCGACGACGAAGCGACGAAGCGCACTGCCGAGAGGCGTTCCAAAGTGCCCATACCTGCTTCACCTCCCGGAACAAATCGACGACGGCTCACGCAACGGCCGAACCCGCCCTGGCGACCCCCGAACCGCAGCCCCGGACGAAAAGCCCCCCGTCCTGGACAAGAAGCGTTATGCTCGCGGGCGGAATCATCCCGGTAAGCCTTGACTCCCCAGGCCGGCTTGGTGCGTGTGGCGACGCATCGATTCCATACGTACCGCCCCCATACGAACAAGCCCGGCCGAGCCAGAAAAGGAATCGAACCGATCCGCTTCTCCGGCGGAATTTTACGTCCAACCCGCGGTCGGAGTCCAACGGGCCTCCCGGTCGAAATGGCGGAGATATAGCCCGGTCGCTCGCCAAAGCGTGGCCGTTATTTCCATGCAAGAACCGCAACTCCAGTCCATCCACAGACGCAGAACAGACGGCGATACATCGATCCCGTCCGTACTGGACCCTTCGGCAATCCATCTGGTCGAACCGCGAACGGAATCGAATCAATCAGAGCATCCTCAACATGACGCCCAATAACCACACTCAGATTGCGCGTGAAGCATTCAGAAAGCTGGCCACCCGCAAGCTGCCGCCGACGCCTGCGAACTATCAGATGTGTTACAACGAGATCATCGGCCATCCCAATGTGGCCGGCTTTCCAGAGGCGAATCTTCGTGCAATTTCACGGGCCTTGTCGGCGCGGAATCCGGAACAAAAGAAATGGCTCGACCAGCTGGATGCTTCCATAGGAAAACATAGCTGGCAGGGCATAGAAGAAGCGCTATCCGAATTTACCAGGGCCATGACCGAGCCCACAACGATGGTTGCTGCCGATGGAGCCATCCAGACACAGGACCGCGCGGATAGCGATCACACCGAATTGCGCATGAAAATTGCCAGCATGATCGAATGCGGGTTGCCCGCGCTGGGAAGCGCGGATGAATTGTTTTCCCGTAAGTCGGAAGACCTGCTACGCATACTCCGCGATCCGGAATCGACCGTGTACGACGTCCATACCGAACTCGGTGACTTCAGCCATCGCCTGTCGTTCATCGCGGAAGAGCAGGCCGAAATCAAGATCGTGCTCCTCGACTTGCTGCATCTCATCCTTGAAAACGTCAGCGCCTTGAGCCTGGACGACAGCTGGCTCAAGGGACAGGTCGATGGTTTGCTGGCGGCGGTTGAACCTCCGCTTGACTTGCGCCGCCTGGACGACGTGAAGCAGCGCGTTCGCGAGGTCATGGCCAGGCAATCCGTGGCCAAGGCCCGCACGCTGGAGGCGCAGGAAGAAATGCGCCGGATGCTGTCCGACTTCATCGGTCGGCTCTCCAGCATGAGCGAATCCAGCTTCACGTTCCAGCACAAGATCGAGGAAAGCGCCCGCAGGATGGAAGGCATCAAGACGTTCGAGGATCTCTCGCCGCTATTGCAGGACATCATCGCCACCGCGCGCGACATGGCGAAACAGACCTCACAGGAGCACGATCAACTGGAATCACTGAAGAACAAAGCGTCGGCGACCGAGGAAGAAATCACGAAACTGCAACAGGAATTGCTGCGTGCCAGCGACTCCGCGCGCCATGATCCCTTGACTTCCGCGCTGAACAGAAAAGGCCTGGAAGAGGCTTTGATTCGCGAGATCGCCATCATGCGGCGCAAAGAGACACCGCTCTCCGTGGCCTTCCTCGACATCGACAACTTCAAGAAGCTCAACGACCGGCTAGGGCACGAATCGGGCGACGCCGCCCTGATTCACCTGGTCAACATCGTGCGCCTGAGTTTACGTCCGGCAGACACCCTGGCTCGCTACGGCGGCGAGGAATTCGTCATTCTCATGCCCGATTCCGCACTCGGCGATGCGATCAAAGCCATGCAGCGCTGCCAAAGGGATCTCACCAAAAGATTCTTTCTTTCCGGAAATGAAAAGGTGTTGATCACATTCAGCGCCGGCGTTGCCCAGTTTTCCCGCGAGGAGTCGGGCGCGGACGCCATCCGGCGTGCCGATCAAGCCATGTATCTGGCCAAGCGCACGGGGAAAAACCGTGTGCTGGGCGGCTAATCGTTTTCCCGCAAGGCCCGGCTGACCGAAAAATAAGCGCCGAGCCAGCCCAGGCAGGTCGAGAGCAGGAGCAGAAGCGCGGCCTCCCGAAGGTTGAACCCGGCCAGGTGGAACTGCGAACCGTAGGCGGCGGCAACCTGGGCCACGCTCTTTTCCAGCAGCCAGCCGCCGCAGCCGACCAGCAGCCAGCCGGCCAGGCCGCCAGCCAGGCCCTGGATGCCACCGAAATAGAGGAAGGGGCGGCGGATGAAGCGATCGGTGGCACCGATCAGTCGGGCGACTTCGATTTCATCCTTCTGCGCGTAGATTTGCAGGCGGATGGTGTTCGATGTGATGGCGGCGAGCGCCACGCCCAGGACGAGGATCAACATGCCGACCAAGTCGCGTCCCAGCTGCATCAGCGCGGCCAGACGCTTGATCCAGTCGCTATCCATCAGGATGCGGTCGACATCGGGGTTGCCCTTGAGTTTCGCGGTCAGCGCGGCCATGGCCACCGGCGCGGTATCCATGGGGGTGAGGACCAGGGTGTGCGGCAGGGGATTTTCCGGCAGGCCGGCGGCGATGTCGGCGAGGCCCGCGTCCTCGAGGTGCTTGATGCCATCCGCCTTGCTGACGAACCGGGCATCGGCCACCAGGGCTCGCTTCTTCAGACTGGTGCCGAGGGTGCGCGCGGTATTCTCGTCCACCGCATCCTTCAGGAAAACGGTGATCTCCGCCTGCGGTTTGACGCCCCCCGCAGCGCGTTCCAGGTTGGCGAGCAAGACGTAGAGGCCGGCAGGCAGGCTAACCGCCACCCCGATCACCAGAACGGTGAACAGGGCGGCGACGGGTGCCGCGCGAAACTGCTCGGCAGCGATCTTGAGGCTGTGCAGGTGGTGCGCAACCCAGGCTTTCATCATTGCACCAGCTTCCCGTAGGCCAGGGTGACGCGGCGCCCGCCGTAGCGGTGAATCAGATCCTGGTCGTGCGTGGAGATGATGAGGGTGACGCCGACTTCGTTGAAGGCGCGGAACATGTCCATGATGTCGCGCGCATACGCATCATCCAGGTTGGCCGTGGGCTCGTCGGCCAGAACCAGGGCGGGTCGGCTGACGATGGCGCGGGCGATGCACAAGCGCTGCTGCTCGCCGCCAGAGAGCGTGATTGGGCGGGCGCGTTCCCTGCCCAGCAGGCCGACCTTGTCGAGTGCCGCGCGCACCCGGCGGGCCGCGTCCGGGCCGATCACACCCTGGATGTGCAAGGGCATCAGCACGTTGTCGAACACCGTGCGGTCGTACAGCAGCTTGTGGTCCTGGAAAATCAGACCGATGTTGCGGCGGAAAAAAGGGAGGGCCGGACGCTTCATGCGGCCAACGTTCTGTCCGTTGACCATGATGTGGCCGGTGGTCGGGCGCTCGATGGCGGCGATGAGCTTCAACAGGGTGCTTTTCCCGGCACCGGAATGGCCGGTGAGGAACACCATTTCGCCCGGAGCGATCGCCAGCGAGACCTGGGACACCGCCTCGTGACCGCCGGGGTAGCGCTTGGTGACCTCGGAAATCTCGATGAGCGCGGGCGTCGTCATGCGAACAGGGCGTCCACGAACTCGGCGACGCGGAAGGGTTGTAGATCCTCCATGTCTTCGCCGACACCGATGAAGCGCACCGGCACCGGCTGCCTGCCCTGCCCTGAGCCACGACTGTGAGCCAGAGCCGCGATGACGCCACCCCGAGCCGTACCGTCGAGCTTGGTCATGACCAGGCCGGTCAGCCCCAGCGCCTCATCGAAGGCCTTCACCTGGAGCAGCGCGTTCTGTCCGATGTTGGCGTCGAGCACCAGCAGCACCTCGTGGGGGGCACTGGCATCGGCTTTCTGGATCACCCGCTTGACCTTGCGGATCTCGTCCATCAGGTGCAATTGCGTGGGTAGGCGCCCTGCGGTATCTGCCAGCACCACGTCGATGCCACGGGCGCGAGCGGACTGGATGGCATCGAATATCACGGCGGCGGGGTCGCCGGCCTGGGAGGAGATGACTTCCACCCCGTTGCGCCGGCCCCACTCGGCCAACTGCTCGCGCGCCGCCGCGCGGAAGGTGTCGCCCGCAGCCAGCAGCACGCTCTTGCCCTCGGCCTGGAAACGGCGGGCGAGCTTGCCTATGGTAGTGGTTTTGCCGGCACCATTGACCCCGGCCAGCATGATGACGAAAGGCTTACCGCCTTCCAGGTCGAGAGGGCGCTCCAGAGGCGCAAGCAACAGGGTGAGTTCCTGTTTGAGCGCCTCCTTGAGTTCACCCGCTTCGGTGAGACGATCCCGCTTGATCCGCAGGCGCAGCCTGTCGATCAGATGTTGCGTGGCTCCGACGCCGACATCGGCGGAAAGCAGCACGGTCTCGAGTTCCTCGAACAAGGACTCGTCGATCCTGGCGCCGACGCCGAACAGCCCGGCAATCTGGCTGGTGAACGTGTCGCGAGTGCGCGCCAGCCCGGACTTCAGACGTAGCGCCCAGGAAATTTTTGGCGTGGGAGCGGCTTCCGCGGCGGGCACGCGCTCCCGGACCAGGGCGGCGTGCGTGCCGCTGCTGGCAGGGTCGGGCTTGCTGGATTTGAAGAAACCAAACACGGGGAATGAGCGTCAGAGGCTGCGTAATAAGCCCGGAAATTCTATCATGCGCCTCCCTCCGCTCCGCCTAGGCTTGCACCCCATGAAAAGATTGTTGTTTGCTCTCAGTCTGGCTGTCTCTTGCGGCGCCCACGCCGAGACCGTCGAACAGACCCTCGCCAACGGTTTACGCGTTATCGTCAAGACCGACCGCCGCGCCCCGGTCGTGGTTTCCCAGGTCTGGTACCGCGCCGGCAGCATCGACGAATTCAATGGCACGACCGGTGTGGCCCACGTGCTGGAACACATGATGTTCAAGGGCACTCAGGATGTGCCCGCCGGCGAGTTCTCGCGCCGCATCGCCGCCGCCGGTGGCCGCGAGAACGCCTTCACCGCGCGCGACCACACCGCCTATTTCCAGACCCTGCAAAAGGACAGACTGGAACTAGCACTGAAACTGGAAGCCGATCGCATGGCAAACCTCACCCTGTCCCCGGAGGAGTTTTCCAAGGAAATCCAGGTGGTGATGGAGGAGCGGCGCATGCGCACCGAGGACAGTCCTCAGGCGCGCCTCTACGAGGGGCTGATGTCCGTGGCCTTCACTGCGCACCCATACGGCCGCCCGGTGATCGGCTGGATGAATGACCTCGAGAACATGACGGCGGAGGATGCGCGCGACTGGTACCGGCGCTGGTATGCCCCCAACAACGCCACCCTGATCGTGGCCGGCGATGTCGATCCCACTCAGGTCTTTGCCTGGGCAAGACAGTACTTCGGCCCCCTCGCCCCGCACCCCCTGCCGCCACGCAAACCGCAACAGGAACCGATGCAGGATGGGCAGAGGCAGATCGAGGTGAAAGCCCCGGCCAAGCTGCCCGTAGTGGCCCTGGCGTGGAAGGCGCCGACCCTGCACGACCCTGAGCAGGACAGCGACCCCTACGCCCTGGAGATCCTGGCCGGAGTGCTCGATGGTCACGCTTCCGCGCGTCTGAATCAGTCCTTGGTACGCGACCTGCGGCTGGCCACCGAGGCCAGCGCCAGTTATGACGACATCGCGCGCGGGCCTTCCCTGTTCATGGTCGACGCCACACCGGCCGAAGGGCACACGGTGGCGCAGGTCGAGGCCGCGCTGAAACAGGAAATCGCCCGCATCGTGAAAGACGGCGTCGGTGCCCAGGAACTCGCCCGGGTCAAGGCACAGGTAGTGGCGAGCCAGGTTTTCCAGCAGGACTCCCTTTTCTATCAGGCCATGTTGATCGGGGAATGGACGACCGCCGGCCTGGACTACCGGGCTCGCGACACGCGCCTGCGCAAATTGAAGGCAGTCAGTGCCGAACAGGTGCGCGCGGTCGCCGCGAAATATCTGCTGGACGACCATCTGACCGTGGCGCGCCTCGACCCGCAACCCCTGGAACTCGTCAAACCCGCCCGCAAGGACTTCGGAGGCCGCCGTGATTTTTAACCGTGTTTCCGCCCTGTTACTCCTCACCGCGCTGGCCCTCCCGGCCAGCGCCGGACTCGACATCCAGAACTGGACCACGCCGCAGGGCGCACGCGTCTACTTCGTGGAAAACCACGACCTACCGCTGCTGGATATCAGCGTCGATTTCGATGCCGGCAGCGCCCGCGACGGTCGCGAGCTATCCGGCCTGGCCAGCCTCACCCGCCAGATCATGAGCCTGGGTGCCGGGCCTTACAGCGAGCGCGATATCGCCGAAAGAATCGCCGACGTGGGTGCGGACCTGGGCGACCACCTGGATGCCGACCGCGCCGGCTTCACCCTGCGCACCTTGTCCGGCAGGGAGGAACGCGATCAATCCGTGGGACTGTTGGCGGCCATCCTGTCAGCACCGCGCTTCGAAGCCGACATCGTCGAACGGGAGAAGGCGCGGGTCATCGCCGGCCTCAAGGAAGCGGCGACCCAACCGGAGTACATCGGCGCACGGGCCTTCAAGGCCGCGATCTATGGTGACCATCCCTATGCCCACAGCGACGGTGGAGAAGTCGATGCCGTCGCCCGCATTCGGCGCGACGATCTGGCCGCCTTCCATCGCGACTACTATCGGGCGCACAACCTCTCCATCGCCGTGATGGGCGACATCAGCCGCGCGGACGCCGAGGTTCTGGCGGAGCGCCTGGCCAGCGGCCTGCCGCCGGGCGCGGCCGCCTCGCCCCTGCCTCCGGTCAAGATCGCGGCGCAGGGACGTGTGCAGATCCTTCCCCACCCGGCCACGCAAAGCCACCTGTTCATGGGTCTGCCCGGACTCAAGCGCGAGGATGCGGACTATTTCCCGCTCTATGTCGGCAACTATGTCCTGGGTGGCGGCGGCTTCGATTCCCGCCTGACCAAGAACATCCGCGAACAGAAAGGACTGGCCTACAGCGTCTACAGTTACTTCATGCCGATGCGCGAGCTGGGGCCCTTCCAGATCGGCTTGCAGACCCGGCGTGAGCAAACCGACGCGGCGGTCGGTTCCGCCCGCGCAGAACTGGAGCGCTACCTCAAGGAGGGTCCCAGCGAAACCGAGCTGACCCAGGCCAAGAACAATCTGGTCGGCGGATTTCCCATGCGCATCGACAGCAACAAGAAGATCCTCGAATACCTGGCCATGATCGGTTTCTACCGCCTGCCACCCGACTGGCTGGACCGCTATATCTCCCGCGTGGAAGCAGTGAGTCGCGACGACGTCCTGCGCGCCTTCCGCGCACGGGTGTTGCCGGCGGCGATCGACACGGTGATCGTGGGTGGACAGCGTGAAGCCCCATAACAGTGTGCGCATCATCGGTGGCGCGTGCCGCCGCCGGGTGCTGCACTTCCCCGACCTGCCCGACTTGCGGCCCACGCCCGACCGGGTGCGGGAGACGCTGTTCAACTGGCTGGGCCAGCGTCTCGACGGCCTGATCTGCCTGGATGCCTTCGCCGGCAGTGGGGCGCTGGGTTTCGAGGCCGCCTCGCGGGGGGCTGCGCGCGTAGTGTTGCTGGAACCGGAGCGCAGTACCTTCGAAGCCCTGCAAAAAAACGCCCTGGCGCTGGCGCAACACGACGTGGAAGTGCTGCGCCGCAACGCGCAAAGTCATCTGGCGGATTCGGAAGAGCGCTATGACCTGATATTCCTCGACCCGCCTTTCGCCAGCGAATTGTTGCCCGGCATCCTGCCGCTTGCGGCGACACGCCTGGCCCCCGGCGGTAGAATCTATGCCGAGTCGCCCAGGCCCCTGGCCCCCGCCGGCATGGTGGTGTTGCGCGCGGGGCGCGCGGGCCAGTCCCATTTTTGTTTGCTGGAGATTGTTTGAACCGTGTCATCGTCTACCCCGGCACCTTCGACCCGGTCACCTGCGGGCACGAGGATCTGGTGCGGCGCGCGCTCAAGCTGTGCGACGAAGTCGTGGTCGCGGTCGCCGACAATGCGCCCAAGACACCCTGCTTCAGCCTCGAAGAACGCGTCGAGATGCTCAACCTGGCGCTGGGGGAGATTCCGGGAGTACGGGTGCAGCCGTTCACCGGCTTGCTCGTCCATTTCGTGCGCGGCCTCGGAGCCAGCCTGGTGCTGCGGGGCTTGCGCGCGGTATCGGATTTTGAGTTCGAGTTCCAGCTGGCGGGTATGAACCGCCGCCTGGATCCGGAAATGGAAACCGTTTTTCTGACGCCGGCGGAGCAGCACATGTTCATCTCCGCCAGCATGGTGCGTGAAATCGCGCGGCTACACGGCGACGTGAAGCCGTTCGTACATCCCGAGGTGGCCACGCGACTGGCCGCCAGATACAGCAACCCCATCTCATGAGGAATGAACCATGGCTTTGATGATTACCGACGAATGTATCAACTGCGACGTATGCGAGCCGGAATGCCCGAACAACGCCATTTCGCAAGGTGAAGACATCTACGTCATCGACCCCAACAAGTGCACCGAGTGTATCGGCCACTTCGACACGCCGCAGTGCCGCGAGGTCTGCCCTGTGGACTGCATCCCGGTCAATCCCAATTATGTGGAAGACAAGGATCAGCTCTACGTCAAGTACCAGAAGCTGACCGCCACTGGGTAAAGTGCCGAGTACTGGGTGCCGACTACCCAGCCGCAACGACCTCATCCATGTGGAAGCGGTAGATGTCCACGCTAGGCGTGGACTCCAGCCGTTTTTCCACCAGGATGGTGTGCTTTCCGCTGGCGTTGCAAACCTCGGCCGAAACGCCCGGCCCAAACGCGCTGGGCAGGGAAAGCAGCATGGGCGCCTGGCGGGTGACCACGCTGGGGAGCAGCAGCAAGCCGGGCCATTGGCGGCCATTGTCGATGCGGCGCAGTTGCACGGCATCGGCCTGTGGTGCGAGCAGCTGCACGCCGAACAGTACTTCGCCAGGCGCCGGTATGCGAAACCAGCGCACCAGACCGATACTCCAGGCGACGTTGCCCTGGCGTATACCCACCACATCGCCGACCCTGACTTGCAAGCCCGCGCCGACATGGCGCAAGGACAACCCGCCCATGCTGTCGTCCACGGCGCCGCAGTGCAGCGGTATGGGCCGCACCTCATGGTTGTTGTTGCCGTAGACGATGGCATCGCTGGCGGTGGGCGGCGAGATCAGCGCATGCACGGACTTGAGGCCGAAGACCACCTCGAATTCCCGACCGTTCTGATGCCTGCGGCGCTGCGTCATGCGTTGCAACGAGGCACCCCAGTTGAGCTTGAGCCGACGCAACATGGTGGCATAGGCCGGATCGCGAGCGGCCTCGGGCAAACCGAGCTTCTCGATATCATCCTGGCCGCGCAGATGGCTGCTGAGCAACGCCAGGTGCTTGGCCAGACCCGTGGTCGTGAGCAGCAGGTCCCAGCGTGGATTCATGGGGTGCGGCTCGCGGGCCAGAGGCCTGGGCGGCGTGTCGGTATTGACCTCGACCAGGAACAGGCCAGCGCTTCCCTTGGTGGCTTCCTCGGCGGGGTGCAGGCGTGCCAGATTGGCATAGCGGGCAATGATGTCCTTGGCCCAGAGCAACTCGCTTTGCGGAAAGTGGTATGGATCGGCCAGTGCCATCAGCAAGGTGGCAAGATAGATGCTCTCCAGTGACAACATGTGCTTGCTGCCTTGCGGAACCACGTCCCTGTAGCCGTTGCGCAAGGCATAGTTGTAGGTCTGGTGCAGGTCTACCCAGAGTCCATGGGGACAGGTCTCGTGGGTTTCGTAACAGACTTCCAACACCGCCTGCAAGGCCAGAAGGGTGCGTTGCAGGTAGAGCGGCACCGGATTGCCACCGAACAGGTGGAAGCGTTTGCTCAGCCACTGTAGCGTCATCGCCTTGTAGCAATCGGCGATTTCCAGCAACAGGCGCTGCGCCAGTTCGGCCTGGTGCCGCTGTTTTTCCGGCAGCGGCAGGGAAACCGATCCGTACTGTTCGCGCAGGGAAGCGGTCATGTCCTCCACGACCGGATAGAGCCGCTCGATCACCCTGGCGCGAACATCGTGACCGACCTCGGCGCGATTCAGGCCGGCCAGATAATCGGCCAAAGCCTCCGCCGACTCGGCAGGATTGGAGAGCGGCAGGCCCAGGAGCCAAGCATCGACTTGCTTGGGTTTTGTCTCCAAGCTTATAGTGCGCGCCGGCTCGCGAGCGGGCAGGATGTATCTGGGTTGCATAGGTTCCCGTTACTCCTACGAGGAATTCGAGCCGGCAGCGCCAAGCGCATCGGCCTGCATATTCTACCTTCGGGGAAAACGCCCCGGAATGGCAATTTCCCCGGCACGCGGAGAACAAAAATGGATCTGATCGAAAGGCTGTTCGAAGGCCTACTCTGGCGCAGCCGCTACGTGGTGCTGTTCGCGGTACTGGCGAGCATGGCCGCCGCCATCGCCATCTTCTTCATGGCCACCGTGGACGTGGTCTATCTGGTTTCCCACCTCCAGCACTACGCCGACGCCTCGATGGCGATCGAGGCGCGCAAGACCCTGCATGACGAGACCATTACCCATGTAGTCGAGGTCGTGGATGGCTATCTGCTGGCCATCGTCATGCTGATCTTCGGCCTGGGCATCTACGAATTGTTCATCAGCGACATCGACGAAGCGCAGGACAGCAAGGCCTCCAGCGCCATCCTCGTCATTCACAGCCTGGACGACCTGAAACAGCGCCTGGCCAAGGTCATCATCATGATCATGATCGTCACCATCTTCGAAATCGCCTTCAAACTCAAGATTTCCGGCGCCCTCGACCTGCTCTACCTCGCCGGCTCCGTCGCCCTGATCGGCCTGGCCCTCTATCTGACCCACGCTTCCGACGGACAGGGCCAGCACGCGCCCCCAAAACCGGGGAAATCCCATTGACCGGCACGATCACGAGGATGAACCCCTCCGCGCCCCATCCTCACCAACCGTTATCGGAAAAATCCATGTTCCTGCGACTCTGTGTCCTTCTCCTACTCCTCGGCAGCGGCAGCGCCGCACAGGCTTTTTATCTTACCGACAGCAAGGGCAAGATCCACTCCCTGGATGAACACCGAGGCAAGTGGGTGCTGGTGAACTTCTGGGCCACCTGGTGCCCGCCCTGTAGGGAAGAGATTCCCGATCTGATCGCTTTGCACGAGAACAAGAAAAACAACCTGGTCGTGATCGGCGTGGCGATGGATTACCGCAACCCCAAGGAAGTGTTGCAGTTCGCCGAGCAGGCGAAGATTTCCTATCCGCTGGTGCTGGGCAGCTACAAGATCGCCGAGCAGATCGGCGCCGTACCCGGCTTGCCCACCACCTACCTGTACGACCCCAGGGGAAAACAGGTTGCCTACAACGTCGGCGCAATCACCCGCGAAGCCATCGAGCACTACATCCGCAGTAAAAGATAAGGGACCCCCATGCGCGCCCTCGCCCTCGCCTTCATGCTCTTTTTTGCGTTCCAGCCCGCACGGGCCGAGGTCCGCGACCCGGAAAGCCATTTCTTCATGACCACCCTGGGCGACTTCAGGGATGAACTCGCCACCGCCCGCAAGGAAGGCCAGCAAGGCGTGCTGATCATGTTCGAAATGGAAGAGTGTCCATTCTGCGCACGCATGAAGGGCACTGTGCTGAACCGCGCCGAAGTGCAGGACTGGTTCCGCCGGCATTTCCGCATCTTCGTGATGGACGTGAAGGGCGACGCGGAGATGAACGACTTCGAGGGCCGGGCCACCACAGGGAAAGCCTTTGCCCTGGCCAACCGTGCACGCGCCACGCCAACCTTCCTGTTCTTCGACCTGGAAGGCAAACCCGTCGCCCGCTTCACCGGTGCGACCCAGACACCCGAGGAATTCATGCTGCTCGGCCAGTATGTGGCCGAAGGCGCCTACAAGACCCAGCCATTCAACGTTTACAAGACCCAGGCCGGCAAGAGATGAACCTTGAATCCTCAGTTGAACGCGCCCGAGTGTGCGTCTGGCGAGTTGACTGGCAAGGGCGCGGAGTCGTAGCGCTTGAGCGCGTACGAATCCGGCCTACCCCTTGCGGGTGCGAGACGACGCGCATGGTCGCTCCCTGCAAGGAGAAGCAGCGGAGTCGTTGGCGGCTCGGCCGCCGTACGAATCCGGCGTACCCCTTGCGGGTGCAACGCAGCCAGGCGGCTCGCCAAGCTTGCAATCAGGCGCGTAGCGGGTTCACCCAGAGGGTGAGCGTGATCGAAGGCGCAAACCTCAATGTCCATGGGGCCTCGCGAAGAAAAATAAGCGGTCGACTGAGGAATCAAGGATGAGGGCTTGGCCGTTGCTCCTGGTCTTCCTCGCCGGCAGCGCTCTGGCAGACATGCCGACGCTCACGCTGGAGGCCGTGCTGGCCGCGACCGAGGCGACGCACCCCGACCTCGACCTCGCCCGCGCCCGGCAGGCCTCGGCCTCGGCCTCGGAGCAACTCGCGGCGAGCCTGAACGACTTCAATCTGACGCTGCAAGCCACCCTGGGCAGCGGCCGCAACACCTACTACGGCGATCGCTTCCACGCCGACAGCCAGGCTCGCCTCGACGCCCGCAAGACGCTGTTCGATGCCGGCCGCAAGCGTGCCGGCCTGCTTGCCGCGCGCGACTTGCACGGTGCGAGCGACCTGCAATGGCTTGATGCGCGCGCGCAACGCCGCCTGACCCTGATGGCGCGCTACTTCGACGTGCTCCTGGCAGAGATGGAATACGCCGCCGACACCGAGTTCATGGCAAGCGCCTACGTGGCCTGGGACAACGCTAAGGATCGCCTGGCTGTGGGCCAGATCGCGCAATGGGAACTGGCGGAGCTGGAGGCGCGCTATCTCGACAGCCGCGCCCGGCGCAACGAGGTCCTGCGCCGACTGCGCGACGCGCGCATGCAACTCGGACTCGCCCTGAACCGCACAGGCCCGGTGCAGGAAGAACTGGTCGACCCCAAACTCGTTGAAAACGAGAGGCCGCTGCCGGAACAGACCGCGCTGCTCGACGCCATGCTGGCGCACAACCCGCGCCTGCTCGCCCAGAGACAATCGTTGACCGCGGCACAACACCGGATCGAAGGCGTGCGCGCCGACAACCGCCCCAGCCTCGAATTCGCGGCCGAAGCCGGCGCATGGAGCCGCGAGGCGAGCACCCGCAACGACCTCCAGGCCGGCTTCAACTTCGTCTGGCCGATCTGGCAGGGTGGCCGCGTCGAGGCCGAGATGGCGCGTGAGCAAGCCAACTTCCAGGGGCTCCAGGCGCAAACCGACAAGTTGCAACAGGAGTTGCGCCTAAACCTGGCCGACACCTGGGAAGAAATCCAGTATCTGCGTGAATCCGAACGCGCGGATCGCGCGGCCGGCGTCGCTTACCGCGACCTGGCCCTGGACCGGGCACGCGCCGAATACGAGATGGAACTGAAGACCAACCTCGGAACGAGCATGGCCGAAACCCAGGCGGCCCGACTGCGCCGCCGCGGCGTCGAATATCGCCTGGCCCTGGCCCTGGCGCGCCTGGAAGCGCTGCTGGGCAGCCCGCTGGACGCGCAAAAAATGGAAGCAAAGAAATGATGCTCCGCATCCTGGTACTCGCCCTGCTTGCCGGCAACGCCTTCTCCGCCGGTGAGCCCACCACTCCGGTGATCGCCTCGGTGGTCACCTCGGTTGCAACACTCCCCGCCGTGCTCGACTGGTCCGGTCGCGTCAACCTCACTCTGCCAGTGGCCGGCGTAATCGAGCGGATCGAAGTCCAGGCCGGGGAAGTCGTGAAAAAAGGCGCATTGCTCGCCAGCCTCAATCCCACCCTGTTCCGGGCCGGCGTGGCCGAAGCGCGTGCCGACCTCGACCGCCTCACTCAGGAAGAAGCTGATGCCGCGCGCGACCTCGGCCGGGTCAAGGAGTTGTATGCGCGCACGGTGGCCGCCACCAGCGAACTCGATGCCGCGACCTTGCGCCAGGCCCGAGCCCAGACCGGCCTGGCCGCCACCCAGGCGCGCGTGGAGAAGGCACGCCGACTGCTCGTCGAGTCGGAACTGCGCGCGCCCTTCGACGCCGTGGTGCTGGCGCGACCGGGCGAACCCGGTCTGGTCATCACCTCGCCCTGCCAACCGGCTACCGTGCTCAGCATCGCCCGCTCCGAAGAATGGCTCGCCCGCGCCACTCTGGAGCCCCAGCAGACCGTGGGTGTGCGTCTGGGTGCTGGCGTCGACGTGCTGATCGCGGGCGAACGATGGCAAGGCCAGGTGCGCGCCCTCACCGCACTCGCCGAAGGCCGCGCCCTGCTAGACATCGCCCTCCCTCGCGCTGCTGGAACCTACGCCGGTCAATCCGTCGGCATCCGCCTCCACTAATCCCCCACCAGCGAAGCGGCTTGCAGGACGGACTGCTGCGCGAGGCATTCAAGTTCCTGGCCAGCCTGCCGCTAATGCAGTTGCCCGCAGCGGGCACTTCATTCCAACCGAGGAGACACCATGTTCGTTCGCACCCTGGCTTCCCTATCCCTGGCCGGCATCCTGGCCGTGACCATGCAAAACGCCCTGGCCGCCGAAGACACCCCGCACGCCATCCCAGGAGGCAGCTTCGCCAGTGTCGACCAAGCCAAAGCCCTCTTCCACAAGGGGGTGCTGTTCGTCGATGCGCGCGTCGCCGCCGAATATGCCGACAAACACATCAAGGGTGCGATCAGCGTGCCCTTCAAGGAAGAATTCTCCAAGGAATCCAAGACCGGCCCGGGCGACAAGGTAGACCTCTCCAAGCTCCCCGCGGACAAGAACAAGGAAATGGTCTTCTATTGCAACGGCTCTCCCTGCTGGAAGGGCTACAAGGCTGCCGACCACGCGATCAAGGCAGGGTACAAAAAGGTAGTCTGGTTCCGCGACGGCATGCCCGCCTGGGAAAGCAAGAACCTGCCGAGCGAGTAAGTCATCCAGTACGATAGAGCAGGAGTCCTCATGTTCCATACCTTGCGCGGCCTGTTGCTGCTGATGGCCACTGTAACCCTGGCCAGCATCGTCGCCCTCGGAGGCATGGCGGTCCATGCCGCCCGCAGCGGTGCCGATCGCCTGAGCGAAGTCAACACGCAGGCGGTGCAACCGCTGATCCTGCTCCAGTCCGTCGAGCAACAGGTGAAGGAAGTACGCTTTCGCATCGCCGGCGTGGCGCTGGGCCAGTTGCCCACGGTGGGCTCGGCGAATCAGCTCAAAGAGGTGCAGGCGAGCTTGCCGGGAGAATGGGCGAAATTCCGTAGCCTGGCCGCCGCGCAAGCGCTACCCGACGAGGAAAAAAAGGGCCTGGAGAAGATCGACAAGGGCATGCAGGGGCTGACGGCACTCATGGACAAATTGCTAGGTGCCTATCAGAAGGATGACATGCCCACGGTGAAGAGCATCCTGGAGGACGAGTGGCCCCTGGTGCACGGTCAAGTGGTCAAGCCGCTGGAGAAATTCGTGCCCTACTACCAGGGCACGGCGCGGACAGCCTTCGAAGCCGCCGATCGAAGCGCGCAGCAACTGACCTGGACGGTGACCTTGCTCGTCCTGGCCGTGCTGGTGCTGATCGGGTTCGCCCACTGGTTCTTGCAGCACCGTTTCGGTCAGCAGATCGACAACGCCAGCTCTGCGGTCGAAGAGATTTCGCGCTTCGACCTCAGCCATGACATCCATGCCGATGGCCGTGATGAGATCAGTATCCTGCTGCGCGGCCTGGCAAGCATGCAGACCCACTTGCGCGAGGTCGTAGCCCAGGTGCGCGATGGCGCCGGCTCGCTGGAAACCATGTCAGGACAGTTGGCGGGTGCTAGCGACAAGGTCGCCACGGCCAGTCACAAACAGGCGGAATCCGCCTCCGGTATGGCCGCATCGATGGAACAGCTCTCGGTTTCCATCGATCAGGCACACGGTCATGCCACCGAGTCCCATGATCTGGCGGAACGTTCCGGAACCGCCTCGCGCGAGGGCCGCGAGATTACCCGAAACGCCGCCAGCGAGATGGCGGCCATCGCCGAGGGAGCCAGGCAATCCTCCGCCATCGTCGCCGATCTGGGCAACCTCTCGGCGGAGATCACCAGCATCGTCAACGTCATCAAGGAAATCGCCGACCAGACCAACCTGCTCGCCCTGAATGCGGCCATCGAGGCGGCCCGCGCGGGAGAACAGGGACGCGGCTTCGCGGTGGTGGCGGACGAGGTGAGAAAGCTGGCGGAGCGCACCTCCGCTTCGACCCAGCAGATCGGCGACATGATCCAGCGCATCCAGAGCGGCACGAGCCGCGCCGTGGATGCCATGGAGGCCGGTGTGGCCCGCGCCAACCAGGGCGAGGAACTGGCGCGCCGGGCAGGCGTTGCCATCGAGCAGATCGAGCAGCGCACCGGCGAAGTGGTGCGTTCGGTCGGAGAAATCCAGCGCTCCCTCTCCGAACAGAGCGCGGCCGCCAGGGCGGTGGCCACGCGCGTGGAACACATCGCACAGATGACGGAAACCAACTCCGGCGCCAGCCGCCAGACCAGCCAGAACGCGGGTCAGGTTTCCGACCTGGCGCGTCGCCTGAACGAGCTGATGGCGGGGTTCAAGGTCTAGGAGACGATCGGGCTAGCCGCTCCGCAGACTCAATCGACGAAGGTGACACGGTTCGCTTCCTCCAGCGTGGTGAACCCCCGCCGCACCAGATCGAGGGCTGCGCGGCGCAAGGGGCGCACGCCGGCGCGGCTGGCGGCTTCCTTGAGGCTGCGGATGGGCGCGCGGGCGACGATGAGTTCGCGCAGTTCGTCGTTCAATCGCATCAGCTCGGCGATGGCGCGGCGGCCCTTGTAGCCGCTGCCGCGGCACTGGGCGCAACCCCGCCCTGCCCGGAAATCGTAAGCGCTTGCGTCATCAATGCCGGAGAGGACCAGAAGTGCCGCATCCGGCTGTGTCTGGGTGCTGCATTCCAGGCAGTTGACCCGCACCAGGCGTTGCGCCAGCACCCCATTCAAGGCGGACACCAGGCTGTTGGGCTCCACGCCCATGTGGGTGAAGCGGCCGATCACGTCGAACACGCTGTTGGCATGCACCGTGGTGAACACCAGGTGGCCGGTCAGCGCCGACTGGACGGCGATCTGTGCGGTCTCCGGATCGCGGATTTCGCCGACCATGATCTTGTCCGGGTCGTGGCGCAGGATGGAGCGCAGGCCACGGGCGAAGGTGAGGCCTTTCTTCTCGTTGACCGGAATCTGCAGCACGCCGGACAGCTGGTATTCCACCGGGTCCTCGATGGTGATGATCTTGTCGCGCCCGGTGTTGATCTCGGATAGCGCGGCATACAAGGTGGTGGTCTTGCCGGAGCCGGTGGGGCCGGTGACCAGGAACATGCCATAGGGCTCGCGCGCCAGGCGGCGGATGGCTTCCAGGGTTGCGCCCTCGAAACCGAGACGCTCCAGGGTGATGCCGGAAAGGGTGTCGTCGAGCTGCTGCCGGTCGAGCGCGCGCAGCACCGCATCCTCGCCGAACACGCCAGGTATGATGGACACGCGGATGTCCACCTCGCGCCCGCGGAGCCGAACCTTGAAGCGGCCGTCCTGGGGAATGCGCCGTTCGGCGATGTCCAGTTCGGCCATCACCTTCACCCGCGAGATCACCTGTTCCGCCATCTCTCGCCCGGCCGGCTGGGCGATGCGGTTCAACACGCCGTCGATGCGGTACTTGATGGTGAGGCCCTGGGCATCGTTTTCCAGGTGGATGTCGGAGGCGCCGCTGGAGAGAGCATCGTACAGTGTGGAATGCACCAGCTTGACCACCGGCGAAGCATCGGCGCCGATGGCCTGCAAGGAGAGTTCTTCTGCACGGCCGTCGTTGCCGCCGCTGGCGGCTTCTCCCATCGCCCCATCCATGGCATTGAGGTTCACTTCCAGGCGATGCAGCCAGGCCAGGATGTCCTCGCGTCGCGCCAGGGCTGGCTGAAAGGCAAAGTTGAGGCGGCGTTCCGCCCACTCCAGCAATTCGGGCTTCAGGGGATCGGCGAACACGAACCAGAGGCAGCCAGAGACGTCGCGGCAGGCGACGCATTCGCGTGCCAGAGATTGCGCGAACGGCAACAGGTCGAAGGCGGGCGCCATGTCGCGCAGGCGGGCCATGTCCAGTGCAGGAAATGCGAAGGCGTCGGCCAACTCGCGCAGGAAGGCGCGGCCGTCCAGACCGGACAGGCGCTCCAACGCAAGCAGGGGCGCCTCGCCGTGGGCGGTAGCCTGGTCCCGCGCCTGGCGGATGAGATCGGAGGTGAGGGTCATGGGGGTAGCGCAGGCATCCCTGCCTGCGTGTCGTTGGAGTCGGTGTGAAGGTTCATTCGAGGCTCCCGACCTGTTCGAATATGGGTAGTTACAGCAACGCGACGGTGCCGATCACGGCCCTCGGCAAGAACTCGAACAGCTGGGTGAAACCCTTCGACGAAGCGGCTGGTTTTCTCATATTGGAAACGGGTGAGATTCTCCCTCATCTCACCCATCCGGGCGCCCTTCTCGGCCGCCTTCGTGCGCGGATTCAGCCGAATGGTGAGCGCAATCGCAAACCTCGACATTCATAGCACCCCAAGGGGGTAAAAAACGGCCTACCGAGGAATTCGGGTTCAGGGAATGTCGGATCAAGCTCGCGATCGACGTTCACGCTACTATCCCGGGCTCGCCATATCGCACTCGGGAGACCACATGAACGACCTGACCCAGAAAGCCCTCGACTACCACGAATTTCCCCGGCCTGGAAAAATCTCCGTGGAATCCTCCAAGCCCTGCGCCAGCCAGTACGACCTGGCCTTGGCCTATACGCCGGGCGTGGCCGAGCCAGTGCGGCAGATCGCACTGGACCCGGCCAACGCCTACCGCTACACCAACAAGGGCAATCTGGTAGCGGTGATCACCGATGGCACGGCCATCCTGGGACTGGGTAATCTCGGCCCTCTGGCTTCCAAGCCGGTGATGGAAGGCAAGGGAATTTTGTTCAAGCGTTTCGCCGGCATCGACGTGTTCGACATCGAAGTCGCAGCCCCAAGTATCGCCAGCTTCATCGAAACCGTGGTCAATATTTCCCCTACCTTCGGCGGTATCAACCTGGAAGACATCGCCGCTCCTCATTGCTTCGAGATCGAGGAAGCCTTGAAGGCGCGCCTCGACATCCCGGTTTTTCACGACGATCAACACGGCACTGCCATCGTCATGTGCGCCGGCCTGCTCAATGCCCTCGATGTGCAGGACAAGAAACTCGACGAAATCAAACTGGTCTGCCTGGGCGCGGGTGCCGCCGGCCTGGCCTGCATGCGCCTGCTCATCTCCATGGGTGGCAACAAGGCCAACATGACGCTGGTGGACAGCAAGGGCGTGATCCACCGTGCCCGGACCGATCTCAACGCGCACAAGCAGGAGTTCGCTCAGGACACGGAGCAACGCACCCTGGCAGACGCCATGAAGGGGGCCGACGTGTTCATCGGTGTCTCCGGCCCCAGGCTGGTCAGCGCCGAAATGGTGCGGAGCATGGCCGCCCGGCCCATCCTGTTCGCCATGGCCAACCCCGATCCGGAAATCACCCCGGCTGAGGTTCACGCCGCCCGCGATGATGCGCTCATGGCCACTGGCCGCTCGGACTACCCCAACCAGGTCAACAACGTCCTGGGTTTCCCTTATATTTTCCGGGGCACCTTCGACGCCCGTGCCAAATCCATCACCCAGCCCATGATGATCGCCGCCACACGAGCCCTGGCGGCCCTGGCACGCGAGCCCGTGCCGCAGGAAGTGCTCGATGCCTATCAGGTCGACCGGCTCGAATTCGGCCGCGACTACATCCTCCCCAAACCTTTCGATCCCCGCTTGATCGAGCGCATTCCCCCGGCGGTGGCGGCGGCGGTTTGACCTGTATGGCCACAGTCGCCTCGCAAACCCCACGTGAACCGGTGTGGCCCCCGTTTCAAGGCGGGGGGAGTTCCAGGCGCCGCGACGGGATGGGCCGGCCGAGTCTTCCTGGCAACCTTGACCTCGATCAAACAGAAATCAGGGCGCAGTCCGATCCCGCGTAAAGTCTGTGTAAAGTTCGCTCACAAAACAGATTTCCGTGGGAGTGCTCATGAGACACAAACGACCTATCCGTATGCTGGCTTGGGCCATGCTGGCTGGCGGCGTCGCCTCGGCGGGGGCTGCGGGAAGAATCAAGGGCGACCCGGCCAAGGCGGTGTCTGTCGTGACCGAGGCCTGCGCGGCCTGCCATGGTCAGGACGGCAACAGCCTGGTGCCCAACTTTCCCAGGCTGGCCGGGCAGGCGCCCGAGTACCTGTTCCTGGAAATGAAGGACTTCAAGGCGGAGCGCAGGAAAAGCGAAATCATGGCGCCTTTTCTCGCACGCCTCTCCGAATCGGATCTGGCCAACCTGGCACTCTACTTCTCCGCCCAGAAACCCGCTCCCGGTGAGGTCACCAAGCCGGAACTGCTGGCGGTCGGAAAAAAAGTCTACCTGGAAGGCAACCCCGGTAGCGGCGTGCCTTCCTGTGACGGCTGTCACGACGAAAACGGCGCCGGCTCCAGCAAATTTCCCAGGATCGCCGCCCAGAACGTGGAGTACACCCTGGATCAGATCAAACTCTACGCCACGCATGGGCGCAAGAACGGCGTCAAGGCGATGCGCGTCGTCGGAGAGCGTTTGACGAGCCAGGAGGCCGAGGCCGTCGCCCAGTACCTGGCCAGTTTGAAGTAGCTACGGCCAGCGGGGTCGGGGCGCGAACTCAGTCCGCGATACTATCCGCCGGGCAGGGGGCCCTCGCCGCGATCTCGATGTCCGCGGAGAGCTTGGTCTTGGCGCTGCTCAACGCGGTCTTGATGGCACTGAGTTGAAAACGGTAGAGGGCCAATTGTTCCGTGGCCCAGGCCATGGCCACGAGGTTGCCTTCCTGTTTCGCCGCAGATTCCCTGTGCCACGCGTCGGCGACGGACTTCCCGGTCATGCGGTACTGCTGCCCCAGCGAGTACAGGGAGTGGATATCCTGCCTGACGACGCTGTCCTCGACCGGGTTGGTGCAGGGATGGGCCTGGGCCTGTGCGCTCAGCAGGGCAACGATCAATATCGGGTACGGTTTCATGCGGGTTCTCCGGAGACGGCTGAATATCAGTTACCGCTAATATTGCACGCCGACATTAAAGAATCAGTTCGGACCGTTCCGACGAGGCAGCTTTACGCCGCATTGTTGCACCGCTGCCTCAGACCAAACGAAGCGCTTGGTCTGTACACGACGCTTAGTCGCGCCAGTGGTCCAGCAGGTCTCGGGTGTAGGCCGAGATCACCAGCGCGCCTTCTTCCGCGGTGGTTTTTCCCAGCAGAAGCTTCTCGCGCAAGGGCGCGGAGACGGCGACGCCCAGACCTAGCAGGGCGGTCAAATCCCAGGAGTAGGTGTTGCCTTGATCGATGTGGCGAATGACTGTTTCATAGATGCTCATGGCGACCTCCTTCAATTCAGCTCGGTGCCTGACATGAATAACGGCAGTCTGGCGAAAAACTGAAGACCGACAGGCTTCACTCCCTCAGGCGCGACGTTCCGCCGCGACCGTTGGTGTGTACGTCACAAAGCGACACACAAAGCTCCCCCTCTCCTTTCGGGAGAGTGGTTGGGGCAGCCAGAGACTTGGCCGACGTATTCTGGCTGCCTGGTCGGTTGGCTGGTAGTTCCATCCGTGAGGGAAACGGGCATGGCCAGACGTTCATCATCAGCGGGCGGCATGCTTGCCATGCCCGCTAGTCAGGTTTGAACGTCAGCGACATCGAGTTCAGGCAATAGCGCTGTCCGCCCGGAAGCGGGCCATCGTCGAAGACGTGGCCCAAGTGACCGTCGCAGCGGGCGCAGCGAATTTCCCTGCGGACCATGCCGTGACTGTCATCGCGCAGTTCGCGCACGTGGGCCGGGTCGATGGGATGGGTGAAGCTGGGCCAACCGCTGCCGGATTCGAACTTGTCGCTGGCGTGGAACAAGGGCAAGCCGCACAGGCGGCAGCGGTAGACCCCGGTACCCTTGTTTTCCAGAAACCCGCCGCAGAATGGTGGCTCCGTGCCCTGATTCAGGATAATCCGGCGTTCTTCCTCGGTCAGTCCGGCGGAGAGAGCGGCTTTTTCTGCCGGGCTGGGCGGGGTGAGATCGTGGCCGGATGCGGAATACTCGTGGCTCACGGCTTGCGCGCCACCATGAGAAACACCGGGTAGTCGCGCGCGCCCGCCTCGGTTTCCTTGCGGATCGAGAATACCGTGTCGAAGCGCACATCGGTAAATCCCGCCGACTCGGCCAGGCGCTGCAAGAACTCGCGCTCGAAGCCATGGATCACGTCCACCTCGATGCCGTGAAAGGAGCCGTCCTCGCGGTCCAGATCGGCCACACAAAGCCAGCCGGGGTTCAGCAGCGCATGGAAACGAGCCAGTATCCCCGCAGTATCCGGAATGTGATGCAGCACCATCGACGTATAGATCAGGTCGTAGCGGTCTTTGTCGTCTGACCCGCGGACGGGATCGGCAGCGACTTGGCTGGTCAGATCGGCTTGGCGCACCGTCATGTTGCCTATGCCTTGAGCCACGACCTTTTCGCGCAGCACTTCCAGCATGCCTGCGGAACTGTCCTTGAGGGTGATGTGGCCGAGCACATCCTTGAGCGGAAAGCTGAGCAGGCCCGTGCCGCAGCCGTAATCGAGCGCACGCATGTTCGGGTTCAGGGGAATGGCCGCCCGGATGGCGGCGGCGATCCGGTCGGCGCGCTCCTGGAATACAGGGTTGCTATCCCAGGCGCGGGCCTTGCTGTCAAAATCGGTCATCGGAGTCGTGCGAGTTGGAAGTGCGCCGATTATCAGCCCTGCAAGTCGCCCGGGAAACGGATATTGGCTCAATAATGTTGCCTCGCAGACAAGTGTTTTTTCGAGAAATATGCATGCAATCACACCCCTCCTTCGAGAATGCGCTACGCTGAAGCCCACGTAGGGAGAAAACGATGACCCAAACGTTGCAAACCATACTTGCCCGGCACCAGTTCGAGCCCACTCGCTTGCTGCAAATCCTGTGCGATGTGCAGGAAGCGTTTTCCTGGATCGCACCAGAAACCATCACCGCTCTGGCCTCTGCGCTGGGCCTGCCGCGGGCGCGGGTGGAGGGTGTGGTGGGTTTCTACAGTTTCCTTTACAGCGATGCGCCTTGCCGTTACCGCCTGCTGTTCTCCGACAACATCACCGATCGCATGCTGGGCAACCAGGCCTTGATCACCTACTTGTGCGAGAAGCTGTGGGTGGAGCGCGGGCGCATTTCCGAGGATGGTCTGGCTTATGTGGAGACCACTTCCTGCACCGGCTTATGCGATCAAGGCCCGGCCCTGCTGGTCAATGGCTGGGCGATCCCGTCCCTGACGCGCGAACGCCTCGACATGATCGCCGAGTTGGTTCTGGCGCAGACGCCGGTCGAACAATGGCCACGCGAGCTGTTCGCGATGGAGAACAACATCCGACGCGCCGACATTCTGATCGGCAACCTTCTGCAACCCGGTGATGCCCTCCGCGCCGCTCTATTCGCCGCCCCCCCTCTGGGCGAGGCGGCGGAGTCCGCGGCCAATGCCCGTTCCTGGCGCGAAGGCCTCCCGGCGGCGGAACATGGGTCCATGGACTTGCTGGAAGAAATCAAGCGCTCCAACCTGCGCGGCCGAGGTGGCGCCGGCTTTACCACGGGCATGAAATGGGAGGCCTGCCGCAACGCTTCCTGTGAGCAGCGCTACGTGGTGTGCAACGCCGACGAGGGCGAACCCGGCACCTTCAAGGATCGCGTGCTACTCTCCACCCAGGCCGATCTGCTGTTCGATGGCATGACGCTATGCGCTTATGTCATAGGCGGGGGTGGGAGGGGCGGTGGAAGCACCCATGGCTTCCTCTACTTGCGCGGAGAATATCGCCACCTGCTGGAGCCGCTGAACGAAGTTCTGGCGCGTCGCCGCAGCGCCGGCTTGCTGGGCCGCGACATCCTGGGCCTGGCGGGTTTCGACTTCGACATCGAAATCCATCTGGGTGCCGGTGCCTACGTCTGCGGCGAGGAGTCGGCACTGATCGAATCGTTGGAAGGCAAGCGCGGCGTACCGCGCAATCGCCCGCCTTATCCGGTCACGCACGGTTACCTGCAATGCCCGACCACGGTGAACAACGTCGAGACCTTCTGTGCCGCCGCGCTGGTGGCCGCGCACGGCGGCGACTGGTACCGGAGCATCGGCACGGCGAAATCGGCAGGAACCAAGGTGCTGTCGATATCGGGCGATTGCGCTCGGCCCGGCATCTACGAATACCCCTTCGGCGTGGCGGTGAGCCAGGTGCTCGCCGACTGCGGCGCGGGCGAGACCCTGGCGGTGCAGATCAGCGGCCCCTCGGGCGTGTGCATCGCGGCCCCCGAGTTTGGACGCCGCATCGCATTCGAGGATCTCGCCACCGCCGGTGCCTTCACGGTGTTCGATACTTCGCGGGACATGTTCGAGGTGGCGCGCAACTTCGCCCATTTCTTCGCCCACGAGAGCTGCGGCTTTTGCACGCCCTGTCGGGTCGGCACCGCGATCTTGCGCGCGACCATGGACAAGATCGCCGCCGGCCATGGCACGCTCCATGACCTCGCCGAGATCGAGAGGCTGGACCGCGTGCTGAACCAGTCCGCACACTGTGGCCTGGGCCACACGGCTTGCAATCCCACACTGGATACCTTGAAACGCTTCCGACCCAGCTATCAACGACGCCTGAAATCGCTGGTCTTCGAGCCAGCCTTCGATCTCGACGGCGCCCTTGCCGCGGCGCGCCGTATGACCGGTCGCGACGACGCCGGGGCGCATCTGTCCATGGAGGCAGAGACATGAGCGATACCTTTGTTCTCGACGGCGAGGACGTCCCGTTCGTCCCCGGCCAGTCCGTGCTGCAGGCGGCTTTGAGCGCCGGCCGCTACATACCTCACCTGTGCTATCACCCGGAATTCAAGCCGCACGGCAGTTGCAAAGTGTGCACGGTGAAAGCCAATAGCGGGCTTGGGAGTCGGTACGCCTCCTCTTGCACCCTGCCGGCGCAAGCCGGGTTGGAGGTGGAGAGCGCTACGGAGGAAATGAACGAGTTGCGCCGTACCCTGGTGCAGATGCTGTTCGCCGAGGGCAACCACTTCTGCCCCTCCTGCGAGAAGAGCGGCAGCTGTGCCTTGCAGGCGCTGGGAGCGGATCTGGGGGTGATGACGGCGGGCTTCCGCCACTTCTATCCGGACCGCCCGCTGGACGCCTCGCATCCGGATTTCTTGCTCGATTCCAACCGTTGCATCCTCTGTCAACTGTGTATGCGCGCCTCCAGCGAGGTGGATCACAAACACGTGTTCGTCCTGAGTGGGCGGGGAATCACCAAGCATCTGATCGTCAACTCCGCCTCCGGTCGGCTCGCCGACACCGACTTCGCACTGACCGACAAGGCGGCGGAAGTCTGTCCAGTAGGGGTGATCCTGAAGAAGCGGGTAGGCTTTGCCGTCCCCATCGGCCAGCGCCGCTTCGACCAGAGACCCATCAGCGCACAGGCGCTCGACGACGCCCCGCGCCCATCCGACACCAGCAGGGGAACTGCATGAGCAAGAAACTGCGTGTCGCCACCACTTCCCTGGCGGGCTGCTTCGGCTGTCACATGTCGTTTCTGGACATCGATGAGCGCTTGTTCACCCTGCTCGAATACATCGAGTTCGACCGTTCCCCGCTCACCGACATCAAGCAATGTGGCCCCTGCGACATCGGCCTGGTCGAGGGTGGCCTGTGCAATGCGGAAAACGTCCACGTGCTGCGCGAATTCAGGAAGAACTGCAAGATATTGGTCGCGGTGGGCGCTTGCGCGGTCACTGGCGGCTTGCCGGCGCAGCGCAATCACCTGACGCTGGCCGACTGCCTGTCGGAGGTTTATCTGACCGGGCCCGGCGTGGAACACGGGCTGATTCCCAACGATCCGGAACTGCCCTTGCCTCTGGACAAGGTGCATCCCCTGCATGAAGTGGTGAAAGTGGATTATTTCCTGCCTGGCTGTCCGCCCTCGGCCGACACCCTCTGGAAATTTCTCAGCGATCTGCTGGCCGGGCGCACGCCCAGCTTCACACAAGAGCTGATACGTTACGACTAGCGAGGGTTGCCTACGAGCCGGGTTTGTCGCCGGCTGCGCGCGCCTGTTTCGCCGGCCTGAAGGGCCTGGATTCGATGCCATAGGTCCAATGGTTGCGCCAGGCCGCGCGCACCGCGTTGGGATATTCCGGCCTGCCTAGACTGCCGTTGTAGCGCCCCAGGGCACGAAAGTAATCACCCCGTTCGATGTCCAGGTAGTGGCGCAGGATGGTGGCACCGTAGCGCAGGTTGGTGCGCAGGTGGAACAAATCCTGATCCCGGTTGCCTATGGTCTCGACCCAGAAGGGCATCACCTGGGTGAAGCCGCGTGCGCCCATGTCGGATACCGCGTATTTTTTGAAGCCGCTCTCCACCTCGATCAGGCCCAGCATCAATTCCGGGTCGAGGCCGGCGCGAGTGGCTTCGTAATGCAGTGTGTTGAGGAAGTCGTTGCGAAATTCGGCATCGGGAATGCGTCGCGCCATGCGTCTGGACATCTCCGCCAACCACGCCTGAACCGCGGCGGAGTCGGCAAAGGCGGCGTGTTCGACGGCCGTGTCGGCGACGGACTTGGAAAGCTGCGAACGCACGGAATCCGCAAGCGCCTCGTATTTCTGCGCCCCCGCCCAGGCGCCCCCGCTGAGAAAAACCAGCAGTAGCGCCGCTTTTTTCAATCCGTGTTGCGACATCCCTTCACCCGCTCCTCGATGAATTTCGCCGCATCGATCCGCGCGACTTTCGTCGCCTCGGCATCACTGCGCCCCTGGTATTCCAGCGTGCCTTCCTTCAAGCCGCGATCGCTGACCACCACGCGATGCGGCACGCCGATCAACTCCATGTCCGCAAACATCACCCCGGGACGCTCGTCACGATCATCCAGCACCACGTCGATTCCGGCGGCCACCATCTCTTTATAAAGCATTTCCGCGGTTTCCCTGACGGCTTCGCTACGCTTGAGCCCCAGCGGGACGATGGCCAACTCGAAAGGTGCGATGGCCTGAGGAAAAAGGATGCCGCGCTCGTCCTGGCCCTGCTCGATGGCCGCACCGACGATGCGGGAGACGCCGATGCCGTAGCAGCCCATGACCATTACCTGCGACTTGCCGTTCACGTCCAGGAACTTGGCATCCAGCGCATGCGAATATTTGTCGCCGAGCTTGAAGATGTGGCCGACCTCGATGCCCCGGCATAGGTCCAGTTGCCCCAGGCCATCCGGGCTGGGGTCGCCCACCACGCAGTTGCGCAGGTCAGCGACAGCGGGCTCGGGAAGATCGCGACCGAAGTTGACCCCGGTGAGGTGGAAACCGTCCTCGTTGGCGCCGCAGACGAAGTCGCTCATGGGCAGGACGGAGCGGTCGGCGAACAGGGGAATGTTCAGATCGACCGGCCCGATGGAGCCGACGCCGCAACCCAGCATGGCGCGAATCTCGCCATCACTGGCGAATTCCAGAGGACACATCACGCCGGGCAGCTTGCCGGCCTTGACCTCGTTCAGTTGATGGTCGCCGCGTACCAGAAGGGCGACCAGGCCGGACGGGTTGTCCTCGGCCTTCTCGCCGCGCACGATCAGCGTCTTCACCACCCGCTCGGCCGCCACGTCCAGCGCGGTGACGACCTCCTCGACCGTGTGCGATCCTGGCGTGGCGACCTTCTCCAGCGCCTGGCTCGCGGCCGCGCGCGGAGTGGCCGGTGCCATCGCTTCGGCCATTTCGACGTTGGCGGCGTAATCGGAACCCGGGCAGAAGGCGATGGCATCCTCGCCGGATTCGGCCAGTACGTGGAATTCATGCGAGCCGGAGCCGCCGATTGCGCCGGTGTCCGCCGCCACGGCGCGGAACTTGAGCCCCAGGCGGGTGAAGATGCGCGAATAGCTGGCGTACATGATCTGGTAGGTGGCGTCCAGGCTATCCTCGCCGGCATGGAAGGAATAGGCGTCCTTCATCACGAATTCACGCGCGCGCATCACTCCGAAGCGGGGGCGGATCTCGTCACGGAACTTGGTCTGCACCTGATAAAAGCTGACCGGCAACTGGCGATAGGAACGAATTTCCTTGCGGGCGATGTCGGTGATGACCTCCTCGTGGGTGGGTCCGAAGCAGAAGTCGCGCTGGTGGCGATCCTTGATCTTCAGCATTTGTGGCCCGAACACCGCCCAGCGCCCGGATTCCTGCCAGAGTTCGGCCGGTTGCACGGCTGGCATCAGGAGTTCCAGTGCACCAGCCTGGTTCATCTCCTCGCGCACGATCGCCTCGACTTTGCGCAATACCCGCAGCCCCAGGGGCATCCAGGTATACAGGCCGGAACCGAGACGGCGGATGAGGCCGGCGCGCAGCATGAGTCTGTGGCTCGCCAATTCTGCTTCGGCGGGGGCTTCCTTGCTGGTGGAGAGGAAAAATCGGGAAATGCGCATGGTAGGCTTCAGGATTCGATAAAGACCCAGATGGTAACAAATGCAGCTGTTTTCCCGTCAGCGTCGTGGCGCACAAGAACCCGTCCAGATCAGCGAACGCACCGGCGTGCGCTATCTGCACCTGGGTGGACCCGCGGTACAGAGTGCGATGCGCATCAAGGATCCTTGGGCACTGGAGCTGGAATACACCCGCGCCATGCTGGGTTTTCTCCTGTTCTGCCCGGCGCCGCGCGACATCGCACTGATCGGCTTGGGCGGAGGCTCCATCGCCAAGTTCATCCACCGCAATCTGTCACAGGCGCGGCTTCACGCCCTGGAGATCAACCCCGACGTGGTCGATGCGGCGCGTGCCTATTTCCTGTTGCCGGGGGACGACGAGCGTCTGGAGGTGCGAGTCGGCGACGGCGCGGCCTATGTGCACGCCAATCCGGAGAGCCAGGAGGTGCTGCTGGTGGATGGTTATGATGCCAAGCGTATCGTCGAAGCCCTCTCCAGTCTCGATTTCTATCGGGCTTGCAAGGCCATGCTGCGGCCGGGCGGGGTGGCCGTTTTCAACTTGTGGGGCTCGGACGAATATTTTCCGCGGTACTACGAGCGCATCGCCGCGGCCTTCGGTGAACACCTGCTGCAACTACCTTCGGAGAAGAAAGGCAACATCATCGTCTTCGCCTTCAATAAACCCTTGCCAAATGCGGGCTTCGCGACCCTGGAGCGCGCGGCTGAACAGTGGCAGGCCAGGTTGAATCTGGAGTTCCCGGACTTCGTCGCCCGCATGCGCCACTGGAATTCGATCGGTGAGCGCGGATTTGTGCTCTGAGGGTCTGTCCAAGCTTCTCCCGTGATGGGAAAATTGACGCGATTTAGTAACCTTGAGAACGGCCATGATCGACAAAGACGGTTACCGGCCGAATGTGGGCATCGTCATCTGCAATGCGCGCAACGAAGTATTCTGGGGCAAGCGCGTGCGGCAAGACTCCTGGCAATTCCCGCAGGGCGGGATCAAGCACGGCGAGAGTCCGGAACAAGCCATGTTCCGCGAACTCATGGAGGAGGTCGGCCTCGCGCCCGAGCACGTGCGCATCCTCGGGCGTACCCGAGACTGGATGCGCTATGACGTCCCGCGCGACTGGGTGAAGCGCGAATGGCGCGGGCACTACCGCGGCCAGAAGCAGATATGGTATCTGCTGCGCCTGGTTGGACGAGAATGCGACGTGAGCCTGCGCGCATCCAGCCACCCCGAGTTCGATGCCTGGCGCTGGAGCGAATACTGGATGCCCGCGGAAGTCGTGGTGGAATTCAAGCGCGAGGTCTACCGTCTGGCGCTGGCAGAACTCGAACGTTTTTTGACATCGGACGCACACCAGCATCAAGTGCATCCCCCCTTCTGCCTGAACCTGCGCACGCAGGGTGCCGGCAGGCCTTGAGCGAGAACAACGACAATGACCCGAACCTACCACCTCATCCCTACCGCCCCCCTGCAGAAGGGTTCCACCTTTCACAAGCCGCGTCAGGCCCTACGGGAGAGGGTGAGCGCCGATGATCCGGCCTCGCAAGTGATGACCGATTTCCAGATCGTCACCGCTTACACCATCTTTCCGCTGGAGAATATCGAGGACGCACGAGCCAAGATGATCCACCGCGGCGTGCGCATGCTGCTGGTGGTGGATGACATGAACCATATTCTCGGCCTCATCACCGCGACCGACCTGACCGGCGAGAAGCCCATGCAGGTGGTACAGCGTCAAGGCATACGCCATGCCGATGTGATGGTGAAGGACATCATGACCCCGCGCGAGCACCTGGAGGTGCTGTGCATGGACGACGTGCAACTGGCCTGCGTCGGCGATATCGCCGCCACCCTGAAGGCTCACCGCCGCCAGCATGCACTGGTGGTCGATCGCAGCGGTGATCGCAGCCAGATGCTGCGTGGCATGTTTTCCGTTTCCCAGATCAACAAGCAACTGGGCGCGAGTGTCGAGAATATCGCGGTCGCCCGGACCATCTCGGAATTCGGTGCGGAACTCGGCGCCTGACTCGCACGGTCACGATGAGGGGGGGGCTGCGGGATTTGATATCGGCGGCAGCGCGCGCGCCCGCCTCGTCACGCACGTCCCCCATACAGCGAGGTTCGGATTGATCAAGCACACTGCCGTTACATTCTGCTTGTTTGCGCTATCTTCCTTCGCCTGTGCCCAGCAGTCGCCGTACTGGGTGCCGTTCTGGGTCGTGCCCGCGATGCCGCCACCCGCGTCGTTACCCGTGCCGTTGCCCTTCCCCACACCCTTCTGGCTCTGGGTGAGACTGCCCGCAGTACCGCAGTCCCCGCCCGCGACGAACCCGGTGGTGAGCTCTCCCCCGTCCGTCGAGGCCGTCCAGACGGTCATGCCGCCTCCGGCTCCTGCCGCGACTCCCGAGCCGTCTCCCGCCCCCGCCACGATTCCCGAACCGGTCCCCGTTGCCGCTGCGACGGCTATGCCGCCTCCCGCGCCCTCGGTCGAGTCCACCGTGGAAACAACGCGCCCCGCCCCCCCCGCGGCACCCGCCAAAGCCCTGCCCAAACGCAGCAAAGCAGCGGCGAAACCGGGTCGGACGAATAAGTCGGCCGTGCCTGATGTCGGGTCCGCGCATCCGCCCCGTAAATTGTGTTTCAAGGAAGGCAGGCTCGATGCTTGTCGCTGACGCTATGGCGGCCGCGGGTAATATTTGAGTAAAATTATCGGGTAAGTTCGATCGGGTCTTGAAACGGCGCAGGGCGCCTTCACCTTGATCTCCACCGATGCCCGCGCCGGCGCGAGGCAAAGATTTCTCCCCACCTCAGAGGCTAAAACCATGTCGGTTTCCGAACAGCAGGTCCAGGACGCGCTGCGTGCGCTCATCGACCCCAACACACAGAAGGACTTCATCAGCAGCAAATCCGCCAGGAATATCAAGGTGGACGCAGGCAAGGCCACGCTGGATGTCGTTCTGCCTTATCCCGCCAAGATGGTCATGAGCGACATCAAAAAAATGGTGGAGGACGCGGTCGCCGCCGCGGGCGCCGAAAGCGTGGCCGCCAACGTCAGCTGGAAGATCGTCGCCCACAGCGTGCAAAAGGGCGTGAAGCTGATTCCGGGAGTCAAGAACATCATTGCCGTTGCCTCCGGCAAGGGAGGTGTGGGCAAGTCCACCACGGCCGTCAACCTGGCCTTGGCCCTGTCCGCTGAAGGCGCGAGTGTCGGCATGCTCGATGCCGATATCTACGGCCCTTCGCAGCCCACCATGCTGGGCATCACCGGTCGCCCGGAATCGCCCGACGGCCAGAACCTGGAACCCATGCTGGGTCACGGATTGCAGGCCATGTCCATCGGCTTCCTGATCGATGTGGAAACGCCCATGGTCTGGCGCGGCCCCATGGTCACCCAGGCGCTGGAGCAGTTGCTCAACAACACCACCTGGAAAGACCTCGACTACCTGGTCATCGATCTGCCGCCGGGCACCGGCGACATCCAGTTGACGCTGGCGCAACGCGTTCCGGTGACGGGCGCGGTGATCGTTACCACGCCGCAGGACATTGCCCTGATCGATGCCCGCAAGGGCTTGAAGATGTTCGAGAAGGTGGGTGTACCCATTTTGGGCGTGGTCGAGAACATGAGCCTGCATATCTGCGGCAACTGTGGTCATGAAGAGCGCATCTTCGGGGAAGGTGGTGGCGAGCGCATGTGTCGCGATTACGGCACCGAGTTCCTGGGCGCGCTGCCGCTCGATATCCGCATCCGCGAGGAAACCGACTCCGGTCGCCCCACCGTGGTCGCCGAACCGGAGTCGCGCATTGCCGAGATTTACCGTGCCATCGCCCGCCGTGTCGCGGTCAAGGTCGGCGACCTGGCGGTGGACCACTCTTCCAAATTCCCCAGCATCGTGATTCAGAATACCTGAGCCGGGTTGACTGGTGATCGTAGCCGCCTTCTGGCGGCTTTTTTCATCGGGGTTCGTCCTCGAGCGACAATGGGGCGCTGTATTTTGCGCACGGACCGGGTTTTTTTCGCGGCATTCCCGGAGACGCTGTCAGAATTACTCCCATGCTCCTGCCCCCGCCTGAAATGGACGGGCGTGCCACCGACCCCCGAGGATCACTTTCTTCATGCGATTGAAGAGCAAGGTTTGGCTACTCACCACCCTGATCGTCGGCCTGATCATGACGGCGGATGTGGTGGTGGGTCGCCGTGCTCTCGAACAGAACATACGCGAGGAGCTTGAGCGGGATGCCCGTGACTTTCGCGCCATTCTGATGGCTACCCGGCGCGTCTACCACAAGCAATTCATGGCCAGCGGCCTGCCCATCAACGACAGGACGGTCGGCTTCCTCCCCGCTCATGCGCTTTCCCGGATATCTAAGGACTTCCCGAACTGGAGCCACAGCGGGCTGTACTTCAACAACGTCTCCGACCAGCCGCGCAATCCAGCCAACCAGGCAGACGCCTACGAGTTGGGTGCCATGGCGTGGTTCCGCACCCATCCCCGGGCCGAGAGCCGCCTGGTCGAAATCCACTTGCCCGACGGGGAGGACTACTATCATTTCACCACGCCGATCTGGATCGAGAAGTACTGTCTGGGGTGCCACGGCGCCCGCGCCGCCGCCCCATCCTCCATCGCCGCCGACTACAGCGCGGCGTACGGTTACAAGCTAGGCGACCTGCGTGGCGTCATGAGCATCAAACTGCCCACGGGACCCCTGCGCGACCGGGAGTTTGGGGAATGGCGTCAGCGCTTTGCAACGCGCGCCATCGGCTACGTCGTGCTGCTGCTGGCGCTGGGCCTCCTCATGAACCGTTATGTCATCGACCGCCTTGCCCGACTTCAGCGTTCGGCGGAACGATTGGCGGGCGGTGACTATGCCACCCGATGCGTGGACGACGGACGCGATGAACTCGGCACGCTCGCCGCCGCCTTCAACCGCATGGGAGAGGAAATCCAGCAGCGCTCGGATGCTCTGGAAGAAAGCGAAGAACGCTTCCGCCTGGCCTCGGAAAACATGCGCGATGCCTTCGTCCTAGCGGACGGGGAACATGGTCGTGTGCTTTGGTGGAACAAGGCGGCCGAAGTGGTCTTCGGCTACAGCAGGGAGGAAATGCTGGGCCGGCGTATTCAAGACGTCATCGTCCCCGAGCGTCATCGCGCAGCCATGTCGTCCGGCCTCCAGGCGTTCGCGCTCACGGGCGAAGGCGCCATCGTCAGCAAGACCAGCGAGGTCGGCGCGCTGCACCGGGACGGCCGCGAATTCCCGATCGAGCTCTCCATGTCATCCCTCTATTTGAACGGGCAATGGATGGCCGTGGGCGTGGCGCGCGACATTACCGAGCGCAAGCGGATCGAACTGGAAGCGCAGCGCTTTGCTTCCATCGTCCAGTCTTCCGATGTTATCTCTCGCCCCTATGGAGCCATTTGGATCGCGGGCTAATGGAGCCACGGGAATCGCGGCTTAATGGAGCCACTGAAATCGCGGGCTAATGGAGCCAGGTAGAAAGCAGGTTTAGCGGGTTTCGGACTTCCGATTGC
>CAILNT010000028.1 GCA_903835655.1 uncultured Pseudomonadota bacterium | reverse complement strand
GCGCGTGACCGCTATAGCGACCTCTACGATTTCGCCCCGGTGGGCTATCTGACCTTGGGCTTGCATGGCTGCATACGCGAAATAAACCTGACAGGCAGCGACATGCTCGGCTGCGAGCGCGGTCGTGTACTGGGAAAACCGCTTATCCTGTGGTTAGCCAGGTCCAGCCACACCGCCTACCTGCGGCACCTCGGCCGCGTATTCGGGAGTCGTGAACGCGTGGTGGACGATCTGCTGCTGCGCGACAGCAACGGCGCACAGCACCATATCAACATGACCAGCATCGTCATCGCTCAAGGTACGGAGGCGGGGCAATTTTGCCGTTCGGTGTTGGTGGACATCACCCCCCTCAAGGACAAGGAAAAGGAACTCACCCATTCGCGCGAGCAGTTGCGCAACCTTACCGCACACCTGGATCAGGTCAGGGAAGATGAGCGTAGACACCTGGCGCGGGAAATCCACGACGAACTGGGGCAAAAACTCACGGCCCTGCGGTTCGAGGTGGCCATGCTGTGGACGCGCGAGACCACACTCACACCCTCGGCTATCGTGGGTTCCCTGCTCAAGCAGATCGACGAGACGATCGCTTCTGTGCGCGTGATCGCATCGGATCTACGTCCGGCCGTGCTCGACCTGGGCCTGGCCTCAGCCGTCGAATGGCAGGTGCAGGAATTCAGACGCCGCACCGGAATCGCTTGCGAACTCACCTTGCGCAATATGGAATTTCCCCTGAACAACGCCCGCTCCACGGCGGTCTTCCGCATTCTCCAGGAATCCCTCACCAACATCCTGCGCCATGCCTCTGCCAGCCAGGTGCAACTTCGCCTGGAGAGGCACGACGATACCCTGGAAATCGAGATACAAGACAATGGCGTGGGTATCACGACCGAGGCGCTGGACAAACCGCGGTCCTTCGGCCTGGCCGGCATCCGCGAGCGCGTACGCTTGCTGGGTGCTGACATGCATATCCGCAGCCACCCCGGGGCGGGAACTACCTTGCACGTTTCCATTCCTCTGCGCGAACGGCGCACCGGTGGCAGGAATACCGAGGCGCAAGCCACGGCACAACAAGGAGAGCAGTAATGGCGATTCGCATCCTGATCACGGATGACCACCCCATCGTCCGCGAAGGCCTCAGAATCATACTCGGCACCTACCAGGACATGACCGTGGTAGGCGAGGCGGCGAACGGCATCGAAGCCCTGCACATGATCCCGCTGTGCAATCCGGACGTCGCACTCGTGGACATTTCCATGCCGGGCATGAGCGGCATCGAACTGATCGGCCGGATACGCGCCGAACATCCGCAATTGCCTATGCTGGTGCTCTCCATGCACCAGGAAGAGCAATTCGCCGTGCGCGCGCTCAAACTGGGCGCGTCGGGCTACCTGACCAAGGATTGCGCTCCGGAGCAACTGGCGAAAGCCATCCGCAAAGTCGTGGAGGGCGGCAGGTACATCACGCCCGGTGTAGCCGACGCCCTGGCGTCCTCCATCATGCCGGCGCAGGCGGAAACCCCACACCAGACGCTATCCAACCGCGAGTTCCAGATTTTTCGCATGCTGGCGGGCGGCCAGTCCGTCAACGATGTCGCTCATGCGCTTTCCCTGTCCGCGAACACGGTCAGCACCCACAAGCGCCGCCTCATGGACAAACTCGGCATCGACAACAACGCCGGGCTGGTGCGCTACGCCGTCAGCCACCAACTCATCGAGTGAGCTGCACCCCAGGCTCAGGAGAGGGGTCCGAACCACCAGCGCCGGCTTGCCGGCCTATGGCTGCGTCGCCATGTGTGGAAGCGTTGCCATCGCCCGCAAGCCCGCTCCCACCTAGGCCCATTCCCTTCACGGAAGAGCAAATCGCGAGCCGTGGTGGACGCCGGCTTGCCGGCTCCGGCACCAACAACCGGCTGCCACACCGCCGTCCTGCGCCAACCATTCCATGCGCCTCCACTGTGCCTGGTCACGGGCATCTACCTGTAGAAAAACAACGACGGCAAATTCAAGCCTTCACGACTGCCTCCTGCCGCTTGTCTCGAATAAATTGCACTCACTGGCTTTCGCTACCGCAGCGATTTCGAGAAATAGCGCATACCCCAAGGAGACCGTATGAGCGGCATTTCAACCCGAATTGCATTGCCCGGACCGGTGCTGGCACCAAGCGGTGAGGCGCTGGTGCGAGTGATCGGAGAGTTTCTCGCATGGCTTGAACTCAACAAGGGTTTACGTCTGTGCGAGGCGTACAAACCCCAGTACGACTGGTACGTGCCCATCCCGACCAAGGCCGGGCCCCTGGCACTCGAGTTTCTCGAAGGCTCGGCCGTACTCGACCAGGAGAAACACGCATGAAGACGCTGAATAGCCACTCGAACATCAAGATCGGCATCACTCGCGCCGATGGCGACCGCTACCTGGTGATGACCCTCGACAGCGAGTCGCAAAGCGACCGTCACCAACTCTCGTTGGCCCAAGCTCGCGCCCTCTCACTGGAACTCATCCGCCAGGCCTATCAGGCGGAACTCCGGAGTCGCCTGAGAAAACCCGAACAAGCCGCGCCCTTGCAGCCGCGGCAATTCTGAACCTGTCCGATGAGCAAGCGATGCCCGCCCTGTCCAGACCGAATAAAAGGAAAGTCATGAGCCCGAAGCCCGCCGATGACCTTCGCCGTAGCGCCGAGGTCCGCTTGGTCCAGATGCCGCCGGCTGCACCGGAAATCGCGGCCGATGAGCTACTGCACGAATTTCAGGTGTATCAGATCGAACTCGAGATGATGAACGACGAGATGCGCCGCGCCCTGATCACCCTCGAGGAGGCGCGCGACCGTTATCTCGACCTGTATGAGTTCGCGCCGGTCGGCTATTTCACCCTCAACAGCGCGGGCATGATCGCCGAAGTGAATCTCACCGGGGCGAGCCTGCTGGGAGAAGAACGCGGGCTGCTGCTGAAAAACCGTTTTGCGCGCTTCATCGCTCCGGAAGACCGGGACGAGTGGCACCAGGAAATCCTGCGGGTTGCGCTGCACGGCGACCGCAAGAGCTTTGAACTGGCGTTGCAGCGCACCGATGGCTCTCGCTTCCAGGCCCGTCTCGACTGTCTCCCTCGCATCGATAGCGGCAAGGTGCCGGTGTTGCGCGTCGCTGTGACCGACATCAGCGAGCGCCTGCTCGCGGAGGAAGAGTTGCGCATCGCCGATATCGCCTTCGAATCTAGGGAAGGAATGGTGGTGACCGATGCCCAGGGCACCATCGTCCGGGCCAACCAGGCTTTCTGCCGCCTCACCGGCTTCAGCTCCAACGAGGTGGTGGGCAACACGCTGGCGTTGCTCAAGTCCGATCACCACGACGAAGCGTTTCATCAAAGCCTGTGGTCCACCCTGATGCGGGAGGGCCACTGGCAGGGCGAAATCTGGAACCGTCACAAAAACGGCAAGATCTACGCGGAGTGGATGAACCTCGACGCCGTCAGGGCGCCCGACGGGCGCACGACGCACTACGTCGGCACCCTCTCCGACATCACCCGCAATGACGAGGCGGAGGCGGAGATACACCGTCTGGCTTATTACGACCCGCTCACGCAACTGCCCAATCGCCGCCTCCTGATGGATCGTCTGGGCCAATCGCTCGCCGCGGGCAGCCGCAGCGGACGCCACGGCGCGCTGCTTTTTCTCGATCTGGATGGCTTCAAGAATATCAACGACACCCACGGCCATGGCGTCGGCGACCTGCTACTGATCGAGGTGACCCGACGCCTGCACGAGGTCGTTCGCGAGGGAGACAGCCTGTCGCGCCTCGGCGGCGACGAGTTCGTGGTGGTGCTGGAGAACCTCAGCGCGGAAGCCGCCGAGGCCGCGATACAGGCCGAGTCGGTCGGTGGGAAGGTGCTCGAATCCCTGGCCCGACCATACCAGCATGCGGGCAGGGAAATCCATTGCACGGCCAGCCTCGGCATCGCTCTGTTCCGTGGCCATGACGAGGCGATCGAGACCTTGTTCAAGCAGGCGGATCTAGCCCTCTACCAGGCCAAGGGCGCGATGAAGAACTGCCTGCGATTCTTCGACCCGGCCATGCAGGCGACGATGGAAGAGCGCGGCGCGCTGGAAAAGGACCTCGGCATGGCGGTCAAACGCGGGCAGCTGCAACTGCATTATCAGGCCCAGATCGACCGCGCGCGTCGCATCATCGGCGCGGAGGCGCTGCTGCGCTGGCGGCACCCCAAGCGCGGCCTGGTCGCGCCGGACGTATTCATTCCACTGGCCGAGGAAAGCGGTCTGATCCACAGCATCGGTCATTGGGTATTGAAGGCCGCCTGCGCCCAGATCAAGGCCTGGGCCGCCCACCCTGCCACGCGCGATCTGCGCCTGACGGTCAACGTCAGCACCCGTCAATTTCGCCAACCCGGTTTCGTCGAAGAGGTGAGACACGTGTTGGCCAACAGCGGCGCGAATCCCACCCGGCTGAAACTCGAGATCGCGGAGAATCTGTTCGCGGACAACGTGGCCGACATCACGGGCAAGATGCAGGAACTCAAGACCCTGGGCATCGGCTTCTCGATGGACGATTTCGGCGCCGGCCATTCCTTGCTGTCCTACCTCAAACTTCTGCCCCTGGAGCAAATAAAGATCGACCGCTCCTTCGTCAACGGCCTGGTCACCGATGACAACAACGCCGCCATCGTCCAGACGCTCATCGCGATGGGACAGGCCATGGGACTGAAGGTGGTTGCCGAGGGCGTGGAAACTGAAGCGCAACTCGAATACCTCGACCAGCACGACTGCGCCCACTTTCAGGGCAACGTATTCAGCCAGGCGCTGCCCCTGCCCGAGTTCGAAAAACTCCTGGACGCGTCTCCCCGGAAGACGCGCACCCGCCGCTCACCCCGAGCGCCTGCGGCGACGGCATGAGCGGTCACGAACTCCAGCAGGTCGCCGCGGAATCCGCACCGATGAAGCGCGCGGCGATGCCCTCTTCCCATTTGCGCACGACCCGGATCGGCAGCCAGCACTCTGCCTGAATCCGCTCCACACGCTGCAACAGGACGTCCAGATACCTGCCGGGGTCGAGCTCACCGCTGGAGTAGTCCTGCTGGATGCGCAACAACAGGCCGTGATCGCTCATATCCACCGACGTGCCACTCGCGACCAACATCCCGTAGGCGTACACCCGCATGCCCTGCGCCAGGGGAACGCGCTGACTCATGCGTCGCTCGATGCCCATACCACCCTCCTGAGGCCGACGGCCCGCCTGCCGGCGAAAGACAACTGACCAACCACTCGCGGCCCTGTGGGAACCCGGCCACACACTCCAATTTATAGCAATTCTTCGCCCCTCCTCTGGCCTATCCTTGCGATTCGTTCGCCAACCCCAGGATCACGCCTGGCGATAAACCAGTACGGGTATGGTGCAATGCGTCAGCACCTTCTGCGTTTCCGACCCGAGCAGCAACGCGCTCGCGCCGCGGCGGCCGTGCGAAGCCATGAAGATGAGGTCGCAGGCACGACTCCGGGCTGCGGCGATGATCCCTTCATGGACCGTTTCGAAATCATCGCTGAACGATTCACACTCGACGCCAGCGGCCGCGGCACGGGCCGCGGCCCGCGCCAGGATCGCCTCGGCTCTCTGCTCCGTGGCGTGGCGATAAGACTCGTAGTAGGCCGCATCGTCGAACATCGCCTCACCGGCCACCGAGCCTGGAAAATAGGCCGGCTTTGCGTGATAAAAGATCAGCCGGGCAGCGGCTTCCCCGGCGAAGACACAAGCCCGCGCGACCGCGGAATCGGACAATTCGCTACCGTCCACGGGTACCAAAATGTTCTTGAACATGGTCCACCTCCAGCAATTAGTGCGAGTATAGAACCCCGGTGCTTAGGTCCACGGTGCCAGGGCTGGCTGATGCGCATGCAGGAAGCCGTGATCGAGTAGCGCGCGGCGCAGCAGTCCGGGATGGAGGAACAGGCCGCGCGCGAGAAAAGCGCGCAGACCGGCCGGGAGGGCCTGGGCGAGGCTCTTGCCGTGCCCGAAACGCGCTTGCAGGCGTTCGAGGTAAGGCTCAAGGTTGCGCGCGCGGTAATCGCCTCTGGCCGCATGAATCACCCCCGCGGCGAGCAAGCCCGATTCCACCGCCGGGCGGATGCCCTCGCCGCTGCGCGGGTAGGCCAGACCGGCCGCATCGCCCACCAGGAGGGCGCCCTCACTCAGCAGAGAACGACGTCCCTGGCCACGCACCAGATAGGCATGGCCATGCATGCTACCGACCGGCCGCGGAACCCCGCGCTCGCGGACCAGATAATCAAGAAAATCGTCGACCTGCGTGCTCAAGCCATGCACATGCTCGCGACCCAGGCCGATGTTCAGGTAGTCGCCCTTGCGAATACACCAGCCATACCCGGCAAGATCGCGGCAGAAATAGAGTTCGGGGCGATCAGCCCGCACCCCGCAGCGGGCCAGGGTGCCGGCCGGCGCCAGGTACTCGATTTCCTGCGCCAGGATCGCCGGCTCCCCGCCAGGATGGGCGCCCAGCGCGCGCGCAACCGGGCAGGTATGGCCGCCCGCCCCCACCAGCATGGGCGCGCGAAAACGTGCATCGACTTGCCAGCTTCCCGCCTCGCGCCGCAGAGAGCGCACCGCTTCCCCGGTATACAGACGTGCACCGGCACGGCGCAGCAGGTAGTCGTCGAACTCGACGCGACGGATGCCGTAGCTGACCGTCTCCTGATAACGAATCTCGCTGGCGGACGCCTCGCCCATGAGTCCGATGCGAAATCCCGTGATCGGCTGTAGCACGTGCTCGCGGCCATAGTCTTCGCTCGAGATCTCCAGTGCGGCCAGCACGGCCGGGGTGATCCAGCCGGCGCACACCTTTTCCCTGGGGAACCGCGCCTGATCGCACATGGCCACGTCCACACCCGCCCGCCGTAAGGCCCAGGCGCAGGCAGCTCCGGCCGGGCCGGCGCCGACGATCAGGACTTCGGCGGATTCCATGGCGCAGCGTCGTAGAGGTGGGCGCGGGTCCAGGGAACCTGGTCGTCGTCGCCGCGATGCAGCAGCACCTGGAACAACTGCAACTTGCCGCGACGAAAAGCGGCCAGGGAACCCGCCAGGTACAGGCGCCACGCGCGCACAAAAGTCGCCCCGAACATCGCCTCGATCTGTGCCGCGGCAGCGTCGAAGCGCGCCAACCAGTGCTCCAGCGTCCGGGCGTAGTGCAAACGCAGATTCTCCACGTCGAGCACCGACAGCCCAGCCGATTCGAACACCGCCATCATCTCGCGCAAGCTGGGTGGGTAGGCGCCGGGAAAGATGCGGCGCTCGATCCATGGATTCAACGGCGAGGCGTAATCTGTGCCGATGGCGTGGATGAACCCCCGACCCCGCTGGCCGAGACAGCGGTCGATCACCTGGCCCAGGTCGGAGTAATGGCTGCTGCCGACGTGTTCGAGCATGCCTATGGAGACGAAGGCGTCGTATTCGCCCCGAATCTCACGATAGTCGGCCTCGACGAACTCGACCCGGTCCTGCAAGCCCTCTGCGCTGGCTCGCCGCCGGGCATGGGCGATCTGCTCACGGGAAAGGTTGTAGGCCTGTACCGAAGCCCCATGCTCACGCGCCATATACAGCGCCAGCGCGCCCCAGCCGCAACCGGCCTCGACCACCCGTTCGCCCGGTAGCAAGCGCAGCTTGCGGCAGACGTGCTCCATCTTCGCCACCTGGGCCTGTTCCAGCCCGAGTTCGGGCGTCGAAAAATAAGCGCAGGTGTAGAGCAATTGCGGGTCCAGCCACAACTGATAGAAGTCGTTGCCGATGTCGTAATGTTGCTGGATGTTGGCCGTCGCCATGCCCGGCAAATTGGGACGCGGAGCGTGAATGAGATGCAACAGCCGGCTGCGAATCCCCCGATCCTTCCGCTGCGCGGCAAACAGCGCTTCGAGCAACGCGACCAGATCGCCCTCCACTTCGAGCCGTCCGCTACTGTACAACTCGCCAAACTGAAACTCGGGATCGAGTGCCAGGCTGAGCAGGGTACCCGGGTCGAGCAGATGCACCCTGACCAGTTCGGCCGCCGCCGGGTCGAGCGCCTCCCCGTCCCATAGCCGCAGGCCCACGGCCGGATTACCCAGGTATCCGAGCATCTTCCTGAGCAACCCACGTTCCAGGGCGGACGCCGCGCGCCCTCCACCCAGCCGCGCGGCGGCCGGCGAGGACATCGCCAGAGTACTGCCGTGCTTGATGCTCCGCATCTTCCGCCCTCCCCCATGACAGGCGTAGCGTAGGGGTGCGCGCGCAGCCTTGGCAGTCGCGAATTCGCTCTATTGAGGTAAAGAGTTTTCTATGGGTGGGCGGTCAATCCAGGGTGGAGCCCGCAGGGCGCCCATTCACGGCAATGCACCCAGGGCTGCTTGCAGGATATCTTCCAGTTGCTGCTTGTGCAGGCTGGCGTAGCCGGTGGCCGGCGAGGAGGACTCCGGGCGACCGGCGTAGCGCAGGGTGATGCCGGTGGCCATGCGGATCGGGTAGGCGGCATAGCGCCAGGCGCCCTGATTGAGCGGCTCGTCCTGCGCCCAGACGATGTCGCTCACCTGGGGATAGCGCGCCAGGAACGCATCCAACTCCAAATCTGGCCAGGGATAGAGCTGCTCCACGCGGATGAGCGCGACCTCGCCGATCTGCCGCGCCCGACGCTGGCGCAGCAGGTCGTAGTAGATGCGGCCGGAGCAGAACACCAATCGCGTCACGGCAGCCGGGTCCAGGGCATCGATTTCGTCGAGCAGGGGCAAGAAGGCCCCGTGTGCCAGTTCATCCAGGCGGGAACTGGCATCCGGATTGCGCAACAAACTCTTGGGGGTGAACACGATCAGGGGCTTGCGGTAGGGCCGCACCACCTGGCGGCGCAACAAATGGAACATCTGCGCCGGCGTGGAAGGTTGCATGATCTGGAAATTGTCGTGCGCGGCCAGTTGCAGGAAACGCTCGATACGCCCGGAGGAGTGTTCCGGCCCCTGGCCCTCGTAGCCATGCGGCAGGAACAAGGTGAGGCCGGAGAGCAGCCCCCACTTGCTTTCCGCGGCGGCGATGAATTGATCCACCACCACCTGGGCGCCATTGACGAAGTCGCCGAACTGCGCCTCCCAGATCACCAACTGGTCGGGTGCCGCGCTGGCATAGCCATATTCGAAGCCGAGCACGGCTTCTTCCGAAAGCACGGAATCGATCACCAGGAAGTTGGCCTGGCCGGGGATCAGGTTCTGCAAGGGAATATAAGCACCGTCATCCCAGCGTTCGCGTTTCTGGTCATGCAACACGGCATGGCGGTGGAAAAAAGTGCCCCTCCCGGAGTCCTGCCCGGTCAATCGCACCGGAGCGCCATCCGTGAGCAGACTGGCGTAGGCCAGGTTTTCCGCCATGCCCCAGTCCAGAGGCAAGCGACCCTCGCCCATCTGGCGGCGGTCGTCGATGATCTTTTGCACCCGCGGATGCAGTACGAAACCGGCCGGCACCTCGGTCAGCCGATGCGCCAGCGCCTGCAAACGCTGCAAGGGGATGGCGCTGGGGGTGGCATCGCGCCAGTGGGTGTTCCGGTAGAGGTTCCAGTCCGGCGCATAGGGGTTTCTCGCATCGGCCTGATGGCCCACGGGAGCGTCCAGGCTGGCGCGGAAAGCCAGCACCATGGCCTCCGCCTCGCCAGCATCGACCACTTCCAGTTCCGCCAGACGCCTTGCGTACAGCGCCCGCGTACTTTGCAGCGCCTGGATGCAACGGTACATGAGCGGCTGCGTGACCATGGGCTCGTCCTGCTCGTTGTGGCCCAGGCGGCGGTAGCAGATCAGGTCGATGGCGATATCGCGCTGGAAGGCCATGCGGTATTCCATGGCGATGCTCACGGCGCGCAGCACCGCCTCCGGATCGTCGCCATTGACATGCAGCACGGGGGCTTCGACGATCTTCATGACGTCGGTGCAATACAGGCTGGAACGGGAATCGCGCGGATCGGAAGTGGTGAAACCAATCTGGTTGTTGATGACGATGTGCAGCGTGCCCCCCGTGCGAAAACCCCGGGTGGCCGCCATGTTCAGGGTTTCCGTCACCACGCCCTGGCCGGCGATGGCCGCGTCGCCATGGATCAGCACCGGAACCACCCATTTCCCATCGAGGTCGCAGCGCCGCTGCTGCTGCGCGCGCACCCAGCCCTCCACCACCGGATTGACGATCTCCAGGTGCGAGGGGTTGAATGCCAGCACCACGCGTATCGGCCCGCCGGCGGTTTCCAGTTGAGCGCCGAAACCCTGGTGATACTTCACGTCGCCAGCCCTCTGGAGATTGCCCACGGCATGGTGGGCATGCTCGAACAACTCGATCACCGAGCGGTTGAGGACGTTGTGCAACACATTGAGGCGCCCGCGGTGCGCCATGCCCAGGCCAATTTCCTGGACGCCGGCGCGAGCGGCCGTCTCCACCAGATAATTGAGCAGGGGAATCAGGGATTCGCCGCCTTCCAGAGAGAAGCGCTTCTGGCCGACGTAGCGGGTGTGCAGGGTCTTTTCCAGGGTCTCCGCCGCGGTCAGTTGCGCCAGCAGCCAGCGTTGCAGCGCCGGGGTGAACTCCAGTCCGGCATCCCCTTCCACCCGCTGCTGCAACCAACGCTTCTGCGTGGTGCTGGTGAGGTGCATGTATTCCAGTGACAGGGTGCCGCAATAGGCACGCCGCAAACGCGCCAGGATGTGGCGCAAGGTGTCGCGGGGAGGACCGACCAGAGAGCCGGCATCGAACTCCCGATCCAGTTCGGCGCTGCCCAGCCCATGACTGGCCGGGTCCAGTTCCGGGATATGGCTCGGTGCCAGATGCCGCAGAGGATCCAGATCGGCAACGCGAAAGCCGCGAAAGCGGTAGGCATTGATGAGCTGCAACACCCCGACCTGGCTCGCCTCGCATTGCAAAGGGAGCGGATCGGCGACCGCGGGCGCCTCCGGGGCGTGCGGGACGGCTCGCGGCCGTATCCATTCCGGGCGTTCGGATTCGAGCGCGGCCAGGTAATCCGCACTACCGGAGAAGAGGGCCGTAACGGGGAGATCATCACGCAGCATGTGGGTTCATCGCAAGGGGACACCGCCTCGCACGCTAGCGGCTGCGCTGCCGCGGCGCAAGATGATTCTTTGGCGCGCCGCAACAGCAACCATTGCCTTCCGGCCTTCCTACAGCAATACCCTGTTTACCTTCTGCATTCGCTTCGCTAACCTGAAAGTTCCAGCAGGCACGTGACGCCTCGATGCAACCCGATCTGCTCTCCGCCTTCAACGAACACTTCGAACAAGTTCATGCCGACACGGATGCGCTACGCTCCCAGGTGTTTCAATTGCGTTACCAGATCTATGTACTGGAAACCGGTTTCGAACGCGCGCAGGACTGCGCGGTCAGGACGGATGAAAACGGTCAGACGACCCATTGGGAAGTGGACGAATTCGATGACCGCTCCGACCACTATCTGCTGCGCCACCGCCGCACCGGCATCTATGCCGCCACGACCCGGCTGGTCCTGCCCAAGCGCGGCCAGGTCGATGCGCCCTACCCCATCGAATTGCACTGCAAGCTGGACGAACGCGTGGACGATGTAGCGTTGCGTGCCCACCTGGGCGAGATTTCGCGCTTCGCCGTATCCAAAGTCTTCAAGCGGCGCCTGGGCGAAGCCGGCAGCGTCGCCGGCGTGGCATCAGAAATCGGGGCCTATTTCGCGGAACACGAGCGCCGTGTGCTGCCACATATCTCACTCGGCCTGTTCGCCGCCATCATTCGCATGGCACACTCCCACACCGTCAGCCATTGCTATGCGGTCATGGAACCGGCGCTGGTACGGCTGCTTGACCGCTTCGGCGTAGTCTTTCGCCGCATCGGGCCGAATGTCGATTACCACGGAGTGCGCGTACCCTGCATCACCACAGCGGACGAATCCCTGCCCAGAATCCGGCAGACCGCGCCCCAGGTCTGGGATCTCATCACCAACCGCGGCGAACTGTTGAAGAATGCCGCCTGACCTTTTTCGCAACACACCTTCAGAAAGCTAACCATCATGACCACAGAAATTCGTACCCTGGCCCTGGTCGGCCACGGCGGTGCCGGCAAGACCAGCCTGATTGAAGCCCTGCTCGCCGCAAGCCACGCCATCCCCGGCGCCGGCTCGGTGGAACGCGGCAACACCATCTGCGACTACGACGCCCTGGAAAAGACCCACCAGCACTCGATCAAGGTTGCCGCGGCCCATCTCGAACATCAGGACGTGCGCGTCAATCTGCTCGACACCCCGGGCTACCCGGATTTCATGGGCCAGGCCATGTGCGCCCTGGATGCCGTGGAAACCGCCGTGGTGGTGATCGACCCGAGGAAAGGGCTGGAGCTCACCACCCACCGCATGATGCACTGGGCGCAGACGCGCAAGCTCTGCCGCATGATCGTGATCAACAAGATCGATCTCGCCGACACGGACCTTCCCGGCCTGCTCGCGGAAATTCAGACCGCCTTCGGCCGCGAATGCCTGCCGATCAACCTGCCTGCCGGCGGCGGCGTCACCGACTGTTTCTTCACGCCCGGCGCCGAGGCTGCCACCGAGTCTGATTTTTCCTCGGTAGCGGACGCACACCGCGCCCTGGTCGACCAGGTCGTCGAAGTCGACGAAGACCTGATGAACCTCTACCTGGAACAGGGCGAGATCGCCCCGGAACAATTGCATGCGCCGTTCGAAAAGGCCCTGCGCGAAAACCACCTGGTACCGGTGTGTTTCGTCTCCGCCACCACGGGTGCGGGCGTTCCCGAATTGCTCGACGTGATCGCAAAGCTCCTGCCCAATCCTGGCGAGGGCAACCCTCCCCTGTTCGTTCAAGGCGAGGGCGACGCGGCGACGCCCCTGCGCGCCGTGCCGGACCCGGCCAAGCACGTGCTCGCCCACGTATTCAAGGTGGAGATCGACCCTTACCTGGGCAAGACCGCCGTGTTCCGCGTCTACCAAGGCACGGTCACGCCGGATTCACAGCTCTACGTCGGCACATCGCGCAAACCGTTCAAGGTCAGCCACCTCTATCGACTCCAGGGCAAGCTGACAGAGGAAGTGAAGGCCTGCGTTCCCGGCGATATCTGCGCCATCAGCAAGGTGGATGAACTCGGTTTCGACGCGGTGCTCCACGACGCGCAGGAGGACGACCACATCCACATGCAACCCCTGGACTTCCCGCATGCCGTCTATGGCCTGGCAGTGAGGCCGAAGAAGCAGAACGAGGTCGACAAGCTCTCCGAAATCCTGCATCGCTTGCGCGCAGAAGACCCGGGCCTGTTCATCGACCACGACCCCACCACGCACGAAGCCGTAATCCGCGGCCAGGGCGAGAATCACCTGAAGTATGTGTTGGAGAAAATGCGCGAGCAGTTCCACCTCGATGTGGAAACTCACCCGCCCACCATTCCCTACCGCGAGACCATCACCACCTCGGCCGAGGGGCATTACCGGCACAAGAAGCAGACCGGCGGCGCCGGCCAGTTTGGCGAGGTCTATCTGCGCATCGAACCGATGGAGCGCGGCAGCGGCTTCGAATTCGTCGACGCGGTGAAAGGCGGCGCCATCCCCGGTCCCTTCATCAGCGCTGTGGAAAAGGGCGTGCGCCAGGCCATGCAACAAGGCTCGGTCGCCGGATTCCCGATGCAGGACGTGCGGGTCACCGTCTACGACGGCAAGAGCCACGCGGTGGACGGCAAGGAGATCGCCTTCGTCAGCGCCGGCAAAAAAGCCTTCCAGGAAGCCGCGGCCCAGGCGCGGCCGGTGGTTCTGGAACCCATCGTCCACGTCGAACTGACCGCGCCCGAAGCCGCCATCGGCGATGTCAGCGGCGACTTCTCCGGACGCCGTGGCCAGATCACGGGCCATGAGAGCGGGCGAGGCGGCATGCTCATCGTCAGCGGCCAGGCACCGCTGGCCGAACTGGAGAATCTGCAATCGCGGCTCAAGTCGCTGACTGGCGGCCAGGGCTCCTACACCCTGGCATTCAGTCACCATGAGCAGGTGCCACCCAACGTGCAGCAGCAACTGGCTGCCAGCTTCAAGCCGGAGCAGGACGAGCAATAGTGTCTACCTGGTTCGTCTACATCCTGCACTGCGCCGATGGCACGCTCTACACCGGCGTGACCACCGACCCGGAGCGCCGCCTGCGCGAGCACAACGCCGGCGGCAGGCTGGCGGCGCGCTACACCCGGGCGCGAAGACCGGTGGCGCTGGCGCACGTCGAGCCCGCCTGCGGCAGGACGGAAGCCTACCGGCGCGAGGCGGCGATCAAGAAGCTCGCCCGTGAGGCCAAACTGGCGCTGCTGCGTTGATTCCTTGAGCGCCGACGCCGCCTTCATGCGTGCCGCCCTGGAACAGGCGCGCCTGGCTGCGGACGCCGGCGAGGTTCCGGTGGGGGCCGTGCTGGTGCTGGATGGGGAGATCATCGGACACGGCTACAACCAGCCGATTTCCGCTTGCGACCCCACTGCGCACGCCGAGATCATGGCGCTGCGCCGCGCCGGCCAACGCCTGGGCAACTACCGCCTGCCAGGCAGCACGCTCTATGTCACCCTGGAGCCCTGCGTGATGTGTTCCGGCGCCATCCTGCATGCGCGGGTGGGCCGTCTGGTCTATGGCGCGTGTGACCCCAAGACCGGCGCCCAGGGCAGCGTGCTCGACCTGTTCGGTGAATTCACGGGGAAGGTTGCGCGGCTGAACCATCACTGCGTGGTCACCAGGGGGGTGCTCGCGGCGGAATGCGGCGCCCTGCTTTCGGCATTTTTTGCCAGCCGCCGCGCACAGCCCCGGAGCGAGACGTGAAATTGCGCATCGACCTGGCATCCCAGGAACTGGAACTACAGGACGACGCGGGCGGGGTACTGCGCCGTTATCCCGTTTCCACCGCAGCCAACGGCCCGGGCGAAGAGTCCGGCAGTTTTTGTACGCCGCGCGGATCACACATCGTGCGCGCCAAGATCGGCGCCGGCCAGCCAGCGGGCACGGTATTCAAGGGGCGCCGCCCGAGCGGCGAGCTTTGTACGCCGGAGCTCGTGCAAGCGCATCCGGATCAAGACTGGATACTCTGCCGCATCCTCTGGCTCTCCGGCCGGGAGCCGGGATTCAACCGCCTGGGCAAGCGCGACAGCATGCGCCGCTACATCTACATCCATGGCACGCCGGACGAAATCTTCGAGCAGGCACCACGCTCACATGGCTGCATCCGCATGCGCTGCGCCGATCTGGTGGAATTGTTCGATCTGGTTCCCGCCTACACGCCGGTGGAGATCGTCGAAGGAGGCGACGCCCCTGCCTGATCGGAAACATCACCGAGCGCGACTTCCTCCCGGAATCCGCCTGCGTGCCCGCTGCGGCATTCTCCTTCCGCTCGCATTCGCGTTCTGCGCCCTGAATCTGGCGCAGGCCGAGGTGCGTGTTCGCGACGACAGCGGCGTCATCCTCCGTCTGGCGGCCCCCGCCCGACGCATCGTCAGCCTGGCGCCGCACATCACGGAAAACCTGTTTGCCGCCGGCGCCGGCGACCGTATCGTGGGGGTGGTCGATTACAGCGATTATCCCGAGGCGGCGCGCCGCATCGCCCACGTCGGCGGCGCTTCCAGTCCGGACATGGAGGCCATCGTCGCCCTGCGCCCGGATCTGGTCATCGCCTGGCAAAGCGGCAGTTCCGGCGCCCTGGTGCGCAAGCTGCAAGCACTCGGAATTCATGTCTTTCTAAGCCAGCCGGATCGCCTGGAAGACATTCCGACGGGCATCGAGAAGCTGGGATGCCTGGCGGGCACGGAAATCGCGGCGGCGAAGACGGCGGCGCGCCTGCGCCTGCGCCTCGCCGCCTTGCGCCGCCAGTTCGCGGGCAAAGCGCGCGTCCCGGTGTTTTTCGAAGTCTGGCAGCGGCCACTCATGACGGTGGGCGGCAGTCAGATCATCAGCGATGTCATCCGGGTATGCGGCGGCGAGAACATCTTCGCCAGCCAGAAGGGCATGGCCCCGGTCGTGAGCGTGGAATCGGTGCTTGCGGCCGATCCCGAGGCCATCGCAGGCGGCGACGTGGGCGACGGCAAGAGCCTGGACGAATGGCGTAAATGGCCGCACCTCAAGGCGGCGGCGCGCGGCAACCTGTTCTTCGTGCCCACCGACCTCATGCAACGCCCCACTCCGCGCCTGTTCGACGGCGCCGAACGGCTCTGCCAGCAGATCGAGACTGCCCGGAAAAAACGCCTCAGCCCTCTCCCGTAGCCGCCATCTCCGGCACGAACCAGCGCCGTTCTCCGTCCTGGATCACCCGCAAGGGATAGCCATAGAGACGCGAGAGGGCGCGGGCATCGGGCACGGCATCCCCGAATTCGTATTCGCCCTCGCCGAAGAGCAGCAAGGCCCAATCGCAATAGCGCGCCGCCAGGTTGACGTCGTGCAGCACCATCACCAGGGCCGCGCCCTCCTCGCGAACACGGCGGCTCATCAACTCCAGGACGGCGACCTGATGGTTGAGATCGAGATGCGCCAGGGGTTCATCGAGCAGATATACGCGCGGCTGTTGAACCAGGAGGGTGGCCAGGGCCACGCGCTGGCGCTCGCCGCCCGAGAGCGTATGCAGCGAGCGGGCGGCGAAATCGGCCAGCCCCACGGCTGCCAGCGCCGCACGCGCGAGGTTTGCGTCCGCGGCACTTTCCCAATCCCAGCGTGCAAGGTACGGATGGCGTCCGATCAGGACGGTTTCCAGCACGCTGGCGGCAAAGACATCCCCCTGATGTTGCGGCAGCAGGCCGCGCAGGGGCGCGGCCCCCCGGTGGCCGAGGTCGGCGTAAGTCTTCCCAGCCAGCCTGACTTCCCCCGCATCCGCCGCATGCAGGCCAGCCAGGGTATGCAACAAGGTGGTCTTGCCCACGCCGTTGCGGCCCAGAAGGACCAGGCGTTCGCCAGGGTGTAGGGCCAGATGCAACTCGCGCACGACCGGCTGTCCGCCGATGGACACGGACAGCGCGTGCGCGGCCAGCAAGGGCGTGCTCATCCCTGCTCCATGTGCGGCGCGCGCGCCAACAGCAGCAGGAACACCGGCACGCCCAGCAAGGCGGTGAGCACACCCACGGGCAATTGCTGCGGCGCGATGAGGCTGCGCGCCAAGGTATCGGCCAAAGTCAGCAGCGCGCTACCCGCCAGGGTGGCAGCCGGCAGCAGTACACGCTGATCGTTCCCCAAAGCCAGGCGGGCCCAATGGGGCACGACCAGGCCGACGAAGCCCACGCTGCCCACGCTGGTCACGGCAGTGGCGGTGAGCCCCGAAGCGAGGAAATACAGGAGTAGGCGCAATCGGGTCACGTCCGCGCCCAGGGTCGCGGCGAGCAAGGCACCGCGCCCGAGCAGGTTGAGTTCGCGCGCGAAAAACAGGGCTACGGCCAGGCCGGCGCCCAGAATCAAGAGCGCGGGCAGGGGCGCGCTGGCCTGGGAGGCATCGCCCATCAGCCAGAAGAGCATGCCGCGCAATTGCTGCTCCGGCGCCAGGGAGAGCATCAGCGCCACCACTGCGCCACAACCGGAGGCGACGATGACGCCGGTGAGCAACAATCGCGTCTGGGTCCAACTGCCCTCCCCCCTGGACAAACCGAATACCAGTCCCATCGCCGCCAAGGCGCCCGCGAATGCCGCGCCTTCCAGGCCCAGGCTGGCACCCACGCCCAGCAACATGGCTGCCAGCGCGCCCACCGCGGCACCGCCGGAGATGCCCAGGACATAGGGATCGGCCAGGGGATTGCGCAACAGCACCTGCATCAAGCTGCCGGCCAGGGCGAGCAGGCCGCCGCAGGCGCAAGTCGCCAGCGCCCGGGGCAGGCGCAAGTCGCGCACCACCGCGATGGCCGTGGCGTCGCCTTCCCCCAGCAGGGCCGCCCACACCTCGCCCGGGCTGAACCGGAGGCTGCCCACGCCCAGCGATAGCAACAGGCTGGCAAGCGCCAGGACGGCAAGCAGGCTGAGGACCAGAAGGGCGCGAGTGCGGTTCAAACCGTTCCCCCCTTTGTAAATTGGGGGTTAGGGGGGATTTGCACCCCCCCCTTTGACAGGCGTTTCCTGCGTAACTGCACCGACCGGGAATGTGTACCGCCGTCAATCACAGATCCACCCCCGCTTGCGCCTTCACCCCGGCGCGATAAGCATGCTTCACGTCGGCGATCTCGCTCACCGTGTCGGCGGCGTCCAGCAACGCTTGGAGCGCTGCGCGGCCGGTGACGACCACGTGTTGCATGGGCGGACGCGCGGCCAGGTCGGCCAGTACGCTAGCCGTGTCCAGCCAGCCATAGCTGAGCAGATAGGTGAGTTCGTCCAGCACCACCAGGCCTATGTCGGGGTCGCGCAGCAGCCGCCGCGCCACTTCCCAGCCGCGCCGGGCGGTGGCGATGTCGCGTTCCAGATCTTGCGTGTCCCAGGTAAAACCTTCGCCCAGGACGTGCCATTCGACACCGGGCTGGCTGCTGAAAAAGGCTTCCTCGCCGGTAGCGGGACAGCCCCCACGCTGCTCGCTGCTCCCCTTGATGAATTGCGCCACACCCACCTTCATGCCGTGGCCGAGGGCGCGCGCGACCATGCCGAAGGCGGAGGAGGACTTGCCCTTGCCATTGCCGGTGAGCACCAACAGCAGGCCTTTCTCCAGGCTGGCCTGGGCGATAGTAGCGTCGATCACCGCTTTTTTCTTCGCCATGCGCGCGGCGTGGCGGCTGGCCTTGTCGTCCATGGCCATGCTCAGAAGTCGACCTTCATGCCCACTCGCCAGGTGCGCGTGAAGTCGACGGGATAGACGACATTGTCGCTGACCCAGAGCCCGTTCTTGTGCTCGAACAGGTTGGCCACCGCGGCGAAGTACTCGATCTTTTCATGGGTATAACGATAGGCGAGGTCGGTGGCAAGGTAGGCGGCCTGCTTCTGGCTGAAACCATTGGCGAAGTCGTTCGCCGCATAGGCTTGGCTGCGCCAGGTCTGGGTGAACTGGACATGCGAAGTCGGCGTGGCCTGCCACCCCAGCCCCAAGGTGGCGCTGTGGCGCGGCACGCCGGGCAAATCCTTGCCGGCATAGGCGCCGAAGGCCTGGCTGGCCTGGTCGATGCGGGCGCGGGTGTACGCGTAATTCAGGCTGGCCGTGAGCACGTCCGTGGCTTTCCAGGTGTCTTGCAGTTCCAGGCCATACTTGTGGGACTTGGCCAGATTGGTGTTGACGCCTGAATTCGGGTCGCCGAGGACGTAGCCGTAATAGAAGATTTCGTTGTCCAGTCTGGTGTGGAATAGTGTGAGTTTGAGCCGATTCACCGTCGTAACCAGGCTGAGGCCCAGGTTGAGGGTGTGGCTGACGGCCGGGACGATGAAACCGTTGAAGCTGGTGACGGCGGGGTAGACGTAGTAGTTGGTGGTAAAAAAACCGTCGATGTCCGGTGCCTGGAAGGAGCGGTCGTAATTGGCGAACAAGCTTAAGTGCTCGTTCATTCGCTGATTCACGCCTAGATCCCAGGCGCTGAGTTCATGGCTCGCCGCGAGCGCCGAGCCCGATGTCGGCGAGTAGGTGTAGTCGACGTGCTCGCTGCGTGCACCCGCGGAGACCGTGGTGTCGCCCAGTCGAGCCTGGCCCTGTGCGTACCCACCGGTATTTTCCTTGCGGGTGTGGTCGCTGGAACCGACGCGGGTGCCGGCAAAATTCTGCACGCCCGCGGTCAGGGAGAAATGCTCACCCCGATATTGCAGGGCCAGATCGTCGGCGGCATAGTGATAGGTGTAGACCGAGTCGAAAGTAACCAGATCGGAAAGCTTGCGTTCGTCACTATGCTTGGCGGTGAGCTTCACCCGGTCGCCCAGGTCCGCCGCCACAGCCAAGCCCCACTGGTCGCTGTTGAGCAACTCCTGGTTGAAGGCATCGGCCGGTATGCTGTAAGGATTGCTGCCCGTTTGTGCCGGCTTGGCAGCGAATTGGGCCTGGGTGAGCGGGTTGGGAAATCGGGCGTCGATGCGTGTGCTCGCGCCGTCCAGGTCGAATTTCAGGTGCTCGACCGGGCGCACTTCCAGGCTACCGCGCCAGGTCTTGTTGCTGGAGGTATCGCGGTTGCCGGTGCTGTCCGGGTCGCTCGTGCCATGCAGGCCGGCATAGTGGGCGCTGGCGCTCAAACTGACTTTTTCCCGGTTTAAACCCGCCGTCCCGATCAGGTCGCGCGCCCCATGGCTGCCCAGGCCGGCCTCGATGCTGGCGCCTGTGTGTGTGCGTGTGACGATCTGGATGCTGCCGGCGGTCGCGCCATCGCCGAACATCACCGCGCCGCTGCCCTTGGTGATCTCGATGCGTTCGATGTCGGCCAGAGGAATCGAACCCAGCAACTGCGGCATGCCGTCGATGTTGTTGAGACGGCGTCCATCGACCGTGACGACGATGTTTTCGTAGCCATTGGCCATGCCGTAACCGCGCATGTCGATCATGGGGGTATCGCGATTGCCATAGCTGGGCATGACGTTCACCGAGGTGTGGTCGGCGAGGTAGTCGTAGAGCGTGGTCGCACCCGATTTCTCGATCTCCCTGCGGGCATGGACTTCGGAAGCGTAGGGCGCCAGCACGTCCGGCGTGGGCATGCGTGTGGCGGTAACGACGACGGCTTCGAAACTGGGGATTTCTTGCGCCTGGACAGGCAGGGTATAGAGGCCGGCAATCAAAGCGGCCAGGGTGTTGCGATGCATGTGACTTCCTTTTTCGTTCCTCTGCGACCCCGCAGGGAAAACCTAAAACGCGGGCCGAGAACGGGCGGCGCGATGGCGCTGCCGAAAGGAAGCAAGCTTGCTTGTCCACACTCCGAGAAAAACCGCCCTCCGCGGCCCGCTTACCCTTCAGGCCGGTCTCCGGGCTCGCGCTTAGGGTCTCTCGACCCCGGTGGTTCGCCTTCCCGTCGCAAGGACAGTGGCATGGTGAACGACCTTTGAGCGCTTACCGTTGCGGGGGCAGCACAGGCATGGAGGGTTCGTGAAAAACGCTCGCACCTGTTTCCCGTTTCACTCGCTAAAAAGCAAGCACCTGAAGCGAGCGGCAGTTTAGTGGATGCGGCCGGCGCTGTCTACGCCGGCCGTCAGTCAGTTGTCATATTCGCCGCCGGACTTCAGCTTGTGCTGGATGTCCGCGAGCCTGGCCGCACCGTTCACGGTGCAGAAGTAATGGCTGTAGAGTTCGCTGCGGAAATCGTTGAGGGTGCGACCCTGGATCGCCTCCCATCGGGCGTAGCGGTTGCGCGACCAGGTATTGGCGCCGTCCTTGCCAGGATGGCCGAAGGCATAGATCTTGCGCTCGCCGGTTTCGCAGCGCATGCCCTCGAAACTGACGGTTTGGGCGCCGCTGGGGCTTTCCACGACCACGCCGTAGCGCACCACACCATCCTGGTCGGCGCTCACCGAGTTGTAATCGACATAGAAGCGGTTGCCGAAGCGGTTGCCCAATGGGATGGCTATAAAGTTTTCGCGTCTGGGGTAAGGCGGGAGCTGGTTCTGCAACTCGCTCCAGGCCTTGGTGTTGGCTTCGAAGTCGTACTCGAACGGGCTGGGCTTGTTGACGCTCATCACGTCGACCGCGTGGGCTGGCAAGGCAAACACAGCCAGAAGGAAGGGGAGTGTGCGGCGCATGTGGGTTTCCAATCTCGGGCTCCAGAACAGGGTCTCCCATGATAAGCGAGTCTTCAGGAACTGCCCGTGTTGACCGCGGATCGGGCAGCCCCCGAACAGCGTGCCCCGCAGTGTGCTCGAATTTCGTCTCGGAGCGTCGCATCCATTCCAGCCGCATGCCGGTGGATAATGTGGCTTTCCACCGTTCTGGAACGCTGCCGTGAAGCCCATCGCCATTTTTCGCCACGCACCTCACGAAGGTCCGGGACATTTCTCCACTTTCTGCGATGCCCACGGCCTGCCCTGGGAAATGCACTGCCTCGACGCGGGCGAGGCGGTGCCCACCTCGCCCGACGCGTATTCCGGCCTGGTCTTCATGGGCGGACCGATGAGCGTGAACGACGATCTGCCCTGGATTCCTGGCGTGCTGGCGCTGATCCGCGCTGCGGCCGCAGGCGACATTCCAGTGCTCGGCCACTGCCTGGGCGGGCAGTTGATGGCCCGCGCGCTGGGCGGTTCTGTGGGGCGCAATCCGGTCAAGGAAATCGGCTGGGGTGGCGTGCGCGTGCTGGAATCCCCACAGGCTCTGGAATGGTTCGGCCCGGTGCGCAGCTTCACGGCGTTCCATTGGCATGGCGAGACCTTCACCCTGCCTCCCGGCGCCCGGCGCGTCCTGGAGAGCGACCATTGCGCCAACCAGGCCTTTGTCCTGGGGCCCCACCTCGCCTTGCAATGTCATGTGGAAATGACCGAGTCCATGATCCAGTCCTGGTGCGAGGTCGGCGGCGAGGAGATCGCCGCCGCTGCGGACAGCCCTGGCGTGCAAACGCGAGAGCAGATGCAGGCACTGAATCCGGACCACCTGCCGGCCATGCGCGCGGTGGCGGAACGGCTCTACGGCCACTGGTCACAGGGCCTGAAGCGGTGAGTGCGGACATCCTCAGCCTGCCGCACCTGCGCGCCCTGATCGGCCTGAAGGTTCGCCATCGGGGTGAGCCGTGCATCGTGGTGGAAGTGCTGGAGTCGCCCTGCACCCTGATCCTGGAGGCACAGGGCGACGCCACCATGATGGCCGACATGCATGGCCGCCCCTGGGAATATGGACAGGAACACCGGGCCATTCCCGTCCTGAACGAAGACCGCACCGCCTTGCACGACGCACTGTTGGACCTGGACCTCCTGGATTGACTCCGCACGGGGAGAACGGCACGATGCCATACGCTTGCCCACACGAGGAGAACGCGATGCCCGCTGTCGAGAAGCGTAGACCTGGCCTGCCCTCGGCCCAGCTTCCCGTCATCGCCGGCTTCGCCATCGTAATCCTGTTGATGCTCGCCGTAGCCGCCATCGGCGTGGTGCATCTGCGCCTGCTCAATGATCGGTTGACGGGCAGCGTCGCCCGGCAACATCAGAAATCCGAACTCACCCTTGCGATGCGGACCCTGCACGAGTCGCGCTACCAGAGCATCCTGCTGGCCAGCCGCCTGGACGAGGCACAGGCTCGCGCCGAACAACGGCGGCGCTTCAGCACCACGGCTCGCGATTTCGCCGCATTGCGGGCGCGTTTTCTCGCGCTGCCGCTCGATGACTCGGAGTCGGCCGCCTGGGGCGAGGTACGCAAGGAACAAGAGGACATCGAGACACTCGCCTATACGGCTTTCGATCTGCTTCAGGCCAATAGCCTCGAACAGGCCCGGCGCCTGATTCGCGCCGAGATCAAGCCGCATGAATCGCACTTGATGAGCCAGTGGAATCAGCTGGTGGATATGCAGCGGCTCAGGAACCTGGCAGCTCTGGATCAGGCCGCCTCGGCCAGCGAACACGCGCTACGACTGGCGTTCGCCCTCTCCACCCTGGCCCTGCTGCTGGCGTTCGCCGTGGCCGTCTTCGTGGTTCGAGTGAGCCGCCGCCTGGAACGAGATCTGTTCCAGGAACGCGAGCGCGCCATCGTGACCCTGCGCTCCCTCGGGGATGCGGTCATCCGCTTCGACGCCGCGCGCCACATCGCCTACCTCAGTCCGATCGCGGAAACTTTACTGGGCATGGAGGAGGCGAGATCCACCCATCTGCCCGTAGGCGAGGTTTTGCATCTGTTCGAACGCGAGAGTCGCGCCGACCTGACGACGCGCCTGCTCGACGAGGTGCTCGCGGGCCGGACCTACACCCTGCCGCCGCCGGCCTGCCTGCTCTCTTCACAGGGCATGGAATACGAGGTGGAAGGCAAAGCCTCCTGCATACACGATCCGAAAGGCGGAATCAGTGGCGGCATTCTGGTCATGAGCGATGTCAGCGAAGCGCGCGAATTGCAACGCAAACTACTTTGGCAATCCGACCATGATGCGCTCACCGGCCTGGGCAACCGCTACGCCCTGGAGGAAAGCCTGGCGCGCGCGCTCGGGGAACGGCGTGCCGCCGAGGTCAGCGCGTCGCTGCTGCTGATCAGCCTGGAGCCGCTCAAGCGCGTGCGGAGCAAGGCAGGCCAGGCGTGCTGCGACGAACTGGTGCTCCAGGTGGCGCTGCTGCTGCATGCCAGGATGCGGGAAGCCGATTTCCTGGCCCGCATGAGCGAGGACGAGTTCGCCGTGGTGTTGCAGCCCTGCCCCGACGAAATGCGCGTCGCCGAACGCATCCGCGACGACGTGATGGCCCTCCGCCTGCCCTGGGAAGGGAATACCTACCAGACCGGGGTGCATGTCGGCGTGGTACGCCTGTCCGGCCAGACCCGGGAAGACAGCCTGGCAGCAGCCTATGCGGCGTTGCGCGAGGCCGAGTCCCTGGGCGCGGGCAGCGTCGTACACCAGGCAGTCCAGGACGACCGGGCCGAAGCAATCACCCACGCATGCCCTGAGGCAGTCCACCCGCTATCGGGTGAAGGTGAACTCACAACGGAGAAGCTGACATGAAAATCCTCGCCGGCGATATCGGCGGCACCCATACCCGGCTGGCGCTGGCGCGACTCGACGGTCGCCAGGTGCGCGTCGAACGGGTAGAACGGGTATTGAACGCCGGACGCACCGGGATAGAGGCGCTGCTGGCGGATTTTCTCGCCCGGTCCGGACCGGTCGAAGCCAGTTGCCTGGCCGTAGCCGGGCCGACCGATGGGCAAAGCGCACAGTTCACCAATCTGCCCTGGAAGATCGAAGCCGCCGCGCTGAGCCGGCGCTTCGGCGTGCCGTTTCGCCTGATCAACGACTTCGCCGCCGTAGGCTGGGGACTCAACACGCTGGAAGCCGCCGATGTCGCGATCCTGCAAGCGGGCACGGCCGTACCTGGTGCACCGCGCCTGGCGCTCGGCGCCGGCACCGGTCTGGGCGTATCGCTATGCGTGGCGCAGGACGGACAGCACGGCGACCTGTATCGGCCGCTCGCCTCCGAGGGCGGCCACATCGGCTTCGCGCCCACCGATGCGGAACAAGACAGACTACTGGCCAGTTTGCGCCAGGAACATGGCCGGGTATCCATAGAGCGCCTGCTCTCCGGGCCGGGACTGGTCAGCCTGTATCGCTTCTGCCTGACCGAGGCCGGGCGCGCGGGAGCCGCCTGGACGGACACAGCCGATGCGGCGCGCGGCATCAGCCAGGCCGGTCTGGCGCGTAGCGATCCCGAGGCCACCCGCGCCTTACGCCTGTTCGCGCGCATCTATGGCCAGGCGGCAGGCGATCTGGCACTGCTCGCGCGCGCCGCAGGCGGCGTATTCCTCGCCGGCGGCATCGCCCCGCAGATTCTGACGGTGCTACAGGAAGGCGAATTCCTCGCCGGCTTGCGCACCAAAGGACGTTTTTCGGAATGGATGGAACAGCTACCGGTACGGGTCGTCCTCGACCCCGATATCGGCCTGAAGGGTGCGGCTCTGGCCGCCGGGGTGGCGAGTGGCGGGTAGCGCGCGCTAATCGTGTCGCGTCGCCGCTTCCAGTGTGTTGCGCAGCAGCGTGGCCACGGTCATCGGCCCCACCCCACCCGGTACCGGGCTGATCCAGGCGGCACGCTCGCACGCTGTGACGAAGTCCACATCACCGGCGAGTGAGCCATCCTCCAGACGATTGATGCCGATGTCGATCACGATCGCACCCGCCTTGATCCATTCCCCCTTGACCATCCGTGGCCGGCCCACGGCGGCCACCACGATATCCGCCTGAGCCACCTGGGCTGGAAGGTCGCGAGTGGCGGAATGGCATACCGTGACCGTGCAACCGGCCAGCAACAACTCCAGCAGCATCGGCCTGCCCACATGATTGGAGGCGCCCACCACCACGGCGTGCTTGCCGCGCAGCGTCTCGCCCGTCGTTTCCAGGAGGCGCATCACCCCATAGGGTGTGCAGGAACGCAAGGTGGGTTTGCGCACCGCCAATCGGCCGATGTTGTAGGGATGGAAGCCATCCACATCCTTGTCCGGGCGGATCCGCTCGATCACCGTCTCGTCGTCGATGTGCGCCGGCAACGGGGCTTGCACCAGGATGCCGTCCACGCTCGGATCCTCGTTCAGTTGGTCGATCAACGCCAGCAGATCGGCCTGGCTGGTCGTGGCGGGGAGATCGTGCGAAATCGAGATCACACCCGATTTTTCGCAGGCCAGCCGCTTGTTATGCACGTAGATGCTGGAGGCTGGGTCATGACCCAGCAGGATCACGGCCAGGCCCGGTATACGCTGTCCGAGTGTGATGCGAGCATCGACCTCGGCACGGATTTCCTGGATGAGTGCGGCGGCGATGGCCTTGCCATCGAGGAGTCTAGCGGTCATGGCGCCGATTGCATCTGGTTGAAACGCGTGATTTTACTGGAGTGCCCAGCCGTTCCGCATTGCTTTTCCCGATACTCGCGAGTATATTTCCGGCCCTTCGGGGTGTAGCGCAGCCCGGTAGCGCGCTTGCTTTGGGAGCAAGATGTCGGAGGTTCGAATCCTCTCACCCCGACCAGTCGTTGCCGATCGTTGCTGATTGGCAAACTTCGAAGGCCCACGGGATTCTGCCCGTAGCTCAACCGGATAGAGCACCAGCCTTCTAAGCTGGGGGTTACAGGTTCGATTCCTGTCGGGCAGGCCAATACAATCAATCAGTTGCCGTTTTTTGTGGATTTATGGGGCAATTTTGGGGCAAAAGCTCCAGAAAACGCCGCTTCCAGCGCCCCTTTCCGCTGACTGTCAGCCATCGCTGGCTCAGCTGCGTAGCGCTCGCAACTCCTTGTTCATGAACCGCAAACGCATGGCAAGGACACAGGCGATGCCCTCGAAAATGGATGAAGCGGCGATGCCACTCTGCTCGGCAACCTCGTTGAAGCGGGTGCGCGACAACACGAAACAGTCCGTGTCGGTCATCGCGATGGCCTCGGCGGAACGTCGCGCGCTGTCTAGAAAGCCCATTTCACCGATGAAATCGCCGCGCCCGAAGGTGCCGATGTGCCAAGTGTCCTTTTTATGGATCGGCAAGACCACGCGCACCGTGCCGCGCCGGATGAACAGCAATTCATCGCCTGGCGTGCCTATCTTGAATACCTTCTTGCCGGCGGGAATGTGGCGCTGCTCGATGACAGCCTCCAGACTGGTCAGGGTGCCCGGCCTCCAGACCAACAAGGCTTCCAACTCGGCCAGCGCGAGCGGTGGGCCATTGTCCTCACCGTCATACGACGCCTCGCTCAGAAACTGCGTCTCGATCCATTCGAGCGCGTCGTCGAGCTGCGGGAATGCCAGCGCCTTGGGAGTGTCGCGCACCAGGCCCACTTCGCGCAGGTAGCGCTTCATCTTGAGGCCGCTGGGAAGGCCTCGCGGGATTTCCGTGAAAATCAGATAAGCGCCGACGCTCTCGAGCCGTTCCTTGATCTGTTCCAGGACATGGGTCGCTGTCAAATCCATGGACTGCACCCGGCGCATGTTGAGGATGACGTAGGTGCGCGGCCCGATCTCCGGCTCGAGTGCCTGGAACAACTGGTTCGCCGTACCGAAGAACAAGCTACCCTGGAGCTCGACGATCACGGTCTTGCTGCCGTTGCGAATCAGGATCGACAACTCCTGCTCGTGCCGCACCACCTTCGAAAAAGCTTCGCTGCCGTCGACCTTGCGCCGCAATACAGAACTGCGCGTCTGCTCGCGTAAATAGAGCACGATGGCCAGCACGATGCCGGTGCCGGACGCGGCAATCAGGCTGACCGTGAGGGCGGTGACGATGACCGTAACGATGACCAGGAAATCGAAGCGTGTCGCCTTCGAGCGGAAAAATTCCAGGCTGTGCCGGTCGATCATGCGGTAGCCGACCACCAGAAGGATGCCGCCCAATGCGGCGATCGGCAACCAGGCGACCAGCGAGGCGAGCAGCAGGAATGCGATCAGGGAAAAGACGCCCTCGATCACGCCGGAACGCCGCGTACAGGCGCCGCTGGACAGGTTCACCATCGATGCCCCCATCTGTCCCGCGCCGGGGATGCCGCCCAGCAGGGCGGAGCCGATGTTGCCCAAACCCTGGCCGATCAGTTCGCGGTTTGAATTGTGATGCGTGTTGGTCAATGCATCGAGCACGACGCAGGTCTTTAGCGTGTCGATCGACAGCAACGTGGCGAGCGTCAGTGCCGGCAGGAATATCTGCGCAAGCAGCGTCGGGTCCCAGGCACGCAAGGCCCTGAGGTGCCCCATCACTGCGCCGAGCAGATTGCCGTTCGAGGCGCCCAGAGGCCCGACGATCAGCGGATTGCCCTGGCTGTTCCACAGGGTCGGGTCGGCAAAACCGAGAGCGAAATACACCAGCACGCCGACCGTCATGGCGACGATCGCCGCCGGCACCGCGCGGATGATGCGGGGCACCAGCGCCATCGATACCACGACCGCAGCCCCGATCACGAGGCTCTGCCAGCGCCAGTCGCCCGGATGCTGGAGTGCAGTCCACAACCCCATGCCCTTGGGTGCGCCGAGCACGCGCGGCAACTGGCTGGCGATGATGGTCAGGCCGACGGCGCTAAGATAACCACTCACCACCGGGTAGGGGATGAACTTGATCAGACGACCGATGCCCACGAGGCCCAGACCGATCTGGATGGCGCCGGCGAGCAAGGCGATCAGCACCAGCATCAGTATGCCGGCCTCGGCGCTGACACCAGTTTGCGCGAAGCCGACCGCGACGGCGGCCAGCACCGCCGCGGCCGGTGCACAGGGCGCTGTGATGAGTCGGTCGGTACCGCCGAAACTGGAGGCGATCAGACCCAGCGCAGTGGTGCCGAGGATGCCGGCGATCGCGCCCTGGGCGGCATAGCCCACGCCTAGCGGTGAGAAGATGGTGACGCCGAACGCAATCGCGGAGGGCAGGGCCACCAACATCGACGCCAGCCCGCCCCAGACATCCCCGGTCCACGGGTGATCCACTTTGCCATTTTGCATGCCCCGACTGTAACCCACGAAAGGTGGGCGAGGCTACGGTGGGAGGCGTCCATCGGTGCCTGCCGCCGACACGAACGGCCTCACGCAAGCGCGGGAATGACTATTGCGCCCCTTGCGCCTCGCCCCCCCGTTCCCCTAGAATCCGTCCTCCCCAGGCTCGGCGCTGTCGGGCAAGCCGGATTCGATGGCGACGGGGAACTAGTTCATCACTGGTGGTGGTAGCTCAATTGGTAGAGTCCCAGATTGTGATTCTGGCTGTTGTGGGTTCGAGTCCCATCCATCACCCCAGTTTGCTTGTCAGCGGCGTCCGGCCGGGCCTTCATCGGCGCGTGCCTGGCGTCGTCTGATCGATCGCTGTCCTTCCGCGCATCCGCCGCCCGCGCCGAACCGTTTTCTCCCGAGGAAGCGATGCTGCTGCTGCTTAGCGACTATGGCTGGCATGACCCCTACGTCGGACAACTGAAGACGGTACTGGCGACACTCGCGCCCGACGTGGCGGTGATCGACCTGCTGCATGCCCTGCCCGATTTCAATCCCCATGCCGGCGCCCACCTGCTCGCCGCGCTGTGCCGTGACCTGCCCGTCGGCGCCGTGGTGCTGGCCGTGGTCGATCCCGGTGTGGGCGGACCGCGCGAAGCGGCGGTGCTGGAAGTGGCGGGCCGTTACTTCGTCGGGCCCGACAACGGACTGCTCTCGCTGCTGGCCGGGCGGGCGCATTCCTCGCGCGTCTGGCACATCCACTGGCGCCCGGAAGGGCTATCGGCGACCTTTCACGGCCGCGACCTTTTTGCCCCCATCGCCGCATCCATCGCGTCCGGCCGGTTTCCCGACGACAAGCTCACGCCGGTTGCGGGTTTGCGTGTCCAGTTCGACACGGCGGAGCTCGCGCGCATCCTCTACATCGACCATTACGGCAATGCCTGGACGGGAATACGCGGCGGCGGCCTGGTCGAGCCGGGCTCGTATCTCGAGGTGCAGGGGCTGGCACTGCCCTGGCGCGGGGTATTCATGGAGGCCGGCAAGGGCGAGGCCTTCTGGTACGTGAACAGTTCCGGCCTCATCGAGGTCGCCGTGAACCGGGGTAGCGCCGCCCTGCGACTGGGCCTGAAACTGGGCGACCCGGTCGGCCTCCCGCAAACTCCGGGAAGCCACCACCATTGAGCGGAAAGCGCCGACGGCGCAGTGCGATTCAGCAGCGGAGTGCGGGGGTCACGTGCGGGCCGATGGCCTGGAGCAACTGCACGAAGACCTTGGGGCTGCCCGCCACGATGTTGCCCGACTGGAGATAGTTTTCCTCGCCGGCGAAGTCGCTGACCAGGCCACCGGCCTCGATCACCAGCAGGCAACCCGCCGCGATATCCCAGGGGTTGAGCCCGATCTCGAAGAAGCCATCGGTGCGGCCGGCCGCCAGCCAGGCCAGGTCGAGCGCCGCGGAGCCGGGACGGCGCAGGCCGGAGGTCTTCTGCACCAGGTCGCGGAACATACCGGTATAGGCGTCCAGATGGGTGAAGTCGCGGTATGGGAAGCCGGTGCCTATGAGCGCATCCTGCAATTTGTCGCGTTTGCCCACACGGATGCGGCGATCATTGAGGAAGGCGCCACCGCCGCGGCTGGCGGTATAGAGGTCGTTGCGGACGGGATCGTAGATGACCGCCTGATCGAGCTTGTCGCGATGCAGCAGGGCGATCGACACGCAGAATTGGGGAAAATCGTGCAGGAAATTGGTGGTGCCATCGAGCGGATCGATCACCCAGCGGTATTCCGCATCGGCCGCCGTGCCGGAAGCACCAGACTCCTCGGCTAGAATCGAGTGGCTGGGATAAGCATCCAGCAAGGTCGTGATGATGACCTGCTCCGCCTTCTGGTCGATCTCGCTGACGAAATCGTTTTCACTTTTGGATTTCACCGTCAGGCGATCCAGGTTCTGACTGCCCTGGCTGATGACTTTGCCGGCGGCGCGGGCGGCCTTGATGGCCGTATTGAGCATCGGGTGCATGATTGTCTAAAGAACGTTTGAGTCGGACCGGGATTTTACCTTGAACACCAGCCATACCCTTGCAAACATCCGCATCGTCCTGCTGGAAACCAGCCACCCGGGCAATCTGGGCGCGGTCGCTCGTGCCATGAAGGTCATGGGGCTCTCCGATCTGGCCCTGGTCAACCCTCGCTGCGAAATCGACGCGCAAGCGCGCGCCCGCGCCTCCGGGGCGGTGGACGTGCTGGAAAACGCCCGCGTCTACGCCAGCCTGGATGCGGCGTTGGCCGACGTGGCCCTGGCTGCCGCCTGCACCTCGCGCCGCCGCGACCTGCCTCACCCCGCCTACACTCCTCGCCAGGCCGCGCCCAAACTCCTGGGGCTGGCCCTGACCCGGCCAGTGGCCCTGGTGTTCGGCTCGGAAACCTATGGCCTGTCGAACGAACAACTGATGAAATGCCACTGGCTGCTCAACATCCCCAGCAACCCGGAGTATGCGTCCTTGAACCTGGGAGCCGCCGTGCAGGTGCTGGCCTACGAACTGCGCAGCCACCTGGACGACGCTGTCCTGGCGCTGCCGGAATTCGAACCGGCCTCGCACGCGGCCGAACAAGCCATGCTGGCGGAAATGGAAAAGACCCTGGTCGAAATCGGCTTTCACGACCCGGAAAATCCCAGACGCCTCATGCCTCGCCTGCGCCGCTTCTTCGCCAAGGCCGGGCTGGAGCAGGAGGAAGTCGCGATCTGGCGCGGGGTGCTGAGCGCGATTCAGAAAAACCGCGCGCTCGCGCCAAAAATGCCCAACAACGCCGTACCCCATGCAGAACTGAAGAACAAGGTATCCCAATGATCCGTTTGAACCTATCCCTCGCCGCCTGGCAAACGCCAGCCTTCAACGCCGTCGCCAAGGCGGAGATCGAGCAACTGGACGCCGACCTGCTGCCCTTGCAGGCGGGGTTGTCGCAAAGCAGCAGTGTCGCCGCGACTCCACCTCGCGCCATGATCCTCAGCGTCACCGCGGACCCGGCCAGCCTGCATGTGAAAGCGGGCCTGTTCTATTCGGGAAGGATCACGGGTTGCAGTTGCGCCGATGACCCGACGCCCATCGATGAAACCAATGAATACTGCGAAGTGGACTTCGCGATCGACCGGACGACCGCCGCGACGGTCGTCACCCTGCTGGCGTAGACCGCCCCACGGCTACCCGAAGGCGATGAGCGCATCCAGGCGTTGCCGTGCCGCGCCGCTGATCAACGCCTGACGCGCCAGCACGATGCCCTCGGCCAGGCTCTGGGCACAGTCTGCGGCGAGCAGGGCGGCACCGGCATTGAGGGCGACGATATCCTGTTCCGGGCAGGGTTTACCGGAAAGCGCGAACAGCAGGCGCGCCTTGGCCTCGTCCACGTCGGCGACGGCGAAATGGCTGGAGGCGCAACGCGCCAGACCGAATTGCTCGGGCGTAACCACGTATTCGTGTATCTCGCCATGACGCAATTCCGCGACCCAGGTTTCACCGGCCAGACTGATTTCATCGAGGCCATCGGCGGCATGCACGATGAGCACGTGGCGGCTCCCCAATTCGCGCAACACTTCGGCCAGGAGCCGGGTGAGGTCGCGGTGGAATACCCCCATGACCTGATGCGGAGCGTCAGCGGGGTTGGTGAGCGGCCCCAACAGGTTGAACAGGGTGCGCACGCCGAGTTCGCGGCGCACCGGGGCTGCGTGTTTCATCGCGCTATGGTGATTGGGCGCGAACATGAAACCCAGGCCGATCTCGCGTACCGCCCGTGCGACTTTTTCCGGCCCCAGGTTGACGTCGACACCCAGTGCTTCCAGCACATCGGCGCTGCCGGACTTGGAAGACACCGAACGGCCGCCATGCTTGGCGACATGGGCCCCGGCCGCGGCGGCGGCGAAGGCGGCTGCGGTAGAGATGTTGAAGGTATGGGCGCCATCGCCCCCGGTGCCGCAGGTATCGACCAGATGCTCGACATCGGCCAGCGACACCTTGACGGAGAGCTCGCGCATGACGCTGGCAGCTGCGGCGATTTCGCCAACCGTCTCGCCCTTGCAGCGCAGGGCGCAGATGGCGCCGGCAACCTGCGCGGGCGTGAGCCCCCCGGTCATGATGGCGCGCATCAGGCCGAGCATTTCCTCGCCACCCAGGTCACCGCGATGTACCAACTTGTCGAGCAAATAGGGGTAGTTCATCGGCCAGCCTCGATCAGGAAATTCTTGAGCAGCGCATGCCCGTGTTCGGTCAGGATGGATTCGGGGTGGAATTGCACGCCTTCCACGGCCAAGGCCTTGTGGCGCACGCCCATGATCTCGCCGTCATCGGTCCATGCGGTGATTTCCAGGCACTCGGGCAGGCTTACTCGCTCGATCACCAGGGAATGGTAGCGGGTGGCGGTGAAGGGGTTGGGCAAGCCACGGAACACGCCCTGGCCGCCATGGTGGATGGGCGAGGTCTTGCCGTGCATGAGTTGTTTGGCATGCACGATCTTGCCACCGAAGGCCTGGCCTATGCTCTGGTGCCCCAGGCAGACGCCGAGGAGCGGGATGCGGCCGGCGAAAGCCTCGATCACCGGCACCGAGATGCCCGCCTCGGTCGGGGTACAAGGGCCGGGGGAGATGACGATGCGATCCGGTCGCATCGCCTCAATATCCGCGACGCTGATTTGGTCGTTTCGCTGGACCCGCACGTCCTCCCCCAACTCTCCGAAGTACTGCACGAGGTTGTAGGTGAACGAATCGTAGTTGTCGATCATGAGCAGCATATATGCCTCAATTACTTGATTACATTGGCATGTCTGCTTTAACTACAGTCCATGTATACGGCCATATGTGCGGTACAAGTGCCGGCTGTACATGGACACAGAGCGAGCCAAAGCGGTTGCAAGCCCCACTTCCGGGCACCGTTGACAGTGTACCGGCAGGCACCGACCGTCGTCGACCGCCATGGCCAGTGCAAGTGCGCCCCATCTATGTGTCCGACTTTGTCCGACGGACAAAAATGCCCGACCGAGGACTTGATCGTGCCGATCGGTATCGCTACGATGGTTTTCGTTCCGTCTCAGACTGCACGGGCTCGACAGTTAAACGTGCAAGTTATTGTATTTAACCTTGAATCCTCAGTTGAACACGCCCGTGTGTGCGACTGAGGATTCAAGGATACTCGCCCTGGTAGGGCGTGGGGATGGCGATCAGGTGATCGGCCGGGCGCCCAGCAGAAGATAAGCACCCAAGGATGCGCCATGAAACCGAAATTTTTCCTTGTCATTCCCGTGATTGCAGCCGTGGCCTCTGGGACCTGGTGGTCCCGGCAGCACGTGGCCCCAACCCAGACCGAACTGCTGCTGCACGGCAATGTCGGCATCCGCCAGGTGGAACTGGCCTTCAACGGCAACGGCCGCATCGACCGGGTCCTGGTGCGGGAAGGCGATCGGGTGAAGAAGGGACAGTTGCTCGCCACCCTGGACACCGAACGGCTGCATCGCAGCGAGATTCAGGCACGGGCCCAGACGGCGGCGCAGCAGCAGGTGGTGGCCCGCTTCCTGGCCGGCTCCCGCCCCGAGGAGATCGCCCAGGCGCGGGCTCTGCGGGACGCGGCCCGCGCGGCGGTAGCGGACACCCAGGCCTTCCACCTGCGGCAACTGGATCTGGTGGGCCAGCACTTCGTCTCCCAACAGCAGGCCGACAGTGCGCGCTACGCACTGGACCGCGCCCAGGCCCAACTGAAGGCGGCGGACGAAACTCTGCGCCTGATGGAACTGGGACCGCGCCAGGAAGACGTCGCCGCGGCCCGCGCCACTCTGGCTGCAAACCAGGCGGCGGTGGCGGTGATCCAGCGGGACATCCAGGAAGGCGAGTTGCTCGCGCCGTCCGACGGCATCGTCGAGAACCGCATCCTGGAACCCGGCGACATGGCTACTCCCAGCAAGCCGGCGTTCACCCTGGCCCTCACCGATCCGGTCTGGATCCGCGCCTGGCTGCCAGAGACGGCCCTGGGCCGGGTGCCGGTGGGGGCGCGAGCCACGGTCAGCAGCGACAGCCACCCGGACAGGCCTTATCGGGCCTGGGTCGGCTTCGTCTCCCCCAGCGCGGAGTTCACACCGAAGACGGTGGAAACCACCGAGGTGCGCGCCAGCCTGGTGTACCAGGCCCGCATCTTCGTATGCGAGGGCCAGGAACAGTTGCGCCTGGGCATGCCCGCGAACGTGGCCATCCGCCTGGACCAGACGGCCCCGGCGACAGGCTCGGAACCCTGCAAAGACGCGAAGTGAGCCCGGTGCTGGAAGCCCGCGACCTGGCCCGGGCCTTCACCGCCGGCGGCCGCAGCATCCAGGCCCTGAACGGCGTCAGCTTCACCATCCAGCCGGGGCGGGTGACCGGGCTGATCGGCCCGGACGGGGCCGGCAAGACCACACTGATGCGCCTGGCCGCCGGCCTCCTGGTGCCCGATGCCGGCAGCATCCGGGTGCTGGACCTGGACGCCACGCGGGACTCCCTGGCGGTGCAGGCCGCCCTGGGCTACATGCCGCAGCGCTTCGGCCTGTACGAAGACCTCAGCGTACAGGAGAACCTGGATCTCTACGCCGACCTCCAGGGTGTGCCGCGTTCGCAGCGCGCGAAACGCTACGCCGAGCTGATGCACATGACCGGCCTGGCGCCCTTCACCCGCCGCCTGGCCGGACGATTGTCCGGCGGCATGAAGCAGAAGCTGGGCCTGGCCTGTACCCTGGTGCGGGCGCCTCGCCTGCTGTTGCTGGACGAACCCACGGTCGGCGTGGACCCGGTTTCCCGGCGCGAACTTTGGGCCATCGTCGACCGCCTGGTGCGGAGCGAGGGCATGAGCGTGCTGCTGTCCACCGCTTATCTCGACGAGGCCGAACGTTGTTCCGCGGTGATCCTGCTGCATGAAGGCCGGGTGCTGGACCAGGGGCCGCCCACCGCCATGAGCGGGCGCATGGCCGGGCGCACCTGGGCGGTGACCCGCACCGGGCAACGCAACCGCGACTTGCAGGCGGCCCTGGACGGCCAGCCGGGCGTGGTGGACGCCCTGGTCCAGGGTGAGCACGTGCGCCTGGTGACGGCGGTGGACGCCGACGCCGCCCGGGTGCTGAATCAGGCGGGGGTGGCGGAGGCCACGTTGCGGCCATTGCCGCCCCGCTTCGAGGATGGCTTCATCGACCTGTTGCGCGGCCACGGGCCGGCGGGCAGCGCCGGGCGCAACATGGACGCGGCAGCCGGGGCGGGGCATGCGGGCGACGGACCGGTGATCCGGGTGGACGGTCTGCGCCGCCGCTTCGGCGACTTCTGGGCGGTGGACGGGGTCAGTTTTCAGGTACAGCGCGGCGAAATCTTCGGCCTGCTGGGGGCCAACGGCGCCGGCAAGTCCACCACCTTCCGCATGCTCTGCGGACTCTTGCCCGCCAGCGCCGGCAGCCTCCAGGTGGCGGGCCTGGATCTGCGCCACGCGGCTTCCACTGCGCGCGGTCGCATCGGCTACATGTCGCAGAAGTTCTCCCTCTACGGCAATCTCAGCGTCGCCCAAAACCTGATCTTCTTCTCCAGCGCCTACGGCCTCGGCCGCCACGCACAGCAGGAACGCCTGGCCTGGGCCCTGGCCGAGTTCGAACTGACGGCGCAGGCCGACCAGCTCTCCGCCGACTTGTCGCTGGGCTACAAGCAGCGCCTGGCCATGGCCTGCGCCCTGATGCACCGACCGGAAATCCTGTTTCTGGACGAGCCCACGTCTGGCGTCGACCCCCTGGCACGACGCGAATTCTGGCAGCGCATCAACGCCCTGGCCCGAGCCGGAGTGACGGTGCTGGTGACCACCCATTTCATGGAGGAAGCGGAATACTGTGACCGCCTGGCCATCATGGCCGCCGGCCGCATCCTCGCCACCGGCGAGCCCGGCACCATCAAGCTGCTGGCCCGCTCCGCCGAAAACCCCGAGCCCAGCATGGAAGACGCCTTCATCCACTTGGTGGAAGGAGAGGCGACATGAGGAAAGATTTCACGCCGTACCTCTATGTGGGAGCGGGGCCTCGCGTATGAACCCAAGCGACCCCCGCGGCGGGGCCGGCATGCGCCTGGCCGGCCTGGTCAGGAAGGAGTTCCTGCAGATCGTGCGGGATCCCAGCAGCATCGCCATTGCCTTCGTCATGCCCATCTTCCTGCTGGTACTGTTCGGCTACGGCGTATCCCTGGATGCGGACCACGTGCCGGTGGCCCTGGTGGCCGAGTCGCCTTCAGCCGACACCGCAGATTTCTTCGCCAGCCTGGAGGCCAGCCACTATTTCGCGCCGATCCGGATGAACGGCATGGCGGAAGCGGATGCAGCCCTGCGTCAGGGCCGGGTGAGCGCCATCGTGCACCTGCGCGAGAACTTCGCCGAACGCTTGCGTAGGCCAGACGGGGCGCCGATCCAGGTCATCGTCAATGGCGTCGACGCCAACACCGCCCGCCTGGCCCAGGGCTACGTGACCGGAGCTTGGGGCGCATGGCTCACACGCTGGGCGGGACAGCGCGGCATGGACCTCAACACCCCGGTGCGACTGGAACAGCGGGTGTGGTTCAACAGCGAACTGCGCAGCCGAAATTACCTGGTGCCGGGCCTGGTGGCCATCATCATGACCCTGATCGGCGCCCTGCTCACCGCCCTGGTCATGGCACGAGAGTGGGAACGCGGCACCATGGAAGCCCTGCTGGTGACGCCGGCCACCATGAGCGAGATTCTCCTGGGCAAGCTGTTCGCCTATTTCATCCTGGGTACCGGCGGCATGCTGCTCACCGTGGGTCTGGCCGTCGGCCTTTTCGAAGTGCCCCTGCGCGGTTCCTTCTGGGTATTGTGGGTCTGCGCCTCCTTGTTCCTGCTCGCGGCCCTAGGGATGGGCCTAACCATCTCCACCCTGGCGCGCAACCAGTTCGTGGCCGGCCAGATCGCCATCATCGCCACCTTCCTGCCCGCCTTCCTGCTCTCCGGTTTCATCTTCGACATCGACAGCATGCCGCCCGGGGTCCAGGTGGTCACCCACGCCATCGTCGCCCGCTATTTCGTCGCCATCGTCCAGACCCTGTTCCTGGCCGGCGACGTCTGGTCGGTGGTGTTGCCCAACGCACTGGCCCTGGTGCTGATGGCTGCCCTCTTTCTCGGCATCACCTGGCGCAAGTCGCGCAAACGGCTGGACTAGGAAAAATCTCACATGTGGCAACGCATCCTCGCCCTGGTCCGCAAGGAATTCCTCGCCCTGTTCAAGGACCCCAAGAGCCGCATGACCCTGATCGTGCCGCCCATGATCCAGCTTCTGGTGTTCGGCTATGCCGCCACCTTCGACCTGAAACACATTCCCTACGCCATCTACGACGAGGACCGCAGCGCCGTGTCGCGCGACCTGGAGGCGGCCTTCGCCGGAGCGCCGGCGTTTCACCAGGTGGCGGCGCTCTCCGCCGAGGGCGAGATCGCCCCCCTGGTGGACGCCCGTCGGGTGCTGGTGGTGGTGCACATCGGCCCGCGCTTCGCCGCCAAATTGCTGTCGGGCCGAACCGCGCCGCTACAGGTCATCGTCGACGGGCGCAATTCCAACACCGCCATGGCCGCCCTGGGTTACGTGCGCGACATGGTGGACCGCTTCAACCGGGACTGGATCGCCGCCCACGGCCTGCAAGGCCCGCCCGCTGCGCTGGTGACCCGGGCCTGGTTCAACCCCAACCTGGAAAGCCGCTGGTTCTTCATTCCCGGCATCGTCGGCATGCTCACCTTGGTGGTGACCATGTTGGTGACCGCCCTGACCGTGGCTCGAGAACGGGAACAGGGTACCTTCGACCAATTGCTGGTGACCCCCATGCGCCCGGGCGAAATCCTGTTGGGCAAGGCCCTGCCCGGCTTCCTCATCGGCATCGTCCAAGCCACAGTGATCCTGCTCATCGCCACCCTCTGGTTCCACGTCCCCCTGCTCGGCAGCCTGCCGGCGCTCTACTGCGGCCTGGCCCTGTTCCTGCTGTCCGGCGTGGGCGCCGGGCTGCTCATCTCCTCCCTGGCGGTGACCCAGCAGCAAGGCCTGCTGGGCGCCTTCCTGTTCATGGTGCCGGCGGTGATCCTGTCCGGCTTCGCCACCCCCATCGCCAACATGCCGGAAGCGGTCCAGTTCATCACCCTGATCGACCCGCTGCGCTATTTCCTGGTGATCCTGCGCAAGGTCTTCCTGGAAGGTGCCGGCTTCGACGTGCTCACCGACCAGTTGTGGCCCATGGCCGTGATCGGCGTGGTCACCCTGGGCCTGGCCAGTTGGCTGTTCCGGCACCGAATGTATTGAACCCACCCCAGGAGGGCAGGCGTGTTGGAGTAGCACTGGCGAGGCCTTCCCTGTAGCGCTGGCATCCTTGCCGGCGTCTTTGAAAACAGCCGGCTGGAAGCCGGCGCTACAGAGCCGCGATTATTTCTCTCTGAACCCTCCCAGGTATGGGTATTCGCGAACCTGAATCTGATGCCGGGTTTCCATATCAGCTTGCAACCGGCCAACACCAAGGCACAGCACCAGGTCCAGTTCATCGGAGCGCTGCCGGGCAAAAGCCTGATCACGACGCTGCCAGGAGGATTGGAGGACCGGTGGATCAAGCCCACCGATATGTTCGTCCTGCGCGGCCTGGTCAACACGCATGCCTTCGCCATCAATTGCCACCCCATTTCCTTCCACGCCGCACCCTACCCGCACATCCACTTCCTCTATCCTGAATCGGTCCTGGTCAGGCAGGCTCGGTGTTGTCCGCGTGTTCAGGTGAAGCTGCCCGTGGAAGTCACGCAGACGGATGCCACGATCCTGGTAGCCATGCTCTCGGACATCAGTGTCTCCGGCGCCAGAGTCCTCTCGAACTTGCCGCGCTGCGTCGCTTGAGCGATGTTGCCACGGTCGCGACCCAAGCCGCCTCGTTGGTTCGGCGGCTGACGGGTTTCGACCGGGTGATGATTTATCGCTTCGACAGTACCTGGAATGGCGAGGTCATGGCCGAGGCGTGCGTCGAGGGCATAGAGCCGTATCTGGGCCTGCACTTTCCCGCCAGCGACATACCCGAACAGGCTCGCGAGCTGTTCCTGACCAGCCACGTGCGCCAGATTCCCGATGCGCTCTATTCTCCCTCGCCCCTCATCGCCCGCGGCGACGTCCAGGCGTTGGACCTCGGGCCGTCCTGCCTGCGCAACGTCTCGCCCTTGCATGTCGAATACCTCAAGAACATGGGTGTTCGGGCCACGCTGGTGGGCTCCCTCGTCGTCGCGGGAAGCCTCTGGGGACTGGTGTCGTGCCAGCAGAAGAGCGAGCCGAAGTATTTTGGCCCGGCCGAACGCGATGCGCTGGGGTGGCTGTGTGAAGACCTCTCCACCCTGATCGAGGCCACGCAGGCCAAGGAGCGGTCCGCGCGCGAGCATGACCTGACCGCTCGCCGCGGGAGATTGGTCGAAACGATACGGGAGGTGGATTTCAAGGAACTGCTGCGCAGTGGGGACACGGCGGCGTTGCTCGACGTCGTCGCCGCGGATGGGTTTGCCCTGCTGGTCGATGGCGCCATCCACACCACGGGCAGAACGCCGGATATCGAACGAATTCAGGAATTGCAGACGCGCCGCTTGGCGCGCGGAAACGCGCTGTTCGCCTCGGATGCGCTGGCCCGCGACTTCGGCCTGGAACAAGTCGGCGACGGAATCGCCGGCGCGCTGTTCGTCTCGCTTCTCCATGGACCAGCGACCACTCTGATCTGGTTTCGCGAGGAGCGTTGTTGCTCGGTGCGCTGGGGTGGCGACCCGAAAAAGGCGCATGTAGCCGCTGCCGATGGCCGTCTGTCGCCCCGTGCGTCGTTTGCGCAGTTCCTGCAGGAAACGCGCGGGCAGTGTCTGGCCTGGACGCCGGAAGAGTTGGATTCGGCCGCGCAACTGGGTTCGTTGATCGAAATCGAAGCGTTGCGGGAAAGGGATGCCCGCTTGTCATACCAGCAGGCCCAGTTAAGAGCACTGCTCGAAAGCCTTCCCGACATGGTGTGACTGAAGAGTCCTGAGGGCGTCTATCTGGTATGCAATGCGGCGGTTGAACGTTTCTTCGGCACGAGGGAAGCGGAGATCGTCGGCAAGACCGATTATGAATTCGTGCCGATAGAACAAGCCGAGCGATTCTGCCAGAGCGACCAGCAGGCGCTGGCGGCCGATCATCCATGCGTCAACGAAGAATGGGTCATCTATGCCGGCGGTGTCCACCAGGCACTGCTGGAAGTCACCAAATCGACGGTGCGCGACGCGCAAGGGCGCCTGATCGGCGTGCTCGGCGTCGCCCACGACATTACCGAACGGAAACAACGGGAGGTTGAGTTCCAGTTGTGCCGGAATCATCTGGAGCGCATGGTCGAAGCCCGCACGACCGACCTTTCCCTCGCCAAGGAAGCCGCCGAGGCCGCTACCCAGGCGAAGAGCATATTCCTCGCCAGCATGAGTCATTCCTTGCGGACACCCCTGAATGGCATCATGGGCATGACCAACCTGGCAGGACTCCGCGCCACCGATCCCAAACAGATCGATCAACTGAACAAAGTCAGCCCGGCCTCCCAGAATCTGCTCGCGGTCATCAGCGATATCCTCGACATCGCCAGAATCGAGGCCGACAAGCTCACCCTGGAAAAAACCGAATTCAGCCTGAATGCCATACTGGAGGACGTGACCGCTCGGGTTGGCGCATCGGCCGCCATCAAGCATCTGACTTTGCACTCCGAGATCACGCCCGCCCTGACGGGGCTGACGCTGGTCGGCGACCCACATCGCCTGGGCCAGGTTCTGCTCAATCTGGTTGCCAACGCGATCAAGTTCACCGCCAATGGCTCGATCACCCTGCGCGCGCTCCTGGTTGAGGACATGCCCGCCGAGGTCTCGGTCCTGTTCGAGGTGCGCGACACCGGGACCGGCATCGCGGCCGAGGATATGCAGCGAGACTTCAACGCCTTCGAACGAACTGACGCAGGCCGCGTCCGGAAATATGGCGGCACCGGCTTGGGATTGTCGATCAGCGAGCGATTGGTCACCCTGATGGGTGGCGAAATTGACGCCGAGTGCCAGATCGGCGTCGGCAGTACCTTCTCGTTTACCGTACGCCTGGGCAAGCTGGGCCATGCCGCCACACCACGGGAAGAGACCGCCGCGCGGTCCGCAAGCACCCAACTGCAAGCTCGCCACGCCGGCGCCATGATCCTGGTTGTAGAGGACGACCTTATGAATCAGGAAATCGCGCAGAATCTGATCGAGGAAGCCGGACTCGTGGCCCACGTCGCATTGACCGGTTCCGAGGCCGTGAAGATGGTCATGCAGAGCAGATACGATGCGATTCTGATGGATATCCAGATGCCCGAGATGGACGGCCTGGAAGCGACGCGCCAAATCCGCCGATTATCCTGCACGGCGCAGACCACCAGCCCAGGCGTCGCCATCATCGCCTTGACCGCCAATGTATTCGCCGAGGATGAGCAACGCTGCCGTGAAGCCGGGATGAATGACTTCATCGGCAGGCCCGTCGAAACCGAGTTTGTGCTCGCGACCCTGCTGAAATGGCTGGATGCGCGGCAACTCTGAGCGGGGAGGGGCAGAGGCCGCGACACCTCCGCCCGCGCTGACCTGACCGGCGAGCCCTGTCGAAAACTCGACTAGGACGACGGGAAAAACGCACAAGGCGGGACACACCCGCCCTCCAGCGGTCGGCGCCACCTCGAAGGACACGAAATGAGCCCCACACCCGCACCAGGCTGAACGCGACGGCGGTACGCGGCCTGGAGGCCGCCCCTGGCCGGGGTGTTGGGCAGCGATTCCAGGTATACATCGACGCTGGCATGGTTCATGCTCTGTATGGAGAAATATCGGTGTAGAGGTGGTGTATGAACTACAAACAATTTCTAGCTGCGGCGACCTGCGTCGGCGCGGCGGTGACGAGTCCCGCGGCCCTGGCGTCGACCATACAGGCCACCTACACGAGCGCCGCCAACTTCGGCAATGGTGCCGTCGGCTACGACACCGGCTACCTGGCGCCCAACCCCAATTCTCCGACCTCGGGTGTCAACATCTACATCGGCGGCGACTCGTTTACGTCGAGCAACACCTCTTACGGCTTCTCCAGCACGGGGCAGTTCAACGCGTGGTGTGTCGACATCTACCACTGGATGGCGAATTCCTACAACTACACGGTGGGCACGCCGGGCGACCTCGCCGCCATGCTGAGTTCACTGCGTCCGGGCGCCGACACGGGCACGAACCGGGTGAACCAGCTGATCCAGTTGGCCAATGAGGTCTACGGGTCGCTCAGCAGCTTGACCGATTCGGCGGCGTTTCAGCTAGCTGTTTGGGAAATAACGTACGGAACCCCGGGCAGTAATGGCATCTATCAGATCAATTCGAGCGACGTCGGATTCAACGTCGGCAGCAATACGGCGGGTGCTGCCATCGTCGAGGCGAACGGGTGGCTGACCAATTTGAACACGGCGGCGATCACGGGTAACTATCGACTCACCTTCCTGAATGACGGCACGGATGCAGCCACCCAGGACGTGGTGGTGTTCAGCCGCGCGATCCCGGAGCCGGCCTCGCTCGCCCTACTCGGTCTTGGTTTCGCGGGGCTGGTTAGCGTGCGGCGCAAGCCCGCCTGATTCGCCGTTCGGGGGTAGCCGCCGAGTGGCGTGCATCCCCTACTCCAGCGCTGTGGTCGCGATTCGGACCTGACGCCCCATGTCGCGGTAAGATGCTCGCCTCGCGGGTGTGTCGGGGCCATGCTGAGCCTCGAGTCGCGACACAGGGAGTCAACATGTACGACACAGATCCTTTTTCCGGGGAGGCGCCTACTCTCATGCGGCGTCTGGCAGCACACAAGGTGCTGCTGTCCGCGGCCGTCGTGGTGCTTCTGACCGGCACGGGCGGGGGCGCTTATTACGTGCTGCGTGGACACGCCAGTCCGGAAACACGCATGGCCAACGCGCGCAACCTGGAGCGGGTGGGCGACCACAAGGGTGCAGCCATCGAGTTGAAGAATGCCTTGCAGATGGCGCCTGGCAACACCGAGGCTCGCGCCCTGCTCGGCCGGATCTATTACGCCAACAACGACTTCGCGAATGCCGAAAAAGAGTTGCGCAAGGCGCTGAGTCAGCGGCAGCCGTCAGCGGAAACCTCTGTTCTGCTGGCGCGGACCCTGCTGATGTTGCGCCAGCCACAGAAGTTGCTGGATGACGTCAAACTCCTGCCGGGCGCGCAGGGTGAGGCCAATGCCACGATACTGGCGCTGCGCGGCCAGGCGCAATCGCAGTTGGGAAACCCGGAGGGCATGGCCGAGAGCTTGCGCCAGGCCGACCTGCTCGTGGCCGAGCACCCCGATACGCTGGCCGTGCGTGCCGGCCTGGCCTATACCCAGGGGCGCCCCGAAGAAGCGCTGGCTTTGGTGGAAAAGGCCTTGACCAAGGGGGCGAAACGCACCGACCTCCTGGTCATGCGGGGGGAGCTCCTGCGCGCACAAAAGCGCGACGACGACGCTATCATCGCCTTCGGCCAGGCGCTGGCCTCCGACCCCGGCAATATCCAGGCACGGTTGGCCCTCGCCCAGCTCTATCTGGTGAAATCCAACCTGGACAAGGCGCAGGCCGAGTTGAAGACCTTGCAGGGCCAGGCGCCGAACAACTTGATGGCGCGCTATCTCGATGGTCTGATCGAGTTTCGCCGTAATCACATCGAGGCGGCCAGCAGCAAGCTACAGGAGGTGTTGCGCGGCGCCCCAGATTTCGCGCCCGCCAATTTCCTGGTGGGTGCCATCGCCTTGAGCCAGGGGAAACGCGAGAACGCCATCAGCGCGCTCAATCGCGTGCTCGAAGTGGCACCGAATCATGGTCTCGCACGCAAACTGCTGGCGAGCGCCATGCTCGAATCGGGGCAGGTGGACCAGGCACAGAAGATCATCGCCGACATGAAGAACGACAGCGGCGACGCCCAACTGCTTGCGCTACAAGGCGGTATCGCCCTGAGCAAGGGCAACTATCTCGACGCACGCAAGAAATTGGAGCTGGCCTCTACCCTGGCGCCCAAGGATCAGAGGGTGATCCGGGAATTGGCGGCCAGCCGCATGGCGAGCGGGGACGAACCCGGCACGATCGAAGCCCTGGGCCGCCTGGCCATGCTGGACACCACGACCCACCAGGCCGACGCTCTGCTGGTCATGACGCTCGTCAAGGACAAGCGCTACGACGACGCGCTGAAGGCCATCGACGACCTCGACCGCAAGGCCCCTAAGCTGGCGCTCACCAGCAATCTGCGCGGCGTCGTGTTCATGGCGCGCAACGATCCCACGCAGGCCCGCGTGCACTTCGCCCACGCGCTGGAACTCGACGCCGGCTATTTTCCGGCGGCTAGCAATCTGGCGCGGCTGGATCTGGCTGGCAAGGACATCAAGGCGGCTCGCGGACGTTATCAGACCGTGCTGAAGCAGAATCCGAAAAACAGCCGCGCGCTGACCGCCCTGGCGGGGCTGGCCAGCCTGGAAAAGAACGAGCCCGAACTCCTCTCGCTGCTTGGGCGGGCCATGAAGGCCGATCCCACCGACGCGAACGCGCGCCAAATGATCGTCCACTACTGGCTGGACAAGCGCGACGCCGGAAAGGCGCTGGTCGAGGCGCGTGCCGCGCTCACCGCCACGGGAAGGCCGGAATTCCTCGACTCGATGGGTGCGGCGCAGCTCTTGCAGAACGACATGGCCAATGCGCTGGTTTCCTATGGAAAGTGGGCCCAGCTCAGCCCCAACAATCCTTATGCCCACTTCCGTCTCGCCCAGGCACTAAGCCTCTCCCAGGACGACCAGGGGGCGCTCAAGTCGCTCGACAAGGCACTGTCCTTGCGGCCTGGGTTCGCCGAGGCCAGCCTCAGCAAGGCCCTGCTCCTGGCGAAGACGGGCAATGCCGCGGATGGCATCAAGATCGCGCGCATGCTCCAGTCCCGCGATCCAGGGCAGGCGATAGGCTATCTTGCCGAGGCGGACATCCAGTTTGCCGGGAAGAATTTTCTCGACTCCGCCAGGCTTTTCGCCAAGGCGGCACAACTGGCCGGGCAGGGGCCGTCCATGGCGCGGGCCTATCAGGCTTATGTAGCCGCCGGGAAGGCCGGAGAGGGCGAGCGTTTGCTCGAATCATGGCTCAAGGCCCACCCGGACGATCGGGTCGTGCGCCATGTCCAGGCGCAGGCTCAACTTAACGGTGGGCGCATGCGGGAAGCCGCCGCCAACTACCGTATCCTGATCCACGCCGACCCCGCCGACCTGGTGGCGTACAACAATCTCGCCTGGTTGCTAGGCGAACTGAAGGATCCCCAAGCCCTGGCAATCTCGGAGCAGGCCTACAAGCTGGCGCCGAAAAACGGCTCGGTGCTCGACACCTACGGCTGGCAGCTCAATCTGGCGGGGCAGCCTGCCCGGGCGCTACCCTTGTTGCGAGAAGCGCTCAAGAGCCGGCCCGATAGCAGCGAAATGCGCTGGCACCTGGCCGCGACCCTGGTCCAAAGCGGGAACAAGAGCGAAGCCAGTACAGAACTCGACCGTTTGCTAGCCAGCCAAGCGGCCTTCCCGCAACGGGCCGAGGCACAGACGCTGCTGGCGCAGCTGCGTGGCAAGTGAATCTATCAGAACAGCGGGCTCAGGATCACCGAGAACAGGCTGAACCAGGACCAGGCGAGCATGCCTACGACCAGGGTGATGGGGAGGTTGTATTTGTTGAATAGGGACATCATGGGACTCCGGTTTCTGAAAGCTCGGTCATTCTACCGCGTGGGGCACGTGGCCCTCAACGCCTCAAGCCTCGCTCGCGCACATGGATCATACGGTCAACTGAGGAATCAAGGATCAAGGTTCAAGATGAAATTGCGTCTGCATTATTTCGCCCGCCTGCGCGAGGCTTTCGCCACGGCCGAGGAAACTGCGCTGGCACCTGTGCAAACCCTGTCCGAGCTGCTCGCTTGGCTGCGACAACGGGGCGGCCCCTGGGCCGAGGAACTGGCTCCGGGCCGCGCCTACCGGGTCGCGATCAATCAGCAACTGGTCGAAGGGGAGGCGCCGCTGCACGAGGACGACGAAATCGCGATCTTTCCGCCGGTGACGGGCGGTTGAACTTCTGTCCCATCGGCTACCTGGGTGGGATGGGGGAGGTACGCGACAACAGGGGCTCCAACAACTGGCCCGACAGTGTCGGCGCGACCGGCGTGTCGCTGCCGTACAGCCTCGGCCATGCACGGGGGGGCAGGTAGAAGGTGCCGAAGAGGCGATCCACCCACGGCAGGATGGGCGAGAAATTTTGGTAGACGAGCCCGGGGCCGTCGTTGGCGTGGTGCCAGTGGTGAAATGCGGGGGTGGATACCAGATTTTCCAGCCAGCCGTAGCGCCAGCGCACGTTGGCGTGGATGAAGAATCCCCAGAAGGTGCCCGTGAGGGTGATCAGGATGGGCACCAGATCCGGGCTGTTTCCCGTGGGCTGGGCCAGGCCCAGTGCATACATCGGCGCCAGGCTGCACAAGCGGGTGAACGCCAGGTCGAGCGGATGGCCGCGCGAGTTGACCAGCCAGTCGATTTGCTCCGCGCTGTGGTGGATGGCATGGAAGCGCCACAGCAGGGGAAGGTCATGCGCCCAGCGGTGCGCCCAATAGGCACCCACCTCGCCCACGAACATCGCCGCGATCAGGCGTAGCCACAACGGCAACTCCGCCACCGCCGCGTAGTAAGGGCTGGGAACGAAATGATGCAGACCCGCAGAGAGCAGGGACAGCGGCAAGATCAGCAGCAGTTTCGGGACAATGCCGCCCAGGAAGAAATAGCCCAGATCGGCGGCCACGTCCTTGCGAAACACCTTCTGGGGGTGCAGGGGGCAATATCGCTCCAGCGGAACGAACAGCGCCAGCAGAACCACCAACCAGGCACACAGGCGCAAGAGATCCAGCGCGACCGGTGCCAGGAGCGCGCCCACGCCGGTCTCAGGCGGTGTTCAACGTGAACGTCGCACAGCGACGCTCGAAGCTCCCTTCGCCCGCGAGCGGGAGAGGGGCTGGAGCAGCCAGAGACTTGGCCGACGTATTCTGGCGGCCTAGTCGGTTGGCTGGTAGTTCCATCAGTGAGGAAACGAACATGGCAGTACGATCATGATCCGCGAGCGGCTTGCTCGCCATGTCCGTTAGAGTGCCTTCCTGCGCGCGCCCCACACGGCGGCAAGGGCGATAAGGCCGATGCCCAGCAGGGCCAGGCTGCCGGGTTCGGGGACGCTGTTGAGCGTGACACCATCGAGCAAGGCGAAGGGCGGCACACCACTCGGGGTGCCGGTGGCCAGGAAGGAGAGCACCTCCGAGGTCGCGGTCGCGGTGTAGGTGAAGGTCGCCTGCTGCCAGCCGGTGAAGCCCAGGCTGGCATCGCTCAGAACGGCCGTGTTGAAGCTCTGGCTGCCCAGGGTAGCTGTCCAGTAATCGGTCGTGGCGCCGGAAAAATTAGTCTGCTGCGCCCCACCCCAGTAGAAGCTGAGCGCATATTTTTGTCCGACGGTCAGGCCGGATACGGTCTGCTGGATCGCGTCGGTCTGGAAGGCACTGTCGGAGGCGATATAGTTGCCGCCCGCGGGGCTGGCCGTGATCTGGGTATAGAGCGACAGGGCGCCGTATTGCCCTTGATCAATCGCTGTGCTGGCTACAGCCACCCCATTGACTGTTGTCGTTCCGTTCTTGGTAGGATCGAATATGAAGGTGTAACCGCCGGCCGCCGGGGCGACGCCACTCCCAGTGGTGGCCATGCTCCAGCCCGTCACCGTCGTGTTGTAGCCGACCTGGCCGAAACCGCTGGTCGTCGAGAAGTTGCCGTTGGTGATCAGGTCCGCCTCGGCGAGCCCGGACAGGGAAAGGAGGGCGGCGCAGCCCAGGGCTGCAAGTCTGCGCTTGGCGCGGGTGGACATGGACATCGATATTCCTTTCAGTTCGTTAACGGGTGCGCGCATCGATCACTTCTCGACATCTGTCATCAGGACGACGCATCAAGCGTGTCCAATATAAGCAAACTCCGTGCCAATCACGCAGAGACCATTCCATGTCATTGATGTGAAATGAAATAATTCTAGTGGGGGGAGATTTCTCGGTTCCGGAAGTAGTAGTTTCTTGAGCGACTGTAAATAATATCGACAGTATTCCATGCGCCTGCGGCTAGGCCGCCAGCCCGACCAACCCCGGAGTCTGCTTCGCGGGAGCCAGGGGGTTCCCTAGATCGCCGCTCCCTGCACAGGGGTGCCCGGACGGAAAAAATCTTGCGGATATGCGCGGATTTCCCATAAATAATCAATGAATACATAATGTTGTATTTTTAAATCCCCGATCCATTCGTGTATTTCCTGGCGTTTTCCGGGACACCTCAGCGGTTGCGGCGAGGGTTCTGGGGCTGGAAAATCTTCGCCCAAAGGCGCACGTCGGGGCTAAAGTCTTCACGATCAGCTGTAAAGATTTCCGACAAACAGCGCGGCATCGACAGGGGACGGCTGCGACAGGCCAACATCGCAGCCGCGCGGATCTATGATCAGACGTGCAAGCTGGTGTAATGATCGATGCTCAAACGACCTAACCCGAAAGGAGTCTCACATGAGAGTAAGCGTGGCCATTGAAACCCGCCGTGCCGTCAAGGTATTCGACCCTGAACACCGCATGACCCAAGCCGAGATCGACCGCCTGCTTGGCTTGGCCATGCTGGCCCCTACTGCCTTCAATATCCAGAACTGGCGTTTCGTTCTGGTCACCGACCCGGCCTTGCGGCAACGAGTCCGGGAAGTGGCATGGAATCAGGCGCAGGTCACCGATGCCTCGCTACTGATCGTGCTGACCGCCGACGTCAAGGCTTGGGAAAAGGAACCGCAACGCTATTGGCGCCTGGCGGCCCAGCCGGTGCAGGAGCTCATGGTGTCCGCCATCGACCAGTATTACCGGGGCCGTGAGCAAACCCAGCGCGACGAGGCCATGCGCTCCTGTGGGATCGCCGCCCAGACCCTGATGCTGGCGGCACAGGAAATGGGCTATGACAGCTGCCCCATGGACGGTTTCGATTTCGATGCCGTAGCCAGATTGATCCACCTGCCGTCAGATCATGCCATTGCCATGTTCGTCGTGGTCGGCAAAGCGCTGAAGCCGGCGCACCCGCGCGGCGGCCCGCTGACCTCGGATGAAGTGGTCATCCACAACCATTTTTAGGAGCACGCCATGACCCTGCTGAAAACAGTATCTCCGGAAGCAGCAAGCGGAGAAGTCGCCGCCTTGTATGACCACATGAAAGCCGCCTTCGGTGGCGTGCCCAACGCACTTTCCATCTGGAGCGAGAGTCCGCTGTTACTCAAACAGCAATTCGAATTTATCGGCTATTACATGCAGCACCCCAGGCTGTCGGGAGCCCTGCTGGCGACGATCCGGATGCTGGTCTCGGTAGACACGAAGTGCATCTACTGCGTCGAGTTCAATGCCGGCATGTTGATCAACATGATGGGCTGGACCCCGGAGCAGGTAGCCGCCACCAACACCGACCCATCTGCCGCCAATCTGCCCGAGCGCGAAAAAAATCTGCTGACCTGGGTGCTGAAGTCGGTGCAAGACGCGAACCACGTGACCGCGGAAGAACTCGACGCCCTGCGCACCCAGGACTGGAGCGATCAGGACATCCTGGAAGCCCTGAGCCACGGAGCCCGTATGGTCGCAGGCGACATCATACTCAACGCGTTCAAGGTCAAGCGGGACTATTGAGCCCGCATTTCGCGTCGGCCGTGCCACGCCGCGTCGCATTTCAAGCCGCCCGTTTCGCGTAGCGGTTCGCCAACATCGAGCACACGAATAGTTGCATCTGGTGGTACAGCATGATGGGCAGCAGTATCAGCCCCAGCGAATGGCTGGCGCCAAACAGGAGTTTCGCCATCGGCACACCGGACGCCATGGTCTTCTTCGAGCCGCAAAAGACCGCGGCGATTTCGTCTTCCACCGTGAACCCCAGCCGCCTTGCGAGCCATGTGGACAGAGTCAATGCCAGGGCCAGGATCAGCGCCGCCCCGACAAAAGCCAGGACCAACGTGCCGACCCCGTTGTCACGCCACAACCCCGAAGCCACGGAATCGGAAAACGCGGTATGTACCAGGATCAGGATGACCCAGCGATCGACCAGGTTGGTGTAGCGCTTGTTCCGGTGGTGCCATCGGTGCAGCAACGGGCGCAACAACTGGCCGAGCACCAGGGGGAGCAGCAACATGCGGGCGATGCCCCGCACCGTGTCCAGAAGCGGTAGGGCATGCCCCTCGCCTCCGGCGAAGGCTGCCACCAGCAGCGGCGTCAGCACGATGCCGAGCAGGCCCGATAAGGTAGCGTTGAAAATGGCGGCCGGCACGTTGCCGCGCGCAAGTCCAGTCATCGCCACCGACGAGGAAACGGTGGAGGGCAGGGCGCAGAGATAGCAGAACCCCAGCGCCAGCTCCCTCGGCAACCAATGCCCCACCAAGGCATACGCCATGACCCAGATCAGCGGAAAGATCGCGAATGTGCTGAGTTGTACGAAGACATGCACTCTCCAGCGCGAGAGGCCATCCCTCAGGTTTTCCAGGGAAATACCGAGTCCATGCAGGAAGAAGACGATGGCGATGCCGATATCGGCAAACTTGTCGCCGTGCAGGAGGCCACCGGACCGGCCCAACTCAGGAATCAGGCTGGCCAGCACCACCGCACCGATCATGCCAACGAGGAACCACTCCTTGGCCAGGCCGGCCAGGAAAGCGTTCCACCATTGCAAGGCGCGGGTCGCGGACATTCTGAGCTCCGGGTTTGAATGACAGGATGGGCATCACTCTAGACCTTGTTGCACATGATCGGTAATCCCCGAATGTTTCCGCGGCCCCACACATCGCACTCACCCCGCTTTGCCGCCGAAGCCCGCGTAGGGCGGAAGAGCCGGCCACGCCGGCGCCGCCGAATGCCCAACATCCGGCGGAAGGCAGGATAAAACCGTTTTCCCGCCCTGCCCTGCTACTTCAGATTGGACAGATAGGTGGCCAGGGCCTTGATCTCGTCATCGGACAAGGACGCGGCGGCGACTTTCATTCCCAGCATGCTGAAATGCTTCATGCGTTGAGAATATTGCTTCAGGTTGGAGAACAGGTAATCGTAGGGCTGCCCGGCCAGGCGCGGAAAGTCCTTCAACAAGACCCGGTTCTCCACGCCTTCCGCGGATTCGCCATGGCAATCCGCACAGGAGAGGCCCACCTTCTTGATCTCCCTCTTGTATAACAAGGCGCCATGGGCCACCAAAACAGGATCGACCTGCTCCGCGGGGATGAAGGGAACGAATTTCTGCTTGGTGTAATACACCACCAACCTGGAAATATCCTCGTCCGTGAGCGGATCCACAAAAGCGCCCATGAAATCGTCCATGCGATTATGGGATTTGTACGCATTCAATTCGTACAACAGATATCCGGGAACCTGACCGGCCAGATTGGGCGCGATGGGCAGGAGCGTATTCCCATCGACGCCATGGCATGCGCCACAGGTCTGGACCAGTTCGGAGTTCTGAGTCAATTCCCCCGCGAGCGCGAGTGGCGAAAGAACCAACGCGATCAACGCCAAAGTCCGGTTCAACATGATAACCACCTCCGTCCGAATGAGTAAGAATCCGCGCCTCTCGCATTTGCGGCCGGGAGCCCCTCCCGCAAACCCGGCTTATTTGAAGTCGTAACGCAAGGATACCGTCACCAGGCTGGTTTCGCCGTTCTGCGGGGCCGTGCCCAGCGAGAGCAGTTGCGGCAGGGTGGAAGCCGCGCCACTCTTGGCCCAGTCGGACTGCGTGTATTTCTCGTAGCGATAGCCGGCGCGCAAGGAAAGCTGATCCTTCAGCTTGTAGGTTCCATGGATGCCGATGGACGACATTCTGGAGCCCAGATCCGGCAGGTCGGTCGTGCCGACATAGTGAATCTTGCCGGTAAAGTCGGAATACGCCACATCCGCGCTCAGATCGAGCTTCTTGGGGATCGCCTTCCAGGTGAGGCTCAGGCCCACCGTCTGGGTCAGGTTGCTGTCGGACTCCGCCCAGAGTGTGCTCGTCGCCGGTGCGGTCATCCAGTAACTGCTGGCCTGGCCGGAATCGAGCTTCTCGTAAGCGTAGTAGAGGGAAGTCGACAGGCGTTCGCTGAAGACGTAGGTGGCGCTTGGCGTAACGCTGGTCCCTTTGGCATTGTTCAGGCCCAGCACCGTATCGGGATAATCGTCCCGATAGTAGTCGACGCTGAGATCCAGCGAGAGATTGGGCAGCGGGCTGGCGGAAACCTCGACGCCCACCTTGTCGCGGCGGCGGTTCGCGTACTCGAAGGCGGTCATCAGGGGATTGGCGTTGCCCACGCCGGACTCCGGGAACAACGGGTTCTGGAACGCCGCGGCTGCCGAGGATGTGGCGTAGGCGGAGGCGCTACGTGTCGAATAGGAATACTTCAGCGTGGCCTCGATCGACTCGGTCGGATGCAGCTTGAGCTTGGTCCACAGCGTCCGATCATCGGTCTCCTGAACCGGCTGGTAGCTGCGATTCATCCGGTTATCGTCGAAGCCCGCGGAAAGGTTCGCCCCCTGGGGCAGAACATAGGCCGCGCTGGTGCGCAGCAATCGCTGCTCGAAACTGTAGGGGCGGTTGCCGCGCGTGATCGGGGTGGAAGTCCCCGGATAGTAGCTTTGATAGGCGTCCGTGATCACGTCCTGGTAGGAATGGACGGCGGTCTTGTCGTCGCGATTGCTGTAGCTGTAACTGGCATTCAGTTGCCAGCGCAGGGCGGGGCGGGAACTGATGTCGACCTTGGCCTGGGTCGTGTCCACGCGGCCATCGAGGCTACCCGTCGCGGGCGAGCCATAGGCTGGAGACAGGAAAGCCTGGTTCTGGGTCATGCGGCCGACGGCCAGGTTCGCACCGATGCGGGTGCTCTCCGACAGCTGGTAGCCCAGCAGGCCGCTCAGCTGATGCGACTGATTGTCCGGCGCCTCGGCGATTGCGCCCGTGGCCACCGGCGTCGAATAGGGGTTGGCGAAGGTGATCGCGGCATTGCCGTTCTTGAACAGCGAACCCGTATAAGCGAGTTGCCCTTGCAGCTTGCGGCCCTTGTAGCCCACGGTCACGCCGAAGTCGTCGGTCTGGTAATCGATGGGGACGGCGAGGACGGAAATCGAGCCGAAACCGAAGCCGGCGCCCACGTCTCGGGTGCCGTCCTTCTTCTCATGGCGGAAATACCCGTTGACGGCCCAGTCCGTGACCGGGATGTAGTCGAACTTGACCCCGGTGCGATCACGCTGGGTCTTGAGCGGGGTTTGCGTCAGCGCGGCCGCCAGGCCGGTCATGGCGCCGGTGTTGCCACCGGCCATCCAGCCCGCCGGCAGTGTGCCGACGCCCTGGAAGGGGGTGTAGGCATCCTGGATGCGGTAATTGGGAATTTGATCGTATTCGAAGGCAGCGCCGTATTTACCCTGCACGCCGCCATCCACTTGCAAGTCGCGCGACGTGAGCCCGAGGTCCACCGCCTTGATGTCGGCATAGTGGCCGTCCTTGGCGCGATAGCGCACATCGCCCGCGGCATTGACCGTGCCGCCCCGGCTCTCGCGGCCGGTATAGCGGCCGAAGTGGTAGTCGTCATCCGACTGCACGCCCAGGCCACCTTCCACCCAGCCGGACCAACCGCTGTAGTCGGGGCAGTCGTCGCAGGCGGCGGGACCGTCTCCATCGGCGGATTTCTTCGCCGCCTCGGCCGTGATCGGCAGCATGAGCGCGGCCAGAATCAGCGTGTATAGCAGGGTGTGTTTGTGATCAGACATGGGCTTGTTCCTCGACACGCTTCGGGAATGGCGGTTCATCGTTTCGATCATCTGGGCTGCGCCGCGCTCATCGCAACAGCGTCATGCCGGCCGGGTGGTTCGAGCCGTGAACCGCCGAGTGGCAGTTGGTGCAGCCCTTGGCCTGGAGATAAAAGCTGCCCGCAGCAAGACTGGCGCCGCCGTAACTGCCGCCGGGGTGGCCCGCGGGGTCATGGCACTCCTGGCACAACTGCGGCGCGCGCTTCTTCAGCAAGGCCGGCTGGTTGGAGCCGTGGGGATCGTGGCAAAGGGTGCAATCCTCGGCAGCGGGCGCATGCTCCCAAAGGAAGGGGCCGCGCTTCTCGGCATGACAGGAGACGCACTTCGCGCGCGTGTTGGCCTTCACCATCAGCCCGCTGCCATCTTCCCCGTGGACGTTATGGCATTCGCTACAGGCCATCTGCCCTTCCCGCACCGGGTGGTGGGACAGCTGGAAGAACTTGGCCTGCTTGTCGACGTGGCAGTTGGCGCAGACGCGGGCTTGCTGCTCACGGTCCAGGATGGGGTCGCGAGCCACGTGAATCTTGTGGCAGGAAGTGCAGGCCAGCCCATTGAAATCGTGCTTGCTGCCGCGCCATTCGATGCGCTCATGGGTCTGGTGGCAGGCCAAACACATATCGTTCTGCTGCTTGACTGGGGTCCAGGATTTCTTGCCGAAGTTGATGATCGTGCCGGAGCGTTTGCCCTGCTTCTTCGCCTTGACGTGCATGGTTCCCGGCCCGTGGCAACTCTCGCACTGCTGGTTGGCCATCGGGCTACGCGGGTCCGCCACCACGGCATGCTTGGTCTTGAACAGCGCGAACACGGGGTACTCGTATTGTTCGTCGTGACAGCCCACGCAGGTCTGGGCGTCCTTGAACTTCTGCTTCGAGAGCAGCTCGATCCGGGTCGCTTTTTCCTCCAGCGTCTTGGGCAGCGGTGGGTTCTTCAAGTCGATCTCCACGACCGCCTTGACCTCATCCGCAGCCTTGACCTCGTCCTCCGCTGCCGCCGAAGGAGCCAGGGTTGCCATGAACAACAGGGCGACACCGATCACCCCTGATTTCACAAGTTTTTTAAACATGCGCTTAAGTCCCAATTCGGTTCGCCTAGACGGCATCAGAGTACACGGTGAAACCCTGCCGGCAAAGAGCCGCGGCCGGTCAATGCGGGGTTGCGGGGGCGGAAAAACCGTTTTCCGTGAAGGGCGCCACATACTCGATCTTTGCCTTGTCGTGGAGCTGCTTCATCATCTTTTCCAGGGTCTCGCGTTTGCGCTTGTCCCACAATTGATTCGTGATCGCGGCCGAAGCCTGCGCCAACAACATCGGCTGCGGCTGTTCGGAGAGAACGAACACCACATTCAACTGTTTGCCGTCGCCCAGGACGACACTCCCCCCAGCCTTCACGCCCTTGAGCTTCTGCATTACCGCGTCGGGTAACTGGTCCCCGGTCGTCGTCGCGGGCGTGCTGCTGTGCGGAATATTGTTCGCTGCCAGCCATTTCTCCAGTTCATCCGGGCTCTTCACCTTGGCCGCCAGCGCTTGAACCTCAGAGGCCTTGCCTGCTGGCGGCTGGATGCTGAACTCCTGGAACTGGTATTGCTGGCGCTGCGCAAAACGTTCCGGATTCTGGTTGAAATAAGCAGCAACATCGGCGTCGCCCGGCTTGGCGATCGCGGCCAATTGCTTTTGCATATAGGCCGTGGCCAGGATCATCCGGGTCGAATTGGCGATTCTCGCGTGCACGTCGGCGTCCACGTCCAGCTTTTCCTGGACCGCCGCCTGGCGTAGCAACTCGGTTTCGATCGTCATCTTCAATATCGGCCCTGGAACGGACGTCTTGGCATCGGTGTGCGCATTACCCGATTTTTCGTTCAACTCGGCCACGCTGATCGCCTGGCCATTCACCTTAACGGCTTCGCCAGACGCGATCTCCGACTTCCCGCCGTGGCACGCGCCCAAGGCAAGGCTCATGGCAACGGCGACGTAGATGCTGGTCAATTTCATAACTTCCCCAATCCTCATCAACAAAACGGCATACATCATGCACGCGGCGTCCGCGCCGCGAGTCCCTTGCGAGTCCCTTAATTCGTCAATCCGTGCGCCTTGTCCACCGCCATCACCGCTCCAGGCAGGTGGCAGCCGTCGCATTGCTCGAACACCGTGCCGACGTTCGCCTGGGTGACCGTGCCGAATACGGCTCCGCCCTGGATCATGTGGTCCCGCATGGCCGTACCTGCTGCGTCCGTGTGGCAGGACGAGCAGGCGGCGGCCTTGGGACTGATGACCCCGTTCTGGGTGGGATCCAGAGCATCGACGCCATTGACGCTGGTGCTGCTGCCCAGAACGCTGGAGCTGGTCAAATAGGTGGTGCCTTCGTGGCAGACCGTGCAATTCATGATGCCCGTGTAGGTCCCCACCATGGCGCCCGGCATGAGTCGGCTGGTCGAGGTCAGGGCCGTTAGCGCGGCCGAGGGCATCACGGGATAGTTCGTCCCTTGCGCCTTATGCACCTTATGGATCATGCGCTTGAAGTCGCCGGAATCCGCGTTATGCGCGACCAGATTCGAGGTGGTCGCATCGAGATTGCCGTTGTGGCAGATCGCGCAGGTCTGGGGATCGGTGCTGCCGCCATGCCCGCTCAAGGATGGCGTGGCGGTTGTGATGTCCGTATAGCCGACGTTCTGGCCATGGCAGGCATTGCACTTGGCGGCGCTGACTACCTGCCGCCGGGCTTGCACGATCCCGCTCATGGCGTAATTCTGGGTCACATTGGCCACCGGCACCGTCAGGCTCGCCCCCAAGGAATCGGGCGGGTTGACATTGCCCACGAAGGCCACGGTCACCGTGCCCGTGGCCGGGAGCACGCTGGAGGTCAGCGAGTAGTGATTGCCGCTGCCCAGCTTGGTGCCGGACAAGGCGTTGACGGAGATCGGCTGGCCACGAGCTTGGCCGCCGTTCGAGTAGTCGCCCCAGGCGAACAGGAGGTTCAGGCCGGCAAAGGTCTTCGTGGTGGTGGCACCCGTGATGTAGCTGTACTGCGAGCTTTGGATATCGTAGGTGCTGCTCGTGGCCGGGTTGCTTACCGAGTACTCCACCGTCAAGGTGTTGTTGGCGTTCCTGGTGATGCCATGGATGTTGAGCTGGTAATTCGCGCTCAGACCAAGTTCCGTGATCGCATGCGACTTGGCTACCGGCGGTGCCAAGGTTCCACCCTGAGTATGGCAAGAGCGGCAGTAGATATCCGGCGTGGCATCCGGATTGGCGATGCTTGGCGAAATGAAGGCAGAATAGCTGGCATGCGCCAGTTGCCATTTGGAGCCCGGCGTCTTGTAGTCGTCGTGGCAGGCCCAGCAGGCATTCTTGCTCGCCTTGCCTTGCCAGTTGTCACCCTGCGCGGTCGGATGGACGGCCGTTGCCGAGCCGTCATGGCACTTCACGCAGTTGCGTTGATCCTGGGGATACAGCATCCCGGTGATCATACCGCCGGTATTCTTGCGCGCCACAGCCGATTGCACCGCATAGTCCTGGGTCAGACGCCGGCCCATGTGGAATTTGTGCACCATCAGCTTGAGGTCGATGAGATTGCCTGTCGCGTAGTCACGACTACCCGGGTTGTGGCACATCACGCAGTAATTCGGATCGATGCGGCCACCGCCGTGTAGCGCCAGATTCTGATGGCACTCGTTGCAGGAGGCCCGGTCCACCACCTTGCGCAAGGCGGACGGCACCCCATGAGTGTCCGTATTGATCACGCCCTTGCCCGCGCCGTCGAGCGTGAAATCCACGTAGGGGTTGACCTTTACCGCCTGCTGGGTCAACGGGTCCACGTAACACAACTGGAGCGCGACACGGTGCAGCGTCGCGCCGTCCTTGACGGCCAGGTTGCCATTGTTGGCGACCCGCCCGAGAGAAACATTGCGCTGATCGACCGCGTTGGCCATCAGCAGCGGGGTCGTGACATCGATGGCGAAGCGGTAGGTGTAGACGCCGCTGCTTTCTTCCAGGCTGCCCACGACCGGATGGGTCGGATCAGTATTGGTGAGGGTGGCCGTCGGTTTCGGGTCGGTCGTGCCTTCGATGACGGCATATTTCGGCGCAGCCGGATTGGACAGATCGTCCGCCACATATCTCTGCCGCGAGATCAGGTTCTGCCAGTTGTCGCCGTCGAACTTGGCGATGGCGAAAGTGACGTTGGCGCCTTTGCAGGCGGAGGTATCCGCTGCATCATATAACTTCAGGCCGGTGACCGGATTGCCAGCGGAATCTTTGACAACGAAGGTCACGACCGGCGGGCTGGCCACCGTTACGCCGGTGATGGTCGCGCCTGTCTGGGCGGCGCTCACAGGAATGACGCTGTTCCCACCTGACCCACTGCCCCCGCCGCCACATCCCGTCAATGCCAATGTCAGCAGCAGTGCCGCTCCAGCCAACCGGAAGTTCATGCTCATCTCCGTCGATTTCATAACAACATCCACATACCAGATACACCATCGGGCCAGCCGTCCGGATCGCGCGATTGTACTCTCTCCCCCAGGATCGAGTGGGAACACCAGACCGGACTTCGTTGCCCTTCGGGTCATCACATCAATGCATCGCCCGGGGATTATAAGGTACGCGATGGTTCACAAATCCGTTTTATCCGCCACACCGACCGATGCCACTCAATAAATTCAGGGCTTCGCGACCGCCCGGCACGACTATTTCTTGGGCGCTGAATTAGGTGCGGCTTTTGCCGCAACGGTGTTATTGCGCTTGAGCAGAATATCCAGGGTCTGCTTATCCTGCTTGGCGACGACGCGATCCTTGAGGCCGTCATACACCGCCTCCGTAATGATCAATTTTGTGACCAGCCAGGCCTTGCTGCCAAAAGGGCGGCCAGCAATGATCCGATCCGCCTCGGCGGCGTGAATGCCGGGCAATTTCATCAATTCGGACTTGCTGGCGGCGTTAATGTTAACCAGTTTGTACTTGGCATGGGCATGCCGGTATTTCGACGGTGGCGATTTGCCGGGTTGCGAGGCTACCGGGTCGTTAGCCAGTGACGGGCCCGCGCCGAGCAGCAGGCTGACGAGCATGACCATGAGTTTGAAATTACCGCGATTCATTCAATTCTCCAGTAATGTACTGAGTGGATGTTTCGCTGTCTAACCAGTGCGTTTATCTGGCTGCCAGCACCATGGAAAAACCCGGATGCGTTGCCGCATCCGGGCGAAGTGGGCTAAAGCGGCTAGGCTTACCGGGGTGCTCGCACCCCGGTGCCGCAGATCAAGCCAACATCAGTTGTGGTGCACCACATTGATGTCATAGGTGCCAGTACCCTTGCCGTGGCAAGTCAGGCAGGCTTCGTTGCTGATCAGCGAGCCGTTGGCGGCCTTGACTGCCGCACGGGTCGCCAGGATGGAGCCGCCATTGCTGCGCATGTGAGCGGTGGCGGCATCCGAGTCGTGGCAGCTGAAGCAGGCCGCAGCCGTCGGCGAATTCATCAGCGTGGCATTGTCGGCATTGAGGATCTCGCCACCAGCCAGAACGGCGATGTGTGCCGGAGCCACCGTTCCCGTACCGCTACTCACGACACCAGGTACCACTGCGCCCAGGGGCGTGAAGCTGAAGGCATTGCCGTAGTTCCTGTAGTCGCCAGCACCGGCGATGACCGAGGTACCCGCACCGCTCTGGCCATAATTGAACAGCGGGCTGGCCTGCTGGATCGTGGCGTCGGCAACCAGGTTCACTACCACGTTGGCGTCCGTGGTCGGGGCCGGGTTAGCCACCCCGCCGGTCGTCACGAACTGGTTCACGCTGAACGAACCAGTCACAGCCGTGCGCGGCAGACGATTGCGCAGTACGGTCGCGGTCGCGGCGGTGGAGTAGTCGAACGCGCCGGAAACGTGGCAGTCCACACAGTTCATCAGCACACCCGGATACAGAATATTCGTACCCATGCTGCTCTGCCAGGTAAAGGCATTGCTGCGCTTGCTGGTGCCGTGCAAGGCGTGAACGAAGGCCGTCGAGTCAATCACCCAGGGGTTGCTGTTACGGTTGGGGGTATGACAGAAGGCACAAGTCGTCGGGTCGTTGCGAGCGCCGCTATGGAAGGAAGGCGACGTGCCAAGCTGAGAATGGCATGTGTTGCAGGCCGCTCCCGATACCAGGGTACGACGACCCGTGTAGCCCGTTGCCACCAACACCGGCGTCGGAGTATTGATTACGAGTCCGCCCGACGCGCCAGCCGCGGCATTGGGAGACGTGCCCGCCGTGGTGTAGGTCGAGGTGGTGGGATGTCCCAGTCCCGCGGCGGTGTTGTAGACCGCCGTGGTATAGGGATAGTAAGCCTGTTGGGCCGCGTCGGTCAGATTGGTCTGGGTGAAACCGCCTATCATCGCAGCGGTAACCATGGTCGCCGTGGTCGGCAGCTTGATCGGGCTCGGGTTGATGAGGTAGCCCAGACCGGCGTGGGACACAGGATTGGTCTCGGTCGCCTGAGTCGCGCCGCCATACAGGGTACTGCCGTAGTAGGTGGTCGTGTACAGCTTGGTGGTCGCGTTGGGCTTCGAGCTAACCAGCGCGCCGGTCGCAGCGTTCCAGTCGGCCGGCAGCGGCTGACCCACGGTGTCACCGGTCAGGGTGGCGGTGTAGACGCCCGCCGGGCAAGCCGCCAGGGTGGTGGCACCGCCAGCCGCGCACACGATCGTACCGGCGCTCGGCGAAGTTCCGGCAGCCACCAGCAGGTTGATGAGCGGTGCGGAAGCGGTGGCGTTGAAGTCGGACGGGGTGGCGATGCCATCCTGCGGCACGGCGAAGGCGACATAGAAGCTCGGACCGCCGACCAGCGAAGTAGCACTGCTGGTATTGTTGGCGGAGGTTGCGACCTTGCCGGTGAACGGGTCATAGGAGCTGTGCACGGCGGTCTTGCCGGTCCAGGTATCCTTCACCAGGCCACCATTCGCCAAAGTCGGCGCGGTCAGCGAAGTCACGTTGCTGCCGTTGATCTTGATGCTGAAGTCGATCGACGGAATGCCGGCGGTCACCGTGGCGCGGCTGACGACGTAGGCGACGTTTTTGACACCGGCCTGTGTGGTCGGGTTGAGCGTCTGCGGCGTGACACTGCGGTGGACGACTGCGATCGGCTTCAAGCCATTCGTGTCGCCAGAGTGGCAGAAGGAACAAGCGCTGTCATCCTGGTACGCGCCACCTGCGTGGCCGGTAGAAGCTCCAGCGACGGTCGTGCCCAGGCCGGTACCGAAGTCGATGCCGTTATGGCAGGCGCCGCAGGCCTTGCGGCTGGGCACATTCAGCCAGTTGTCGCCATCAGTGGTCTTGCGTGCGGCAACATTGCTGGATTTCGTGCCACCGTGGCACTGGGCGCAGTTGGTAATTTCTTGCGGGTAGCCGACCTTGTTCAAGCACTGCGCGAGGTTCGCACCAGTCGTGGTGTTGCAATGGTTGTTCAGGTTGAGCGTGCCCACGGGCAGATCCGCACCCATGTGGGTCTGGTGGATCATGCGCGGGAAGTCGAACGCCGAACCGCGCACCGCATTGCCGCCTTCGGTGGTGTTCTGCGTGTAGTAGGTGGTATAGCCAGCGGCGTTGGTGGTGCCGCTACCATTGACGAAACCATACTTGGTCTGGTCGGTGTGACAGGTCACGCACAGAACCGGGTCGTTGCGACCGATGGTCATGCCGGGAGCCAGAGCATTCGTGCTGGCGTGGCCTATGCCCTTGCCGTTGTGGCAATCGCCGCAAGCGTCCTTCATGACGATATTGCGCGTGGTATCCGTACCGGCAACCACAGTTTTCCCAGTAGCGGGAATGAAATCGTAGGCGGTATTGAAGGTGTAGACCAGGGGCACGGCTGCGACGCTGCTGGTCGAGTGGTCAGGCGTGTTGCTGCCGGTGCCGGGCTGGCTGCCGCTGATGATGATACCCAGGCGGTGGGTCAGGGTCGGCTGGTAGCTCACGTCGCCGAGATCCGCCTTCAGGTGAGTAGCGTCGTCGGTCAACGCAGCGACGAAGGCCGCCATATCGTTGAGGTTGCGATAGAAGGTGTACTTATAGGTACCGTCACCGTTATCCACGATTGCTCCGGCAGAGTCTGCGCTTGGATAGTTGCCGACCCCCAGGTATGCCAGAGCTGCCGGGAATCCTGCGGGAGCCGCCGTGCCGGGATTGCTCACGAGATAGTTGACCCACTTGCTCGGGCCGCCACAGCCAGCCGGGGTTCCGCCCGATGCGCTTATCTGCGTGCAAGCTACGCCAGGTACCAACTTGGCGACAGTGAAGGAGATGTTGTAGGTGGTGGGAACCAGTGCTGCGCTAGCGGGCGTCGGCGTGGTGGTGGTCATGTTGGCCTGGTATTGACCGCCCAGACCGATGACCGGAAGGCCGGTGACGCTGTCGCTGACTTTGAAGGTGATGATCGGCTTGCCGCCGTTCATGTCGATCTTGATGTCACTGGCACTGATCTTCGGCTTGAGCGCCATCCACTGAGCGGCGGACATGCTGCTGGCCGGGATAATGCCGTTGATTCCGTTGGTGCCGTTGCTGCCGTTGCTGCCGTTAGTGCCATTGGTACCGTTGGTGCCGTTGGCCCCATCGCTACCGCTACCTCCGCAGCCGGCGAGTCCGCCGACTGCCAGGGCCAGAAGCCCTATTCTTATTAATGAAAAAACCCTGGAAGCCAACATTTTATGTCTCCTTATTACGTTCTATCGGGAATTGACCAGTACACGCGGCGACTACCCAGCTATCCCTGAGAAGACACCCGTCGACAGCATGGGGTACAGACGGCCTAGCTGCGTGATGCGTTTGCATCAATTACCGTTGGATGCGGAACTTCCAGGACGACATTCCGTCGGGCTGCTTGATCGTGATCAAAATTGCGGACGGCTCAGGTGGGGCGACCTCGGGAACGAGGAACAGGAAGAGGAACGGGAGCACCGTCCTCGGTCCGCACGATGCGAACGGCGCCCGCCCGCGAGTGGGCGCAAGCGGGGAACGTCCGTGCGCGCGGCAACCCGTTGATTCAAAGAGAAATAATCGCGGTTCTGTAGCGCCGGCTTGCAGCCGGCTGTTTTCAAAGACGCCGGCAAGGATGCCAGCGCTACGGGGAAGGCCTCGCCAGTGCTGCTTCAACACGCCTGCCCTCCTGGGGTGGGTATCCCTTAACTCGGTTAGGGATACCGCGCGTGTTGGGTCGGCTTTGATGGCATGGTACCCACCCACCAAGCATGGAAACCCAATCACACACCCGGCCCGCAACTTTGCGTATCGCGCCCCCCAATCCCACACGATATTTTACTTACCCCAAAAAAATGGCCCGCGCGGGGCGGGCCGGAAGACGTTTGCACGTATGTAAGCGCGCACATCTTAGCCTTGCGCCGCCGGTCGAGGAATGCGACAGGTTGTCGCAGGCCGGTGGTCCCGCCCACGGCTAGAATTCGCGCATGTTTTCCTGGCCCCGTCTCCATTTCTCCGCCTGGTTCGAGGATCTGCCGCGCGAGGCGCAGGTGCGCCTGATGCTGACGCGCCTGGCCTTGATCCTGGGCGAGTCGTTGGCCATCTTGCTGGCCCAGTTCAGTCTGCACGCGCGCCTGCCAATGGCCACCCTGCTCCTGATCCTGCTGCTTCACGCCCTGCTCAACGCGGTGGCCTGGGCACGACGGCGCGCGGGCGGGACGCTCGAACTGGCCTTGCACCTCGCCGCCGACGCCGCCCTGGTCGCCGCCCTGGTCTACCTCACCGGCGGCTATGCCAACCCCTGCATCTCTTTGTTGCTGGTACCGCTGATCCTTGCCGCCGTCACGCTGCCCGCGCCCCATGCCTGGGCCATGGCGCTCTGGGTGGCCGGGCTCTATACGCTGCTGATGGGGCATTACCGGCCTCTGGTCCTTCAGGTCTCGGCCGAGGCCGCGGTGGATCTGCACCTGCGCGGCATGTGGCTGAATTTCCTGCTCACCGCGACGCTGGTGGCGGCCTTCGCCGGACGCCTGGCCGCGGCGCTACGCCAGCGCGACGCGCAGCTGGCGCAGGCGCGGGAGTCGCGCCTGCGCGACGAACACCTGTTCGCGCTGGGCGTCCAGGCCGCCGCGGCCGCCCACGACCTGGCCACGCCACTGGCCTCGCTGCGCCTTACGCTGGACGACCTGAGGCGGGACTACGCGGGGGACGATGAACTGGATGCGCCGCTGGCCTTGCTGGCAGAGCAAAGTAGCCGCATGCGCCAGGTGCTCGCCCGCCTGGGAGACGCGGCGCGCGCGCGCGTTGCCGCGGAAGCGCCTTGCATGCCGACCGCGGAATGGCTGGCGCGCGAGATCGAGCATTGGGGCTTGCTGCGCCCGGAAGCCTGCGTGCGCCTCGATGTTACGGCCGACCTGCCCGAGCGCGCCCACGATCCCGGCCTGAGGGCGGTACTGATGACCCTGCTCAACAACGCGGCGGACGTCTCGCCCGAGGCGATCCGGGTGCGCGCCCATCTCCTGGCCCATCCCGGCGGCGACCGACTGGTCATCGAGGTGATCGACAGCGGCCCGGGCCTGGCGGGCGAAAGGGGCAGGGACAAGCCCGGCGGCTGGGGGGTCGGACTGGAACTCGCCCGCGCGGCCTTGACCCATATGGGGGGCCGTCTGGAACTGGCCGATCGCGGCGAAGGCGGCGCCGTGGCACGGGTGTTTCTGCCCGTGGCGGGGGGGCTATGAACGGCTGGCGCATGCTGCTGGTGGACGACGACCCGGTGTTCGCGCAGGCGCTGGCGCGCGCGCTGCGGCGACGTGGCCATCGGGTGGATCTGGCGCGGGACGCGGAAACCGCCCTGGCCCTGGCGGCCCTGGCCGACTTCGACGCTGCGGTGCTGGATCTGCGCCTGGCCGCGGATTCCGGCCTGCGTCTGATCGCGCCGCTGAAAGTCGCCCAACCGGAGCTGCGCATCCTCCTGCTCACCGGCTATGCCAGCATCGCCACCGCGGTGGAGGCGATCAAGCTGGGCGCGGTGCACTACCTGGCGAAGCCGGCCGGGGTGGAAGAAATCCTGGCCGCGCTCGGACGCGAGTCGGGCGATGCGGAAGTCATGACGTCGGTGGAACCGATGTCGGTGGATCGCCTGGAATGGGAGCACATCCAGAAAGTCCTGGCGGAAAACGAGGGCAACCTCTCCGCCACCGCCCGCGCCCTGAAGATGCACCGCCGCACCCTGCAAAGAAAGCTGGGGAAACGGCCGGTGAAGGCCTGAGCATAATCCGCTGAGCGTGCCCATGCGGGCAGGTGGCGCACGGGCGCCGGCTGAGCAAAGGTATTAAGGAAGTAGTCGGAACCATTTGGTTTACCACCGATCTGCCTCACCCTGCCCTCTCCCGAAGAGAGAGGGTTCTACCCCCTTCCCCCGGAGGGGGAAGGGCCGGGGATGAGGGCATGCGCCTCTCTAGCCCCGCATCAACGCGATCAGGTCGTCGCTCGACGGCAGCGCAGTGGTTTCTTCGCCGGAGAGCACGCCTTCGGCCAGGGCGCGCTTGTCGTGGTGTAGGTCGACGATGCGTTCCTCGATCGTGCCGCGCCCGACCAGGCGGTAGACAGTCACTGGACGCTGCTGACCCAAGCGGTGCGCACGGCCCATGGCCTGATCCTCGGCGGCGGGGTTCCACCAGGGGTCGGTGATGACCACGTAGTCGGCGGCGGTGAGGTTGAGGCCGAAACCGCCGGCTTTCAGGGAAATCAGGAACAAGTCGCCCTCGCCCCCCTGGAAGGCGGCCACCCGCCTCGTGCGCTCGGCGGCCGGAGTGGCGCCGTCGAGGTATTGGTAAGGGATGCCGGCGGCGTCGAGCGGCGCGCGCAGCAAGGTGAGGAAATCGACGAACTGGCTGAACACCAGGGCCTTGTGGCCGTTGGCGACGAGTTCGGCGGCGAGTTCCGCGAAGGCCGTCACTTTGGCGCCGGGCAGCTTGATTTCCGGGGTGGTCAGGCGCGGGTCGCACGCGGCGCGACGCAGCCGGGTGAGCTGGGCCAGGATGTTCAGCCTGGCCTCGCCCGGCGCGCCACTGGCCAGCGCCCGCCCGGCTTCGGCCAGGGCCTGGCGGCGCAGAGCCTCGTAATGCGCGGCTTCGTGCGGTTCGGGTTCGATCAACAGGTTGAGTTCGGTGCGCGGAGGCAATTCCTGCAACACCTCCGACTTGACGCGGCGCAACACGAAGGGGGCGATCAGGCGGCGCAGCAAATGCTGTGCCTCGCGCGAGCGGCTGCGCTCGATCGGGTTGGCGAAGCGTTCGGTGAAGCGCGCGAGCGTGCCCAGCAAGCCGGGGTTGACAAAGCGCATGATCGACCAGAGTTCGGAAAGGCGGTTTTCCACCGGCGTGCCGGACAACGCCAGGCGAAAACCGGCGTCCAGATCGAACACCGCCTGTGAGCGCTTGGCGCTGGCGTTCTTGATTGCCTGCGCCTCGTCGGCGATCAGCGTGTGCCAGGTGCGCCCGGCGAAGCGCTCCTTCGCCTGCATCACCAGGGTGTAGGAGACGATCACCACGTCCATGGGGCCGGCATCCGCGATCAGGGTTTCGCGCTCCCCTTCGCCATAGATCTGCGCATTCAGGCTGGGCGCGAAGCGCCGGGCTTCCGCCAGCCAGTTGCCGCACACCGAAGTGGGCGCGATCACCAGGGCAGGCCCCTCGGCCCCGCGCGCGAGCATCACGGCCAGGGCCTGCAAGGTCTTGCCCAGGCCCATATCGTCGGCCAGGCAGCCCCCCAGCCCGGCGCTGGCCAGACGCATGGCCCAGTGGTAGCCGTCTTCCTGGTAGGGGCGCAACTCGGCTTGCAGGCTCCCGGGCAGCCCGGGCGTTTCGCCCTGCGCCGCGCACAGGCGCGCGAGGGCATCGCGGAATTCGGCGTCCCGCGTCACCGTCATGCCTTCCAGGGCTTCGTCGGCCCAGGCCGCGGCGATCTGCGGGATGCGCGCGCCGTGCTTGTCCGTCTCCACCACGGCGGCCAGATCGGCCAGGCGGTCCTTGAGGTTCTGCGTGAGCGCGGCGTAGACGCCGTCGCCCATGGGGATGAAGCGGCTCTTTTGACGAGCAGCGTCGAGCAGCGCCTCGAAGGCCAGCACCAACCCGTCGTCCAGGGTAGCCTGGCCGCCGATCCGGAACCAGTCGCGCTCGGCACTGACGACCAGGCCCAGTTGCGCGGCATCGACGCGCACCACCCGCACGGGCTTGCCCTTGGGCCACTCCACGGCTGCCACGGCGGGCAAGCCGGGCAGGATCTCCACCATCGCCAGCGCTTGTTCCGGGTCGCTCACCAGCCATTCGCAAGCCCCCTGAATCTCCGGGTCTTCCAGGAAGGACAGCGCGTCGAGCACGGCATCCAGGTAGGCGCGCTCCGCGTTCAGATCACGCTGCGTACCCACGGCCTCCTCGCCGATCACCGCCATGATGCGAGCGCGCCCGCTGGCGGGCGGAAGACGCGGCCCCTCGCCGCCCAGCGGCGCCACCACCAGACGCAAGAGCAGGTCTTCGCCGTTAGGCGAGAGTTCCGCGTGCAGGCGCGCATCCGCCACGACTTCGCGCGCAACTTGGGGCGCGTCGCTGTGCACCTGGAAATGCCGCGCCAGTACGGCCATGGATTGTTTCAATTCCTCCTGCGCCGTGGCGGGCACCTTGAAGTGCCCGGAGACCAGGAGGGCTGCGCGGCGTTGCGTCGCGGTCAGACGGATGACCTGGAAGCGTTGCGGCGAGACCTGTAGCACGCTGATCTGGCGCAGAGCATCCGCCTCGCGCCGGGCATCGGCGGTTTCGTGATAGGCGTATTCGCCGGCCGGGTCCGGATGCGGCGCGGGCGTGACTCGCATGCGGTAGTGCTCGCCCTCGCGCACCACCTCCAGCGTCGGCGTGCCTTCCACCAGTTCGATCAAACGCTCCGGCGCCTCCTCCAGAATCACGGCGGGATGACCTATCAGGGCGGAGATGGCCGCGGCGCGGTCCAAATGAAAACGGTTTGCGTAGGCGCGATCCTGCTTCAGGGTGCGCGCCACTTTCGCGTCCCACGGCGGTAGCTGATCGTTGCCGGCGATCCTGGTGAACGACAGCGGCTTCGCCTTGCCCCAGCCGCGCACGCCCTGCTTCTGTTCCAGCGCGGAGATGTCGAGCAGCGCGCCCTCCGCTCCCAGCGCCAGCGCCCAGAGGATGCGCGTGCCGCCACCGCGCGCGGCCACCTCGCCCTCGCCCGAGAGGCTGCGCAGGGTGGCCAGCACCTCGCGCCATGTCTCGCCGCTCGCGGCCACGAAAAACCCGGGGGGCGCCTCGTTGCCGCGCAGCACTTCCTGTGCCGCCTCGACCTGGCCCACCAGCCAATCCAGGCGGACACGAAGCAGATGGTCGCGCACGCGGCGCGCGAGTTCTTCGCCCTGCTTGCTTCGCTTGTCGCTGGCGCCTAGCGTATCCGGACCCAGCCAGGCCACGAGCAACAGGCGCCAGAGGTCGCGCCAGCCGGGCGGCGGCCGATAATCGCCATACCCAGGGGCGGAGAAAAAGGCATCGGCGTCCACAGGGACATCGCCCAGGCGCACGGAGATTGCGTGTCCCCAAACGCCCCAGGCATCGTAGGCGCTGGGATCGCGCCGCCCGGACTCGCCCACGCAGAACTTGCGCGCCAATTCCAGGTGCTTGGGCGTCTGCTGGGCAATCAGGGTCAGCGGGTAGAACCAGGTCAGTTCCGTGGGCAGGTTGCGCTTACGCGTGCCGGTCTCGACCTGGCGCAACTTGAGCGCGGCTTCGAATTCCATTTGCGCTTGCCCGTAGTGGCCCTGCTGGCAGACCAGGGCGGCACGCAGCCCCTGGGCGGCGGCATTGTCCAGCCCCTCCAGCGCGCGCGACAACCGGGTCGCGTCGCCGCGCAACAGAAACAGGTCGGCCAGCGCCAGGCGCAACACCGGCGGCAGTGGGCCGGGATCGGCATCGAACAACGTCACCGCCAGGTCGCAGGGCAAGGCCATGTCCACACGCCAGAGTTCGGTCGTCTGCGTCACTGCGCGGTAGAGCAGTTCCCAGCGAAGCTGAGTCGCTATGCGCTGGAACGAGGCGGCGTCGAAGCCATCGAAAATCGCCGCGTGCAGCAGGCCATCCCAGTCACTCTGACCGTTCTGGACCGACTGGGCGATGCGCTTGAATTCAGCCTCCGGCAATCCGCTCAGCAGTGCCAGACGCAGTAGGGCGACCGTGCTGGCCTGGCCCAGCGTCCAGTAATAGTTGCGCTGATTTGGGTGATAGCCGACGAAGGCGAACAGGATGTCGCGCAGGGCCGGGCCGGGGTAGGTTTCGAGGAGTTTGCGATACAGCGGCACGCGCAGTTTGTCGTGCAGGCGGACGTAGCCGTCCCGGCCGGGCTGATCGAGCAGCACGCCGTGGCCACGCAGCGCCTGGAAGGCCTGCTTGACGTCGTCCAGGATGAAGGCACGGCCGTCGGCGCGATTCAGGCCGAGCACTCGCAGCAGGGCGTGGATGTCGCGCCCCGGCCGCCAGGTCCATAGGAGCGCCATCGCCAGGGCGACGTTGTAGGCACTCGGATTGAGGGAGACGCTTTGAACGGAATCGGACATGGGTTAGGGCAGAATGGGGCCTCCCGCGTGAGGATGCGTGCGGGGTGGGCCCGGCCCGGAATGGGCTTCAATCGATTTCGTCGCGCAGCCCTTCCGCCGGGTTGTTGCCCGTGAAGAGTCTTTCTTCGAGCACGTTGCGCATGGAGCGCATGCGCTCGAAACAGGCCGGACAGATGTGCTGGCCATCGTCCGCCACCAGCCAACCGGATAGCTTCGCCTCGGTGTTGCTGCCGTCGAACCAGGCACGGCCGTCCGACAGGCGTCGACCGTCGCGGTTGTCGCGCCCGGAGGTGCGGCGCAATTCGATGGCGCGCAAAGCCAGGGGATTGCAGATATCGCAAAAAATGAAGCTGCGGCGTGCCATGTTCATCTCTCGGAGGGTGGGCCCGGCAAGGATAGTCCGCCCGTGCCGGGCGAGCCAAGGGGTTTAACAATAGCTTGATAGAATCCGGGCATCTTCCTTACCCAAAGAGTATCCCGTGGACCTTCCCATCCTGCTCAAAGCTCTGATTCTCGGCCTCGTCGAGGGTATCACCGAGTTCCTGCCGGTTTCCAGTACCGGCCACCTCATCCTCACCGGACAGTTGCTCGATTTCACCGGCGACAAGGCCCAGGTGTTCGAGGTGGCGATCCAGTTGGCCGCCATCTTCGCGGTGGTGTGGGAATACCGCGCCCGTCTCGGGCATGTCGTCGTGTCCATGACACGGGAACCGATCTCGCAACGCTTTGCGCTGAATCTGTTCGTCGCCTTCCTGCCCGCGGCCGTGCTGGGCTTGCTATTCCTCAAGCAGATCAAGTTCTATCTGTTTAATCCCTTCGTGGTGGCCTCCACTTTCATCATCGGCGGCCTCCTCATCCTCTGGGCGGAACGGCGCCAGCACGTGGTGCGGGTGCAGGTCGTCGAGGAGATGCGCTGGCAGGATGCGCTGAAGGTGGGCTTCGCCCAGGCGCTGGCGATGATACCCGGCACTTCGCGTTCCGGTGCCACCATCATCGGCGGCCTGTTCTTCGGCCTGTCGAGAAAAGCGGCGACCGAGTTTTCCTTCTTCCTGGCCATCCCGACGATGTTCGCGGCCACGCTCTACGACGTCTACAAGCATCGCGCCCTGTTCAGCGCCGACGACCTGGGCCTGTTCGCCGTCGGCGGGGCGGCGGCCTTCGTCTCGGCCTTCCTGGTGGTGCGCGGCCTGATCCGGTTCATCAGCCGCCACGATTTCACCCTGTTCGCCTGGTACCGCATCGCCTTCGGCCTGGCTGTTCTGGCGACGCACTACCTGGGGCTGATCCACTGGGCGGCGGATTAGCCGGAAGCACGTCGCAGCGGTATTTATCCCTGATTCCCCGACCGGGCCACGTCGCCCAGCGGCAAGGCCTGGCTGTAACGCGGGAACTCGTCCAGATGCTTTTCGATGACGCTCACGGTGATCGGCAGTTGCAGGCTCTGGTAGTCGTGCACGACGATGTTGCGGAAACCCACCATGCGCTTGAGCGCGTCGGCCAGCGTTGCGTCGATCCAGACGGCTCGTGCCAACAGTACGAACACGTCGCGTGCGCTTTGTGGAACCCCCGGCTTGTCGCGGTGGATCAGGTGCTGGCCCATGTCCAGGGCCGCCTCGCAGGCGCGCTGGATGTTCAGGATGGTCGCGTCCTGGCGGGTGAAGTCGGCGGCGACGGCGGTGATCGGGGTGAGTCGGTATTCGAGCAATGACGTGGTTAGCGGCTGACCCGCTGGTAGCCGGGCGGGACCATGAAGAACGCGTCGGGCACCGGGTCGCCGCTGGCGTGCTCGTAGACGATGTTGAGCCGAGTGCCCATGCGTCGGGCGAGCTCCGCCATGCGGCCGCCGCCTTCGTATTTGAGGTCCACTTCGATGGCGCAGACCATGCCGTGCGTGAACAGGCGTTGCAGGATTTCGCCCACGGCACGCGTCTGCGCGGGCGAGGTCTTCGCCAGGGCGGGGATGCCGATGAGAAAATCGGGCGAGTCCATCGTCTTGAAGAAGACCTGTAACTCCTTCTGTTCGCGCGTGTTCTTCGCCAGCCAGACCTTGCCGGCCAGCTGCAAGGTGGCCTTTTCCGGCCCCAGCTCGACCGGCATGCTGGCATCCAGCTTGTGCTCCACGCAGTTCCAGGCGCCCAACTGGTGCCTCAGGCCGGTGGGTTCGAGCTCCAGCTTGAGTTCCTTTTGCGAAATCCTGGCCTCCGGCGTGTTCGCGACCGGGTTCATGCCATAGACCTGGAGTTGGCGCTGGGAGTGATCGAGCGCGTTGATCTCGCGGCCGCGCAGGTCGTAGATGTAGGTATACGCCTTGCCGCGATCGAGTTGGTCGCGCCGCAGCCAGGATTTCTTCAGGTAGACCCGCTCCTGGCTGGTGGACGGCATGTTCATCGACATGACCGTGCTGCGACCGGTAAGGGTCAGGTCGGCAGAGGCCACCAGGGGAAGTGCGGCCAGGGCCAGAAAGATAAGGCGGAGATTCATCATCATATTTCCTCGTGCTGGCGTGGATCGATTTCGCTGAGGTTGAAGCGCTGGTAGATACGCAGCAGCGGCTGCGGCGCCCACCAGTTGAGGTTTCCCAGCAAGCGCAGCGAGGCGGGTACCAGCAGCATGCGCACCAGGGTGGCATCGACGAAGACGGAAAGCAGCAACCCCAGGCCCATCGCCTTCATGAACACCACTTCGCCCATCGCGAAGGTGCCCAGGACGATGCCGATGAGCAGGGCCGCGCTGGTGATGATGGGCCCGCTTTTCTGGATGCCGGAGGCCACTGCGCGCATGTTGTCGCCTGTGGCGACGCTGATTTCCTTGACTCGCGAGAGCAGGAACACCTCATAGTCGATGGAAAGGCCGAAGGCGCTGGCGAAGATCAGCACCAGGATGGTGCCATCCATGCTGCCTTGGGGGGTGAAGTGGAGCAGGCTGGCGAGATGCCCGTCCTGGAAGATCCAAACCAGGATGCCGAAGGTGGCGGAGAGCGAGAACAGGTTGGTGACCACGGCTTTGAGCGGCACCAGCACGCTGCCCAGCATCAGAAACAGCAGCACGAAGATCACGCAGACGATGGCGAGGATGACCCAGGGAACCCCGCCGCGCAAGGATTCCACGTAATCCAGGTGAAACGCGGGAAAACCGCCGACCTCCACTTCCTGTAGTCCCGCCGGCAGCGGCAGGGCGCGCACCTGGCGCACCAGGGCGCGCGCCTGTGGCGAGGTCGGCGCCGCCCGGTAATAGACGAACATCAGGCTGTCTCGTCCCTTGGCGTATTCCTGCATCCCCAGCTGGGCGACGGGAAACTGCTCCGGATACTGATACATGAGGCGATAGTCGGCCAGGGTGAGGGCGCCGGCCTGATTCTGCGGATCGGTCAGGCTGGCCAGGTTGGCGACGCGACTGACGCCAGGCAGGGCGAGGATGCGCTGCGTCAGGTCATGCAGACCGCTCAGGCCGGCATTTTCCTGGGCCGGACCCGTGGCGCGCACGGTAATCACCAGGGGGCTGAGCTCGGCGTGGCGGAAGTCGCGGTCCAGCGCTTCCTGCACGCGACGGCTCTCGGCGCTGGAGGGGAGCGATTTGCTGTCGGAGGGGCCGACCTGGATGTGCAGCACCGGCAACCCCATCCCCCCCAGCAGGAGGAAGGCCCCGATCAGCACCAGCACGGCATGGCGCATCACGAACTGGCTGAAGCGATACCAGCCGCCGCTGCCTTCCTGGCGCGCGCTACGCGTGGCCAGGACCGGCAGGGCCAGACGATTGACGCGGGGCCCGAGCAAGGCCAGCAAGGCGGGCAACAACACCACCGAAGTGATCATCGCCGAACCCACGGAAATACCGCCGGCCAGCCCCATGTTCTGGAAGAAGCGTTGCGGCATCAGGAGCAGGCAAAACAGGCTGGAAGCCACGGTCAGGCCGCTGTAGGCGACGGTGCGGCCGGCGGTGGACAAGGTGGCGTAGAGGATGATCTCCGGGCTGCCGCCGCGCGTCAGTTCCTCGCGATAGCGCGAGACGATGAACAGGCCGTAATCGATGGCCAGCCCCAGTCCCAGCATGGACACGACATTGGCGGCATAGACGCTGACGTCGGTGAACAAGGTAAAGAACTTGAGCGCCGCGGCCGAGAGCACGATGGTGACGCCACCGATGACCAGTGGCAAGGCCGCGGCCACCGCCGAGCCGAAGACCCAGACCAGGAGCACGGCGAGCAGGGCGAAGCTGACCACCTCCGCGTTCCAGATGTCCTTCGCCAGTTGTTCGCGCACATCGACATAGGTGGCGAGTTCCCCGCCGAGCTCGATGACCACCCGATCGCTGCGCAGCTGCGCGCGCAGGCGCTGGTAAGCCCCCATGCCCTCGTCGGCGGATAGCTTCAGCTTGATCACGGCATAGGTGAAGTTGCCGCTGGCGGCGCGCAGGCGGGCGTCGCCGCTGCCGTAATAGCTCTGCACGCCGCTGACGTCGGGATTGCTGCCGATGCTGGCCAGAGCGGCTTCGACGCCCGCGCGGAAGGCCGGGGCGTCGATGTTGGCAGGCATGCCCGGCCGGGCGTGGAACATCGCGATGACTGGGGTTTCGTCCTTGCCCAGGCGATCGCGCAGTTGTTTGAACGCCAGTTCGGAGCCGCTACCCGGCACATCCCAGCCCGGCGCCAGGGTCAGGTGTCGCACGACATCGGCGCCGAAACCCGCAGCCAGGCCCACCACGACGACGGCGACCACGACGAAAAGCCAGGGGAAACGGCAAAGCAGGCGACCCAGTAGTGCGAACATGGACCATGTGCATATAGGTAAGCGCGGCAGGATAACACCCGCGAGCCTCCGCCGGGCGCTAACTCGGGTTCCCCGTTGCTGCGGCTTGGGGTATCTCCCGCGCTTGCCGTGACTTTAGAGCCGAAATCCGTGTACTGCCGCCCCCTGCTCCTGGTGTGCCTACTGGCCCTGGCCCCTCCCAGCCGCAGCCGCGCGCGCCCCAGCGTGCCGTGTCGGGTTACGCCGACATGAAGACGTCGGCTAACCCAATCTACGCGTTATGCGTTGCGGGGATCCTGAAATCAGGGAATCAGGCCCCGGATGGCCGCGCGCATGCGCCAGACCATGTAGATGCCCGGCAAACCCAGCGTCACGGCCACGAGGAAGAAGGCCGGCCAGCCGATCGACTCCGCCATCACGCCGGCCAGCGGGCTCACGTAGATGCGACCGACCGCGGCCAGCGCCGAGAGCAGGGCGTAATGGGTGGCGCTGTAGCGGTGGCTGCACAAGCTCATCAGGAGGGCGACGAAGGCCGCCGTGCCCATGCCGCTGGTGATGTTCTCGGCGGCGATGGCGGTCATCAACAGATTGTCGATCTGTGCCGGCTGGGCGATGGCCACGAAACCCCAGTCGAAGGGCTGCACCGTGAATCCACCCCAGGCGCCGCGGCCCAGCACCGCCAGGGCATAGAAACCGAAGTTGGCGAGCATCTGCAACAACCCGAACAGCAGCAAGGAACGATACAGGTTGAGGCGCAACATCAGGGCGCCGGCCAATAGGGCGCCGAAGATGGTCAGCCAGATGCCGATGATCTTGTTGACGATGCCCACTTCCGCCTGGGTGAAGGCCATGCCCTTGATCAGGAAGGGCGTGGTCAGGCTGCCGGCGAAAGCATCCGACAATTTGTAGAGCACGATCAAGAGCAGGAAGGACCAGGCCGCGGACTGGCTGAAATAGCTGGACAGGGACTGGCTCAGCGTCTCGAACCCCGCTTTTTGCGCCGCCCAGTAGCCCAGCGGCAAGGCGCAGGCGACGCCCGCCAGGACGAAGGCCAGGCGCACCCACTTGCTCGGGTCGTCCGGGCTCAGTCCCAGGCCCTGCAATCCCCAGCGACTGATGAGGGCGCCGGCCAGCACCCCGGCGAGGAGGGCGAGGAAACCGCGCAGTTCGCGCATCGGGCTGGAGCCCACAGGCTGCACCGCGCCGCTAATTTTCGGGAGGGCGAGCAGGGAGAATGCGGCGGCGGCGACCATGATCCAGGCCATCACCGCATATACCCGGCCCCAGCTATGCCACTGCTCCGCCCAGATGAAGCTGATGCCGCCCGAGAGAATCATGGCGATGCGATAGCCGAACACCGCCAGCGAACCGCCCAGGCCACGCTCCGCGGGTGCCAGCAGATCGGTACGATAAGCATCGATCACCACATCCTGCGAGGCGGAGAGAAAGGCCACCCCCAGCGCCACCCCGGCGAAGGCCAGCGGTGCGGATTTCGGGTCGGCGCCCGACATTCCCCAGAGTACACCCGCCAACAGGAGCTGCGTGAGCACCAGCCAGCCGCGGCGTCGCCCCAGGATGGGCGGCTCGAAGCGATCCAGCAAGGGCGCCCAGAGGAACTTGAAGGTGTAAGGCACGCCCACCAGACCGAGGAAACCGATGGTGGCGATATCCACGCCCTCCACGCTCAACCACGCCTGCATGGCCTGGCCGGTCAGCGCCAGAGGCAGGCCGGAGGCGAAGCCGAGAAAGAGGACGGCGAAAAGTCGATGGAAGGCGGAGAGCTTCATTGTCGTTCAGGGGGAAGGGTTCGCGGGCACGGTGGCACCGGCTGCGGCGGGGGATCGGTAAAGACGAGGCAGAGCTTGCGGACGGCGCCGCTACGCGACCCCGGTAAATCCGCTGTACATGTTCGCAGCTTTGTCCATCGACAGGCCAGTCACATCCTTGCCGGAGAAGCTGAAGTTGATGTGTTTGGGATCGATCGTGCCATCGGCCGTCGCGTTCTGGGTGAGGTTGAACAGCACCGTGGCGCTCTGCGTGGCGGGGTCGTAATACACACCTACCGGGGTCGGTTGTAGGCTGACATCGGTGCTGGACGGCGACATGCTGTAGTTGTAGCCATCGCCGCGGCCCGTGCCGAGGGCGCGAGCGATATTCCAGTTGAAGACGTTTTCCACCGAGTGTTGGTCCATCGGCTTGCTGAACTGAAACACCATGGAGACGGTCTGCGTGGCGTTGGCCTGGCTCAAGGTATAAAAACTCATGGCATCGACCGGCGTGCCCGGCCCCAGGGCCGCGAGGAAGGGGGTGTAGACCTTGCTGGCATTGGCCTGCACGATCTGCGGCTTGCTTTTGTCGTAGATGTACTGGTTCAGGCCGTTGGCGAGCGTGGTGTCCCCGGGCGAGAGGGTATTGAGCGTGGAGACCAGCTGCTTCGCCTGGGCCATCTGCCCATTGTCGACATAGGCGCGGCCCATTTCCGAATAAGCGTTCAGGTAATCGCTTTTCCTGGCTATGGCTTTCTGGAAGGAATCGATGGCCGCCTGAGGCTTCCCCTGTTTGGCGTACGTCTGCCCCATGCCGAAGTCGCCGTAGGGCCCGTTGGGTTGCTGCTGCTTCAGGCGCTGGAACTGCACCATCGCCTGGTCCGTCTGGCCGACCCCGAGATAGCCCTGCCCCAGGGAAAACAGGTTGGCCGGACTGGCGTTGTATTTCACCCCCAGCTTGTACTGGGCCAGGGCATTGGTGTAATCCTTGTTGCTCGTGTAGATATTGCCGAGCTGGACGTGCAGGTCGTCCCGGTTCGGCGCGACCTTCAGCGCTTTCGTATACGCGCTGATGGCCGCCTGGGTGTTGCCCTGGATGACGTAAGAGCGCGCCATGTAGTCGGCGGCGTTGAGCGCGGAGTCGGTCGTCGGCGCGAAGCTGATGGATTTCTTGAAGCTGGCGATGGCGAGGTCGTAGTTCCCGGAGGTGAACTGCTTCAGGCCGGCGTTCAGCGCACGTGCGGACATGTTCTGCATCTGCACCGATCGGGTATCGGTCACAGGGGTGAACAGGTTGTCCGAAGTAACGCTGAAAAGGTCCATGTTGCCGACTCCTGGGGGTGAGAAGCCACCTCGTCGATATTAGCGGCATTTCCCGGAAAAACTGAAGGCCTGTCCGCGTTTCAGCGATGTCCGCCACTGACCCGTTCATGACCGGCGAGATCCCTGGCGCTGAACACGCCGCTGAAACCGCCACCATGGAGCAGGTCGCGCACCGCCCCGGCCTGATCCCAACCGTGTTCCAGGAGCAGCCATCCGCCCGTTTCCAGGTGCCCGGGCGCCGCCTCCACCAAGCGGCGGATCAGATCGAGCCCGTCGCCGCCCGCAGCCAGCGCCAGATGCGGCTCGAAGCGCAGATCGCCCTGGCCGAGATGCGGATCGGCTGCGGCGATGTAGGGCGGGTTGCTGACGATGAGGTCGAAGCGGCGTCCACTCAGCGAGTCCAAGCCGTCGCCGACCAGAAGCTCCACCTGGGCCTGCAATGCACGGGCATTGGCCCTGGCCACCTCCAGCGCGGCGGCGCTCAGGTCGACCCCACAGATCCGGCAGAGGGGGCGTTCCAGTGCCAGGCTCACCGCCACCACGCCGCTGCCGACGCCGACATCGAGCAGCGTATGGCTTGTCCGCGGCGGCAGGTGTTCGAGGGCTACGTCCACCAGCAACTCGGTATCCGGGCGGGGTATCAGCACGTCGGGTGTGACCCGGAACGTGCGCCCATAGAACTCGCGTTCTCCCAGGAGATATGCCACCGGCTCACCGGCCAGACGCCGCAGCAGCAGGGCTTCGATGGCGGGCGCCGCCGGCGGGACATCGCGGTCGTGGCCGATCAACCAGGCGCGGTTCACGCCGAGGGCATGGGCGAACAGGATTTGCGCTTCCAGGCGGGCTTCGCGCGGCGGGAGGGCGAGCGCTTCCGCCAATTGGCGGGTGGCGGTGGCGAGGCATTCGGCTAGCGTTGCCCCCTCCCCCCAGGGGACGGGGCGCGCTTCACTCCTCACCGCTCAATGCCGCCAGCAACTCCGCCTGATGTTCGGCGGTGAGCGCGGCGATCAGTTCGTCGATATCGCCTTCCATGACCAGTCCCAGCTTGTACAAAGTCAGGTTGATGCGGTGGTCGGTGACGCGGCCCTGCGGGAAGTTATAGGTGCGGATGCGATCGGAGCGGTCACCCGTACCGATCAGGCTTTTCCGGGTGCTGGCCTCGTGAGCGTGCGCGGCCCGGTCCTGCTGGTCCTTCAGGCGCGCGGCCAGCACGGCCAGTGCCTGGGCCTTGTTGCGGTGCTGCGAGCGATCATCCTGGCATTCCACCACCAGGCCGCTGGGGAGATGGGTGATGCGCACGGCGGAGTCAGTCTTGTTGATGTGCTGACCGCCGGCACCGCTGGCGCGAAAGGTGTCGATGCGCAGATCGGCCGGATTGATGTCGATTTCCCCGGCCTCCTCGGCTTCCGGCATCACCGCCACCGTGCAAGCCGAGGTGTGGATGCGGCCCTGGGTCTCGGTCGTCGGCACCCGTTGCACGCGGTGGCCGCCGGACTCGAATTTGAGTCTCGAGTAGGCGCCCTGGCCCTCCACGCGGCAGATCACCTCCTTGTAGCCGCCGACCTCGCCCGCGCTTTCCGAGACGATTTCCACTTTCCAGTGCTGCCTCTCGGCGTAGCGGCTGTACATGCGCAGGAGGTCGCCGGCGAACAGCGCGGACTCGTTGCCGCCCGTGCCGGCCCGGATTTCCAGGAACAGGTTGCGCAGGTCGTTAGGGTCGGTTGGCAACAGCAGGAGTTGCAATTGCCGGTCGAGTTCGAGGATGCGCTGTTTCGCGGACTCCACCTCTTCCTGGGCGAATTCCTTCATGTCCGGATCGGCCAACAGCCCTTCGGCGGTGGCGAGATCGGCCTGCACCTGTTGCCATGCGTGGTAATGCGCCACCACCGGCGTGATTTCCGCGTGTTCCTGGTTGAGCTTGCGATACTGCGACAGGTCCGCCGTGGCGCGCTCGTCGGCGAGCAGGCCATCGATTTCTTCGAGGCGGAAGGCGAGCTGTTCGAGCTTGGACTGGAGGGAGGGTTTCATTGTGCAGCGATTGGCAAGCCGACTTGCGGCTTGCGACTGGCTACTCTCCGTGCAGGTTGTACAGCCGCGATACCAGGTGCGCGAGTTGCTCGCGTTCGGCATCGCCGGCCTGATTCAGCGCATGGCTGGGATCGTGCAGGAGCTTGTTCATCAGCGCGCGGCTCATGGCTTCGAGCACGGCATGCGGGTCGTCGCCGCGCTGCAGCGCTTTGTTCGCCTTGTCCAGTTCGTGGCGGCGCAGACGCTCGCCATGGTCGCGCAAGTTGCGGATCACCGGCACGGTGCGCCGGGTATCCATCCAGTGCATGAATTCGTTGACGCTGGAAGCGATGATGACTTCCGCCTGTACGACCGCGGACTGGCGGCTGGACTGGCCGGATCGCACCACCTCGCCGAGATCGTCCACGGTGTAGAGGAAAACGTCGTCGAGACGGCCGACCTCCGCCTCGATGTCGCGTGGCACGGCCAGGTCGACCATGAAGATGGGGCGGCGTTTGCGCGCCTTGATCGCCCGCTCCACCATCCCCAGGCCGACGATGGGCAAGGGGCTCGCGGTGGACGTGACCAGGATGTCGAACTCGTGCAGCAGGTCCGGCAGGTTGGGGAGGGCCGATGCCTCGCCGCCGAATTTGTCGGCGAGTGCGCGCGCCCGCTCGATGGTACGGTTGACCACCATCAGGCGACGCGGCGCCTTGGCGGCGAAGTGGGTGGCGACCAGATCGATCATTTCGCCGGCACCGACGAACAGCACGGCCTGCTCGCGGATGCTGGGGAAGATGCGTTCCGCCAGGCTGACCGCAGCGGCCGACATGGAGACCGTGCTGGCACCGATTTCGGTGGCTGTGCGCACCTCCTTGGCCACCGAGAAGGTGCGCTGGAACAGCTTGTTGAGCAACAGACCGAGCGTGCCCGCGTCGGCGGCCTTCTCCGCCGCCTGCTTCATCTGACCCAGTATCTGGGTTTCGCCCAAAACCATGGAATCGAGCCCGGAAGCCACCCGGAAGGCGTGGTTGGCGGCCTGATCACCAGGGAACTGGTAGAGATACGGTTTGACATCGCGCGCCGGGAGGCCGTGGAAGCTCGCCAACCACTCCGCCACGTCCGCGGGTTGCGACGTGTTGCAGTAGATCTCCGTGCGATTGCAGGTGGAGAGTATCGCCGCTTCCCGAGCCGGGCCGTGCTCGCCGGTCAGCTCCGTGAGTGCGCGCGGCAGGATGTCCGGGCCGAACGCGACCCGCTCCCGAATGGCCACGGGGGCTGTGTGGTGGTTGACGCCACAGGCAAAAAGCTGCATTCCGCTGTTAATTCAAGGCTTTGAAGGGCGCGCATTGTAGCGCGAAGGGCGGGTTGCGCTACAGCACTTGCGCCGAATACTCCACGCTCATGGTATGGCTCTGCCCGGCCGGGATGAGCACCACGTTGTCGAGGGCGTTGCCGGATTCCACGCAGACCATGCGACGCCAGCCATCCGGGCCGAAGTCGCCCATCTTGTCGGCCTTTTCCGTCCAGGGGGTCCACACCACAGTGGAGCGGGCACCTGTCTTGGCGATGAGGATACGGCGCTGGAGGCGACGGTCCTCGATCACGCAGGTGGACTCGCTGTTCACATAAACCCGATCGACTTCGCCGCTGAAGGTGATCGGGCCAGCCTGCTCGCGCCGCGTCACCGGACCGACCTTGTCCACATACTCGCAGCCTTCCAGGCCCAGCACCTGGATTTCGGCGATGTCGCCGATCTGGAAATACGTATGCAAGGCCTCGCCGATGCCGAGGTCGGTATCGCCCAGGTTGGTCGTGATGAGGCCGACTTTCAGGCTACGGCCCACGACCACGTTGAGTTCCACACGGCAGGGGTGCGGCCACTGCGCGCGACTCTGCTCGTTCTCGACCAAGGCCAGGGTGATTTCGGTTTCGCCCGAGGCCAGGGCCGCGGACTGCGTCACCTCCCACATCACGGTGCGGGCGTAGCCATGGCCGGGGAAGCCGGATTCCGTCGCGTGCGCGCCGAACCAGGGCCAGCAAACGGGCGCGCCGCCGCGTATGGATTTTCCCGATGCAAACTTGGCGTAGTCGGACAGCCAGATCACCGGCTCGGCCTGGTCTTTGGGCCGGAAGGTGGTGATGTGCGCGCCTTGCAGGCAAAGGTAGGCTGTGCCCAGCGCGTTGTCGATCTCCGCGAAGATCAGGCCGCCGGGGCCTTCGACGAATTTCAGTTGCTGGCTGAGGCCAAAGCGGGTGTTGAGGTCGGTGAGCGTCATGGAGCGGTCTCCTGGTAGTAGGGTGAGAGGGTGGGGTCGTGAGGCTTTATGCGACGAACAGGGCGATCCAGTTGGCGGCGATCATGATGATGCAAAGGGCGACGTAGAGCACCCCATGGGTGCCCGCCCGGCCGGCACCGGCCTTGGCGCAATCCGCGTCGGCACTGGACAGTTTGCGCAGCAGGACGAGGTACAACACCGAGGCGATGACCGCGAAGGGAAACCAGGACAGCGCCTTGGTCCACGCGGCCGTGCCGGGATCCTGGACGCTGCCGATCATGCCGTAGACGAACAGCACGTTGAGCACGATGGCGGCGAGAAGAAAACCGCGCCAGGTGCGGAACCGTGCCAGCGAATCGGGCTCGGTCGGGTCCGGCTCGGCAGGGTCCGGCTCGGGGGAGTCGAAAAGCCGCATGCCCTCAATACTCGGGTTGCGGCAAGCGGGCGGCGAGCTCGTCCCACTGGATGGTCACGCCATCGAGCACGCCCACCGGGGTTTCTCCCATGAGTTCCTGGGTGTGGGGGCAGCCGTAGGCACCGTTTTCCAGCCGATGGACCGTGAGCACCTTGCCCCAGGGCTGCACCAGCCAGTATTCCCGCACGCCGTGGCGCTCGTAGACGCAAAGTTTTCTCACCTGATCATGGCCGGCGGTGAACGGGGAAAGCACCTCCAGCACCCAGTCCGGGGCGCCGCGCACACCGCGTTCGCTGACCTTCTTCTGGTCGCAGACTACCATCACGTCCGGCTGCACTACGGTATCGATGTACTCGTCGGCCTCGTCTGCTTTGGGCAAGCGCACGTCCACCGGAGCGATCAGGACGCGGCAGGGCCTGCCGTGCAGAGCGTTTGCCAGTTGCCGGTAAACCTCCCCGGCGATGTCCTGGTGGCTGACCGTGGGGGCGGGCGCCATGAGGAAGGCGTCGCCGTCGATCAGTTCGTAGCGCACCTCCTCCGGCCAGGTGAGGTAATCGCCGTAGGTGTGGTATTCCGGGTCGCGCAATGCCAGTCCCATGTCAGTTCCGCACGGCCGTTCCGAAGGCCTCCCCCTCGGGGGGGGGAGGCAGGGCATTCGTGGCGCACTGCGCCGCGCCTGCCGAACGGTCCGGCTGGACAACCGGGCCTCCGCGAGCATGCGAGTAAGGGGGCTGTTTCATTTCCGTCTCCCCTACCGTTCCACCTGGGTCACGTCCCGCACGGCTCCGAAGGCCGCGCTGGTGGTCATCGCCGCATAGGCGCGCAAGGCCGCCGATACCGGGCGGTCGCGGTTTTCAGGCTTCCAGGCTCGAGTGCCGCGCGCTTCCATCTCGGCGCGGCGGCTCGCCAACTCCGTGTCGGCGAGCGCCACGCGAAGGCTGCGGTTGGGGATGTCGATCTCGATGGAGTCGCCCTCGCGCACCAGGCCGATGGCGCCGCCTTCCGCCGCTTCCGGAGAGACATGGCCGATGGACAGGCCCGAGGTGCCGCCGGAGAAGCGCCCGTCGGTAATCAGGGCGCAAGCCTTACCCAGGCCCTTGGATTTCAGATACGAAGTCGGGTAGAGCATCTCCTGCATCCCGGGGCCGCCGCGCGGACCCTCATAACGAATCACCAGAACATCGCCCGCTTCGATCCGGTCGGCGAGGAGGGCTTCCACAGCCGCTTCCTGGCTCTCGAAGATACGCGCCGGACCGGTGAATTTCAGGATACTGGCATCCACCCCCGCCGTCTTGACGATGCAGCCGTCTAGTGCCAGGTTGCCATGGAGCACAGCCAGGCCGCCGTCCTGGGAATAGGCGTGGGCCTTGCTGCGCAGGCAGCCGTTGGCGCGATCCAGGTCCAACTCGGGAAAGCGGCGGCTCTGCGAGAACGCAACCTGCGTCGGTACGCCGCCGGGCGCGGCCTTGAAAAAGTCGAACACGGAGACATCGTGCGCCTGCATCACATCCCACACCTGCAAGGCACCCCCCAGGGTCTTGCTATGCACGGTGCGGCATTCGCGGTGGATCAATCCGGCGCGGTCGAGCTCGCCCAGGATGGCCATGACGCCGCCGGCGCGATGCACATCCTCCATGTGGTAGAGCTGGGTGGATGGTGCCACCTTGGCCAGGTTGGGCACGCGCCGCGACAGGCGGTCGATGTCCTTCATGGTGAAATTCACCCCGGCTTCATGCGCGGCCGCCAGCAAGTGCAGCACGGTGTTGGTGGAGCCGCCCATGGCGATGTCGAGCGCCATGGCGTTCTCGAAAGCCTCGAAGCTGGCGATGGAACGCGGCAGCACCGAAGCGTCGTCCTTCTCGTACCAGCGCTTGGCCAGTTCGACGATCAGGCGCCCGGCACGCAGAAACAGATCCTTGCGGTCGGCATGCGTTGCCAGCAGGGAACCGTTGCCGGGCAGGCTCAATCCCAGCGCCTCGGTCAGGCAGTTCATCGAATTGGCGGTGAACATGCCGGAACAGGAGCCGCAGGTGGGACAGGCGGAGCGCTCGGTGGCCTCCACCTCCGCGTCCGTTCGGGCCGCATCGGCGGCCTGCACCATCGCATCCACCAGGTCGAGCTTGATCGTCTTGTGGTCCCAGACCACCTTGCCGGCTTCCATCGGCCCGCCCGAAACGAACACGACGGGGATGTTCAGGCGCAATGCCGCCATCAACATGCCCGGGGTGATCTTGTCGCAGTTGGAGATACACACCAGGGCGTCGGCGCAATGGGCGTTGCACATGTATTCCACCGAATCGGCGATCAGGTCGCGGCTGGGCAGCGAATACAGCATGCCGCCGTGACCCATGGCGATGCCGTCGTCCACGGCGATGGTGTTGAACTCGCGGGCCACGCCACCGGCCGCCTCGATCTCGCGCGCCACCAGCTGCCCCATATCCTTCAGATGCACATGGCCGGGCACGAATTGGGTGAAGGAATTGGCGATGGCGATGATCGGCTTGGAGAAATCCTCGTCCTTCATGCCTGTCGCGCGCCACAGGGCGCGGGCACCGGCCATGTTGCGACCGTGGGTGGTAGTGCGGGAACGGTATTCAGGCATGGGACGTAACCTAGTGGTCTCTATAATCGGTCCCATTTTAGCCCAGCGCACCAGGCCTGCCTCATGCTCGTTCATCCCCAGTTCAACCCCGTAGCGCTTCAACTCGGCCCCCTCGCCGTGCATTGGTATGGGCTGATGTATGTGCTCGCCTTCGCCGCCTTCATCCTCCTCGGCCGCCGCCGCTGCACGCCGCACAGCGGCTGGACCCCCAAGGATCTCGACGATCTCCTCTTCTGGGGCGTGCTCGGCGTGATCCTGGGCGGGCGCCTGGGACAGATACTGTTCTACGAACCCGAGTATTACTTCAGCCACCCCGAGGAAATCATCGCCGTCTGGAAAGGTGGCATGTCCTTCCACGGTGGCATGTTGGGCGTGTTCGTCGCCCTCTGGGCGTACGCCCGCAAGACCGGCCGCAGCTTTCTCCAGGTCGGCGACTTCGTTGGCCCCCTGGTGCCTCTGGGCCTGATGTTCGGTCGCTTCGGCAATTTCATCAACGGCGAACTCTGGGGGCGTCCGGCCGACCCCGGCTTACCCTGGGCGATGATCTTTCCCCAGGTCGACAATCTCCCGCGCCACCCCTCGCAGATCTACCAAGCGGGCATGGAAGGATTGCTGCTCTTCCTGATTCTCTGGTGGTATTCCTCCCTGCCCCGCCCGGTCGGCGCGGTTTCCGGGGCCTTCCTGATCGGTTACGGCGTATTTCGCAGCGTCGGCGAATTCTTCCGCAATCCGGACGACGGCATCTTCGGCGTCTCCTACACCGTCAGCATGGGCCAGTGGCTCTCCCTGCCCATGATCCTGGTTGGCATCTGGCTGATCTGGCGCGCGCGGCGACCATCTATGCCCTGAAAGAGATTTTTGCTATATTCCGTCCCTCGCGTGGGGGGGTAGCTCAGCTGGGAGAGCGCCGCGTTCGCAATGCGGAGGTCGTGAGTTCGATCCTCATCCTCTCCACCACTCATCGAAGGCCAGACGTTGCTCTGGCCTTTTTCACGTCTGCCCGCCATGCCAGTCCTGGCGCGGGCTCACGGATTCGTGCGAAAGGCGGCATCTGCCCGAAAACTCTGGTTTCGGCGGTTTTTCCGCTCTCTGCGCTCTCCGTTCTCTGTTTCTGTGAAAGGCGCCTTTCGCACGACCCCCTGGATTTACGCGGGTTTCGGGACGCGAGTATGAACAGTAAACTGGGCGGCAGAGGCGACTGGCTCTGATTGGCCATCAAGAAACGCTGACGAAGCGTGAAAAGCACCTAGCCGCACGTCAGTTACCTGTTTGCCAAGCGACATCCGAAAGCGATGGCCCAACGACTCCTCCCGTGCCTAAGTGGCCAACCTCACCTTAGACTCATTGCGGACATACGTTGGAGATACTAACCAACAACAGTCATGGACCCAGCTCAGCGAAGACTCTGTAATCCAATCGCCAAGTTTCAAATTCCATAAATATTCATTGATGTTGGATTGGATACACTGTGACTGTGCGAATGGAGTAATTTGCCTTTGCAGGGGGGTGGGAGTGAATTCAAGAGGCGAGATATATGGTGGACCCCTGAGTCAAGACAATAATGCAGTTGGTTTAAGCTTTGCACTCGACTTCACTCGCAGCGGATCGGCGCTGCCCCGTTTTTGCCTTTGACTTGGCTGTTGACTTGGCCTTTGACTCACCCTCATCGGCGG
>CAILNT010000027.1 GCA_903835655.1 uncultured Pseudomonadota bacterium | reverse complement strand
TTCAGCGTGGTCTTCAGCGCCTTGTAGGGGTCGTTGGCGCCGAGGAAGTAGGCGTGGCGGACGAAGAAGGATTCCATGTTGTAGTCGGTGTCGATGAACCAGCAGGCGATGCCTTCGGCGCCGTCGCTGCGGACTTCGCCGGTGTTGGGGTGGAAGACATCGACGCCGTTGACCTTGACGCGCACCTGGCCACCTTCGGCTTCCAGGATGTCGATGTCGGGCTCGCCGAAGATGACGAACAGGTTGCCCTTGCCGGTGTTCTTGAGGTCATCGGCCATGTGCAGGTCGGCGTTCATGCGGGCCTTGAGCACGGGGATGCGGCCGAGTTTGTCGAACTCGGAGGAATGAGCGTCGTAGTTGAAGGCGCAGGCGATGAGCACGTCGAAATCGGCATCGCCGGCCTCGCGGGCCGCTTCCACCAGGTCGGGACGGGAAACGGTGCCGAACTCGGGGCCGATGAAGATGGCGGCGCGTTTTTCACCCCCGGCATCTTCATAGCGGCCTTCGGCGCAGACCAGGTTGCCCGGCCAGGGGGTCAGCGCGGTGAAGCTGATCTTGTCTTCCTTGTGGGCCTGCTGGACGCCGGCGGTCTTGAGGTTTTCCAGGATCATCTGGACGAAATCGCGTTCCTCGCCGTAGCCGGGTTCCGGTTCGGCGGCCCGGTCGATCAACTCGTCGTTCTCATCAACGGCCAGGACGCGGTGGGGCGACAGGCTTTCCACGGTGAAGGGGCCGGCGACGCGGACCTTCTTCTTGTCCTCGTAGGGCTTGTCGTAGAGGTATTCGAATTCGGCCTTGGCGGCGATGGAGGCGTCGATTTCCTTCTGGCGTGCAATGCGCGCCTGCCACCAGTCGGCGTGGAGTTTTCGGGTGGCATCCGGCCATTTGGCGTCGGCGTCGCGGGGGATTTCCCACTCCTGCCATGCCGTAGGGGCGGGTTTCAAACCCGCCCCTACAGTGGCGTTCAATTGCTCGCGCAGCGGTTCCAGCTTCGCCTGCCACTTGTCCCAGATGACGTCGATCTCGGCGTTGTTGGCGATGGATTTCAGGGTGATGTGCGGCACGCGCTCGTAGACGAAGCCGTGGCGGAGGTTGCCGCGCGTGGGCTGGCTGGAGGGCGCGGTGCGGGTGACTGCGGCTTCCTTGATCTGGCCGTCGCGACTGTCGGCGAGCAGGTAGTAGGGATAGCGGGCGCCCATGATGCGGGCACGTGCCAGTGCGAGGGCGACGCGGGAGGTGTCGAGGGTGATCCAACGGCGGCCCCACTGTTCCGCGACGTAGGCGGTGGTGCCGGAACCGCAGGTGGGGTCGAGGACGAGGTCGCCGGGGTCTGTGGCCATGAGGATGCAGCGTTGAATGATGCTTGTGGCCGTCTGGACAACGTAAACCTTGGGGTCATTCCGAGTTTGAACACCGCCCGATACATCATCCCAATTATTCGTCGTCGAAAGCGCACCGAAGTCGTCAAAGTTCTTTCTGAAGCGAAGTTTTGATGATGTCTTCAGGATTCGGTTAGCCAACTGAACTCTTTTCATTCCGGATTCTGATGTCCGCCAACCACCGGCAGTCGGTCGGTATCCCCGGCCCTCATGAAAGAACTCATAAAGAGTAGTTGATGATGCTGAACGCGAAGTTAGCCCCTGATCTGTAAAAAAACGGCCACCATTTTCTACAATGTCAGAGAGCTCTTCCTCGCTAAGTCTCGACACATCGCGCATGCGCATGTCAGCACCAAGAATCTTCGAGTACCTAGTAGCACCGGACTCTCCCCGTTCGAGAACTTTGTATAGCTGCTTACATTTTCCAATAGCGGCTTCCTTATCCTTTGCATACCAAACGATGTAGTTGTTGACGTTCTCAAGGAACTGGGAACCCAGCCCAATCGAGGTCGGATAAGAGATAAGGGATATGGCGTTTACTTCCCCAAACACCTCATCCATCACCGCCCGAACCCGGTGCACGTTCTCATCCCCGATCTGCACGAAGATCGAGCCGGAATCCGTCAGCAAATCCCGCGCCACAGTCAGCCGGTCGCGCAGATAGGTCAGATAGGAATGAATGCCGTCGCGCCAGGTGTCGCGGAAGGCCTTGACCTGTTCCGGCTCGCGGGTGATGTGGTCGGTGTTGCCGTCCTTGACGTCGCGGCTGGTGGTGGACCATTGGAAGTTGCTGTTGAATTTGATGCCGTAGGGCGGATCGAAATAGATGCACTGCACCTGGCCGCGCAGGCCTTCGCGCTCGGCGAGGGAGGCCATCACTTGCAGGCTGTCGCCCAGGATCATGCGGTTCTGCCAGTGGCTGTCATGCTGATAGAACTCGGTCTTAGCGCTGTCGTCGGGCAGGCCGTTGAAGTCGGCAAAGAGATCGATCTGCTCAAAAGCGCCCTCTCCCCCTGCCCCTCTCCCGCTTGCGGGCGAGGGGTGTTGTTCAGATTGGCGACGCAGGTCGTCGATCAATACCTTGGGGTGGACCTTTTCCTGGATGTAGACCGGCGGCGCGTGGACGACGAGGTCGGACCAGTCCTGCTGGTCCTTGCCGCGCCAGACCAGTTGCGGGTCCAGGTCGCGGTTGCGGCGCTCATAGGCGATACGAACGGGCGATTGCTCGTTCTTCTGCATTACCGACTGGTATTCGGCCGTGGGGATGTTCTTGCGGGTGGCGTCGTCGTGCTTGAGGGCTTCGACACTGAGTTTGTTTTTGGGTGCTTTGGCCATGCGCTTATACCTCGCCTTCAACCATGGCCTCGCCGGTCAGGATGTCGAACAGAGGCAGGTTGATGTAGTAGTTGGATCGACCGATCTTGCGCTTGTGCAGGAAGCCGGTTTCCGTGAGGGCATCCAGGTAGCGGGTGGCGGTCAGGCGCGAGACCTTGAGGTCGTGCTGGACGAACTCGATCTTGGTGTAGGGGTACGAGAACAGGTTGTTGATCAGGTCCTGACTGTAGAAACGGTGCTGGTTACGGATGCGGTGCTTGTAGTCCAGCAGCAGGGTCTTGATGCCCTGGATGGTGGCGATGCCTTGTGTGGCGGTGCGTTCAACGGCGGTCAGCATGTACAGCACCCAGTCCTCCCAGGCGTCCCGGTCGCGTACTTCCTGCAACAGACGGTAGTAGTCGGACTTGGTGCGCACGATGTGGCGGCTGAGGTAGAGCACCGGGATATCAAGCAGGCCATGCTTGACCAGATAGAGCACGTTGACGATGCGCCCGGTGCGGCCGTTGCCATCGTAGAAGGGGTGGATGCTCTCGAACTGGTGATGGAGGAGGGCCATCTTGATGAGCGGGTCGGCGTCGAACAGTTCGTCCTGGTTGATGAAACGTTCCAGGTCGGCCATGAGCCCCACAATCACGGTGCCATCCTGGGGTGGGGTGTAAACGGTGCGGCCGCTGTCGCTTTTGAGGGCGGTGCCCGGCAGTTTGCGGAAGCCGGCGCGGTTCCGTTCCAGTTCGGCCTGGATTTCCAGGATGTGGTTGTTGGTAAGCAGGCCCGACGTGCGTACAGCGTCGAACCCCACACGCAAGGCCTGGCGGTAGTGAGCCACTTCTTTGGTGGATGCGCTGATGGCCATGTCCGGGAAAGCGGCTTCACGGAAAAGTTCGTCGTGGGTGGTGACGATGTTCTCGATGGCGGAACTGTCCTTGGCTTCCTGAAGGCCGAGGGTGCTGATCAGGATGTCCTGGTTGGGCATGGATGCGGCCACACCCTTGAGTTCGGCGAGACGACGACTGGCGGCATTCAGCCGTTTCAGGATGTCGGGGCGGTCGAAGCGCTCAGGACTCAGTTCGGTCAGGGGTGGGATATCAGTCATTTCTTTGCATGTGACGGTTGACGTGTATATGTTTTTGTTGATTTATATGCATGTCAATCGGGATAAGTAAAGGATGGCCGGCTATTTATCCTTATGAAGCTCATGGTCATGTCCCTTGCACGGCCTTGGCCAGCATCTTGTCGAACTCGCCTGCCACCTTGGCTTCGAACTCGTGCTGCATCTGATAGACCTCGGTGAATTCGGCGAAGGCCCAACGGCCGTATTGTTTGAGGTTGTTCACGCCGGGCACCCAGTAGGTTTCCATGGTGGCCTTCTTCTCCTTGGCATCCTCGCGGCGATAGCCTTTGACCTCGACGACGAGGTGCAAGAGGTCACTCATTTGCCCATCCTCGCCGGGGCCGCTGCTTTTTCCATCCTCCACCAGCACGACGAAATCAGGAAGGTAGGTGCGCATCTCGGAACCATAGCGGTACGGCACTTCCAGCCCGAGGTTGTGGTTCTTCACATAGGCCTTCACGCGCGGGTGGGCTTCGGCCACGCGGCAGAATTCGCCTTCCCAGCCGCTATCCAGGATGACCCAGTTGAGGTGGCAGCGGCGCGAATCGGTTTGCCAGCGGTCTTTCTTCGAGGTATTGAAGTTGACGTGGGCGGTGGTGCCGGTGGGGTTGTAAGGGTCGAGCACGGCCTTGATGGGGCGTGTGCCCATCAAGTCACGGGTAATGCCGGCGGTGATGCGTTCGCAGGCCATGTCCGCCAGGGACTGGTACATGAGTTGGGCCGGATATGTGCCGCCCTTGCAGACCAGACAGGTGTCCAGCCACTTCTTTGCGATGCGCTTCAACTGACCGAATAGATAGAGCTTGGGCTCCTCGCCAGGGTCGCGCCACTTGGTGTAGATCAGGCGCTGGGTGAGATGGAATAGTAGGGTGGAGTGGCGCATGTCGCCGGTGTGGACCAGGCTGAGGTCTACACCCTCGCCAATAATGCCCTCGGTACGTGTTTTTGAAGGGCCGACCAGGTCGGGGTTCAGTTCCAGCACGGAATCGGCGTTGAACTCGGCGGTGAGGCGTTCTTCCGGAAGTTCCACTCGGTAGCCCTGGACGCGGGGAAAGCTGATTTCCAAGGCATCTCGGTCTGGGCGGACGGCTTTGACCTGAATGGTTTCGCGCGGCGGTTGCGGTGGTGCGACGACGGGCTTGGCGGTGAAGTCGAAGGGGATGCCGAGGACATCGGCGTATTCGACGTTGAACAGGCCTTCCTCGTTGAGTTCGTAGGACTGGCGGCGCAAGGCGCGGCCGATGACCTGTTCGCACAGCAACTGGGTGCCGAAGGCGCGCACGCCCAGGACGTGGGTCACGGTGCTGGCGTCCCAGCCTTCGGTGAGCATGGATACCGACACCACGCAGCGGATGGAGTCGCCCAGTCGGCCCGCCGTGCCGACGGTGTTCATGACCTCGCGCAGCAAGTCCTGATCGGTGATGTTCTCGGCCTGGCGCGGGTCGCCGGTACGCTCGACGATCTCGCGGCGGAAGCGCTCGATTTCATCGGATGCCATGCCACGGAAGTTATCGTCCAGGGCTTCGCCGGATTCCAGTTGCTCGCTGTCGATGAGCAAGGTCTTGGGGCGGCCAAGCGGGTTGCCGTGTTCATCGAAGTTGCGGAACAGTGGGAGCCGGCCGTTCTCCAGCGTGGTGGTGCCGTCGTCGTTTTGCCGCTGGAAGCCGGAGATGTAGTCGTACACCAGCTTGGAGGTGGAGGTGTTGTTGCAGACCACGATGAAGCAGGGCGGCACTTTGATTGCGGCCTGCTCCCACAGGTCATAGGTTTTCTTGTAGTGGCCGTAGAGAGCTTCGAGGGCGGTTTGCAAGCGGGTCGGCAACTTGAGCGGGTCGAGTCCCTCGGCCTTGCCACGCCCTTTCTTCGGCATGTCCTTGCGGATGTGCTCCCACAGGTTGCGGAACACGGGCACTTCGGCGCCGGGAATGTTGTCGGCCACCGGCACGCGCGGCAGTTTGACGATGCCACACTCGATGGCGTCCATCAGCGAGAAATCGCTCATGGTCCAGGGGAACAGGGTGCCCTCGGCATAGCCTGATCCGCGCAGGAAGAAGGGAGTTGCTGACAAGTCGAAGACGCGTGCCAGGCCCAGTTTGCGGTTGACCGATTCGAGGCCGGAGATCCACAGACGGGCGGCTGCGTTGTTCTGTTCGGCTTCCTTCTTTTCTTCGCCCTTCAGGTCTTCGTCTTCGCCGTGCTCGGGTTTTTCCCGGTAGCAGTGGTGGGCTTCGTCGTTGATGACCAGGATGTTCTTCAGGCCCATCAGGTCGGGCATGACCCGCTGGATCATCTGGCCTTCGGATTCCAGGGTGTCGAGTTCTTCGCCGCCACGACCTTGCAACAACAGCCGGCCACCCTTGGACAGGGGAATGCGCTCGCGCCGCTTGAAGGCGTGATAGTTGGTGATGACGATCTTGGCGCGTTCCAGGTCGCCCATCATGTCGCCCGGCACCAGTTCGCGGCTGAGGTAGTAGCTGTCCGGGTCGTTGGGCTGGAGGACGCGCAAGCGGTCCTTGATGGTCAGGCCGGGGGCGACGATCAGGAAACCGCGGGTGAACTTCCGGCTAGAGGGACGACGCACCGCGTTGATGGTCTGCCAGGCGATGAGCATGGCCATGACCGTGGTCTTGCCCGCACCGGTCGCCAGCTTGAGGGCCAAGCGCATCAACTCTGGATTGGCATCGTTGTTGGCGTTGGCCAGGTGTTCCAGAAATTTCTCGCCCGACTTGCCCAGCTGGGGAACGACCTCGGTCAGCCAGATCGCGGTTTCAACTGCCTCCACCTGACAGAAAAAAGGGCGGATGCCGCTGAACTTGTGATGCCGCCAGTGTTGGAGCAGGCGGGCGGTTCCCGGTGTCACGCGCCAGTCGTTGGGGTTCTGGATGCCGCGCCACTTGTCCACTTCCTGGCGGACCGCGTTAATCATGGACGCGGTTTTTTCGTATTCCTGGGCCTGGGTAGACAGCCCGTCGCCCTCGTCGTCCAGGAGCAGCGAGGCTTGCACCGCCTGGCCTTTGCGCTTCTTGGGCTTCGGTATCGGGGTGATGAACTCCGCGCGACGTCGGCGTTCGGTGATCTGCTGGGTGGGCTGGCCCTGCGCGTCAAGTTCCCAGTGCCGTGCCGGGTACTCGTAGGGCGAGTTGAGGATGGGTCGTTCGAAGAATTGGTTGGGCATTGTTCTTTCAGGTGGCCGTGGTCCTGCTCCCCTGTACCCATCAGGCTACGTCTTAGAGACAGGTACGATGTAGCCGGGATTATGGGCCGGACCATTGCTCGTTGCCACACGAAACGCTCAGTAACCTAGCTGTTGCATCCCGTGTCATCCAATCACCCCGAATATGGTGGGTATATTAGTGGGTACAAAGCAAAAACGCCCCGAAAGGGGCGTTTTTTGGTCACTTTTGGCGGAGTGGACGGGACTCGAACCCGCGACCCCCGGCGTGACAGGCCGGTATTCTAACCAACTGAACTACCACTCCATACGATGCCGCGCTTCCGTTCTATAGCAGCGGCGAAGTCCGACCATATTAGCGACTGTCGCCTCCATGCGCAAGGGAAAGTTCACACCGGCCACTGCGCCATGAGTACTCTCGCAGAGGGGATTTCCCGGCTTGCCCCGGACGGGCCTTGACGCTAGAATGCGGCGCGCTTGTGTGCGGCCGTCCCGGCATTCGGTCGGACCCGTGCCACCGCGAAATCCACACATCCTCCACGTTAAGGTGCCCCTTCGGAGTCTTGCTCTGAGCGGGTTCGTAGGAGGATGGAGGCCCAACCTTAACTCAAGGAGTTTCCATGTCTGTAACCATGCGTCAAATGCTCGAGGCCGGTGTTCACTTCGGCCACCAAACCCGTTACTGGAACCCGAAGATGGCTCCGTACATCTTTGGTCACCGCAACAAGATCCACATCATCAACCTGGAAAAGACCCTGCCGTTGTTCAACGATGCCGCCACCTTTGCGCGTCGACTGATTTCCAACAAGGGTTCCATCCTGTTCGTCGGCACCAAACGCCAGGCGCGCGAAATCATGGCCGAAGAAGCCACCCGCTGCGGCATGCCCTATATCTCCCACCGCTGGCTGGGCGGCATGCTGACCAACTTCAAGACGGTCAAGCAGTCGGTCAAGCGCCTCAAGGATCTGGAAGCCCAGATCAACGAAGGTACCCTGACGAAGAAGGAAGCCCTGCGCGTGCAGCGCGAGTACAACAAGCTGGTGCAGAGCCTGGGAGGCATCAAGGACATGGAGCGCCTGCCGGACGCCCTGTTCGTCATGGACGTGGGCTACCAGAAGATCGCCATCACAGAAGCCAGCAAGCTGGGCATTCCCGTCATCGGCGTGGTCGATACCAACAACAGCCCGATCGGCGTGAATTACGTCATTCCCGGTAACGACGACTCCAACCGCGCCATCCGCTTGTATGCCCGCGGCTTGGCCGACGCGATCCTGGAAGGCAAGACCCAGGTCATCGAGGAACTGGTCGCCGCAGGCGAAGACGAATACGTCGAAGTCGAGGAAGAAGCCGGCGCCGCAGCCGAGTAAATGTACACACCCGGCGTGAGTATGCCGGGGCAAATTATTTGAGACGCCCCGATGACCGGGGCGTTTTTCCATACGGACTACAGGAGATTCGAACATGGCGGAAATCACCGCGTCGATGGTTAAAGAGCTGCGTGAGCGCACCGATGCTCCCATGATGGACTGCAAGAAAGCGCTGACCGAAGCCGGCGGCGACATGCAAAAGGGCGAGGAAATCCTGCGCGTGCGTTTCGGCAACAAGGCTGCCAAGAGTGCCGGCCGAGTCGCTGCCGAAGGGGTGGTCGCGATCAGGATCAGCGCGGACGGCAAGACCGCCGCCATGGTGGAAGTGAATTGCGAGACCGACTTCGTCGCCAAGAACGACGATTTCCTGGCGCTGACCGGCGCTTTGGCCGAAATGGTGCTGAACCAGAATCCCGCCGACGTCGCCGCCCTATCCTCCCTGCCCTACAACGGCAAGAGCGTGGAAGAAACTCGCACCGAGCTGGTCGGGAAAATCGGCGAAAACATGTCCATCCGCCGCTTCTTGCGCCTCAATGCCACGGGCAAGTTCGCCAGCTACATCCATGGCAGCAGGATCGGCGTCCTGGTGGATATCGCCGGTGACGAGACGATTGCAAGAGACATCGCCATGCACATCGCCGCGTCCAAGCCCAAGTCGCTGGATGCCTCAGGCGTGTCTCAGGATCTGATAGACACCGAACGCCGCGTCGCCATCGAGAAGGCCCGAGAAGCCGGAAAGCCGGAAGCCATGCTGGAGAAGATCGCCGACGGCACGGTGAATAAATTCCTGAAGGAAGTGACGCTGCTGTCGCAGCCCTTCGTCAAGGACGACAAGCAGACCGTCGAGCAGGTACTGAAGTCCAAGGGCTCGCAGTGCCACGGTTTCGCCATGTTCGTCGTCGGCGAAGGCATCGAGAAGAAAGTCACCGACTTCGCCGCGGAAGTCGCGGCGGCTTCCAAGGTCTGATGAATCGACCCGCCCACTCGCACACTAGCCAATGACAATCAAGCGCATATTACTGAAGCTTTCCGGCGAAGCCCTGATGGGACCGGATGCCTTTGGCTATCACGCCGAGACGATGTCCGGCATGGTCGCCCAGATCAAGGAAGTGGTTGAACTGGGCGTACAGGTGGCGATCGTGGTGGGGGGAGGCAACCTGTTTCGGGGCGCGACCGGCGCCCTTTCCGGCATGAACCGGGCCACCGCCGACAGCATGGGTATGCTGGCCACGGTGATGAACGCGCTGGCACTGAAGGATGGCTTGATGGCGGCCGGCATCGAAGCCCGCGTGCAGACCGCCGTGAGCATCGCCCATGTCGGCGAGTCCTTCGAGCGCGACGGCGCGGTGCGCCATCTCGAAGCCGGTCGCGTGGTGATTTTTGGTGGTGGCACCGGCAACCCGTTCTTCACCACCGACACGGCTTCCGCCTTGCGCGGCGCGGAAATCGGCGCCGACCTGATGCTCAAGGCCACCAAGGTGGATGGCGTCTACACGGCCGACCCGAAGAAAGATCCGACCGCCACCCGCTATGAGCAACTGACCTTCGACGAAGCGATTGCCCGGAATCTGGGCGTGCTGGACACTGCGGCGTTCGCGTTGTGCCGCGAACAGAAATTACCGTTGTGCGTGTTCAGTATCTTCAAGCCGGGCGCATTGCGTCGCGTGGTGCTGGGCGAGACGGAAGGCACCCGCGTCGTTCTGTAAACAATAGGAGACGAGTATATGATCGCCGACATCAAGAAATCCGCCGAGGACAAGATGAAGAAGTCGCTGGAAGCGCTCAAATCGGACCTGATGAAGGTCCGAACCGGGCGTGCCCACACCGGCATCCTCGATCACGTCATGGTGGATTACTATGGCTCGCAAGTGCCGGTGCATCAGGTGGCCAACGTCAGCCTGGTCGACGCCCGTACCATCGGTGTCCAGCCTTACGAGAAGAACATGGCCGGCAAGTTGGAAAAGGCGATACGCGACTGCGACCTGGGGCTGAACCCGGCCAACATGGGCGAGATCATCCGCGTGCCGATGCCGCCGTTGACCGAGGACCGCCGCCGCGACCTGATCAAGGTAGTCAGGGGCGAGGCCGAAAATGCCCGTGTCGCGGTGCGCAACATTCGCCGCGACGCCAATAGCCATCTGAAAGATCTGGTCAAGAGCAAGGAGGCTTCCGAGGATGAGGAGCGCCGTGCCATCGACGAAATCCAGAAGATGACCGACAAGTACATCGCGGAACTCGACCGCGCCCTGGCAGAAAAGGAAAAGGATCTGATGGCGGTTTGATAGCGCATCGCGCGTGGCAAGCGGCAACTGCCGTATGCTCTAGCCACCCGCCACCCGCCAACCGCCATGCGCCCCATGCTCAAGCGCTATTTCAGCAGCACCAGCGAAATCCCCCCGGCGGCCACGATGCCCTGTCACATCGCCATCATCATGGACGGGAATGGCCGCTGGGCGAAGAAGCGCCTGCTGCCGCGAGTCGCGGGCCATGCTCAGGGCGTGGAACGGGTGCGCGACATCGTTCAGGCCTGCATCGAAAGAAACGTGGAATACCTGACGCTGTTCGCCTTCAGTTCGGAGAACTGGCGCCGTCCGGAAGAAGAAGTCTCGCGCCTGATGGAACTCTTCGTCATGGCGCTGGAACGGGAGGTGGGCAAGATGCACCGCAACGGGGTGAACCTCAAGGTGGTGGGCGATCTCTCCCGATTCGACCAGCGTCTGCGCGATCTCATCACCCAGGGGGAGTTGAAGACGGCGAGCAACCAGCGCCTCACCCTCACCGTCTGTGCCAACTACGGCGGCCGCTGGGACATCCTCCAGGCTGCCAACCGCTGGCTTCTGGACCATCCCGGCGGCGAACTCTCCGAGGCGGCACTCACCCCTTATTTATCCATGGCCTACGCGCCCGAGCCTGACCTGTTCATCCGCACCGGCGGCGAGCAGCGCATCAGCAACTTCCTGCTCTGGCAACTGGCCTACAGCGAGTTGTATTTCACCGAGAGTCTGTGGCCGGATTTCGATGCCCAGGCGCTGGATCTGGCCATCGCCTCTTTCCAGAAACGCGAGCGTCGCTTTGGCCGCACCAGCGAACAACTCGTCGGGCGCTAAACAGCGTATCTTCACCGGCCTCATCCTCGGCGGCGCAGCCCTGGCTGCTCTGCTGGGCTTGCCCACAACCGCCTGGGGCGCCCTGACGCTGGCGGTCGTCGCCCTGGGCGCCTGGGAATGGGCCGCGCTGGTGAAGTTCTCCCCGCGCATGCAACTCGCCTATGCCCTGGCCACGCCCTTCCTCGCGCTGGCACTGTACTCCGCCGTCCCGAAAGAAGCGGTTGCGGTTGTGTCGTTGCTGCTGTGGCTGTTTCTGGTGCCTCTCTGGCTGGCGCGCGCCTGGGCCGTTCCCGGCGGCGGCGGCGGCGCCCTGCTGGGTTGGCTGTTGCTGACGCCCACCGCCTATGCCGCCGTGCAACTGCACGCCACCTCGCCCAACCTGCTGCTGGCCTGCATCCTGCTTGCCGTCATCGCCGACAGCGCCGCCTACTTCAGCGGACGCCGTTTTGGCCGCCACAAGCTGGCACCCCGCATCAGCCCGGGAAAATCCTGGGAAGGCGCGATGGGTGCTGCCCTGGCGGTGACGGTCTACGCCTTGGGGGTCGGATGTTTCGCGCTGCGCGAAACGTTTGGCCGCTGCGCGTTGCTGCTGGGATTCGCCCTCGCCCTGTTCGTGGCCAGCATCCTGGGCGATCTGTTCGAGAGTCACGCCAAACGCCAGGCCGGGATCAAGGACAGTGGCCACTGGCTGCCCGGCCACGGCGGCGTACTCGACCGCATCGACAGCCTCACCGCCGTCCTCCCCCTGGCACTGTGCTTCCTGCTCCTATGGCAAAAAATCTGACCATCCTGGGTGCCACCGGCACCATAGGCGTAAACACCCTCGACGTAGTCGCCCGCAATCCCGAAAAATTCCGGGTGATCGCACTCACCGGCCAGAATCAGATCGATAAACTGGCGCAGCAATGCCGCCAGTTCCAGCCGCGTTACGCCGTGGTGCTGGAGCCCGACAAGGCGAACGCGCTGCAAACCCTGCTCGCCGGCACGGCGACCGAGGTGCTCGCCGGCATGGAAGCTCTGGAGTTCGTCTGCGCCCTGCCGGAAGTTGACACGGTCATGGCCGCCATCGTCGGCGCAGCCGGCCTGAGACCGGCTCTGGCCGCGGCTCGCGCGGGCAAGCGGGTGTTGCTGGCGAACAAGGAAACCCTGGTCATGGCTGGGCGCTTCTTCATGGAAGCGGTGCGCGAACACGGCGCCATCCTGTTACCGATCGATTCCGAGCACAACGCCATATTCCAGTCGCTGCCGGCGAATTACGATGGCGATCCGGCCAGACATGGCGTGCGCCGCATCCTCCTGACCGCCTCGGGTGGGCCGTTCCGCACCCGCGCGGTGGAGACGCTCGAAGCCGTCACGCCGGAAGAAGCCGTGGCGCATCCCAACTGGGTGATGGGCAAGAAGATCTCGGTAGACTCCGCCAGCATGATGAACAAGGGGTTGGAGGTGATCGAGGCACACTGGCTGTTCAACGCCAGGCCGGAGCAGATCGAGGTGGTGATCCATCCACAGAGCATCGTCCACAGCATGGTGGAATACCTCGATGGCTCCGTGCTGGCGCAACTGTCCAATCCGGACATGCGCACCCCCATCGCCCATTCCCTGGCCTATCCGGAACGGGTCGAGGCCGGCGTGAACTGGCTGGATCTGGCGAAGCTGGGAACCCTGACCTTCGAAGCACCCGACTTCGCCCGCTTCCCCTGCCTGAAGCTGGCCTACCAAGCGCTGGCCACGGGTGGAGCTGCTACCGCCATCCTCAATGCCGCCAATGAAGTGGCCGTCGCTGCCTTCCTCGACCGGCACATCCCCTACCTCGGCATCGCCGCCAGCCTGGAGAACGTTCTCGGCCGCCTCACCGGCTTGCCCGCCGGATCGCTGGAAGACCTGATGGCCGCCGATGCCGCTGCCCGCCGAGAAGCGCAGATGTGGGTGGATCGCGAATCGCGAGTGGCGCGTCGCTAGCGCCACTCGCTGTCCATGCTCACCCTCGCAGCTTTCCTCTTCACCCTGGCCGTACTCGTCGTATTCCATGAGTTCGGGCACTTCTGGATCGCGCGTCGCATGGGCGTCAAGGTGCTGCGCTTCTCGATCGGCTTCGGCCAGGTCATCGCCAGTCACCGCGACCGCCACGGCACGGAATGGGCGCTCGCGGCCATTCCCCTGGGCGGCTACGTGAAAATGCTCGACGAACGCGAAGGCAGTGTCGCCGAGGAGCAACTCGATCAGGCGTTCAACCGCAAGCCGCTGGCGGCACGCGCGGCCATCGTCGCGGCGGGCCCGCTCGCCAACTTTCTCCTCGCCATCCTGCTGTTCTGGGCCCTGTTCATGGCGGGCGTGCCCATCCAGAAACCCGTGGTCGGCGAGCCCACCCCGGGCAGCGCGGCACAAGCCGCCGGCGTGCACTGCGCCGTGAGCATTACCCGCCTCAACGACGTGGCCATCGCCAGCTGGCAGGATCTGCACTGGCAGGCACTGAAGGAAGTGCTGCGCGGCGAGCCCCTGCGCATCGAAACCGTGGACGGGCGCGGCATTCTTACCCGATATGTGCTGGCCCTGCCGCGGCACTCCGAAGCGCTGGAACAAGCCCCGCTGGAAACCTTGGGGTTGGTGCACTACCTGCCGCCACTGCCGCCGGTACTGGGCGACATCAACCCTGAAGGCGTCGCGGCCCACGCCGGACTGCGCCGCGGCGACCGCATTCTGCGCATCGACGGGGTCGCCATGACCACCTGGGAGCAGGTGGTCGAGAGCATCCGCCGCGCACCCGGGCAACGCTTGCGGATGAGTCTGGAACACGGCAAGCAAACGCGAGAACTGACGCTGACACCTGCCAGCGTGGTCGACGGCACGACCCGCATCGGCCGCATCGGCGCGGGCCCCTGGTTCGACCCGGCCTTGCTCGCCACCTTGCAGGGCAACGTCCGTTACGCCCCGCTGCCGGCCCTGCGCCATGCGCTGACGCGAACCTGGGAACTGACCGCCTTCAGCCTGGAGATGCTCGCGCGCATGGGCTCGGGCCAATCTTCGCTGAAAAACCTCTCCGGGCCTCTGACCATCGCCGACTATGCAGGCCAGTCCGCGGCATCGGGTGTGGGCAGCTTTGTCGCTTTTCTCGCCCTGCTAAGCGTCAGCCTGGGCGTGCTCAACCTGCTCCCCGTGCCGTTACTGGATGGCGGACACTTGTTGTATTATCTCGCGGAATTTTTGACTGGCCGTCCCGTTCCCGATCGCATCCAGGAAATTGGCCAGAAGATAGGCATGGGTCTGCTGGGCTTGCTCATGTTCTTTGCCTTTTACAACGACTTGAGCCGGCTATTTTGATCACGCCGGTAGAGAAAAATAATGCACCCGTTCCGCCTCAGCCTGATCTTCCTTGCCTTGTTCGCCACTCAGGCACAGGCTTTCGAGCCCTTTCAGGTCAAGGACATCCGTGTAGAAGGCATCCAGCGTACCGAGGCGGGTACCGTGTTCAGCTATCTGCCGGTGAAAGTCGGCGAGACGCTCACCCCCGACATGGCCGCAGTCGCGATCAAGGCGCTCTATGCCACCGGGTTCTTCAAGGACGTCCGGCTCGAGACCCAGAACGGCGTACTCGTGATCAGCGTGGAAGAGCGCCCCGCCATCGCCAGTGTGGATTTTTCCGGATTGAAGGAATTTCCCAAGGATGACATCAAGACCAGCCTCAAGCAGTTGGGCCTGGCCGATGGCCGCATCCTCGACCGTTCTCTGCTGGACAAGGCGGAGCAGGAACTCAAGCGCCAGTATTACAACCGCGGCATCTACTCGGTCGAGGTCAAGGCGACCACGACTCCGCTGGAGCGCAACCGGGTGGCGGTGAATTTCGACGTCACCGAAGGCGATGTCGCCAAGATCCAGGCCATCGAGATCATCGGCGCCAAGGCCTTCAAGGAAAAGGAACTGCTCGATCAGTTCACCTTGCGCACGCCAGGCATGCTGACCTGGTGGACCAAGAACGACCAGTATTCCAAGCAGAAGCTCTCCGGCGACCTGGAAGCACTGCGCGCCTACTACCAGAACCGGGGCTACCTCGAGTTCAATGTCGACTCCACCCAGGTCTCGATCACCCCGGACAAGAAAGACATCTACATCACCATCAACATCAGCGAAGGCGAGAAATATACCGTCTCCGATTTCAAGCTCGCCGGCGAACTGCCCGTCCCCGAGGAAGAGTTGAAAAAGCTGATCACGATGAAGCCGGGCGATGCCTTCTCGCGGGAAAAACTCAACGCGATCACCAAGCTGATCGGCGACCGCCTGGGCGACGAAGGCTATGCCTTCGCCAACATCAACGCGGCGCCCGAGATCGACAAGGTAAAGAACACGGTCGCCTTCACCTTCCTGGTCGACCCGGGCCGCAAGGTCTACGTGCGCCGCATCAACGTCACCGGCAATACCCGCACCAAGGATGAAGTGGTGCGCCGCGAGTTGCGGCAGCTGGAGGGCGCCTGGTATTCCGCTGATAAGGTCAATCGCTCACGCGAGCGGGTCGATCGCCTCGGGTACTTCAAGGACGTCAATCTGGAAACGCCGGCGGTTCCCGGCACCACGGATCAGGTGGACGTCAACGTGAACGTCACCGAAAAGCCCACCGGCAGCGTCATGGTGGGCGCGGGCTTCTCCAGTTCCGAAGGGCTGATCCTCTCGGGCTCGATCTCGCAGAACAACCTCTTCGGCAGCGGCGACTCGGTTTCCGCGCAGATCAGCAGCGGCAGCGTCAACAAGGTCTATTCCCTGTCGTTTACCGACCCCTATTTCACCCAGGACGGCATCAGCCTGGGCTATGACATTTACAAGCGCGACGTGAATACCTCCAGCCTGACCACGGTGGCGGACTACACCACTTCGACCAACGGCTTTGGCGTGCGCATGGGCATCCCGATGACGGAGAAAGACACGGTCAATTTCGGCGCCGCCGTGGAAGAGGTGCGCATGAATCTGTCCACGAGCGCGCCCCAGATCTATTTCGATTACGGCAACCAATTCAATCCAGACTGCCCTTACAAAACCAACCCCACTGGAGCGACCTGCAACTTCACCACCAATACTTTGCGCCTCGATGCCGGTTGGGCGCGGGACACTCGCGACAGCGTGCTCTACCCCACCAAGGGCAGCCTGCAACGGGTATCCGCGGAGCTGGGCACACCCGTGGGCAACATGCAGTACTACAAGCTCAATTACCAGTACCAGTGGCTCACCCCGCTAAACAACAGCATCAGCCTGCTGCTCAACGGCCAGTTGGGCATGGGCGGGGGCTATAGCGGCGACAGCCTGCCGCTGTTCCGCGACTTCTATGCGGGCGGCATAGGGTCGGTGCGCGGCTTCGAAACCGGCAGCCTGGGGCCCAAGGCGCAGAACTCGGCGCTGACCCCGTTCTCCGTCGGCGGCGACCGCAGCATCGTGGGCAATGTCGAAATGCTGTTTCCCTTCCCCGGCACCGGCAATGACAAATCCGTGCGCTTGTCCACCTTCGTCGATGCCGGCATGGTGTCGGGCCCCTATGACTATCTGGGCCGTTACCGGAGCTTGACGCTAGCCGACCTGCGCTATTCTTTCGGTACCGCAGTCACCTGGTATTCGCCGATGGGGCCCATCAAGATCTCGCTGGCCAAGGCGATCAATGCGTCCGTCGATGACAAGACGCAGATGTTTCAGTTCCAGCTCGGCAACGTATTCTGATCGAGGAGTATCCACTTGAAACGACTGAATTGCCTATCCCTGCTGCTGCTGCTCCTCGTGCTTCCGGCCGTCCAGCACGCCGCCGCCGCCGATTACAAGATCGGCTTCGTCAATACGGAAAGGGTGTTCCGCGACTCCTTGCAAGCGGTCAAGGCACAGAAAAAACTGGAAAAGGAATTCCAGAGCCGCGACCAGGACATCCAGAAGATGACCAGGCAAGCGCGCGATTTGCAGGCTTATCTGGAAAAAGAGGGCCTGACCCTGTCCGAGGCCGATCGCACCAAGAAGCAGCGTGATCTGGCCGACCTCAGCCGCGACTTGCAGCACGCAAAGCGCGAATTCCACGAGGATCTCAACCAGCGCCGCAACGAAGAATTCGCCAGTGTGCAGGAACACGCGCGCAAGACCATCATCGACATCGCGCAAAGAGAGAAATTCGACCTCATCATCGAGAACGTGGTCTACGCCAGCCCGCGCGTGGATATCACGGATCGGGTTCTCAAGGCGCTCGATCGCTAAGCCATGCCCAGCCTGACCCTGGCCGAGTTGCAAGCGCACCTGGGCGGCACGATACGGGGCGATGGCGGCGTCCTGCTCGATGGCGCGGCCTCGCTGGAAAAGGCGGGCCCGGGGCAACTGGGGTTTCTCCTCGGTCGCAAGTTTCTGGCACTGGCGCGCGCCTCCGCCGCCTCTGCCCTGCTCGTCCCGGAAGCGCTCGCCTCGACTCTCACCGAACCACTGCCGCAGGCCTGCCTCGTCGTCGCCAACCCCCATGCCTGCTTCGCTCGTGCGCTCGCCCTGCTGCATCCGGAACCCATGCCGGCACCCGGTATTCATCCCGGTGCCGGCGTGGCGGCCGATTGCGCGATCGACGCGACGGCGCGGATCGGCCCGGGCTGCGTGATCGAAGCCGGCGCCCGCATAGGCGCGCACTGCGTGTTGGGGCCCCATTGCGTGATCGGTGCCGGGGCCAGTCTGGGCGAGGCGTGTCATCTGCACGCACGGGTGACGGTGCAACACGGCTGTGTCGTGGGCAAGCGCGCCATCCTGCACCCGGGCTGCGTAATCGGCTCGGATGGCTTCGGCCTTGCCTGGGATGCCAACCAGGGCGGTGGTCACTGGCTCAAGGTGCCCCAGGTCGGCCGAGTCGTCATCGGCGATGATGTCGAAATCGGCGCCAACACCACGATCGACCGAGGCGCGCTCGACGACACCGTGATCGAGGACGGGGTGAAGCTGGATAATCTGATCCAGGTTGCCCACAACTGCCACATCGGTCGCCACACGGCCATCGCCGGCTGTGTCGGCATCGCCGGCAGCACCCGGATCGGCGCCTATTGCCAGATCGGCGGGGCCGCCATGATCATCGGCCATCTGGAAATCGCCGACCGCGTCACGATTTCCTCGGGCACCTTCGTCGCCAAGGATATCCGCGAAGCCGGCACCTACACTTCGGTGCAGCCCCTCATGCGCCATGCCGACTGGCTGCGCAATGCCGCGCACCTGCGCCATCTCGACGCACTGGCGAAACGCGTCAAGACACTGGAAAAGCAGATCGCGGGCCAGTCCACGCCGACCGCGGGCATGGCACAAGACGATCAAACATGAGGGGATACGCGTCCCTCTCCCAACCCCTCTCCCGCTCGCGGCGAGGGGGAGCTTCTGGCGTCGCTGCGCGACGTTGCGTTATCTAACTGGAACCGTCATGAGCACCGGAATGGACATCACCCAGATCATGAAGCACCTGCCGCACCGCTACCCTTTCCTGCTGGTGGATCGGGTACTGGAGCTCGTGCCCAACGAGTACATCCTCGCACTCAAGAACATCACCATGAACGAGCCGCAGTTTCCCGGCCATTTTCCCAACCATCCGGTGATGCCCGGTGTGCTCATGATCGAGGCTCTGGCCCAGACGGCCGGACTGTTGGCCTTCAAAAGCGCGGATATGCCGGTCGATGAGCATACCGTGATCTATTTCGTCGGCATCGACGGCGCCCGCTTCAAACGCCCCGTTGTGCCTGGCGACCAGTTGCGTATGGAAGCCAGAATCCTGCGCGTCTCCCGCGGCATCTGGAAATTCTCTGCCAAGGCTACTGTAGACGGCCAGACCGCCGTCGAGGCCGAACTGATGTGCACCCTGAAGCAACTGGGTTGACCATGATCCACCCCACCGCCATCGTCCATCCCGGCGCCCGGCTTGCGGCGAATGTCGAGGTCGGCGCGTATTCCCTCATCGGCGAGCACGTCGAACTCGGCGCCGGCTGTCGCGTCGGCCCGCACGTGGTGGTCACCGGCCACACCCGGATCGGTGAAGGCAGCCGCATCTTCCAGTTCTGCTCCATCGGCGAAGAACCACAGGACAAGAAATATGCGGGCGAACCCACCCGCCTGGAAATCGGCGACTACAACGTCATTCGCGAGTACTGCTCGATCAATACCGGCACCGCCCAGGATGCAGGCGTCACTCGCCTGGGCTGCCACAACTGGATCATGGCCTATGTCCACATCGCCCACGATTGCCAGGTAGGCAGCCACACCATCTTCGCCAACAACGCCACGCTGGCTGGCCATGTGCATATCGGCGACTACGCCATCCTCGGCGGTTTCACCGGAGTACACCAATTCTGCCGCATCGGCGCCCATGTCATCACCGGCATCGCCTCCGTGGTGCGCCAGGACATTCCGCCCTTCCTCACCGTCGCCGGCAACCCCCTGGCGCCGTTCGGCATCAATTCCGAAGGCCTGAAACGGCGCGGCTATTCCGCCGAGGCACTCGCTGCCCTCAAGCGCGCTTACAAGACCCTGTACAAATCCGGCCTCTCCCTCGCCGACGCCCAGACGGCCATCGCGAGCGAGGCAGCGCTACATCCGGAACTCCTGCCCTTGGCGGAGTTCCTGGCCGGCGCCGGTCGCGGCATCGTGCGTTAGGCGAGCAAGCGTCGGATGGCCATGGACCCACTCGCGACTCGCGACTCGCAACCCACCAGCATCGCCATCGTCGCGGGAGAAGCTTCCGGCGATCTGCTGGGCAGCCTGCTCATCGGTGCAGTGCAAAGTGCAGGCATCGAAGCCGATTTCTACGGGATCGCCGGGCCGAAGATGCAATCGTTGGGCGCCCGCTCGCTATTCCCCATGGAAGCCCTTTCGGTGCGCGGCTACGTGGAAGCCCTGGGCAGCCTGAAGAAGCTGCTCGGCATTCGCAGTCGGCTGAGAAACCAGTTGCTGGCAAAACCGCCGCGCTTGTTCATCGGGGTGGATGCGCCCGATTTCAATCTAGCACTGGAAGGCCGGCTCAGACGCCGCGGCATCGCCACCTTGCATTTCATCAGCCCGTCGATCTGGGCCTGGCGCCCGCGGCGCATCCGCAAGATTGCGCGCGCGGCTTCCCACGTCCTGCTGATCTTTCCCTTCGAAGAAGCCATCTACCGGCAGGCCGGGATTCCCGCAACCTATGTTGGCCACCCGCTCGCGCATGCCTTGCCCGAACCCGATCGAGACGCCGCACGCGCGCGCCTCGGCCTGGACCGGGAGGGCGAATACGTCGCGCTGTTGCCGGGCAGCCGGCCCAGCGAATTGCAGGCGCTGGGCCGGCTCTATGTCGAAGCGGCGAAACGCATCGTCCAGGCGCACCCGCAGGCCCGTTTCATCATTCCCCTGGTCACGCGGGAAACCCGTGCGGCCTTCGAGCGCATCCTGTTCGAGGCCAATGCGCAGGATCTGCCTCTGCGCGTACTCTTCGGCCACGCCCATGACGCCATGCAGGCAGCCGACGCCGCCCTGATCGCATCCGGCACGGCGACCCTGGAAGCCCTCCTGCTGGATTGTCCGCACGTCATCAGCTATCGGGTGCCCTGGCTGACCTGGCAAATCATGAAACGCCAGGCCCTGCTGCCCTGGATCGGCCTGCCCAACATCCTGGCCGACCGCACCGTGGTCCCGGAACTCTTGCAGGATCATGCCACGCCCGAGGCCCTGTCCCAGGCCGTTACGGAACTGCTGCAGGACCCGTCGGCACGCGAGGCCCAGATCGAGGAGTTTCGCATCCAGCGCGCCCGCCTCAAGCGCGATACGCCCCGGCTCATCGCCGCGGCCATCCGGCCGTTCCTGACATGAACACCACGACCGCAATATGGGTCTGTGGCGTCGACGAGGCTGGACGCGGGCCTCTGGCCGGCCCTGTCTACGCGGCCGCCGTCATCCTCGATCCTGACCACCCCATCGTCGGGCTGAAGGATTCAAAAAAACTCGGCGCCAGCCGCCGCGCAACCCTTACTGCGGCCATCCGGGAAAATGCACTGGCCTGGGCGATCGCCTCGGCCGACGTGGAAGAAATCGACCGCCTCAACATCCTGCAAGCGAGCCTGCTGGCTATGCGACGTGCCGTGCTGGCGCTGAACCCGGCGGCAACGGAAGCCCTGATCGACGGCAATCGCTGCCCGGCATTGCCCATCCCCGCGCGCGCCATCGTCCGGGGCGACGCCCTGGAACCCTGTATTTCCGCCGCTTCGATCCTGGCCAAGACGGAAAGGGATAAAATCATGCACGCGCTGGCTGATGTCTACCCGGAGTATGGTTTCGAACGCCATGTCGGTTACCCCACTGCGGGCCATCTGGCTGCGCTGAAGGCGTTTGGCCCCTGCGCGGCACATCGCAAATCGTTCGCTCCCGTCAGACGCATTCTGCAACAGACACTGGTGTAAAAAGGAGACCTGACCGTGTTCGTCATCATTGGTTATGTCGTGGCATTGGGCAGTATTTTCGGCGGCTACGCGGCCGCCGGAGGCCACCTTGCCGCGTTGTTGCAACCGCTGGAACTGGTGATGATCGCGGGTGGTGCCATCGGTGCCTTTGTCGCCGCCAACTCCCTGCACGGAATCAAGCACACGCTGGGTGCGCTGGCCGGCTGCTTCAAGGGCTCCAAGGTCTCCAAGGCCTATTACATGGATGTGCTCGGCCTGTTGTTCGAATTGCTCGCCAAGGTGCGCAAGGAGGGCCTGATGTCGCTGGAAGGCGATGTCGAGGAGCCCGAGAAGAGTGCGATCTTCGGCAAGTATCCGAAGATCATGGCCGACCACCATCTGGTTGAGTTCATCACCGATTACCTGCGCATGATGGTTGGCGGCAATCTCAATGCGATGGAAATCGAGACGCTGATGGACAACGAGATCGAAACCCACCATCACGAGGAGATGCATCCTTCGCACGCCATCGCCAAACTGGCCGATGCCACGCCCGCCTTCGGTATCGTCGCGGCGGTGATGGGGGTGGTGCACACCATGGAGTCTCTGAGCCTGCCCCCATCCGAACTGGGGCTGCTGATCGGCCATGCCCTGGTCGGCACGTTTCTGGGTATTCTGATTTCCTACGGTTTCTTCGCACCCCTGGTCGCGGTCCTGGAAGCCAAGGCGGGGGAAGCCGGCAAGGTGTTCCAGGTGGTCAAGGTCGTGCTGCTCGCCTCGCTCAACGGTTTCGCACCGCCAACTTGTGTCGAATTCGGCCGCAAAGTGCTGTTCTCCACCGAACGCCCGACCTTCCGCGAGATGGAAGACGATATCAAGGCGAGGAAAGGCAAATGAGGGGAATGAGCGGTGGTTAGTGGGCGTGCCTTACTTTGCGTGCCGAAGGCGCGATAACTTGATCTACCCGCTATGGGCCACTTGCCACTAGCAACCAGGAACCACATGCATGGCTGACGACACCCAACGCCCCATAGTCATCAAGCGCATCAAGAAAATCAGTGGCGGCGGCCACAGCGGCGGCGCGTGGAAAATCGCCTACGCCGACTTCGTCACGGCGATGATGGCCTTCTTCCTGCTCATGTGGCTGCTCGGCTCGACCACCAAGGCGCAGATGGAAGGCATCGCGCAGTACTTCAAGACGCCGCTGAAAGTCGCTCTTGCCGGCGGTGAAGGTTCGGGTGATGCGACCAGCGTCGTCAAGGGCGGGGGTCAGGATCTCACCCGCCGTACCGGACAGGTCAAGGAAGGCGAGGTCGCAGGCAAGAAAGCCATCAACCTCGAGGCCAACCGCAAGCAAGCCCAGGAGGAGGTCGCGCGCCTGTCGAACCTCAAGGCTGGGCTGGAGAAGGCGATCGACAGCAACCTCAAGATGTCCATGTTCAAGAAACAGTTGAAGATCGACATCACGAGCGAAGGCTTGCGCATCCAGATCGTCGACGACAAGAATCGCCCCATGTTCGACTCGGGCGGCGCGGTGATGAAACCCTACACGCGCGACATCCTGCGCGAGATCGGCAAGACCCTGAATCAGGTACCCAACCGCATCAGCCTCTCCGGCCATACCGACGCCACCGCCTATTCCGGCGGCGAACGTGGCTACAGCAACTGGGAACTCTCAGCCGATCGCGCCAATGCCTCCCGGCGCGAACTGGTGGCGGGCGGCCTGGAAGGCGGCAAGGTGTTGCGCGTGATCGGACTCAGCTCCGCCGTCCCCTTCGCCAAGGACGATCCGGGCGCCCCGGTCAACCGCCGTATTTCCATCATCGTCATGAACAAGCAAGCGGAAGAAGCCATCACCAAGGAATCCCCGCAGATCGAGGCGGAGACGGCCAAGGATGTGGCTCGGCACCTGGATGTCAAGCACTGACGCCGCCTGGCCGCGACGGCTGCCACCCGCCGTGGCCGCCCTGGCGGCGCAGTGCGCGGCGCTGATCGCGGCGGCATCCCTGGCGAGAGGGTTCCAGGCAGGTCCCCTGCCCGCCTGGATCGCCCTGGCCGGCCTGATAGCCGCCCTGTTGAACCGTGGTCTGGGCCTGCCCCTCTGGTGGCAACTCATCGGCCTGACCTTCCTGCCTCTGCTCTGGCTGACCTTGCAAAGCGGAATCGAACCCACATGGTTCCTCGCCGCCTTCCTCCTGCTGGGACTCACCTCGTTGGGTGCGATCCGTGGCCGCGTGCCGCTCTACCTCTCCAGCCCGCGCGCAGCCGCCGAGCTGGCGGCACGCCTGCCCGAGCGGGCGCGGGTGCTGGACCTGGGTTGCGGGCTGGGCGGCCCGCTGGCCCGCCTCAAGGCCTTGCGGCCCGACGCCACCTTGCAGGGCGTGGAGGCCGCGCCGCTCAACTGGCTGATCGCCCGTCTACGCCTCTGGGGGCGTGCGCGCATCCGCCTGGGCGACCTCTGGCACGCGGACTTGTCCTGCCAGGACGTGGTCTACGCCTACCTGTCCCCGGTCCCCATGGCCCGTCTTTGGGAGAAGGCGCGCGCCGAAATGACCCCTGGCAGCCTGTTCATCAGCAACAGTTTTTCCATACCCGGCATCGAGCCGGACGAGGTGGTCGAGCTTCATGACCTGACCCATGCAAGGCTACTGATCTGGCGGATGCGATGACCCTGGCTGACTGGCTTGAACGATTGGCACCCGGCCCCCTGCCGGTCTTCGCGCACACCAAGGCGCAGTTGTCCGAACAATGGCGGCGCTCCGATGAGATCGCCGTGCGCGAGGTCGCCCAGACCATCCTGGGCGACCCGCTCGCCAGCCTCCACCTGATCCAGGCCGCGAATCAGCGCGGCAGCCGCTTGGGCAGCGAGGTCGCCACGGCGGAGAGCGCCCTCATGATGCTGGGCATCAGCCACTATCTCGACCAGGCGCGCAAGCTGCCGGTCCTGGAAGAAAGCCGTGTCGGGGCCGATGCCAAGCGCATGACGGCGCTGCATACCCTGCTGCGGCGCGTCCACCATGGTGCCTGGCAGGCGCGGGACTTCGCCGTCCTACACAGCGATGTGCGCGCGGAAGAAGTACAGCTCGCCGCCTTGCTCCACGCCGCCCCGGAATTCCTGCTGTTTCTACGCGCCCCCGACGAGGCGCAACGCCTGGCCAGGCTCAAGCGTCGCATGCCGGCGGCGGAGGCCGAGCGGCTGGCTCTGGGAGGGATCACGCTCGACCAATTGCGACTGCCGCTGCTGGAAAACTGGAAGGTCGCACAACACAGCCGCGACCTCCTCGACCCGGCCCTGGCGGGAAAATCGCGCCAGATCATACTCATGGCCTGTCTCAACATCGCACAGCGATCCCAGTACGGCTGGTGGGACGAGGCCCTGCTGGGCGACTACCTCGCACTGAGCGGCATCGACCAACTGTCCCTGGAAAACGTGGTCGCCACGGCCCATGCCAACGCCATGCACGCCGAGCGCGCTGCTGCATGGGTCGCGGCACCCGGTGCCGGCGTCTGGATGCCCATGCTGCCCGGCCCTTGGCCCGTCGACCCGGACGAGGAGGAAATCATGACGCCTGCCGCCGCAACGGCGACCGGGGTAACGGCCGCGGCCCCGAAGGCGGCAGTGGCCCCGAGGGTGGCGGTGGCACCTCCGGCCGCAGTGGTCAAAGCCGCGGTGGCGGCTCCGGTCCCGAGCGAGCACATAGTTTGCCCGATGCCGGACAAACGGGCGCTGCGCGAAGCCTTGCAAGGCATCGAAGGCCACCTGGACGGCACACTCAATCTCAACCAGATGTCCGCGATCATCCTCAAGGGATTGCATACCGGCCTTGGCCTCTCGCGTATTCTGTTCGCAATGGCCACGCCCGACGGGCTACAGATGAAATCCCGCTTCACCTTCGGCATTCCCCCGGAAGACCCGTTGCGCCACTTCGCCTTCAGCCTCGGCGCGCGCGACCTGTTCGGTCAACTCATGGGCAAGATGCAGGGGCTTTGGATGAACGAATCCAACCGCGAAAAGCTCTGGCCCATGGTCCAACCTGCCTTGCAGGAAGCGATAGGCTGCGGCGACTTCTATGCCATGAGTTTGCACAGCAACGGCAAACCGGTCGGTCTCATCTACGCCGACCGCGGCCACGGCGAATGCAGCCTGGACCCGCTTACCTACACCGATTTCAAGATGCTCTGCCTGCAAGCGGCGCGCGGCCTGGGCAAGGTGGGGGGCGCGGCCCCAGGCCGGTAGGCGCGCCTACTGACCGAAGAATTCCTTCACTTTTTCCATGAAGGACTTGGCGCGCGGGTTGTGTTTTCCGTCCTGGCCACCGCAGCAGCTATCGAATTCGCGCAGCAATTCCTTCTGGCGATCGGTCAAGTTGACCGGGGTTTCCACCACGATGTGCGCCATCAGATCGCCGGGGCCCTGGCTACGCACGCCCTTGATGCCCTTGCCGCGCAGGCGGAAGACCTTGCCGCTCTGGGTCTCGCTGGGAATCTTGATACTGGCATGACCCTCGAGCGTGGGAATCTCGATCTCACCGCCCAGCGCCGCAGTGGCGAAGGAAATCGGCAGTTCGCAATGGAGGTCGTCATGGTCGCGCTGGAAAACCTGGTGTGCCTTGATGTGAATCTGCACGTAGAGATCGCCGGGCGGCCCGCCATTGACGCCGGCCTCCCCTTCTCCGGAGAGTCGAATGCGATCACCTTCGTCGACCCCGGAGGGAATCCGCACGGACAGGGTCTTGTGCTTCTTCACCCGACCTTCGCCGTGGCAATGACCGCAAGGTTCCGCGATGACACGACCATTGCCATGGCAGCGCGGGCAGGTCTGCTGGATCGAAAAGAAGCCCTGCTGCATGCGTACCTGACCATGGCCGCCGCAGGTCGGGCAGGTCACCGGTTCGGTACCTGACTTGGCGCCGCTGCCGTGGCAATGCTCGCATTCGGCGAGCACCGGCACGCGGATCTTGGTCTCGGTGCCACGCGCGGCCTCTTCCAGGGCAACCTCCAAATTGTAGCGCAGGTCGGCGCCGCGGTAGACCTGAGAACGACGCCCACCGCCGCCACCACCGCCACCGAAAATGTCACCGAAGATGTCCGAAAAGGCATCGGAGAAATCACGTCCGCCACCGCCGCCTCGCGATGCATCGACGCCGGCATGGCCGTACTGGTCGTAGGCTGCTCGCTTGTTGCCATCGGAGAGCACCTCGTAGGCCTCCTTGGCCTCCTTGAATCTCTCCTCGGAGGCCTTGTCACCCTGATTGCGGTCGGGGTGGTGCTTCATGGCCAGTTTCTTGAAGGCTTTCTTGATTTCCTCCTCGGTGGCGCTCTTGGCGAGGCCGAGGACTTCGTAGTAGTCGCGTTTTGACATGGGGAATAATTTGGGCGGGTGGGGTCGTGTGCCCACACCATGTTGGGCTGCTTCCGCTCAATTCAAGGGGTGCAGAGCCATTCGATCAAGTGATAACGGCGGGGGGCAAGATGCCAGATCGTGTGGCGACGGGGGGCGGCGGGACACAAGGAGGCAGTCTCATGGTCGAGGAACTCCAGACGCCCTCCCAACCAGTAGTGCCCCAGCAATTCTTCCAGCGCAATGGCATGGCCGGAACACGACGGCGGCCGGCCGGTGGGCGCACGCGCGGTGGAGACCAGGTCGTGCCAACTCGCCCAGGATCGGCCACGCAACGCCTGTTCGAGTTCCGCCAACCAGGCACCTCGGTTGAAATCCGCGGCCTGTCCCTGAAGTTCCTGGCCGAGCAGGTTGCAAAAGAGCAAGGCCGCGTCGGGGTATGCCGCGGCCAGCCGATCGAAGCCACCGGTGCGCGCCAGTGTGCCACCGACTTCCCAGTGCAAGGGTGCCGAAGGGAAGCGCCGCCGCAACAGCCAGCGCGCCAGGGGATCGGGTTCCAGCACGCTGATGCGGGTAAAGCGAGCGAGGAATTCCGCGCAGAGCGCATACCCCCCGCTGGGGCCGATCAGCACCAGATGCGGCGACTTCGGCCGCCAGGCGCTCAGCCAGGCACGCACCTCGGCATGAAACTGCGCCCAGAGGGTGCGTCGCCAGCGCCATGCGCGCAAGTGATAGAGCAAGCCACCGCTGGGATGGAAGAGGTAGGGCATCGGCTTGAGCAGGATCGAGTGAGGGTAATGTAGCGTTCGAGCGGCGAGCGCGTCTACTTTCGCCGGCGCGAACATGTAAATGCCTGTAAATCATCGCACCCCACCCCTCCGGCTGCATATCATCCACGCTCAAGGGTCATCCGATAGGCACGTTATGTGGCGATTGTTGCTGCTAGCACTGTTGCTCTCCCAACTCGCACTGGCCGGGGAAGACGAACTCGCGCAGGGGCGCTCCAAGACCGAGCGCTGGGCGGATCGGTGTACCAACTTCACCACCACCACATGGGCCTTCAAGGCGCCCGACAACTTCCTGAAGTGGCTCGATGTGTTCAGCGATCCGGCGATATGGCTGGAGTTTACCCGGCGCAGCATGGACCCGGATTATGCCCTGCGCAGCGCCGACACCTTGCTTGACGCGGAAACCGCACACAACTTCCTGGAGTGGGCTGATCCTGGCATTCCGGAAAAATGGGCCGTCACGCTGGTCAGACCGGATTTCTACGTCGCCGTGAGCTCCGTGCTATTCGACAGCAGCCGCATGCTGCACTGGGACATGCTACCCCTGGACCCGAAGGTCTTGCTGCTGGCCGGGACGGCGATCAACCCGCTCACCTGGGCCAAGTGGCTCGCCTTCCCGGCCGATCCCCGCGTCCGTGCCTATGTCGCCAAAGCGCTCGATCCCATGACCGCCGAAGAGTGGCGTCGCGAACTGGCGGACTCAAGGAACTATCCCCTTCTGAACCTGGCGCCAAGTCAGTTGGCCGTGCTTCAAGTCCGGCCTTGAGCCCCTTTCGGATAGAGTGCCGCGCGTGGCGGACCGAGTTGCAACCGGCTACGAACCGACGCCCGCCGCGCGCATTGCCGTGCGGCTTCGCATTTCTTTCTGGCGCCGGCGTATTCTCGCGCCGCCGAGCGCCACACCGGCCCTAAACCCGGGGAGTATCATCCAGCCAACCCCCTGTTCGGCTCGAATTCCCCAAGCCGACCCAATTGCCACAACCCACTTCCGGACTTCAGGACTACCATTCTGGATTGAGCGGCAACTCGCCGCAACGGAGATACCGGCGTCATGAGCCCGACATCCAAACCCTGGCGATACTTCCTGCTACTGGGCCTGCTGCTTGCGGGATTGGCCATCGGGATTCGGGATGTCGCGGGCAGTGCAACCAAGGCGGTGGCTTTTGCGTTTACCGACCTGGACGGCCGCAGCATCCGGCTTGAGGATTATCGCGGCAAGTGGGTGCTGACCAGTTTCTGGGCAACGTAGTGCCCGCTGTGCAAAATCCAGGTGCCCACACTCAACACCCTGAATCAGCGCCCGGATTTTCGGGTCATCGGCATTGCCCTGGATTACCGTGGCGACGAAAACGCCGTTCGCGATGCGGTCATCGAGAACAATCTCCACTACGATGCCCAGATCGCCGGCGGCTCGCGACGCGAACCCAGCAGCGCCTTCCGCCAGGTCGGGCCGGTTGATTTCTTCCCTACTTCCTACCTGTACGACCCGACCGGCGAAATCGTCATGTTCATTCCCGGCCAACTGCGAATGGCCCGTATTCTGTCGTTCATGGAGAAGTGGTACGCGGAAAGAGGCGGCACCCGCCAAGCCACGTTTGCCGCAAAGCCGGAAAAGCTCGCCGCCTTCCTGCGTCAGCGCTACGGAGCCGCCGGCGCCCAAGCGTATGCCGAGTGGAAACGCATGCTCGATGAAAGCGTCAACGCCGCAGCCATGCAGAAACTGGTGCGTGTGAATGATTTTTTCAATCAGCGCATTCAAGCCGCCGACGGCCAGCAGGTATGGGGCCGGCCAGACTATTGGGCAACGCCCGGTGAATTGCTGGGCGTGGGACGCGGCGACAGCGTGGATATCGCCATCGCCAAATATTTCACGCTATTGGCGCTCAACATCGCTCCCGAGAAATTGCATCTGGTCTACGTCAAGTCGCGCGGCGCAGCCCAAACCGACTCGGTGCACATGGTATTGGCCTATTACGAAAACAGCGGCCGCGACCCGCTGCTGCTCGATGCCGCCGCCGTCGTGCCCGCGGCAAGGCGACCCGACTTGCAACCGGTGTTCAGCTTCAACAGTCTGGGCGTCTGGGATGAAACCGCGAAGGCAGCCGCGGCGGGCACACCCGGTCACCTCGCCACCTGGGAAGACACGCTACGCCGCGCTCGCGCGGAAGGCTTTGAGTAAGGAAACCCGCCATGTCCATGTACCGACAACTTTGGCTATCCATCTTCGCGAGCGTACTGATCGCCCTGGGGGCCAGCCTGTTTGCTTCGCTGCTCAACGCGCGCGCCTACGTGGAAGCGCAACTCGCCATGAAAAATCAGGACAACGCCACCACCCTGGCTCTGGCCCTCAGCCAGGGCAACAGCGATCGCGGCAGCGTGGTCCTGGCGGCCACCGCGCTGTTCAACGGTGGCCATTACGACCTCATCCATGTCATCGATCCGAACGGCAAGAGCCTGGTGACCAAGGTTGCCCGCCACGTCGATGAGGGCGCGCCGGCCTGGTTCGTGCGCCTGCTGCCGATACGTTCGCTGCCTGGCCGCGCCGAGATTGCCAGCGGCTGGCAGCCTCTGGGCACGTTGACCCTGATGAGCAGCAGTCGTTTCGCCTACCGTGCGCTCTGGGAAACCGCGCTCACCATGAGCGCGGTCATGTTTTTCGCGGGACTGCTGGGCGGCCTCCTGGTCAGTCTGGTGCTGCGCCGCATCACCCAGCCCATGCATGCTGTGGTGGAACAGGCCAGGGCGATCAACGACCACCGTTTCATCCGCATCCCGGTGCCCGGAGTGCCCGAAATGAGGGAACTCGCCGAGGCGATGAACGACACCGTGAACCGTCTGCGCATCGATTTCGAGGAAGACGCGCAGCGATACGAGGATTTGCGCCAGCAGGCCAATTTCGACCCGCTCACCGGCCTGGCCAATCGTGCCTTCTTTCTCGCCAGCCTCAACAGTGCGCTCGATGACCAGGATACGCCCTATGGCGCGCTGGCCATCATCCGTTTGCGCATGTTGGGCAGGATCAACCGCAGCCAGGGCCGTGAAGTCGCCGACCAGCTGCTGCACCAGGTCGGCCATGCCATCGCCGAGCTGGTCGCGCATTGCAGCGGCGCCTTCGCCGGGCGACTCAATGGCGGTGATTTCGCGGTGTTGCTTGGCCGTGATTGTGACCCCGCGCCGAGGCTGAATGATCTATTGCAAAGCTTGCCCAACGTGGTCGTCCCTCTTGCCGGCGGGTACTCCACCACCTACATCGGTTACAGTCCGCTGTCCCGTGGCGACGACCGGGCCCGCCTGTTCGCACGGATCGATGCCGCGCTGGCCGCGGCCGATATCGGCGGAGTCAGCATCGTGCGCGAGGCCGCCCCGGAGGCCGCCGATGAGACGGTCGCGCCGATAGGCACCGAGCAATGGCGCGCCAGCCTGCATCAGGCGCTGGCCGACCCGGCGTCGCTGAGTCTCGCGCAATACCCGCTGCGGGTAGGTGACGGCCACATAGCCCACCGCGAATGCCCGCTGCGCTTGCGCCTCGGCGATGAATGGCTCACGGCCACACGCTTCCTGCCCCTGGCGGACCGCATCGGCATGGCACACGAACTGGACTGGGCCACCCTCAACCTGGCCATCGCCGAGTTGGAGAGCGATCCCCATGTCGGCGGACTCTGGATCAATCTCTCGGCAAAATCCATCGCCGACCCTGAATTCCGCCGCCGCCTGCTCAATCTGCTGCGCGAACACCCTGCCTGCCGCAAGCGGCTGTACCTGGAAATTCCCGAGGCCGGGGCGTTGAGCCGCCTCGCTGCGCTGCGCGAACTCAGCCGCGACCTGAAACCCCTGGAGTGCCACCTCGGCCTGGAGCACTACGGCCACCACTTCAACCGCATCGGCCAACTCTATGGCGTCGGCCTGGACTTCCTCAAGGTCGATGCCAGTTTCATCCAGGGGATCGACAGCAACCTTGGCAATCAGGCCTTCCTCGCCGGCCTGTGCGAAATCGCCCATCGCATCGGCATGCAGGTGTTCGCCGAGGGCGTGGAACGCCAGGAAGACCTGGCCCGCCTGAACGAACTCGGCTTCGATGGGGCTTCGGGCTTGCTCGTGCGCTGACCCGAAACCCGTTGCGATCAAGGATCAATAGTTCGCGTACTCGATCACGGACTGGACCAGCAACCCGTCACGACGATGGGTGCTGTATTTCACCAGGTCGATGCGGTTCTGGCCGCTACAGTTGGCGTTGCCGATCGAATTCGGCGCAGGTAGCGCGGTTGAAATCGTCGCGCTAGCCGTCGGCTTGCGCGCCCCGTTGGCCAGCGAAGCACTGAAGGGCAGCGACTGGGCCACGACCGTTGCGGGGCAGCCAGCCTGGCTGCCATCGACGATTTGCACGTCCAGGCCATCCACCGGCAAGGCGTAGGCATTGCTGCTGCCATAGTCCCAGGCCACGCTGGCCAGCGCGCCGCTCGTCAATGCAGTCTGGGTAGTCGTATCGGGTGCCGGATAAGACATCAGAGCGGCTTCCGCGACCGTCGGCACGGGGCTGGGCGGTCGTTCCACGTAATAGGCATCGGACGCCACACCACTGCACGTAGGCACGCCCGCGGTCCAGGTCGGGGGCACCGAGCAATATCGGACGTGAACGCTGTAGGGCTCGAACAACGAGATGTCCACGGGGGAATAGGGTGCGGGTGCGTAATTATTGCTGCTCGGCCAGGTGATGGCGGCGCCAGTCATCCCCGCGCCGTCTAGCCGGTAATAGTCGTCGCAGTTGCCACCACTGGCGTTGGCCGCCTGTGTGCCATAGCCGCTGGCGCTGTTACTGACGAAGGTAAGGCTGCTGCAGCCGCTCTGGGGCATGAGCACTGCGCCGATATTCGAGGCGCCCAGGCCCTTGCCGCTCACCTGCGCCCACATGATGTTCGACGTATAAGCGATACGGACACGCAGACCGACAGTATAGGCGTTGAGCGTGTGGACGGCAGTCGTGGCCGAACCCAGATCCTGGCGCATTTCGGCAACCGGACGGATCGAGACGTCAAATTGGTGCCCGTTCCCCGCCAGTTGCCAGACGTTGCTCGCGTTTGCGACCGCCGTCGTCTCGAAATTGCCGCGTAGGCCATCGCCTCGCAGCCAGGATACGTGCACGATGGCCTTGGTCGGGGTCACATAGCGTACGACGAAGGGCAGATCAAATACCGCGGCGTCGTAGCTGCTATTTTGCAGAAAGCCACTGGAAAACTGGCTGGCACTGACTCCGTCGTTGAGGTAGTTGCTGGCGAGGTAGGTGTTCACGAGACTCGTGCAGGCACTACCAGGCGACGCGACCGTACCACGACTCGCGGAAGGAACCGCGAAGCACCCATTGAACGCGGTCTGCAAATTGCCCAGGGTGGCACGCAAACCCGTGCCCGGCAAGGCTACGGCGGTGGGGTCCAGCAGCGTGGTAACCGCTGTGGTGTAGGGCGCGTTGTTCTGCGTGAGCGCAAACGGTGCAGCCACCACCGTTGCCGCAGTCGGAAGCGAGTTCATTTCGCCGCTGTCGTCCACGACGCTGAGGTTGGTCGTGGTAATGACGTTCGCGCTTGGCACGGTGTACTTGTCATAGATGAGCGCGCCGCCACCCGGATTGGCGATCACGGCCAGGTTATCGAGTAGCCCATCGTAACCCGTGCCATTGGGAAGAAATTGTGTGGAGACGGGGTCGAGCCCACCGTAACCCAGCGTGTTCGCCCCCATGGAAGCCACAATGTAGCTTCTGACGTTGCTCAGATTACCGGAGAGATTGGCGCTGTTGACGTCGGCGGTGGTAAGCGCGGTGGCTTCGCCATTGTGGGAAAGAACCGCGGCCATGGCATTCGTCAGCGGCGTGATGTCCACATAGAAGACCTGTCCAGGCAGCGGCCCGGTGCCCAGCATCGAGGTCATGTCGACCTGCGCGTCTCCGGAAATGCCCGAGGCCCGGATCACGAAGGGCGCCTGGAGCCCGGTCACGTTGAGGGTATACGAGCCATTGTTGGGGTCGGTGGTCGTGGTTTTGCTGACGCCATTGGCATCGGTCAGGGTAACGGTCGCGTTCACCAGAGGCACGCCATTGGCGGCGACTCCACTCACATAGTTCGCGGACGTGGAGGTGGTAGTGCCGCCACTCCCACAAGCCGCGAGGGTGAGGAGGCCGCCAGCCAGAAGTGTCGCGCTGAACGCGCGGGCAAGAAATGATCCAAGGTCAAAATGTTTACCCATGCCGCCTCCAATAATCCTACAGTGAGCGAAGTCGAATCCGCGGGCGAGTATATTACTTGCAGTCCTCGGAGTAGGCGGCGCGGCCCTGTGTAAGACCGCGTAAACACGGGGCGGCTGGCCACGCGGGAAGAAAGCAGACACTACTCACCGCCGAAGACGTGTTTTGCCACATCCTTGTAGTGTTTGACGAAACGCACATCCAGGCCCACTTTGACGTAGTCGGGCAGACGTTCGTAATCGGGCTGGTTGGCTTGCGGCAGCAGGAGTTCAGTCAGACCCACCCGCTTCGCGGCGATGACCTTCTCGCGGATGCCGCCGACCGGGAGCACCTGCCCGGTCAGCGTCAACTCCCCGGTCATGGCCAGGGGTCGGGCGACCGCTTCGTTTCGCGCCAGCGACAACAACGCGGTGGCCATGGTGATGCCGGCGCTGGGACCGTCCTTGGGCGTCGCGCCTTCCGGAACATGCAGATGGACGAAGGCCTCGTCGAAGAATTTTGGATCGGCCCGATAGGCCTTCAGATGGCTGGAGATATAGCTGTAGGCGATCTCGGCGGATTCCTTCATCACCTCGCCCAGGCGGCCGGTGAGCTTGAAGCCGCGATTGAGCGTGTGCACCTTGGTCGCTTCGATGGTCAGCGTCGCCCCTCCCAGGGCTGTCCAGGCGAGCCCCGTCACCACACCGATCCCGGTCATCGGCTTTTCCGGCAGATAGGGCGGGTCGGTAAGAAAAGTTTCCAGGTTGGCCGCGGTAACGTGGAGTTTTTCCGCTTCGCCACGCACGATCTTCACCACGCCCTTGCGGGCCACCTTGCCCAGGTTCATTTCTAGTTGCCGCACCCCGGCTTCTCGCGCATAGCCTTCGATAATCCGGCGGATGGCGGCCTCGGTGAGCGTGACCTGGCCGCGCTTCAATCCCGTCTTCTTTATCTGCTTGGGCCAGAGGTGATGGCGGGCGATGGCCACTTTCTCCTCCAGCAGATAGCCCGATAGCCGGATCACTTCCATGCGGTCGAGCAAGGGGGCTGGAATCGTGTCCATCTGGTTGGCGGTGCAGATGAACAGCACTTTCGAGAGGTCGAAGCGCACGTCCAGATAGTGATCGAGGAAATCCACGTTCTGCTCGGGATCGAGCACTTCCAGGAGGGCTGAGGCCGGGTCACCCTGGTAGGAGGCCCCGATCTTGTCGACCTCGTCCAACATGATGACGGGGTTCTGCGATTCCACTTCCTTGATCGCCTGGATGAACTTGCCGGGCATGGCGCCGATATAGGTGCGGCGATGGCCCTTGATCTCGGCCTCGTCCCTCATGCCACCGACCGAGAAGCGGTAGAACTTGCGCCCCAGGGCGCGCGCCACGGAACGGCCGACCGAGGTCTTGCCCACTCCGGGCGGCCCCACCAGCAGCAGGATGGAACCGGCCACCTCGCCCTTGAGCGCCCCCACCGCGAGGAACTCGATGATGCGCTCCTTGACGTCATCGAGGCCGTCATGGTCTTGGTCGAGTATCTTGCGCGCGCGTACCAGTTCGAGTTTGTCGCGGCTGTATCTGCCCCAGGGCAGACCTGTGAGCCAGTCCAGATAGTTGCGGGTGACGGTGTATTCCGGCGAGCCGTGTTCCAGGCCGGAAAGCTTGTCCATCTCCTCGCTGATCTTCTTGCTGGCGTGGACCGGCAATTTCAGCTTCCTGACCCGACCATGATAGAGATCGAGATCGGCGGTGCGATCGTCCTTGGCGATGCCCAATTCCTTCTGGATGGCCTTGAGTTGCTCGCGCAGGAAGAACTCGCGCTGCTGCTGGGTCATCTTCTCCTCGACCTTCTCCTGTATCCTGGTTTGCAGGCGGGCGACTTCCAGTTCCTTCTTGATCAGGAGCAGGACCTTCTGCATGCGCTTCCGCAGATTGATCGCTTCGAGCACTTCCTGGAGTTTTTCCTTGGGCGCGGTCGTCAAGCTGGCGGCGAAATCGGCCAATAGCGAGGGCTCGTTGGGCGAAAAACGATTGAGGAAGAACTTCAACTCTTCCGAATACAGCGGGTTGAGTGGCAGCAACTCCTTGATGGCGTTGATGATCGCCAGAGCGTAGGCCTTGATTTCTTCACCGTTGGCGATCTGAGTGGCTTCAGGCAGGTATTCCACGCGGGCGAAATAGGGCGCTTTGCCGGAAACCCATTCGGCGACGCGAAAGCGGGTCAATCCCTCCGCGATGAACTGGATCTTGCCATCGGAGCGCATGGGATGATGCATGCGCACCAGGGTGCCGGTGCCATAGAAGTCATCCGGGCGCGCGTCGTCCGAAACCTCGCCATGCACGAGCACCAGGCCGACGAGGTGGTGACCGGCCTCGCCTATTTTCTTCACCGTTTCCATCCACGGCCCTTCGTTCATGATGAGGGGCAGGGTCTGCGCGGGGAAAAAGGGTTTTTCCGTGAGCGGCAAGATGTAGAGGCTCCCGGGCAGCGTCTGCGCCGGCAGATTGGGCTTGGACAACGTGGGAGCAGCCGGATCGGAGCCCTCCTCGCCCGGTTTGATCAGTTCGCCTTCTAACGTGTGGTCGGTCATGTGTGCATTGTGCGTCAGGATGGGTAGGGGCGGGACAAGTAGCCGTTATCTCGTGCACCAAAGCCAGGAAACTTTGGCCCACCCTAGAGCAATCCATCCTTCGACACGCCTCGCCGCCGCAGGATGCGGCGCAGGGCTTGCAGGGCCTCGACCTGGATCTGGCGCACCCGCTCGCGGGTCACGCCGAGCTGTTCGGCCAACTGTTCCAGGGTAGAGGCATCCCGATTGTTGAGACCGAAACGGCATTCGATCACCCAACGCTGTTTCTCGCCGAGTTCGGCCATCCACTCGCGCACATAGCGTTCGACCTCGGCCAGTTGCAACATGTCTTCCGGCTTCTCCGAGCGGTCATCCGCGATCGACTCGCCGATCGACAAGGTGGGATCGATGTCCAAAGGCGCGTCCAGGGAGGCCACGCGGTCGTTCAGGGCAAGCACCCGGCGCACCTCTTCCACCGTCTTGCCGGTGAGGCTGGCGATCTCTTCCGGGCCGGCGTCCGGCGTACCGTGCGTCTCCAGATGCCGCTGCGCGCGCAGATAGATGTTGAGTTCCTTGATTACGTGTACCGGCAGGCGGATGGTGCGCGACTGGTTCATGATCGCCCGCTCGATGTTCTGACGTATCCACCAGGTGGCATACGTGGAAAAGCGGAACCCGCGTTCCGGCTCGAATTTATCCAGGGCGTGCATCAGCCCAAGATTGCCTTCCTCGATCAGGTCGAGCAGGGTCAGACCGCGATTGAGGTAGTGCTTGGCGATGTTCACCACCAGGCGCAGGTTGTGCTCGATCATCTTCTGCCGCGCCGCGAAATCGCCCTCGCGCGCCCGCGTCGACAAGGCGCGCTCCTGACCCGCCGTCAGCAGCCCTTCACGGCCGATCTCATTGAGATAGAGCTGGGTGACATCCGGTATGTCGTCGTATTCGTAATGGCCTTCCGCCACGGAGGACCGCGGAACCGCTTCCTCAACGATTTCCTGGAGGTCTGGTTCCACATCGGGTTCGCGCTCGTCGTCCATCTTCTCTCCTGTCGGGTATCGCCCACCGGCGCGCCCGAAGGACGGCTAACCGGTCGCCGGAAGGTAATTCAGGGGATCCACGGGCCTGCCAAATTCGCGGATCTCGAAATGCAGCATGACGCGGTCCGCATCGCTGTCGCCGATCTCCCCGATGCTCTGACCACAACGGACGCTCTGCCCTTCGTTTACCAGGATACGGGCATTATGGGCATAGGCAGATAGTAAGGTTTTCCCGTGGCGAATAATGATTAGTTTTCCATAACCCCGCAAGCCGGAACCGGCATAGACGACGCGGCCGTTGGCCGCAGCCTGCACCGCCAAACCGCGTGGACCGGCGATGTCGATGCCTTTGTTCAGGCCCGCGCCGAAACGCGTGAGGATGGGGCCTTGCAACGGCCAGGCCCAGCGCTGCGGCGGCGGCTCGTCGGCAAAGTCGTAGGCCGCCTCGGGGGGCCTTGCCACGGAGCCGGGCTGTACGGGCGCGTTGCGCGTGACACTTGGGGCGGCCGGCGGCAGGATGCGCAGAAGCTCGCCGCTGCGGATATGGTCGGGCGCGGCGATCCGGTTCCAGGAAGCCAGGTCGAGGAAATCCTGACCATGTTGGAAAGCGATCTTGTAGAGGGTGTCGCCTGGCTGGACTCGATAGTAGCCGGCGGCAACCGGGGCCTGCCGGGGCGGAGGCCTCTGCGCGCGCTCGAGTATCGGCGCGGCGTGGTGAGTGCTGGCGCAACCGGCGAGCACGACGAGCACCATTCGGATCAGCTCACGCCCCCCAGAAGAGGCACGAACTTGACCGCTTCCAGGATGCGTTCGCTGAAACCGCCTTCCAGGCTCGCATCGACCACCACCAGATATTGCGAATCGCCAGCGCCGACAGGAGCGACCAGTCGGCCACCCGGCTTGAGTTGTCGCTTGAGCTCTTCCGGGATATAGGGCATGGCCGCGGCGACGACGATGGCATCGAAGGGCGCAGCCTCCGGAAACCCGTGGCTGCCGTCGGCGTTCTTCATCAACACGTTGTTGATGCGCAAACTGCGCAAAGTCAGGCGCGAGCGCCCGACCAGCTTCGAGATGCGCTCGATGCTGACCACTTCCTTCGCCAGCTTCGAGAGTACCGCGGCCTGGTAGCCGCAGCCGCCGCCGATTTCCAGCACGCGCTCCAGGATGCGGCCCTGGCAGGCCAGTTCGCAGGAACGAGCGACGGTATAGGGACTGGAGATCGTCTGACCCTGGCCGATGGGCAGGGGCGTGTCTTCGTAGGCGCGCGAATGCAGCGCCTCTTCCACGAACGGGTGGCGCGGCATGGAATTCATCGCCGCCAGCACCAGTACATCCTTGATGCCCTGTACCTTGAGCCGTTCCAGCATGCGCGCACGGGTACGCTGCGAGATCATGCCGACGCCGACGTTCATCCTTGATTTCTCACCGCAGTATCCCCGATCATCGTGACAGCCAATCCTCGACCAGCCCCATCTGGGCGTAGCGGGTGAGATCCAGTTGCAGCGGCGTCAGGGAAATTCGGCCCTGCGCCACGGCATGGAAATCCGTCCCCGGCCCGGCATCCTGGGCCGTACCCGCCGCGCCCACCCAATACATGGTCTGGTTGCGTGGATTGACGGTCTTCACCGTGTCCTGTGCCTTGTGGCGGCGCCCCAGGCGAGTGACTTCAATGCCGGCAACCCGATCGGCCGGCAGATCCGGCACGTTGACATTGAGCAGTACGTGCTCGGGGAAGGGCCGCGCGGAAAAACGCGCCACCAGGGTAACGAGAAAGTCTGCCGCCGCCTGAAAATTGTCCGGCGGGCCGTTGGCCTGCGAGGTAGCGGCCAGCGAGATCGCCACGGAAGGAATGCCCAGCAGGAAGCCTTCTGTGGCAGCGGCCACCGTGCCGGAATACACCGTGTCGTCGCCCATGTTGGCGCCGTGATTGATGCCGGAAATGACCATCTCGGGTAGCTGCGGCAAGAGTCCGGTCACCGCAAGATGCACGCAGTCCGTGGGTGTACCGTTGACATAATGAAAGCCGCCCGGCGTCTTGCGCACCAGCAGCGGCCGATCCAGCGTCAGGGAGTTGCTCGCGCCGCTGCGATCGCGTTCCGGAGCGACGACCGTGATCTCATGGCCATGGCGGCCGAGCGTATCGGCGAGGATGGTCAGTCCGGGGGCGAAATAGCCATCGTCATTACTGAGGAGTATTCGCATTCGATATAGAGTGGGTTATCGCGAGCCGTCGCGGCGCGTCAACAGGGGCAGGCGCGCGAATTCTACGTGGTTTAGTTCGCCTGTTGTAGCGCTTCCCCGCCGCGCGCCCACGCACCCTCAACGCCCGCCGCGAATTGCCGCTATAGTCCGCAGCCATGGCCTTCCCTCCCTCAACCCTCGTGCCGTTCCTCGTGCTGCTCTGCCTGGGCAGCGGACCTTGCGCGGCCTGGAATGTCAGCAACCGGGTCGTGGTCACACATGGCCCGCTGGTCATCGACCATACGAAGTCGGTGCGCCAGATCACGCAGGCGCAGGCACAGGGCGGGTTTGCCGCCAGTCAGGGGCTGGGTCTGTTTCAGAACCGGGTGAAGACGGAACTGGTTTTCGATCAAACCGACCTGAAAAGCAAGCGCCTGGCCATGACCACGCGTATCACGACCACGCCCATCATCTATGTCGCCAGCGAGTTTTCCGAGGGTTCCTGCCCCTACGACGTCATCCTGGGCCATGAACTGACCCACCAGCGCTTTGACCTGGCCGCGCTGCGCGCCATGCCCGAGGAGATACGCGCGATCACGCAGACTCAGTTCTCACCCGACGCGCTGGACTGGGCCGGTACGCTGAGCCTGGACCGCGCCAGAAGCCGCTTTTATCAGGAAACCCAATATGCCTACGAAGCGCGCGCCTTGCCACACCACCAGACCATAGACAACCCGGCCTCCTACCGCCACCTGAGCGCCCTTTGCAACGGGGAAATCACCCGGCGACTGGCCGGGATCAAGCCTTAGTACTGCCTGGTTGCCTCGGTTTCGGAAATCGGGCGTGCAAACTGATCCACTTGCAGTTCCACGGCGAAGCGGACATCGGCGGCCTTGAGCGCCTTGACGCTGATCCGCCATACGGCTTCCGCCTTCGCTTCCAGAAGCGGGAGCGGTGCCACCGTGATCCTGGAATCGGCCGCCGTCACATCGCTCGGGCCGCTGCCAGAGAGAAACGCCTGGCTGTCTTCCAGAGTTGCCACGACCCGAACATGGCGCAAAGCCTCCGAACCCTGGTTCTGCACACGGATCACGTAGACCACCTCATTTCCCACCATGACGGGATCGGACTGATCGACGACCTCCAGCAGGACTGCCGGGATGCCGTAGACGCGGGTAGTACAGGCGCTTTGCAGCGTGCGCTCGGCCACCGCCGTGCTCAGAAACGAAACCACGCCGGGCTGATCCGCGGAAAAGGTGGCGCAGAGCAGCTGGCTGCCCCCAGGGGCGAGATCCCGTACCTGCCAGGTGAGGCGATCCGCCGCCAGTTCCGCGCCCCCCGTGCTGCCGAGCACATGGGTGGCGGCGGGTATCGGCAGGGTCAGGGTGACCTGGGGCAGCGCCGCATTGCCGCTATTGCCGACACGCTGGCAAGTCTCGAACGCACGCGGCAAGGGCTGTTCTGCAGGCGACACGCAGTTCAGCGCCAGGATGGGTGCGGGTGGCGGCAGTTGCTCCTCCACCCAGAAATTGCTGCATGGTTTCGGCGCGGTCAGCCGGTAACGATGCCCTTTTGAATCGAAGTCGAACGTATAGGCCGCGAACGGCCCGGCCCCGGCCCAGCGCACCTGATGCAACAATATCGCCCTTCCCTTCAGGCGCGTAGACATGGCCGCGAGCAGGGTGCCGGGCGGGATCTGGATCTCGCGCACGCCGGCCTTGGCCACGGCGTCGCGAAAATCCTGGAGGTCGCCGAGATAATTGCTCTGCCGCAGGATCGCGTTCACATCCGCCTGCAAGGCGGGTGAAAGCAGCATCCGGCGCAAATCCTCCGGCGTCTTGAGCGGCGCCGCGAACCGGGTCGCGGGGTTACCCAGATACGTGGCCCGGCGCTCGTGCGCCTGCGCCGGGCCACTCCCCCAGGCCAGCAAGGAGCATAGCAAGCACAGCGCCAGGCGGCGGCTCATGTCCGCTCGGGGCGGCAAGGGAGACCGAAGCGCTTTTCCAGGTAGACCAGGAATTCGCCGCTGACTTCCGGGTGCTGCAATGCGTATTCCACCGTAGCCTCCAGATAACCCAGCTTGGTGCCGCAGTCGTACCGCTTGCCATCGAACTCATAGGCCAGCACCTGCTGCTCCTTGAGCAGGGCGGCGATGGCGTCGGTGAGTTGGAGTTCGCCACCCGCGCCGCGCTCGATCCGTTGTAGATGGTGGAAGATGCGCGGCGTGAGCACATAGCGCCCGACCACGCCGAGGGTGGAGGGTGCCACCGCGGGGGCGGGTTTCTCGACGATCTGGGTGATGCGCGAGAGACGCGGGGCCATCGGCTCGGCCGCGACGATGCCGTAAGACGCGGTTTCCTCGGGTGCCACGTTCTGCACCCCCACCAGCGAACACTGGTAGTAGCTGTACAGGTCGCACATCTGCTTGGTCACGCCCGGTTTGCCGTCGATCAGGTCATCGGCGAGCAGCACGGCGAAGGGCTCGTCGTTGATCGCCGGCTGCGCGCAAAGCACGGCGTGGCCCAGGCCCAGTGCCTCAGCCTGGCGGATATAGATGTAGTTGATGTTGACCGGCAGCATATTGCGCAGCTCTTCCAGGGCGCGCAACTTGCCGCGCGTCTCCAGTTCCACTTCCAGCTCATATGCCTTGTCGAAATGGTCGGCGATGGCGCGCTTGGTACGGCCGATGATGAAGATCAGGTCGGTAATGCCCGCCGCCGCGGCTTCTTCCGCCGCATACTGGATCAGGGGCTTGTCGACAATGGGCAACATCTCCTTGGGGTTGGCCTTGGTGGCGGGCAGGAAGCGGGTGCCCATGCCCGCGGCGGGGAAAACGGCCTTCGTAACTTTTTTCATTTCTCTCTCCTCGAAGGCCGTTTCAGTGACGGCCCGAATGCCCGTCAGGGCGGGACTGCGCACGCAGGCCGAACCCGCGAAGCGGGCGGGCCGGAACCAAGACAGCTTGGATGATGCGTTTCATTGCGGGAATTCTCCCTGATGAAAAAGTTGAAGGAATGCAGACTCGTCCAGAATTCTAATATTCAATTGTTCAGCCTTTGCGAATTTTGTACCGGCTAGCAGCCCCGCGACGACAAAATCGGTCTTTGCCGAGACGCTGCCCGCCACCTTGCCGCCCTCGGCCTCGATGCGCGCTTTCGCCTGGTCACGGGTGAGTGTCGGCAGGGTGCCGGTAAGCACGAAGGTCTTGCCCTCCAGGATGCCCCGCTTGACCAGCTGCACCTCGCCATCCAGCCAAGCCTCGGCCCGGCGCAGGGCCTCGATCACATCCCGATTGTGGCTTTCCTGGAAAAAAGCAACGATGGATGCCGCCACCACAGGCCCCACATCCGGCACCCGCAACAAGGCTTCCGTATCGGCCTGCATGAGCGCATCCTGAGTGCCAAAATGGCGGGCCAGATCCTTGGCGGTCTGCGCGCCGACATGACGTATGCCCAGCGCGAAGACGAAGCGCGCCAGCGGCCGCCGGCGACTGGCGACGATGGCCGCCAGCAGGTTCTCCGCCGACTTCTGCGCCATGCGTTCCAATCCTGCGATCCGCTCCAGGTCCAGCGCATACAGGTCGGCGGGGGTTTGCACCAGCTTGCGATCGACCAGTTGGTCCACCAGCTTGTCGCCCAGGCCTTCGATATCCATCGCCCGGCGCGAGGCAAAATGGAGAAGGGCCTGCTTGCGCTGCGCCGGGCAAGCCAGGCCATTGCTACAGCGGGCAGCGGACTCGCCCTCCAGGCGCAGCACCGGGGCCCCGCATTCCGGGCAGGTGCGGGGCATGGCGAAGGGCTCGTGGAGTGGGCTGGCGAGATCGCGCAGCGGTCGGCGCTCCAGCAGCACACCCGCGACTTCCGGGATCACATCGCCAGCGCGGCGCACGATCACGGTGTCACCCACGCGCACGTCGCGGCGTCGCACTTCGTCTTCGTTGTGCAAGGTGGCGTTGGCGACGCTGACGCCGCCGACGAACACCGGTTTGAGCCGCGCCACCGGTGTCAGGGCGCCGGTACGCCCCACCTGGATGTCGATGCCTTCCACCACGGTCAATTCTTCCTGGGCCGGGTATTTGTGGGCGATGGCGAAGCGTGGCGCGCGCGCGACGAAACCCAGGCTCTCCTGATCGGCCAGGGCATTGACCTTGTAGACGGCACCATCGATGTCGAAAGGCAAACCCGCACGCATCGCCCCAAGTTCCTCGAAATACGCCATCAAGCCGGCGACCCCGGTCACCACGCGGCGCTGTGCAGCCACCGGCAGGTGCATGCTGGCCAGCCAGTCCATGAGCGCGGCGTGAGTTTCAGGTAAGGCCAGGAACTCGACGCGGCCGATGCCATAGGCGAAGAAATGCAGGCGACGGCGCGCGCTAATGCGCGGATCGAGTTGGCGCAAACTGCCGGCCGCCGCATTGCGTGGATTGGCGAAAATTTTTTCGCCACTTTCGCGGGCACGCTCGTTCAGCTTGTCGAAGTCGCGCCGCAACATCAGCACCTCGCCGCGCACCTCCAGCAAGGGCGGGGCGGCTTCGAGGCGCAAGGGAATGGCGCGAATGCTGCGCAGGTTCGCGCTTACATCCTCTCCCGTCGTGCCGTCTCCGCGCGTGGCCCCGCCAACGAAGCGCCCCTGCTCGTAGCGCAGGGTAACGGCCAGACCGTCAAACTTGGGCTCCACGGCATACTCGACCTCGCCTTCGCGCTCCAGGGCAGCGCGCACTCGCCGGTCGAAGGCCACGACATCGCCCTGGGAAAAAGCGTTGCCCAGGGAAAGCATGGGAAGCGCATGAACCACCTGGGCGAAGGCCTTGAGCGGCGCGGCCCCCACCCGCTGCGTGGGAGAGTCGGCGCTGCACATCTCGGGATACGCGGCTTCCAGGTCCTGCAATTCGCGCAAATGGCGATCGTACTCGGCGTCCGGAATGGCGGGATCATCCAGGGCGTAGTAGCGGTAATTCGCGTCCTCGATCAGGTCGCGCAAGACGCGTACACGTTCCGTCAGCTCGGGCAATACGCTCATGGACCTAGATTCGAGTTCAGGCAAACAGCCGTAGTGCGCGCTCGCCTCCCGGCGGCATGTCGCGTTTTTCCATACGGACGTAGAACTCCTGCAGGCGGGCACGGTCGCGATTCAGGCTGTCATTGCTGACGCCGCGGCCGTTGTCGTCCACCAGGCGCCCGGAGAGTCGGTCCGCCAGGTTGAAGCCGAATTCGATCATCCGGTCGAACACGTTGACGCCGTTGGCCACCCGTGGCACGTCGAACAGCAAGGTCACCCCATGCGTCGTGAGCCCGCGACCATCCGGCGGAAAGGGCTCTTCCTCCTGGTTGGTCAGCGTAAACAGGGTGTGTCCACCCGCGTCGCGCGCATGGTAGACGCCGTCGCGCTCCAGGACGAGGCCGGCGGCACCGGCCTGGGTATGGATGGCTTCGCTGGAGAAGGGATGCGCGTCGGAGGCGATCACGTTCAGACCCATCAGCACATCCACGTTCATGCAGAACAGGTCGAGGTCGCGTGCGCGTTCCAGCGCTTCTTCCTTGTCCGGACAACTCACCGCACCCCCGGCATCGGCGGCGAAGGTATAAAGGGTGCGGCAGAAAGCGTCGAGTTGATCCTGGCCGAGCGCGCCGCTGCGGTCCGCCAGTTGCAGCCCCAGTTCCATCTGGCTGTAGGCATTGCGCGGATTCGCGGTGAGCACTTCCCAGTCACCCTCTGCGCGCAAACCAAACGCCCGCACCGGCTTGCCGATGCGACGCAGGTTTTGAAGCAAGCCGACATAGGAGGTAAAAGCCGGGGTGGAAAACTTGAGACGGGCGACGTACTCGGTCTGCGCATCGAGCTCGCTGCCCGCGAGCGGAGTGGGCGCTTGCGCTGCCACGGTGGGTTTGAGAAAGGCCGCGGCGGGCGGGGGCAGATAACCCGTTTCCTCCTCGTCGGGCGCGACCGGCAGGGGTTCGGGCGGCAACGCCTCCTTGCCCATCGGCTGCGGATCAGTGGGCGAGGCCGCTACACGCGCAGTGGCCGCATGCGACTCGGGGAAGGAGAAGTCCACATCCGGCCTTCCCACCCACAAGGGTGCATCCGCCTTCTCGACGGCCTGTTGGGACTCCACCAAGGAGGCTTCCTGCCCCGTCAGCTGTATGCGGGTCTTGCCGGGACGGTGGCTGGGGTCGGAACGAACCGCCTCGCCCAGCATGATGTCATCGCGCTTGTGCGAAAACAGGCGATCCGCTTCCTTGCGGAAACGCCGTTCCTGCACCAAGTTGTAGATGACGATGGCGCCGATCATCCCGACGCCGACGATGGCCAATACGAGCTGCAACGTGGTCATCATTTGCTCTTACTCTCCTCACGGGGCGAAACGGCGGCGTCGCCGCCGGGCGACTTTCCGGCTTCGGACTCGATTACATGAATGAAGACTTCGTCGCCACGCACCATGCCCAGTTCGAAACGGGCGCGGCCTTCGAGGGCATCATAACCGCCGTGCAGGTCCTGTGCCTCCGCGGCGAGCTGAACATTGCGCGCCTCCAAAGCCAGGTTGGCGGTCTTCTGGGCGTTTACCTGCCGCTCCATATCCCATACCCTTGGCCAACTCCCCTTGCCCAGCCAGAGCGGATATTGCAGCAGCAGGATCAGCACCAACAACGCCCAGGACAGCCCTCGCATTTCATCTCAGTTGGTAGAAGGCTTCTTTCCCGGGGAAGCGCGCACGCTCGGCGAGTTCTTCCTCGATGCGCAGAAGCTGGTTGTACTTGGCCATGCGGTCCGCGCGCGAGAGGGAACCCGTCTTGATCTGCAAGGCATTGCTGGCCACGGCCAGGTCGGCGATGAAGGCGTCCTCGGTTTCCCCGGAGCGGTGCGAAATCACGGAAGTGTAGCCGGCACGTTTGGCGGTCTCGATGGCGTCGAAGGTTTCCGACAGGGTGCCGATCTGGTTCAACTTGATCAGGATGGAGTTGGCCACGCCCCTGGCGATGCCCTCACGCAAGATCTTCTGGTTGGTGACGAACAGGTCGTCGCCGACGATCTGGATCGATTTGCCCAGACGCCGGGTCATCAGTTCCCAACCGTCCCAGTCGCCTTCCGCCAGACCATCCTCGATGCTGATGATCGGATACTTGTCGACCCAGGCGGAGAGGTAGTCGATGAACTCGGACGAGGTCAGCTTCAAGCCCTCGGACTGGAGTACATAGCGGCCATCCTTGTAGAACTCGGACGCCGCGCAGTCGAGGCCGATCAGCACGTCCGAGCCAGGAGTGTAGCCGGCTGAGGAAATGGCTTCGACGATGACCTTGAGCGCTTCCTCGTTGGACTTGAAGTTGGGCGCGAAACCGCCCTCGTCGCCGACGCTGGTGGGGTGACCCGCACGGTCGAGGATCTTCTTGAGGGTGTGGAACACCTCGGCACCACAACGCAGGGCTTCGTGGAAGCTCTTCATGCCGGCCGGGATGATCATGAATTCCTGGATGTCGACATTGTTGTTGGAGTGCGCGCCGCCGTTGACGATATTCATCATCGGCACCGGCAAATGCATGGGGCCGGCGCCACCGAGATAACGGTACAGCGGCAGTCCGGCTTCCTCGGCGGCCGCGCGCGCGCAGGCCATGGAGACGGCCAGTATGGCATTCGCGCCGAGGCGGGCCTTGTTGTCGGTGCCATCGAGGTCGATCATGGTCTGGTCGATCAGATGCTGCTCTTCGACATCCAGGCCCAGGATGGCTTCGGCGATTTCGGTATTCACATTCTCGACGGCATTCAATACGCCCTTGCCGAGGTAGCGGGATTTGTCGCCATCACGCAGCTCGATGGCCTCGCGGCTGCCGGTGGAGGCGCCCGAGGGCACAGCGGCGCGGCCAAGCACGCCGGTTTCCAGGAGAACATCGGCTTCTACGGTAGGGTTGCCGCGAGAATCCAGAATTTCACGGGCGATCACATCAACGATTGCGCTCAATTTATTTCCTCTTTCTCTCAATTAGGCAGCGGATGGCTGCCAATCACACGCGGGCTTCGATAAAGCCACGTTGTTTCACCAAGGCATCGATATCCTTGAGGGTGTGCAGCAATTCTTTCATCAAATGCAGCGGCCAGGCATTGGGGCCATCGGACAAGGCCACGGCCGGGTCCGGATGAGTCTCCGCGAACAGACCGCTCACGCCGACCGCGACTGCGGCTCGGGCCAGGACCGGCACGAATTCGCGCTGCCCGCCGGAGCGATCGCCCTGGCCGCCGGGTTGCTGCACCGAGTGGGTGGCGTCGAACACCACCGGGCAGCCCGTCTCGCGCAGGATCGCCAGGCCGCGCATGTCGGAAATTAGCGTGTTATAGCCGAAGGAGACGCCGCGTTCGCAAACCATGATGGTGTCGGTATCGGCACCGCCCGCTTTTGCCGAGATTGCATCTTTCGCCTTGACGACCACGTTCTTCATGTCGCCGGGCGCCAGGAACTGGCCCTTCTTGATGTTCACCGGCTTACCCGAGGCCGCGCAAGCCTGAATGAAATCGGTCTGTCGGCAGAGGAAGGCTGGGGTCTGTAACAGATCCACCACCGCCGCCACCGGCGCGATTTCCGCTTCGGTGTGGACGTCGGTGACCACCGGCAGGCCCAACTGTTTCTTCACTTCGGCGAGGATGCGCAGGCCTTCGTCCATCCCCAGACCGCGAAACGATTTACCGGAGGAACGGTTGGCCTTGTCGAAGGACGATTTGTAGATGAAGTTGATCCCGACCTCGGCACAGATTTCCTTGAGGGCGCCCGCGGTATCCAACGCCATCTGCTCCGATTCGATCACACAGGGGCCGGCGATCAGGAACAGAGGATGGTCCAGGCCGACATCGAAGCCGCAGAGTTTCATGCTCTGTTTTCCTTGCGAGCGGCCAGGGCCGCTTCCACAAAAGCAGTGAACAACGGATGTCCTTCGCGTGGGTTGGAGGTGAATTCGGGATGGAACTGGCAACCGACGAACCAGGGATGGACCTCGCGCGGCAGTTCCACCATCTCGCACAGGTCGGTGCCGGGCGCATGGCCTGAAATCACGAGCCCGGCCTCGGTCAGGCGGGAACGCAGGGCGTTGTTGACCTCATAGCGGTGGCGGTGGCGCTCGACGACCTGATCGCGACCGTAGACCGCGCGTGCCAGCGAGCCGGCCTCCAGCAGGCAGACCTGGCCGCCCAGGCGCATGCTGCCACCCAGATCGGAATCTGCCGTGCGCTGCTCGAAATGGCCATCGGCGGTTTGCCATTCGATGATCAGGCCGATCACCGGGTAAGGTGTTTCCGGATCGAATTCGGTGGAATGGGCGCCCTGCATGCCGGCCACGTCGCGGGCATACTCGACCACGGCCAGTTGCATCCCCAGGCAGATACCCAGATAGGGCACCTTCATTTCACGGGCGTAGCGGATGGCGGCGATCTTGCCCTCGGTGCCGCGTTTGCCGAAGCCACCGGGAACGAGGATCGCATCCATCCGCGCCAGGGCGGCACTTCCGTCGCGCTCCAGCGCCTCGGAATCGATGTAATGGATGTTGACCTTGCTGCGGGTGTGTATCCCGGCGTGGGTCAAGGCCTCGGACAGCGACTTGTAGGATTCGGTGAGGTCCACATACTTGCCGACGAAGGCGATGTCGACCTCGTGCAGTGGGTGTTCCAGCGCATCGACCAACTGCTTCCACACGGAAAGATCGGCCGCGCGCGCCAGGATGCCGAGCTTGTGGCAGACGATCTCGTCCAACATCTGGTCATGCAGCATGCCGGGGATTTTGTAGATGGAGGTCGCATCCAGCGCCTCGATCACCGCTTCTGGCATCACGTTGCAGAACAGCGCGATCTTGCGCCGTTCTTCCACGGGAATGGAACGGTCGGCGCGACACAGCAGGATGTCAGGCTGGATGCCAATCTCGCGCAATTCCTTCACCGAATGCTGGGTCGGCTTGGTCTTCAGTTCGCCAGCGGCGTGGATGTAGGGCAGCAAGGTCAGATGGATGAAGCAGGTGCCGGTCCGGCCTTCCTCGATGCCCATCTGGCGGATGGCTTCCAGGAAAGGCAGCGACTCGATGTCGCCCACCGTGCCACCCACCTCGATGATCGCCACGTCGGCACCCTCGGCACCGCGCTTGATGTAGGCCTTGATCTCGTCGGTGATATGCGGAATGACCTGAACGGTCTTGCCCAGATATTCGCCACGCCGTTCTTTCTTGATCACCGACTCGTAGATCTGGCCGGTCGTGAAATTATTGCGCCGGCCCATCTTGGCGCGAGTGAAGCGTTCGTAGTGGCCGAGATCGAGGTCGGTCTCGGCGCCATCCTCGGTGACGAATACCTCGCCGTGCTGAAACGGGCTCATGGTGCCCGGATCGACGTTGATATAGGGGTCGAGCTTGAGGTGCGTGATGCCGAGGCCGCGCGATTCGAGGATGGCGCCCAAAGACGCGGCGGCGATGCCTTTGCCCAGGGAGGAAACGACGCCGCCGGTGACGAAGATATATCGAGTCATGGAGTAGGCAGGTACGAGGATGACGAATGATACCGGAAGCCCCCTCCCCGGACCAAGGATGCTTGACGCCGCCGCGTGTGGCGACCCAAGCCTACAATGTAGCCCATGTCGCCCTCCCCCACCCCTTATGCCACGCTCACCCCGGATTGCATCCTCGATGCCCTCGAGAGCGTCTCGCTGCATCCCGATGGCCGATTGCTCGCCCTGAACAGCTTCGAGAACCGCGTCTTTCAGGTCGGCATGGACGAGGGGCCGATGCAGGTGGTGAAGTTCTACCGGCCGGGCCGCTGGACCGCTGCGGCGATCCAGGAGGAGCACGACTTCACCCTGGACCTGGCGGCGCGCGAACTGCCCGTGGTCGCGCCACAACGCTTGGCCGCGGGTGCGACGTTGCATCCGCATCGCGGCTTCCTCTTCGCCGTCTATCCCCGCCGCGGTGGGCGCATGCCCGAGTTCGACGATGCGGACACCCTGGAATGGATGGGGCGCTTCATCGGCCGCATCCATGCGGTGGGCCGCCTTGCCCCCTATCGCCACCGCCCTGCCCTGGACATCGCCAGCTTTGGCGAGGACTCGCGCGACTTCGTGCTGCGGGGGAAGTGGTTGCCGGACGACCTGCTGCCGGCCTGGAAGAGCGTGGTGGAACAGGCTTTGCAGGGGGTTCGGCACTGCTATTTGCGCGCCGGCCAGGTCACGAACCTGCGCCTGCACGGCGACTGCCATGCGGGCAACGTCCTGTGGACCGAGGAAGGCCCGCACTTCGTCGATTTCGACGACAGCCGCATGGGGCCGGCGATCCAGGATCTGTGGATGCTGCTCTCCGGCGAGCGTGACGCCATGACGCGGCAACTCTCCGACGTACTGGCCGGCTACGAGGATTTCGCCGAATTCGACCGCCGCGAACTGCACCTACTGGAGGCCCTGCGCACCCTGCGCCTGATCCACCATGCCGCCTGGATCGCGCGGCGCTGGCACGACCCCGCCTTCCCCGTCGCTTTCCCCTGGTTCAACACTGCGCATTACTGGCAGGAGCGCATCCTCGAACTGCGCGAACAGGTCGCCCTGATGGAGGAGGAACCGCTGTATGTTTGATCATGCCGCTCCAAGCGTAATCGTGCTCACCACTCGGAACTCATCATGTGCGGCATAGCCGGCGAATTCCGCTTCGATGGCACGGCCCCCGCGCGCGCGACCATTGAAGCCATGAACGCGCGTCTGGCACGGCGCGGGCCGGATGCCGCGGGGTATTGGGGCCTGGGGCCAGTGGCTTTCGGCCATCGCCGCCTGGCCATCATCGACCTCTCCGAACGCTCGGCGCAGCCCATGGTCGATGTCGAGGCCGGCCTCACCCTGGTCTTCAACGGCACGATCTACAACTACCCGGAACTGCGTGCCGAACTGCTGGCTCTGGGGCATGGCTTCGACTCCGATGGCGACACCGAAGTGATCCTGCGCGCCTACGCGCAATGGGGCGAAGACTGTGTGGCGCGCCTCTCCGGCGCCTTCGCCTTCGCGATCTGGGACGAAAAAACACAAAGCGTCTTTCTCGCCCGCGACCGCCTTGGTATCAAGCCGCTGTATTACAGCCTGGACGGCAAACGCCTGCGCTTCGCGTCCAGCGTACAGGCCCTGCTGGCGTCGGGCGATATCGACACCACACTCGATGCCGTGGCGCTGCATCAGCATTTCACCTTGCACGCCGTGGTACCGGCGCCGCGCACCGTGTTGGCCGGCATCCGCAAGCTGATCCCGGCGACCTGGATGCGCGTATCCATAGCTGGGGACAGCCGGCAATCGATCTATTGGCGCTTGACCGCACAACGGCCGACGCGAGCGAAATCGGCAGCCGAATGGACCGAGGCCATCCACCAGGCACTGAAGGAGGCGGTCCGGAAACGTCTGGCGATCGCCGACGTGAAGGTTGGCGTGCTGCTCTCGGGTGGGCTGGACTCCAGCCTGCTGGTGGCCCTGCTGGCGGAACAGGGGGTGAGTGACCTGATGACCTTCTCCGTAGGCTTCGAGGATCAGCCCGAGGAATCCGGCCACGAATTCGAGTATTCGGACGCGGTCGCCGCCCATTACGGCACGCGGCACCACCAGTACCGCATCCCCAACAGCGAAGTATTGGTGCGCCTGCCGGAGGCCGTGGACAACATGGCCGAACCCATGGTGGCGCAGGACGCGGTGGCGTTCTACCTGCTCTCCGAACAGGTGGCGAAGACCGTGAAAGTGGTACAAAGCGGCCAGGGTGCCGACGAAGTCTTCGGCGGTTATTACTGGTACGGGCAGATGCAGGCCGATGCACTCGGCAGCCCGCTGGAACGCTTCCGCCGCCATTACTTCGACCGCGACCACGACGAATATCGCGCCATGGTGACACCGCCCTGGCAGGGCGAGGATTACACCTCGGCGCTGGTGGCCGCGCGCCTGGAAGAGGCGGGTGCAGACGAGTTCCTCGACCGGGTGCTGCGCATGGATGTCACCATGCTGATCACCGACGACCCGGTAAAACGGGTGGACAACATGACCATGGCCTGGGGCCTGGAAGCGCGCGTGCCCTTCCTCGACCATGAACTGGTGGAATTGGCGGCGTCCATGCCAGCCGAGTTGAAGCTGGCCTCCGGCGGCAAGCACGTGCTGAAGCAGATTTCCCGCGGCCGCTTGCCGGATGCGGTGATCGACCGCAAGAAAGGTTATTTCCCCATGCCGGCGCTGAAATACGTGCGCGGCGAATTCCTCGATTTCATGCGCGCCATCCTCGACTCACGCGCCTGCCACGAGCGCGGACTGTTTGATCGGGCCTACGTGGAAAAGCTTCTGGCCGAACCGGAACGCCACCACACCCGCATCCAGGGCAGCAAGCTTTGGCACCTGGCGCTGCTGGAATACTGGCTACAGCGCAACGTCGGATAAAGGCAGGCACAAGGGGCCAGCGATTTTCCCTTGAACCTTGAACCTTGAACCTGCTACTTCCCGACCTGGAAACTGCGCTCCGCGTAGACCTGGCCGCGGTCGGCGTCCTCCCCCTCGTAGGTCACCCGGATCCAGCTGCCCGGCTCCAGCTTGTTGCCGGGTTTCAGTTCGACCACCCGAGTCGTCCCGAGCACCTCGGTGTAGATGGCCACGGCACCGGCTTCACCGATCAGCTCCACCGGCGCGTTGGCGTCGAGTTGCTGATAGACGGCGATGCGCCCGTAGGAACTAAACACACCGCCGTGCGTGAGACTCACCTTCAGGGCGGGCACGGTACCGCCATCGCGCTTGACCTGGGTGGGCTCGATCGCGGAGACCGCGGCCGTGGCCGTCCCCGCTCCATGACGCACGAAGACCGGCACGGCATAGGACATCAGAGCATTGAGCTGGAAAGTGATGCCCTTCTGTTCGCCACTGGCGACCGGCGTGCCGGCGCCAGGGCTCGCTTCCTGAGCGATGCGCAGGTAGGAGCGATATTCGCCGGGGGCCAGGTCGGCGGGTGCGTGGTAACTGACCCGAACAGTCTGTGTCTGCCCGGGCGCGACCACGACACGGCGCGGGGAGAAGTGGACAAACCCGGCTACGGAACTCGGGTTCTCGCCCTCCTTGAGGTTGAGCATCTTCCCGTCCTCGGTGAATCGGTGCTCCACCCAACTCAGACCGTAGATCGAGGGCGTAGTCCCTGGGTTGTACAGGCTGATGACGGCTTGGGGGCGCTCATCGCTGAGGATCGCGCGCGTGGGGCTGACCAGGATGTCGGCCTGGGCCGAATTCATCCAGAAGGCGAAACTCAGAAACGCGGTGCGCCAGAAACCGGATACTTTCATGAAAACCCTCTGTTCGAAGCGTATGGATCAATACACGACCGAGACGTCGTACGTTCCCATATAGACGCCATCCTGATACTGCTTGGTCGTCTGCTCGGTGCTCAAGGTAGCACCGATGAGAAAATTCAGGGAACCCTGGGCACTGAGTTTGGCGCTGCCGCCCACGGGCTGCGCCGTGAAATTCGTCACCACCAGTCGGGCGATCGCCGGCGACAGGGAAGAATGGACGAGATAAGTGGGAACGGCGGGAAGCACGATGCTCACCGACATGTAAGGCGCGCCGGTTGTCACCTGGATGGTGGCAGGCAGCTCTCCACCGAAACGAATCAGATTAGCGGCTCCGGGGCGGTGCAGCGACACCAGGCCGGCCGGGCTAAGCGTCATACTGGCCTGGTCTGCATTCGAGGAGAATACCGCAAGCTTGCCGAAAGTGAGGCCTTGCAGTTGTGCGAGCACCAGGCTGCTGCGCAGCGTGGCATCGACATTGACGTACTCATGCCCGACCTGGGACGCGCCGAGGTAGACGTAGCTGAGATTCAGCGAGGGTTGGCCGTGATAAGCGCCGTCTTGATAAGGCTGACCATCGCCGCTGGTGGTGAGGGTGGCACCGAGACTGAAGCTCACCGAACCAGCCTGATCCGTGTGCAGCAAAGTCGGATTGCTGATAGCCGCCTGCACGGTCAGCGTCTCGCCAGTACCACTGACCAGGGTCAGCGGCGATGGATCCAGGCTCACGCTGATGTCGGTAAAAGCCGGGTAGCCCGTCAGCCTGTATTGCCCAGGCTTGCCCGCAAGTATATTGGCCCAGCCGCTGCCATAACCCGCATAGCCCAGAGGAGTGATAAGCGCACTGGCGGGGGTGGCATTGGCGGTGACCGCCAGGGTGCCGAAATCCAGGGACTGCGTGGTCTGAATCTGCGCCGCAGCCGGAACCGTGACCAGCCCAAACAAGAAAAGCAAACCCCAGCGCAAGGGCCGGGGCCTAGCTTTACGCCCGGAAATGCGGCGAAGCATCAATTGAACGTAATATCCATGCCAAAACTGCCGCTGTATGCGCCCGCGGCAAAAGACTGGGCCGTGGTGGAGGCCGCAGCCGGAACCGAAGTGATCAGATCGGCGCCGAGTTTGAAGGTGAACAGCGTGGTATCGGCAAACAGTACTGTGTAGCCAGTCGTTGTCAGATTCGTTTTGTCGGTAACGAAGGAATCCACGCAAAAATAACCCGCGTTGGGATCGCTGCTGCTGCCGAGCGCCGGGGCCAACACGATTTTGCCACCTGCGCTTGCGGAAGATGCGTTGGTCACCAAAGCACCACCACACGTGCCCGCACCTGAAGCGGCAAGCGTGATGGGGGTAGCGCCACCCACCGCGTAGAAATTGAGTACGATCACAGCGCCTTGAGGCAGGCCGGGCACGGTAAACACGCCGGGAAGGGCGCCGGTCATGTAGAGGGTCTTGGGCGTACCGGTGCCCGGGGTGACCGATGCTGTGCCCGTGGGAGTCAGGACGATGTGGTTGCTGTCGGCAGCGATACCCGTGCCGGAAGTCCCGACTAAGGTCTTCGTGGCAAAGATGGTGCCAAAATTCAGCGGCGTGGTGTTGGTGAGGCTCACCGCATTCTGCACCGTGGCGCTGGCCGTGAAGGTCTGGGGTGCGGCCGCGGCACCCACCGCGGTCAGCGCCGCGAGGGCCGTGAGGGCGAATTTCAGGTTGGCATGCCTGACTGCTTTCGATGCGATATTGGCGATGGTCATGAGTGTTCTCCATTCTCTGTTGCAACGGGAGTTCTCTCCCGAAAAATTGCCCGAGCAATCATCACACTGCCCGCACAGCAGTTTGAGCGGCAGATTCAGTGAAAACTTTAGTGGAAACAAAAAAATATTTTTCAACGCGGCAAGACAGGGAAGCGGATTCGCTTATTCCTAGCACCTTGCAACTTCTACCACGCCCGAACGAAGACGCCATAGCGCCAGTCCGGTTGCTCCGTGCCCTGGAACTGGCCGATGGCCGTCTCGGGAAATACCTGTTTGACCACCAGATTGCCAAAGGTCTTCTCGATCTGCTCGCCGCCGCTGCCCGGGAAGCCTTGGCGCTGGGTCACGCGCAGACTGTCGCCGGGGCGGATGTGGCTGGTATAGCCGGCGTCGAGGCGCGCCTCATCGCCGTGGGTGCGAACGACGCGCGCCTGTAGAGGCAGACAGGCGAGCTCATCCTCGATGCCTTCGGCCTGTCCATCGAGCAACTTCGCCACGGCGCCCCCCAGTGGAGTGCCGAAGAAACTGCCCCGCAAGGGGCTGCCCTGATTGAGCGCAGTCCCCCGCGCTTCGCCATGGTGTTCGAGTCGCGCCAGACGTGCGCCGGAGTCGCCCTCGTAGATATCCAGCACGGTCTCGATCACGCGCTTGTCGCCGAAGGGCCGCGGCAGTGAACCCAGGGAGCCCAGGCCGATGCGATCCGCGCCCATCCCCATACTGGTGATCTGCCCGGCAATCACGATTTGCGCGTCTAGCGTGTGCGCCAGGGTGATGGATTGCTGGCGCACATCCCCCAGCGGGTCGATCGCGTACTGGCTGCCATCGCGTATCAGGAAATGATCGCCTTTCTGCAAGCGCAATTGCAGCGCATTCGACCAGGCGGCGGCGAGATCCGGCAGATCGACCGCTTCGCTCGGCCGCAGCACGGGAAGTGCGAGGATCAGCACCTTCTTGCGCATCGCAAACGGATTGCCCTGTTTGGCGCTACACAAGACACTCGGTCGCATAGCGGGCCTCGCCTGCTCGGCCATCCGGGGTGTTTGCTCGACCGTCCGGGGTGCCTGCTCTGCCTGCCTGGGCGGCTTCCCGGTCTGTGGTGCCGGCTTGGCCGCGGGCAGTAGCCCGCAAGCCCCCAGCAGCGCACTCAGGGCGAACCAGGCGAGACCTCGCGCGCAGCGCGAGCCTAGGGAAGCGGGCTGGAAGGCGGTCATGGCATGGGGCACGAGCGGAATTGTGAATGTTTTCGCGAAACGACTCATCTGGTTTCGGATGGAGGGATCGCGCCTGAAGTCGATCTTACAGGCTACCCAAGCGCCGCGTATCGAACCTTCCGCATAATCGTGATGAGCATTTGCTTAAAAGTGTTTGAAAGCACTAAAGATTATCCGTGCAACTGCCGTTATCATGTTCGCTATTTCCATTTCCAGGAATCATGCAGTAAGCATCCATCCATGCGAGAGAACATCCTGATCGGTCGCCACTCCACGACGGCGCGGGCTCGAGCTAGCCTGTGCGCGCTGGTCTGCGCCTTGTCGGTCTGGCTGGCGTTTTCCGCGCCGACGCTGGCCGCCGACCTCACGGAAGACGATCTGCTCCTGCTCGACGTGGTCATGGAGCGTCAGATTCTGGCTGCGTCGGCGACCGCCTACACGCTGGGGACCACGGCCGTGGTGTCACTGTCCGAGTATTGCGCCGCCCTGGAATTTCCCGTTTCCGTCGACGCGGCGGCGGGCACGGCCATCGGCTGGTTCATTCGCCCGGAGCGTATCTTCAAACTCGACCTCAAGAGGGGTGTCGCAGAAGTCGCGGGGAAACGCATGCCCTTCTCGCAAGATGAAGTGTTTGTCCATCAGGGCGCGATCTTCGTCAGCATCGAAACACTCGCGCGCTGGTTTCCGGTCGATCTGCTCTTGAAGACCGCGACCTTGTCGCTCGAGGCCACGCCGCGTGAACGCCTGCCCATGCAGGAGCGCGCCGCGCGCCGCCAGGCGGCTCGGGAAAATTCCAGTGTCACCCCGGCCAGCCTGCCCTTGATCGCCACGCCTTACCGCCTGCTCGGCCCGCAGGTTGCGGACGTCAGCCTGGGCTATTACTCGATCAACAGCCCAGCCAATGCGGCCGGCGCCAGCCGCGGCGCCAATTATTCGGCGCTGGTGGGCGGCGATGTCGCCTATATGGATTCTCATCTCTACCTCAATGGCAACCAGAACAGTATCCTGTCGGATGCCCGCCTGAGCCTGTCCCGTGACAAACTCGGCCTGCCCTGGCTGCGCTATGTCGAGGTCGGCGACATCGTCCCGGCCATCGTCTCCGGCCTGAGTTACAACGGGGTGGAGCGCGGCTTCCTGCTCCAGGGCGGCGGCTCGGCGGTGGGGCGAGACGACCTGATCAACAGCGACACGATCCATCTCAGCGGAAACTCGCTGCCGGGCTGGGACGTGGAACTGTTCCAGAATGGCATGCACATCGGCTATCAGACGATAGGCGTAGACGGTCGCTATAATTTCGCCAACATCGACCCGTTAGCCGGCGAGAACAAGTTCGAACTCGTGTTCTACGGTCCCGCCGGCGAGCGCCGCACTGAAACCGTGATCCGCAACAGCGGCCTGGGTCCGGACCAGCCTGGCAGCGTGCGCTACCAGTTCTCGGCCTCGCAGCAGGGCGAGCACCTCTACCGCGGCAGCGACACCGCCTATCTCGGTATGAGCGACGTAGGTGCCACCCGCTTAGCCGGCGGCGTGGACGTCCGGGTGCTACAGCACCTCTCGCTGCGTAGCGCCTGGAACAATCTGATGGTCAACGGTCAGCGGCTCAATTACGCCAGCCTGGGGGCCACCACCGACTGGCACGACTTCAGCCTCAAGGCCGATGCCACCCATGATCCGCTCCACGGTACGATCTGGAACGGCTCCCTCCAGCTCCCCGCCAAGACGAATCTCTGGGGTTTCGATACCCGCTTCAGCTATACGCAATATGCCCAGTCGGTGCTGCTCAACACCACCACGAACGCCCCCGTCCCCACCACTTCCACCACGAACATCCCTACCACCAATGTACTGCAACTGAGCAGCCGCGCCGGCGTCACCCTGAACGGCCCCATCGGCCCCACGAGGAGTGAATTTTCTCTGTTTCACAACCACGGAGCAGATCGCGACTCGAACAATGCCTCGGCGGGTTTCACCGCGCGAGCAGGCAAGTTCACCTTCGGCAACACCCTCAACTATTACCGTTTCGGCCCCGACACGAACGGGGTGAGCCTACCCGATCAGCTCACCGGTAACGCTTTTTTCAGTACGAGCGCGGTCCCCCTGTCCTTGCGCGGCGGCCTCACCTACGCGTTGAAACCGCAGACTCAGGCCTATCAGTATTTCCTCGACAGCAATCTGAGCGTGGCGAAAGACATGACCATGAACTTTGGCCTGACTTACGCGCCGCTGACAGGCGTCACCGAGTACAGCTCCGGCCTCAACTGGCAGTTGCCCCAGGTCACGCTGAGTCCGCGCCTCACCTATGACAACAATGGCGCCTATAGCGGCTTCATCTATGCGTCCTTTTCCCTGGCGCCGCGCCCGGACCGCGGCGGCGTGCTGGTCAGCGGCCCGTCCTTGGTCACCGCGGGTACGGCCGCGGCCAGGGTCTATCTCGACAACGACGCCAGCGGCAGCTTCACGCCGGGAGATGAACCCCTGGCCAATGTCACGGTACGCGCGCCACAGGCAGTCCGCTCGGGTACGACCGACGCGCATGGCATGGCCTACCTGACCGGCCTTACCTTGCCGCGCGCCACGGACATCGTGTTGGACGAAGCCACGCTGCCCAGCACACAGATGCAATCGACCAACCCGGGCAACTCGGTGCTGCCGCGGCCGGCAGCCTTTGCGGTGATTGACTTCCCCGTCATCCCGACGGGCGAGATCGAGGGGCACGTCTACACGCTGTCGGATGGCAAACGCGTGCCGCTCGCGGGTGCGATGGTGGAGTTGCGCGATTCCGCAGGCAAGGTCACAGCCTTCAAGAATTCGAGCCACGACGGTTACTACCTGTTCGAGTCCGTACCTTACGCCGACTACCGCCTCAATCTGGGGGGAGAGCGCCGCGAAAAATCGAATCAGCCCAGAGTGGTACTGAACCACGACCACGCCAGCCATTCTCATGTCGATCTCCTCATCGGTGCGTATGCGGCGACCGTCTTCGCTACGCCGAAAACGGCCCCGGCCGCCGTAGCCGTTCCCTTGAAGCCCGCGACCCCCACGCCTGCAACCGTAGCCGTGAAGCCCACCCCCCCCGCGCCTGCAATCACACCTGCCGCAAAGCCCACGCCCGCGCCCGTGTTCAAACCCAAGACCAAGCCCACGGACGGGCGCCTGGTGCAACTGGGCGCATTCGCGAACCTCGAAGCCGCGCAGGCGTATCGAAAAAAACTACAGGGGCTGACATCGATGGAGTCGGCCCGGATCGACATCGTGACCGTCGACCTGGGAAATTTTGGTTACTTTCATCGTGTGGTCGCGACGCCGTTTGAGACCAGCGCGGAGGCGTTGTGCGCATCCCTGAAGGCACGCGGCACCGAATGCTTCACGATCGAACCGTGATGAGGAGAAGGAAAATGCATCGCTTCCAGGACTATCTGCGCGCTGGGCTCATCGCTTCGCTGCTGGCCTTGTCGGCCACCTCCGGAGTGGTGCTTGCGGAGGAAACCGCGCAGGCCAAGCCTCCGGCGGCGAGCCAGGACACCTCCGGATACATACGGGAGTTCCTATCCGACCCCAAGCGAACCGGATCATTGGCGGGCAGCATCCTGGGGGGCGCACTCATGGCGAATCCTGCGGGCCCCATCGTTGGCAGCGTGATCGGATTCTTCATCGGCAAGAACTCGATGTATGACGAGGACAAGGCCAGGGCACAGCAGGCGAATGCGCTCTACGCCAGGCGCGACATCGTGCCGCATGACACCGTGCCCACCCCAGTTCCGAGCGACGTCCACAGCATCGATGTAGTTGCCGCGGCACCTGCCCCCGCCCAGGTTCACGTGCAGGGCGCCCCCGAAATCAGCGGGTTCTTGCGTGAACAGCTCGTGGAAAAATGCGGCGCCGAAGGCATCAATGACCCCCGCCTGCGCTCCCTGTGCTTCTATCTTCAGGGCAGCTGAGCACGAGCTGCATGATACGGTTACGACTGCCTGACATAATCAGACCGAAGCCCATGGAACCCTCCTTGACCAGGATGTTGTCAGTTGTCGCCGATACGGGGAACCGAGGAACGGCGAGCGGGTGTGCAGGCTAGGTTGCCAATACCCCCCGCTGCCCGATCGACGCGAACTTCTCGAAATAATCCGGGAAAGTCTTGTTCACACATTTGGGATCGTTGATGCGAACGGGGACCTGCCCCAAGGCCACCAGGGAGAAGCACATGGCCATACGGTGGTCGTCGTAGGTGTCAATTTCGACGTTGGGCGTGAGCTTGGCGGGTGGGGTGATGCGGATGAAGTCGGCACCCTCCTCCACCGTGGCGCCCAGCTTGCGCAATTCCGTGGCCATGGCGGCGATGCGGTCGGTCTCCTTGACCCGCCAGGAGCCGATATTGGAAAGCGTGGAGGTGCCGTGGGCGAACAGGGCGAGGATGGCAAGAGTCATGGCGGCATCGGGAATGTGGTTGCAATCGAGGTCGATGGCCTGAAGTTTGTCGCCGCAGCCTAGGCGGCACTCGATCCACGATGTTGCGTTATCCCGGCCGAAGCCCACTTCCGCGCCCATGCGCGCCAAGGCCTCGGCGAAACGGACATCGCCCTGGATGCTGTCGCGCCCGACACCCTCCACGCGTACCGTGCCATGGCCGATGGCGCCGGCGGCGAGGAAATACGAGGCCGAGGAAGCATCGCCCTCCACTTCGATTTCGCCCGGACTCTGATAGGTGGCGGCGGGAATGACGAAGCGTTGCCAGCCCTCCCGTTTCACTTCGACGCCGAAGCGGCTCATCAGCTTGAGCGTGATATCGACATAGGGCTTGGAGATCAGCTCGCCGTCCACGCTCACCGTATGTTCGCGGCCCAGCAGAGGGGCGCACAACAGCAAGCCGGTGAGATACTGGCTGGAGACATGGCCTTTGACCGTGATTTCACTCGCGCCCTCCTCATGGGGAAGGATATGCAGCGGCGGGAAACCCTCGTTTTCCGTGTAGTCGATCACGGCCCCCGCCTGGCGCAGGGCATCGACCAGATCGCCGATGGGGCGTTCGTGCATGCGCGCAACCCCGGACAGGGTGTAGTCGCCGCGGCTCATGGCGCAGGCGGCGGTGAGCGAGCGGAACGCTGTGCCGGCGTTGCCCAGGAACAGGCTGGCGTATTTCACCGGGAAAGCACCCCCGGCCCCCTGGACGCGATACTCCTCGCCGTCGCGTAACCCCTGCACGCCCAGTCGGTGGAGAGCGTCGAGCATGACACGGGTGTCATCGGATTCGAGCAGGCCCCTGATCCGCGTTTCCCCCGAGGCCAGTGCACAAAGCAGCAGGATACGGTTGGAAATGCTTTTCGAACCGGGCAGTCGCACCTTGCCGCGGGCGCCGGAAAGAGCCGGCAAGTCGAGGAATTCGTTCATGTCAGTGTGCCTTCGATCCAGTTGTGTCGGGCCTGACGCGCACGCGCGAACAGGTTTTCCAGCGACTGGCCGTCACGCGCTTCGATCAGGCCGCGTATGGCTTCCAGTTTGTCGATGTAGGTGTCGAGTTCGTCCAGCAAGGCGTCGCGGTTGGCCAGGGCGATGTCGCGCCACATTTCCGGATGACTGCCGGCGATGCGGGTGAAATCGCGAAAGCCACTGCCGGCGAAGCGGAAATAGGTATCGGCATCCGCACGCTCGGCCAGATCCGCCATCAAGGCATAAGCCGCCAGGTGGGGCAGATGGCTGACCGCGGCGAACACGCGGTCATGGTCGCCCTGCGCCATGCGTTCGACGCGCGCACCGCAGGCGGCCCAGAGATCTTCCACGAGATCCACGTCCGCAGCCCGGTTTTCCGCGAGCGGCGTGAGGATGACCGGCTTGCCTTCGAACAACTGTGCCCGCGCCGCAGCCGCGCCGCTGCGCTCCGCGCCGGCGATGGGATGACCGGGCACGAACTGGCCTATCTTGCTCCCCAGCGCCGCGCGCGCGGCGGCGATCACATCCTGTTTGGTGCTACCGGCGTCGATGAGAATGGCCCCGGGAGGCAAGGCCCAGGCCAGTTCCCGAAACAGGGCGGACATCGCGCCGACCGGGATGGCGATGAGCACCAGATCGGCGTCCGCAACCGCCGCGGCCACGCTGCCGCCGATGGCGTCGATCACCCCGAGGCGCACCGCCTCTTCGAGGTTGGCGCGACCCCGCCCGATCCCGGTGATGCGCCCGACCAGGCCCCGACGCCGCATGGCCAGGGCGAACGACCCCCCGATCAGCCCGGCGCCGATCACGACCAAATGGTTGATCATGCACGCTCCAGAATTTCACCCAGCGCGGCCAGAAAGCGCGCGTTCTGTTCGGGCAGGCCGATGCTCACGCGCAGGAAGCGGGCCAGGCCGTAATTGGCCACGGGGCGGACGATCACGCCGCGGCGCAGCAAGGCCTGGAACACCCCGCCCGCATCCGCGCCCACTTCGATACAGACGAAGTTACCATGGGAGGGAATGTGGCTCAGATTCAGGGCCTCGCAGCCCTCCAGGATCTGGCTCATGCCGGCATCATTCATGGCCTTGGAACGGGCGATGAATTCGTGGTCTTCGAGTGCGGCCGCGGCCCCCGCCAGGCCCAAGCTGCTGACGTTGAAAGGCTGACGCACGCGGTTGAGCAGGTCCGCCACTTCTGGGTGCGCCAAGGCGTAGCCGACGCGCAAACCAGCCAGGCCATAGGCCTTGGAAAAAGTGCGGGTGAGGATGAGATTGGGAAACTCGACCAGCCAGGCCAGCGTCGGCGCGCGCTGCGCCGCATCGAGAAATTCTCCATAGGCTTCGTCGAGCACCACGGCCACACGCTCGGGCACCGATTTCAGGAAACCGTGCAGTTCCCCGGCGCCCAGCAGCGTGCCGGTGGGATTGTTGGGATTGGCGATGAACACCACGCGGGTGTCGTCGCGGAGGGCTTCCAGCATCGCCCCCAGATCGTGCCCGTAGGCGCGAGCCGGGGTCGCAATGCCCTGCGCGCCCACGGCCTGCGTAGCGAGCGGATAGACCGCGAAGGCATGCTCGGAATACACCGCCGAGGTGTTCGGCCCGAGCAGGGCGCGGGCAACCAGTTCCAGGACATCGTTGGAGCCGTTGCCCAGGACGATGCCGGCGAGTGCAACCCCCAGTTTCGCGGCGAGTGCCGACTTCAGCTCGAAGCCATTGCCATCCGGGTACAGCGCCACTTCATCGAGGCGGGCGGCGATCGCCGCGCGCGCGCGCGGGCTGACCCCGAGCGGGTTCTCGTTGGAAGCCAGTTTGACGATGCCGTCTTCAGCCAGCCCCAGCTCGCGGGCCAGTTCGGCGATGGGCTTACCTGGCTGGTAAGGCGCGATGCCGCGAACATGAGGGGGGGCCAGGTCACACAGGCGCATGGCTCAGACTGCCACCGGGTAGGAACCCAGTACCTTGAGGAAGGTGCAGTGCGCCTCCACGGCATGCAGGGCTTTCTGGATATTCGGGTCGTTGCGATGGCCGTCGATGTCCACGTAGAACACGTATTCCCAGGCGCCGTTGCGGGCGGGGCGCGATTCCAGCTTGGACAGGCCGATGTCGTGGCGGGCCAGGGGAGCCAGCAACTCCATCAGGGAGCCGGGGCGATTCATGGTCGCCAGCACCAGGGACGTCTTGTCGCGGCCCGACGGGGCGGCGTCTTCCAGGCCCAACACCAGAAAACGCGTGGTGTTGTTGGGTTCGTCCTCGATGTCGCGGGCGACGATCTTGAGCTCGTAATGTTCCGCCGCCAGTTCACCGGCGATCGCCGCCGCTTCCGGGTTCTCCGCCGCCATGCGCGCGGCCTCGGCATTGCTGGCGGCATGCACGGTGCGCACGCCATAGAGGTGCTGTCCCAGCCACTCGTGGCACTGGCCTAGAGACTGGGGGTGGGAATAGACGACCTCGATGCCCTGTGTGCCCTCGACCTTGCGCATCAGATGCTGGCGCACGCGCAGATTCACCTCACCACAGATCTTCAGCGGACTGGACAGGAGCAGGTCCAGCGTGCGGTTGACCGCGCCTTCGCTGGAGTTTTCCACCGGTGCCACGCCGAAGCCGGCACTACCGCGTTCGACCGCGCGGAAGGCCTCGTCGATGTCGGCACAGGGCAGGCCGATCGCGGCATGGCCGAAATGCTTGACCGACGCGGCTTCCGAGAACGTCCCCTGCGGCCCGAGATAGGCCACGGACAAGGGCTGTTCCAGGGCGCGGCAAGCGGACATGATTTCCTTGAACAGCACGGAAATCGATTCCGCCGGCAACGGCCCGGGGTTCGCGCCCTGGAGGCGGCGCACCACTTGCGCTTCGCGCTCGGCGCGGTAGATGGAACCGTTCTTGAGATGGCCGATTGCCTGGGCCAGGCGGGCGCGCTCGTTGAGCAGTTGCAACACGGCTTCGTCGATGGCGTCGATCCGGTCGCGCAGTTGGGTGAGTTGCTCGTTCATGGTCTGTCGGAATCAGTGGGTGGATACGCGGGGCAGAAAACGCACGCGCAACACCCCGGGGATGGCGGCGAGCCTTGCGAGGAGGGCATCCGTCGGGATGCTGTCCACATCCACCAGGGTAAAGGCCAGCTCGCCCTTGGACTTGTTGACCATGTCGTGGATGTTGAGCGAGGCGCTGGCCAAGGTGGTGGAAATCTGCCCCAGCATGTTGGGGACGTTGGCATTGGCGATGGCCAGGCGGAAACCGGCCTCGCGCGCCAGGGAAATGTTGGGGAAATTGACCGAATTGAGGATGTTGCCGTTTTCCAGATAGTCGGCCAGCTGTTCGGCCACCATGACCGCGCAGTTTTCCTCGGCTTCCTCGGTGGACGCACCCAGATGCGGCAGGGCGACGAAGCGCGGGTGGGCCTTGAGGACCATGCTGGGAAAATCGCAGACGTAGGCCTGTATCCGGTTCTCGTTCAGACCGGCTAATACGGCCTCCTCGTTGACGAGGCCGTCGCGCGCGAAGTTGAGCAGGACGCACCCCTTCTTCATCCGCTTCACCCGGCCCGCGTCGATCAGATCGCGGGTGGCGGGCAGCAGCGGGACATGCAGGCTGATGAAGTCGGAATATCGGACCAGTTCATCGACCGAAGCCGCTTTCCTTACCCGGGAAGGCAAACGCCAGGCGGCGTCCACGGTGATTTCCGGATCGAAACCGATGACGTTCATCCCCAGCCGGATGGCAGCCCCCGCTACCAACGAGCCGATCGCCCCCAGGCCGACGACGCCCAGGGTGCGGCCAGGCAGTTCATGGCCGACGAAAGCCTTCTTGCCGGCTTCCACCCGTGCGTGCAGCGATGCCTCGTCTCCCTCCAGGGCGGCGACGAAATTCAGCGCCGGCAGCAAATTGCGCGCGCCCATCAACATACCGGCGAGCACCAGTTCCTTCACCGCATTGGAATTCGCACCGGGCGCATTGAACACCACCACGCCTGACGCGCTCATGGCGGGCAGAGGAATGTTGTTGGTGCCCGCGCCGGCTCGGCCGATGGCCACGACCGACGCCGGGATGGGCATCTCGCGCATCTCCTGGGAGCGCACCAGGATGGCGTCGGGGTCCGAGAGGTCGTTGCCCACCACGTAATCCTGCGGCAGGCGAGCCAGGCCCTTCCTGGAAATCGTGTTGAGGGTGAGGATCTTCTGCGGGTGGGCCATGCCAGTCTCGCTCCTGCGAAAAGCCGGCGCATGCGCCGGCCGTTGCTCCATGCCGCCTCAGCCGCGCGCCAGCTCGAATTCCAGCATGTAGTCCACCAGCGCCTGCACGCCTTCGACCGGCATGGCGTTGTAGATGGAGGCACGCATGCCGCCCACGGAACGGTGGCCCTTCAGTTGCATCAACCCCCGCGCCTTCGCGCCCTTGAGAAAATCCTCGTCCAGGGCCGCGTCCTTCAAGGTGAAGGGCACGTTCATGAGCGAGCGGTTTTCGCGGGCAACCGGCGTATGGTAGAAATCGCTGGCGTCCATGGTGTCGTAGAGCAGATTCGCCTTGGCGAGGTTCTGCCTGTGCATCGCGCTCAGGCCGCCTCGGGCCTTGAGCAGCTTGAACACCAGGCCGGCCATGTAGATGCCGTAGGTGGGCGGCGTGTTGTACATGGAATCGTTGTCGCCGTGGATCTGGTAGTCGAACATGGTCGGCGTGCCGGGAACGGTCTGGCCGATCAGGTCGTCGCGCACGATCACCAGCGTCAGGCCGGCCGGGCCGATGTTCTTTTGCGCCCCGGCGTAGATCAGCCCGTACTTCGAGACATCCATGGGCCGGGACAAAATGGTGGAAGACATGTCGGCGACCAGGGGTACGTCGCCGGTTTCCGGGGTCCAGAATATTTCCACACCGCCTATGGTTTCGTTGGGGGTGAAATGGACATAGGCGGCGTCGGAGTCCAGCCTCCAGGATTCCTGGGTGGGCGCATAGGTGTAGTCGCGGTCCTCGGAACTGGCCACCACGTTGACTGCGCCATATTTCTTCGCTTCCTTGATCGCCTTCTTCGACCATACACCGGTGTTCAGGTAATCGGCGGAGGTCTTGCCGCGAAACAAATTCATCGGAACCATGGCGAACTGGCTGGAGGCCCCGCCCTGGAGGAACAGCACCTTGTAGTTGGATGGTATGCCCATCAACTCGCGCAGGTCGGACTCGGCCTCGGCCTGGATACCCATGTATTCCTTGCCGCGGTGCGACATCTCCATGACCGACATGCCGCAGCCGTGCCAGTCGACCAGCTCGTCCCGCGCCTGTTCCAGGACTTCACGAGGCAATACCGCCGGGCCGGCGCTGAAGTTGTAAATGCGTTCCATGTTCTTCCTTTCGTGGGGGAGTTCGCTTCAATGCTTGGGCTTCGTCGGCTCATCCGTGGATTCGGGGGTGGCATCCGCCTCGACCTTCGCCTTTCTGGAAGCCGGCCGATGCCTGGCCGCGATCGGCTTTCTCACCGGCGCCTCCTTCATCAAATCCAGGGCGGCGATCTTCGTGGCATCGGTTTCCCCATTAACGTTGATGATGTTGAGCTTTCCCTGGCCCTGCCGCATCTCGTTGGAAAAGTCGTAGATGGCGCCGACCACGGTGAGTTGTCCATCGCTCACCTCGCGCTCGAACTTGGCTCTAGCCGCGCCCACCTGGTAATTCACGTTCAACTTGATGCTGTTCATGCCCGGGTCGCCCTTGGGAACCTGGAGAGTATCGAGCTCGCGCCGGATCGGCGCGGATTCCTGGGAATAATCGCCGGCTGCCGCCTTGATAGCGCCGCAGGCACTGTGTCCCACGATCAATAACAGCGGCGTATGCAGGTGATGCACGCCGTATTCCACCGAGCCTTCGGCCGTAGACATCTGGTTGCCGATGTTGCGCACCATGAACAAGTCGCCATCCGGCGTGGCATCCAGGGCATGGGTATGGACACGAGAATCGGAACAGGTGATTACCGTCGCGCGCGGGTGCTGGCTGTCGAGGAAGGGCTTGAAGTAACCGGGACCATGGGTGCGGACGAAATTTCGGTTCGCCAGGCGGATGTCCGCGAGGATGCCATTCGCGCCCCCCTTATCCGGCACCACGTGCTGCGCGGCCACATATTCGCGTATCGCATCCTTGACGATCTGGCGGATCTTCTCCTTGTCGGCATCGTCCATGGGCGGCGAGTCGGCCGCGATCGCGACGGGAACGGCGAAGCCGCCGTTCAAGGAGAACAATACGCCCAGCAAGGCCAACCCGACAGAAAGTTTCATTTTTTCACCCCCGGCAAAAATTGTAACCAACATATCGGCATGGCGGCCGGAAACTTCTGGGCGTGGGGGCTGAACGCCGCGCAAGATGGTCAGCGCGCCCCACACGGACGTAAGATTCGGGGCACTATCGTCGACTCAAACGGAGAACCCCATGCCCCACCCCCTCGCCGGCCTTCCCGCCCCCACGTCCTCCCTGGTGGACGTGGGGGCCCTGCTGGCCGCTTACCACGAGCAGCCGGATGTCGCCGTGGCTACCCAGCGCGTCGCCTTCGGCACCAGTGGTCATCGCGGCAGCGCCTTCAACCGCTCCTTCAACGAGGCGCACATCCTTGCCATCACCCAGGCGGTATGCGAATACCGCGCCGCCGCCGGCATCACCGGCCCCCTGTTCGTGGGACTGGACAGCCACGCCCTGTCGGCCCCGGCGCAGCGGAGCGCCATCGAGGTGCTCACCGCCAACGGCGTCGATACCCGTATTCAGTCTGACGCCGGCTATACACCTACGCCCGTCATCTCCCGCGCCATCCTGGTCCACAATGCCAACCCGGCCGCGCTTCGTGCCGACGGCGTGGTCATCACACCGTCGCACAATCCGCCCCAGGACGGCGGCATCAAGTACAACCCGCCCAATGGCGGCCCGGCCGACACCGACGTCACCGGCTGGATCGAGAACCGCGCCAATGCTCTGATGGCCGACGCCAACCGCGACGTGAAGCGTCTGCCTTACGCGCAAGCGCTGGCCCTGGTGACACAGGAAGACTACGCCGCCCCCTACATCGCCGACCTGGGCAACGTCATCGACATGGAAGCCATCAGGAAGGCGGGCCTGAAGATCGGCGTCGATCCCCTGGGCGGCGCCGCGGTGGCCTATTGGAAGCCCATCGCCGAGCATTACGGCCTGAACATCGAGGTGGTGAATCCCAATGTGGACCCGGCCTTCGCCTTCATGACCCTGGACCACGATGGCAAGATCCGCATGGACTGCTCCAGCCCGTTCGCCATGGCCAGCCTGGTGAAGTTGAAGGACCGCTTCGACATCGCCTGGGGCAACGACGCCGACGTGGACCGCCACGGCATCGTCACCCCCTCTATCGGCCTGATGAACCCCAACCACTTTCTCGCCGTGGCCATCCACTACCTGCTCACCCACCGCCCGCAATGGCCCGCTACCGCTGCGGTGGGCAAGACCCTGGTGTCCAGTGGGCTCATAGACCGGGTGGTGAACGGACTGGGGCGCCGCTTCCTGGAAGTGCCGGTGGGCTTCAAGTGGTTCTCCCAGGGTTTGATGGATGGCGACTTCTGCTTCGGCGGCGAGGAATCCGCCGGCGCCTCCTTCCTGCGCCGTGATGGCAGCGCCTGGACCACGGACAAGGACGGCATCATCTTGGGATTGTTGGCAGCCGAGATCACCGCCGTCACTGGCGAGGACCCCGGCCGCTACTACCAGAAACTGGCCGCCCAGCACGGCACGCCCTATTACGTGCGCATCGACGCCGTCGCCACGCCGGCGCAGAAAGCCGCATTCAAGCAACTGACCCCGGAAAAAGTGAGCGCCGCCACCCTGGCCGGAGAAGCCATCACCGGCAAATTCACCCGCGCGCCCGGCAACGACGCCCCCATCGGCGGCCTGAAAGTCGCCACGGAAAACGGCTGGTTCGCCGCCCGCCCATCCGGTACCGAGGACATCTACAAAATCTACGCGGAAAGCTTCAAGAGCGCGGAACATCTGGAGGCCATCGTGCGCGAGGCGCGGGAGATCGTCGGCGCGGCGCTGGAATAAAAGACACGGCGAGGAACCCCCGTGTGTGAATACGACCGCGGGGGTAGCGGCTTCCGTAAGGGGCCGTTCCTGGCTGCCAGGGCGCGCGCGGGTGGCCGCCATCCGCTAGGCTGTCGATTGATCCCCCGATAGCGTCGATTCGTCGCATGCGCCTGGCACGCATGCGTTCTCCCCGCTATGTTTGCGCCATCGCCGACCTGAACCGGCTATCGCCAAACAGAGGATCTCATGACGCCAACCGCCCCCCCCTTGCTCCGTCTACGCGACGTGCACCGACGCTTCCATCTCGGAACCACCACGGTGGAAGCCCTGGCCGGTGTTACCCTGGACATACACGCCGGCGAGTTCATGGCGGTCTGGGGCCCTTCCGGCAGCGGCAAATCGACCCTGATGAACATCCTGGGCCTGCTCGACGCGCCCAGCACGGGAGAGGTCTGGTTCGAGGGGGAAGGCAGCCGCAGCCTGGGCGACGATGCCCTGACCGACTTTCGCGGCCGGCGCATCGGCTTCGTGTTCCAGAGCTTCAACCTGGTGCCGGTGCTCTCGGCCCTGGAAAACGTGATGCTGCCCCTACAGATCGGCGGCGAGCCGGACGCCCGTGAACGGGCCGGCCAGGCCCTGGCCGAAGTAGGGCTGGAGCGCTTCGTCGGCTCGCGCCCGGATCAGCTTTCCGGCGGCCAACGGCAGCGCGTCGCCATCGCTCGCGCCTTGGGCATACGGCCGCGCCTGGTGCTGGCGGACGAACCCACCGCCAACCTGGATTCCGAGAACAGCCGCATGGTGGTGGACCTGATGCGCGAGATGAACCGCGCCCACGGCGTCACCTTCGTATTCACCACGCACGACCCGCGCCTCCTGGATCATGTCGATCGCAAGATACTGCTTCGGGATGGACGCATCGAGCAAGACGAGGTGGGATCATGAACTTCCTGTCCCTGTCCTTCCGCGGACTCCTGCGCAATCGCCGGCGCAGCCTGGTCACCCTGCTGGCCATCGCCCTGGGCTTCGCCGCCATTGCCCTGTTCGCCGGCTACACCCACAACATCTATCGTGGCCTCTCGCTCCAGGCCATCCACGGCGAGCTGCTGGGCCACCTGACGCTGTCCAAACAGGGTATGAGCCGGGAAGGCAAGCTGGACCCGGAGCGTTATCTGCTCAGCCGCGAAGACGTGACCCGGATCACCGCACTGATCAGGGCCGTGCCCCATGTAGTCCTGGTCACGCCACGCCTCACGCTCTCCGGCATCGTCTCCAACGGTCGCGCCAGCACGATATTCGTGGCCGAAGGCGTGGAACCGAAGGCAGCCCATGAATTGCACGCCGGGGTGCTGCGGGAATTGCGCCTGACCCAGACCGGAAAGGACGAAAGCGGCGTCCAGTCTCTCGACCCCGCCCGGCCGGATACCGTGGTCCTCACCCGCGGTCTGGCCGACCTCCTGCACCTTAAGCCGGGCGGCCAGGCAGCCTTGCTATCCAACACCCTGTCCGGACAGGCCAACGCCCTGGACGTAACGGTGGGCGGTCTGTTCAACACCGGCAATGCCGCGACCAACGACCTCTACGCCTTCATGCCCCTGGAACTGGTGCGCTCCCTCTATGACGCCGAGGGCCGTGCCGACCGATTGACCATCCTTCTGGACGACGTGGACCAGACCGAGGCCGTCCGCAGCCACCTGCTGGAGAGGCTGAAATCCGCCGGCTACGCGGTGGAAATCCGCACATGGAATGAGCTGTCCGCTTTCTACACGCAGGTGCACGGCATGTTCGACATGATCTTCGGCTTCATCTTCGGCATCGTCCTGACCGTGGTGATCATGAGCGTGGCCAACTCCATGGGCATGACCGTGGTGGAACGCACCCGCGAAATCGGTACCTTGCGCGCCATCGGCCTGCGCCGCGCAGGCGTCGTTCGCCTGTTCATGGGCGAAGCGGCCCTGCTGACCCTGATCGGCTGTGTTACCGGGTTGCTGCTCACGGTCGCCGTGAAATATGGCATCGACGTCGCCGGCATCTCCTATGTGCCGCCCAACCAGACCTCCCCGGTCCCATTGCTGGTCGATCTGGACATCCCCCACATCCTGCTCACCGCCATGATGATGGCCGCAGTGGGCGCTCTGGCGGCCTGGTTGCCCGCCCGCCGCGCCGCCCGCCAGCCCATCATCGACGCCCTGGGCCATGTTTAAGCAGTCCCAGGAGAGCATGATGCCAAGATTCTTCCGATTACCCGCCCTGTTCGCTGCCCTGCTGGCGAGCTGCGCCGCCGCGGCCGCGCCCGATGCCCAGACCTTGTTGCAACGCTCGGACCACGCCCGCGGCGGCGGCCTGCCGGGCATCGTCTGGGAGATTCGTCTGATCCCGCGGGAAGGTGACCGACTCAGGGAGGAACAGCGCCTCGAAGTGCGTGCGGTGGACGATGCCAGCGTCGCGGAAACCCTGGAACCGGCCCGCTTCCGCGGCTCCAGGGTGCTCCAGGTAGGCCGCAACATGTGGCTCACCAAGACCGGACTGGCCAAGCCCATCCCTATTTCCCCGCGCCAGCGCATGACCGGCCAGGCAGCCAACGGCGACATCGCCGCCACCAATTACGCCGCCGACTACGGCGCCACTCTGGCCGGCGAGGAGAACCTGGACGGCGAAGCCTGTTACGTGCTGGAACTCGCCGCGCGGCACAAGCACACCACCTACGACCGGGTGCGCTACTGGGTCTCCAGAAACCGGGAAGTGGCCGTGAAGGCGGAGTTTTATTCCGTCTCCGGCAAGCTGCTGAAGACCGCCCTGTTCGAGTACGGCCAGGAGATCCCTTACCAAGGCCACGGCATTCCCTTCGTCAGCCGCATGCTGATCCGCGACGCCCTCGGTGACGGCGAAACCGACATGCGTTATTCGCAAGCGAAGGTGCGCCCGGTGCCGGCGGCGGAATTCGAACTGGGCCAACTGCGGTGAGAATCCTGCTCGCACTGCTCTGCCTGAGCCTCCCCGCCGCCGCTTCGGAGGACGCTTTGCAGACTCGCTGGGATGCAGCGCTCTACGCCTATCCAGAGACACTCTCCCCAACGCAGGGGAGCGTCCTCAACCCCGATGGAAAACTGGCGGGACTGGAGAAATCGGCCTTCACCGGCGAAGCGCGCCTAAACTTGCGTCTGGAGGAGGAGGGCCTGAGCCTGGCTTTGCGGCCCATCCTGTCGCTGCGGCGCTGGGAGGAGGACCACGGCCCGGACCGGGAACGACATCAGGGTTATCTCGCCCAGTGGCAGGCACGCGCTACGCCCGCGGAGAGCTGGACGGCTTCCTTCGGCCGTGAAGTGATGAACTGGGGGCCGGGCCAGTTTCGCTCCCCTTCCAGCCCGTTCTACTTCGACAACGGCCGCGCCAATCCGCTACGCGAACTCTCCGGTGTGGACGCGGCCAAGCTGGCCTGGACGCCGGACCGACAGCGCAGCCTCGTCCTCGCCTACGTTGAGGGCAGCGGCCATGACGCCCCCAGCCAGGATCCCTGGCGTCGCAGCTGGCTGCTCAAGGGCGACCTGCGGGGCGAGGTGTGGGCCGGCGGGATAGCCCTGGTGCAACCCGTGGATCGCGGGTGCTTCGTCGGCGCCCATTTCCAGCGAACCCTGGACGATGCCTGGCTGGTCTACGCTGAACTTGCCTCCTCCACCCGTGCCGACGCGCTCGATTCTCCCACCGACCCCGCCCTGCCCTTCGGCTTGCAAGCCGAAACCCCCAGGCGGACAACTGGCCTGATCGGCGCCACCCACACCGCCGAAAATGGCCACAGCCTCACCCTCGAATATCTCCACGACGGCCACGGCTACGACTCGGCGGAAAGCCGGGCCTACTTCGCCCGTGCCGCGGCCAGCGTGCCCGCGGCCGGCCTCGCCCTCGCCGATGCGCCACCCCTGCTCAATCGCAACTATCTGCATCTCGTCTGGCAGAACAATCTGCTGGAAGGCGACGACTACTGGCGCCTGATGCTGAGTCGCAACCTGGATGACGCCAGCTCGCAACTGGCCGGCTACGGCGAGCACGCCCTGAACGGACGCCTCGGCCTGTTCGCGCTGGGCGTGCTTGACTCGGGCGGCGCGCGGCGGGAATTCGCCAGCCTGGTCAGTGGCAGCCTCACGCTGGGTTTGCGCCTTGCGTTACCTTGAAGTGGAATCGAGAATCCAGCCATGAAATCCGCTCTCTCCGGCATCGCCCTGCTGCTGCTGTTCAACACCGCCATCGCCGCCTTGCTGACGTTGATCGGGTTCGGGCACGATTTCCCGGTCAACCTGCTGATCTCGCAGTGCATCGGCGGCAGCATCGGCCTGGTCAACACCCCGATCATTCCCCGCATCGCTCCCGGCTGGCGGCGCTGGGCGGTGCTGGCTGTCACCCTGCCAGCCAGCGTGCTGCTGGGCATCGGCATAGCGGTTCAATTCTCCGACCTCTCCATTCCCCTGGAAAAATTGTGGCAGACCCTGGCCATCGGCCTGATGTTCGGCGTCCTGGGCAGCATCGTGTTCCTGCTCGCCGAGCGGGTTCACAGCCTCGACACGGAAGTCCGCCAGCGCAACCTGGCTGAAGCCGAGCGCTCGCGCCGGGAGCTGGAAGCCCACCTGCGCCTGTTGCAGGCCCAGATCGAGCCGCATTTCCTGTTCAACACCCTGGCCAACGTGGCCAGCCTGATCGACAGCGACGCGGCCCAGGCGCGCCGCCTGCTCCTGCGCCTGATCGGCTGGCTGCGCGTGGCGCTGAACCGGGTGCGCCAGGAACGCAGCAGCCTGGGCGACGAACTCGACCTCCTGGAGAACTGGCTGGAAATCCTCTCGATCCGCTTCGGTCCGCGTCTGGCCTGGTCCTTCGCGGTCACGCCGGAAGCCCGACGCGCCGACCTCCCCCCCATGTTGTTGCAGCCCCTGCTGGAAAACGCGCTCAAACACGGCATCGAGCCCAAGCTCGGCGGTGGCCGGCTGCACGTCGCCGCCCGCGTGGAAGCCGGCAGGTTGCGCATCGAGGTCAGCGACGACGGCGTGGGGCTGGCCGAATCCCACGCCACGGCCAGCGGACAGGGCGCCGGATTGGAGAACATCCGCGCCCGACTGGCCGCCCTCTACGGCGATGCCGGCCGACTGCGGGTGAGGAGCAACGCACAAGCCGGCGTCACCGCCGAACTGGAACTGCCATGCGCGTCCTGATCGCCGAGGACGAGCCCCTGCTGGCCGACGACCTGGCGCGCCGCCTCACGCGGCTTTGGCCGGAACTGGACATCGTCGCCAACGTTCGCGACGGGCCGGCTGCCCGCCAGGCTCTGATCGACCTCGCCCCGGACGCGGCCTTTCTCGATATCCGTATGCCCGGCCTGAGCGGTCTGGAGGTGGCCACGGCCGCCCACCCCGGCTGCGGCGTGGTGTTCGTCACGGCCCACGACGAGCATGCCGTGGCTGCCTTCGAACAGGCCGCGGTGGACTATCTCCTGAAGCCGGTATCCGACGAACGCCTGGAAAAATGCCTGTATCGGCTACGCCAGCCACGCCCCGCGGCCGATGCCGAACTGCTCGCCCGCCTGCGCACCCTGCTGCAACCGGCCGCAGCACCCCTGCGCTGGCTGCGCGCGCTGGTAGGCGAGACGGTGCATCTGGTGGCGGTGGAAGAAATCTGCTACCTCCAGTCCAGCGACAAGTACACGAGCGTGCTGACCCGTGATCGTGAGTTCCTGCTGCGCACCCCACTCAAGGAGATGCTGCCGCAACTCGATCCCGACCTCTTCTGGCAGGTCCACCGTGGCACCGTGGTGAACACCCGCCAGATCCGGTCGGCCGAGCGCAGCCCGAGTGGCCGCCTGACCCTGCATTTGCGCGATCGAGTGGAAATCCTCACGGTCAGCCGGGCTTACGCGCATTTGTTCCGACAGATGTGAACCGTGCCGGCGGTGTACCGCCTACTTCACGAGCCCCCCATGCACCCTGCCCTCCTTCGCGCCCTGGATCAACTCAATCACCTCGTCCTCGGCAAGGAGAACCAGGTGCAGCTGTGCCTGGCCTGCTTGCTGGCACGCGGTCACCTCTTGATCGAGGACGTGCCTGGCGTGGGCAAGACCACCCTGGCGCATGCCCTGGCGCGCACCCTGGGACTGGATTTTCACCGCATCCAGTTCACCAGCGATCTCTTGCCCGCCGACATACTCGGAGCGGCGATCTATGATCGGGAAAGCGCGAAATTCAGCTTTCACCCCGGCCCGATATTCGCCCAGGTGATCCTGGCGGACGAAATCAACCGCGCCAGCCCCAAGGCGCAGAGCGCCCTGCTGGAGGCGATGGAGGAAGGCCAGGTCAGCATCGAGGGCGAGACCCGCCCCCTGCCCACACCCTTCTTCGTCCTCGCTACCCAGAATCCGGGCGACCAGGTAGGCGCATTCCCCTTGCCGGAGTCGCAACTCGACCGGTTTCTTCTGCGTATCCGCTTAGGCTTTCCCGATCACGCCGCGGAGCGTGCACTGCTGCGCGGTCAGGACAGGCGCGAGCTGCTGGCGAATTTGCCGGCGGTCCTGGACCCGGCGCGATTCATGCAGTTACAGCAAACCGCGCTGGCCGTTTCCGTCTCGGATGCCCTGCTCGATTACCTGCAAGCGCTGCTCGCCGCCAGCCGCACGGACGCCCGCTTCGCCGCCGGCTTGTCGCCTCGCGCCGGCTTGGGGTTGCTGCACGCCGCACAGGCCTGGGCCTACCTTCAGGGCCGCACCTTCGTGCAACCGGAGGACGTGCAGGCGGTATTGCCCGCCCTGGTGCCGCATCGTCTGTTCCCGACCGTGGGCTTGGCCGCCCCGGCCGACGACTGGGCGGCGCGCATCCTCCTGGCCGTGGCGATTCCGTGATCGCCCGCCGCCGCTATGGAAGCGTCCTCCGGGCCGCGAGGGTGGCGCCGGCCAGACCCATCCGACGGGGACGCCGCTCAGACCACCTCGCCGACCCCCTCGAGTACGGTTCGGGCCAGGCTGGGTGAAGCGCCCAGATGGCTGACCAGGCGCACGCGGGTGTCCGGGTATCGCTCGGCGAACGCCGTCAGCGCTTCCGGGATATCGTTCGCGACATGGGTGCCGGCAGCGAGGAAGTAGGGGAACACGATGATTTCTTCGGCGCCTTGGGCCACGCAGCGGGCCAGGCCGTCCGGTATGGAGGGTTCGGCCAGTTCCAGAAAAGCCACTTCCACCCTGTGGATGCCCGGGTCGCGCAATTCCCCGATACGTTCGCCCAGAGCGCGCACCTCATCGTTGGAAGCCTGGCGACGACTACCGTGGGCGACGATAAGCAAATGACGCTGTGACATGGCTATCCTTTCAGTGAGTGGCAAACGGTCGACTCATTCCGGCGTCTCACCCGGCCGCGCCGAGAAGCCCAGTGCGCGCCAGCCGGCGATCCCCAGCTTTTCCAGGGTTTCGATGTTGCGGCCGTAGATCGCCTCGGCGTCGGGATAGGCCGCCACGGCGCGCGAGAGGCTTTCTTCCCGAATCAGGTGCAATGTGGGATAGGGCGCGCGGTTGGTGTAATTGCCGATGTCCTCGGGCTCGGTGTCGGCAAACTGGAAGGCGGGGTGAAAACTGGCCACCTGGAGTATGCCCTCCAGACCATGTTCCTCCACCGCAGCCTCGGCCAAGACCGTGAAATCATTGAATTCCAGGAAATCCGGCATCAGCGTCGGGTGGATCAGCAAGGTAGTGTCGATCTGCGCCGGGTCGGCAGCCGCCAGCAAGTCCAGTTCACGGTCCAGATCCTCCAGGAAACCATCGAGGTGGCGGGCTTCGCTGACCACGAAGCGCACCTGGTTCTTCACGTAGACCCCCTTGGCAAAGGGGCACAGATTGAGCCCGATCACCGCCTTCTCCAGCCACAAGCGCATGGTGGCAATCACTTCGTCGTGGTTCACTCGATCCTGATTCATGTCGCTTCCTGAGAAATATCGTTCTGTACCTGTGCGGCCCCCATCCTGGCCGCGAGGGCTTCCCAGCGCATTTCCCGCAAGCTTTGCGCCAGGCGGTGCACCTCGCCGCTCGCGACCAGGCGGCGGCGCTCCGAGCCGTCCTTCACACCGTGGTGGCGCAGCATCTCACTCAGGGCCGTATCCTTGCGCTTCGCGTCCGGGGTGAGCACGTCGCCACGGCGGCTATGATAAGCGTCCTCGCCCGGCAGACACACCGTGGTGAAGACGTTGAACTGGCGGCAGGCCATGGGGCGCAGCGGGTGGATGGCGCAGGCTGCATCGACCAGAAAAGGGCAGGCGCCAAGATCGCGATGCCGCGCCATCTGCCGCCGCACCCGTTCGCGCACCTCGGCGCCGGCGTCCCCTTCCAGCTTCTCCAGGAGATACCAGGAGATGCCCATGAGTTCCAGCGGATAGACCGGGATGTCCGCATGGCTGCTACAGCAACTGGCACAGCCGCGCGCGCAGGCCAGGCGGCGCCCATCCAGGGCGATCGCGTGTTCCACGCCTTGATTGCAGATGAACTGGATTTCGAGCAGCAAGGCCAGCCAGGGCTGGCGTTGCTCGTCGTCGGGAAAGCGAAGGCGTGCGGGTTTGCAGGACATGCGGGGTAAGGGAGTTGAACGAGGAGTAAGGATAGCAGGGCGAAGCGATCATCTGCTCCGGAAGGCGGGAGGGCCGAGTGGGGACGTCTGCTGTAACCGTTTCCCGTAGGGCGGATGAGCCGCAGGCGTTATCCGCCGAATGCGTGGCACACACGGCGGAAGGCGCGGCGCTTTTCCGCCCTACCATACTGGGAGGCGAGGATGCACGGGTTCAGCCGGAGGTCGCCAGGCCGATGACGAAGCGGTGCTTGCCGGCGGCCGTGCGCGGAATCTCATGCAGATAGTGCACTTCCAGTCGCAGTGCCGTCTCGCGCGCCAGGCGCTCACGCAGTGTATCCAGGGTTGCCGCGCTCAGGGACGAGGCGACGAGATTCAGGGCGAGCCGGTCCAGATCCAGTTGCACCCATTGGTACTGCCGAATCTGCGTCAGTCCGTCCAGGAGTCGATTGAAATAGCCCGGATGCAGGCGCTTGCCAGCACGGGTGCGAATCAGGTCGTTCTGCCGGCACAGACCCATTTCCATGCGTGGAAACGGCGAACCGCAATCGCATTCGCCCTCGAGCAATCGCCCGGAGTCGCCCAAATCGTAGCGGATGAAGGGCATCAGGCGGTTGGAGAGCGAGGTGACGAGCAGTCGCTCCTCGTCCTCGCAGCCGACGGATTCGAGATGCACCAGGTCGGTGAAGACGTGCAGGTTTCCCAAGCGGCATTCCCAGGCGATATTCGGCACTTCGCGGCATCCGTACTGGTTGTACACCTTGCAGCCGAAGGCTTGTTGCATCCGCAGGCGCTGATCGGCGCCCAGCATTTCCGCGGTGGAATAGACGCCGATCAGGCTGGTGGGCATGGCCATCGGCCCGGCGATCACGTGGCGTGCCAGCTCGTCCAGCGCCGAGGCATAGCCGTAGAGCAGGGTGGGTCGCCAGGCCTGGATCGTCCGTGCCCATTCGTTCAGCTTCGCCTCGCTGTACTCGACGGCGGCGATGGTCTTCTCGGCGGCGATGAAGTCCGCCAGCGGCGCGCCGCCGAACACCCCGCCCCTGACGGTGTCGTGGCGCGCACCCCAGAAATACAGCACCTTCTGGCCGGGACGCCAGCCGGACATCATGAAGCCGCGCATCATGCCGGCGCGCATCGATTCGTGCTTGGTGTCGTCGTACCAGAAAGCCAGTGGCTTACCGGTGGAGCCCCCCGTGTGGCCCAGCTTCACCTGGGCGCGGTCGGCTGTGCGCACCAGAAGATCGTCGCGGCGGGCAGCCACGTCTTCCTTGGTCAGGATGGGTAGGCTGGTGAAACTCGACCCGGCCTGGACGAATTTTTCCGCGTAGTACGCGGTGTTGGCCGCGGCAAAGGCGACAATTTCCGCCAGAGCGCGCCGCTGCTTGCTCGACAGGTCTTCCCGACTCAGGGACTGGTTGCGCAGCAGGCTTTCGAGTTCGGCATAACGGACGGGGTGGCGGCGGGCGTGCAGCCAGGAACGGAGGATGGACGTCATCATGCGCCCAAGGTTTGCAGCGCCGCTGCCCAGTCTTGCCGGTCCGCGGGCAGACTTTGGATCGCGGCCAGTTGCCGGGCGCGCCAGGAGGCCCAGTTTCCGGGCGCGTCGATGCGGGCGTAACAGGGCGAATCGACACCGAAGTTGCGCTCCAGGTTGGCGGCGAAATCCTGGAAATGGGTTCTGGCCGCCAGCGATGCTGCATCCTGGTTCCACCACCGGGCCGGATCGGCCAACAGCGTTTCCAGCAGGGCGAGCCGATCCAGGATGGCTGCCTGCTTGATCCGGTATTTTTCCCGCATCTCGGCGCGCACCTCGTCGAGTATTTCCGCGACCTCGGCCACCTCCGGAAGCCGTTCCGGATAGCCCAATGCGATCAGGCGCTGCATGGAAAACAGCATGACGTCACCATGGAACTGGCGCTCAAATTCCCCACACAGGTCGATGCGGCTGCGTTCGGCCACGACGCCGGGGCGGAACTCGGATTGCCCGCTGCCGGCCAGGGCGCGCTTGTGCAGCATCGGCAGGTTGGCGGACACGAAGTGCTGCCCCATCTCGGCCTGGAGCAAGCGCCCCATGGTCGGCCCAGACATGCGCAGGCGCAGCGGTGCATAGGGTATGAACCAGCGCAGCGCCTCGGGGCGAAACACATAGTTGCCGGTGTAGACGGTGCGCGCCGGGTGTGTTCCGAGCGGCGCGGCAGCTGGCGCATCCTGGTACTCGAACCAGGTGATGCGGGTGGGATGCTCGCCGTGAAAGAAACTGTGCAGACGCTGTGAAAAGGCCGCGAAGCACGCCGCATTACCGGGCACTCCATCGAGGGGGCAGCGATAACGCTGGGCATCCGCGGCCGGTTTGAAGCCGAAGAGGTCGGCCATGTCGTGATACGCCGCATCCCCCGAGGCCGACACGGCGGGCTGTCGGTAGTCGCCCATCGGATCGGCAGCCGCCATTTCCCGAAGGAAACCGATCACGTCTTCCAGGAAATTCCCGGCCATCACGGCAGGCGACACGGGCGGATCGCCCACCACCTTGCCGGTGAGCACCTGGGCATCGCTGGCGCTGAATATCTCGTCGAGGCGATAGAGAAAATTCACGGCGAGCACCTCCTGGCCACCCGATTCCGTAGCGACCTTCACCTTGAATTCCTGATCGGCGTCCAGCGTGTAGTAGAGCCGCGGTTCCGTGCTGCCGCGAAACATCTCGGCCAGCTTCAGGTAGGCGATGTTGCGCAGCATCGCCTGGCCCTTGTGGGCGAATGCCGTGCGTGGATGGCAACCCACGATGGCGCCGAGATCCAGCGCGCCCAAGCGGTCCAGCAGCGCGATCTGCTCGTCCAGGCCGAAATATTGGATGGCCAGCCCCTGGCGCTCGAAGCTGGTGGCGATCGCCCGGTTCTTTGCGATGTTCACGGGTACGCTGGAATCGTCGGCCAGGAGCACGCTCACCTTGGCCCAGCGGCCCTCGGCCTGGCCACCGTAGGCATAGGCGCGGCACAGATCGAGCAGGCTAGCCAGGCAGTCTTGCAGATGCAGCGGACTGTCCGCGACCGGGATGACGATGACGAAGCGGTGGCGGTTATCCTCTCCAGCGGCTGCGATCAGGGCTTCCAGCCGGCGCCAGGCGGATTGATACGCTTCCAGCAGGGCCGCATTGAACCCGTTCTGCCACAGGGCCGCCTCGAAGCGTGCGATGGCGACGCGCTGCGCGGCGATCTGTGCCGCCAGATCAGCGCACCGACAGGTAGGTAGGGAAGGCATCTTTATCCAGCAGGATTTCGATGAGGTTGATCGATCCCAGCAGATCGTCCTGGGAGAAGAGCGCATCGAGATCGGCCTCGCATTCGATCCTGCGGTGTCGGATGCCGAAGGACTGGGCGAGCAGGTGAAAATCCGGGTTGACGAAGTCGCAGTCGATGTAGCGTTCGCCGTAGAGCTGAAACTGGTTCTTGCGGATCAGGCTCATGCTGGCGTTGTTGATGACCACCACGTTGAGCGGTATCCGGTAGTTCACCGCCGTCATGATTTCCATGCAGCACATCTGGAAGCCACCGTCTCCCAGGATGGCGAAGGTCGGGATGGCCAGGTCGCGGGTATGGAAGCGCGCGCCGATCGCCGCGGGAATCGCATGCCCCAGGGAGGAGATGCCGGTGTTCGGGAAATAATGATTGGCGTGCGAGACATCGAAGTAGCGCTGCGCGAACACGATGTTGTCGTCGAAGATCATCGCGTCTTCCGGGAAACGCGCGGCCAGGCCGGCAAAAAATGCTTCCATCAGGCGAAACTGCGCGCATGCCGGCGGCTGCGGGGCGGCCTGGCGATGCCCGGCCAGGCGTTCCAGGCGCGCAAGCGTCGTCACGCTGGCCACATCGCATTCCAGCCGTGCCAGCAACTCGCCGAGCACTTCGCGGATATCGCCCTGAATCGCCACGTCCGCCTTGAATACCTTGTTCAACTGGGCGGCATCGCGATCCACCTGCGCAACCTTTTTCCCGGCCAACAGCTTGCTGTCCCAGAGGTAGCTGGTGCGTTCGTTGAAGCCGGCGCCGAGGAAGATCACCAGATCGGCCTGTTCGACGATATAGCGATAGGCTTCGCCATTCGAGGTTACGCCCAGGCAGCCGAGCGAGAGGTGCGAGCCTTCGCTGACCACGCCCTTGGCCTTGAGGCTGGAAGCCACCGGAATGCCTAACGCTTCGGAGAGACGCGAGACCACGCCGCGCGCGCCCGCCTGGATGGCGCCATAACCGGCGACGATGACGGGCGCTTCAGCCGTCTCGATCAACCGCGCCAGCTCCGCCACGGGACCGCAAGGGACGCGCTCGCCGTGGCGCGGGATGTGGAGGTGGTCGAGCAGGTCGGCGTCGACCATTTCTTTCTGTACGTTGTAGGGTATGGACAAGAGCACGGGGCCGGGATCGCGCGCGAACAGGGCCCGCGTGGCCTGGTTGAGCACCTGGCCCAGGTAATCGCCGCGCTCGATCAGCTTGTGATAACGGGTGATGCCGCGGAACAACTCGCCCTGATCGATCGCGCCGCCCTCGCCCGAGCTCTCCTGCAAGCCACCCTTGCCGAAAATATATGTCGAGGTCTCTCCGGTGATCACCAGCACCGGCAGCCGTTCCGCGTAGGCGTTGGCGATACCGGTGATCAGATTGGTGGCCCCCGGACCTGCCGTGGCGATACAGGCCCCGATCCTGTGGGAAACCCTGGCATACCCCCCCGCCATGAAAGCCGCGCCCTGCTCGTGCTTGACCAGCACGCTCTTGACCCCGGAGCCGTGCAACTGGTCGTAGATCGGCAATACATGGGCGCCAGGCATGCCGAAGATGAACTCGATGCCCAAGCGCTCCAGATACCTGACGATCAATGCGCTGACGGTAATTTTCATGTCGATAACTTTATCGCGGCAGACCGGCATCCCGGCTAGCGGCGCCCCATGCGGGTGCGAGGAAAGGGCCGGATTTGAGCACAAGACGGCCCCTCGCGGGAACCTCGGAAAGCACGTCGGGGCAGGGTAATTGGCCCTCGGCGGGCGGTGGAGGACTCCGGGTTCAACTCATCTTGGGCTGCCAGGCCGCTTTCACGCTGATGCGCACGCCCTGGCATTCCACCACCTGACCGGCGCGCACCTTCGCAGTCTTGCGGCTCTCCGGCAATCCGTCGAGGGTGACTCCGCCCTCGGCCACCAGAGCCTTGCCCCTGCCGCCGCTATCGGCGACTCCGGTCAGCTTGAGCAGGTTGCACAGTTCGATATATTCGCCGCGTAATTCAAAGTCTATGGTTTGCATGGGCTTTCAGAGTAAGGGGTTCGAAGTGGGCGGACTCCGTGCCGTCGGTGATCCACACCTGGCCGTCCTGCAAGGTGCATTGCAGGCGCATGTTCCGCTGCGCCAATGCTGCCAGGCTCTGGCTCGCTTCCGGCGCCAAATTGAGCACGACGAGATTGGCCTGGCGTCCGAGTTTGGCGCGATTCTGCTCCCACCAGTTGTCCGCGGTGCGGCTGCCGTAACTGACGATCACGACCTGGTCGGCGCGACCGCAGGCCTTGCGCGTCCAGCGCTCGTCTGGAAGACCGACGTCGATCCACAGCTCGATGGCGCCGGTGAGGTCACGACGCCAGAGGTCCGGCTCGTCGTCCGCGCACATGCCCTTGCCGAAGCCGAGTTGCGCATGCGCGTGCATGACAAAGGCAAACAAGCGCACCATCATGCGTTCATCGGTTTCCGAAGGATGCCGCGCCAGCGTCAGGGTGTGTTCCGCGTAATAGTTGCGATCCATGTCGGCGATCTGCAATTCGGCTTTGAAGATGGTTGCTTTGATGGCCATGGCTCAGGAAAGTCGGGGGACAACCTCGCATGGTACAGAAGCAGCAGGCTGGACTGCGGTCCGGCCTCGTAGATAGCAGGAAAATAACGCGGGTTGACGCGCGCTGTGTCGGGATTTAACGTCCAAGCCCGTGTGTGCCTGAAACCACGGCCCCCCCCCATTCGGAGTAGACCCACATGAACCACGGCCTCGCAGCATTCGCCAGCCTGAGTATCCTCGCGGCCTGTAGCAGCGCCCCCACCGGCATGGCACCCGCGGCCAAACCGGCGCTCAACGCAGCTGCCCAGCAGGTACTGCATCAGGCGCAGGACGATGTGCAGGCGGCCCGGGCCAGGTTCGCGCTCTGGACCAGCGCCGCATCCGCCCTGCGGATGGCACAGGACGCCGCTTTAGCGGGCAACAACGACGTGGTGATCCGGCAGGCCGCTTTCGCTTCCAGCCAGGCGGCGCTGGGCATCGCGCAACTGTCCTACCCGACGACCGAACCAAAATACTGACACGCGCCTGAAGGCGCTTCTACTCGCCGCCTTTTTTCATGGTCTTGCCTTCCGCCGCCCGCTGTTTGCGCACTTCCTTGGGGTCCGCGATCAAGGGACGGTAGATTTCCACTCGATCCTTGTCGCGCACCACGGTGTCGGGCTTGGCGAGCTTGTTCCAGATACCCAGTTTGTTGCTCGCCAGATCGATCTCCGGAAACTCGGCCTGTAGCCCGGAACGCTCCACCGCTTCACGCAGCGTAGCGCCTTCGCCGAGACTGACCGCGACCACCTTCTGGCGATCCCGCCGACCATAAACCACTTCGACATGAATTTGGGTACTCATCGCGCGCCGTAAACGTTCTCCGCCCGGTGCACGAAGGCATCCACCAGACTGTTGGTCACCATGCCGAAAACCGGCCCCAGAATTTTTTCCAGCAAGCCGCTGGAAAATTCGTAATGCAGTTCGAACTCGATCTTGCAGGCGACATCCGACAGGCGCCGAAAATGCCAGGAACCGTCCATCTTGCGAAATGGCCCGCTCTTCAGGCGTATCCCCATTTCTTCGGGAATGCGCTTGCTGTTCTCCGTGGTGAAGTGTTGCCTCACCTGTAGATAGTGCAGATGGATGGTCGCCTCGGTGACGTTTTCATCGCGGCGCAGCAGTTCGGTGCCGCCGCACCATGGCAGGAACTGGGGATACTCTTCCACCCGATCCACCAACTCGAACATCTCCGCCGCGGAATAGGGCACCAGAACAGATTTCACGACTTTGGCCATCAATGGAAGCATCGAGCTTGAGGGGCCGGTAAAATAACACGAATGCAACGAAAAACCCCTCCCCCGCCCCGGCACGCCCCATGAGCATCATCGACAACAGAGCAGTTTTCCACGAATACTTCATCGAAGAACGCTATGAGGCGGGGGTCATGCTGCAAGGCTGGGAGGTGAAGGCGATCCGGGCCGGACGGGTGCAGCTGAAGGAAGCCTATGTCGTGGTGAAGCAGGAAGAGGTCTGGCTGATCGGCTGCCACATCAGCGCCCTGCCGACCGCCTCCACCCACATCCACCCGGATCCAACCCGCTCGCGCAAGCTGCTGCTGCATGCGCAGGAGATCAGGAAGCTGATAGGCAAAGTCAAGGTCGCCGGTTACACCCTGGCGCCGATCAACCTGCATTACACCAAGGGCCGCATCAAGCTGGAAATCGGCCTGGCCAAAGGCAAGAAGCTGCATGACAAGCGCGCGACCGAGAAGGATAGGGAGTGGCAGCGCGAGAAGGGCCGTCTCCTGCGCGACAAATGAACCGTTCCCTCGAGCCTGCGAGCCGGACGCCCCCCGTCTACCGTAAGGAAGGCGTGGTCGACTGTGCGGAGCTATTTCTCTGCGACGCGATCATCGACACCCGCTCGCCCGCGGAATTCGCGGAGGACCGGGTGCCCGGCGCCCTCAACCTGCCGGTATTGGACGATGCGGAACGCGCCCACGTCGGCACCCTGCACAAGCAGGTTTCCGCCTTTTCCGCCCGACGCGCCGGTGCGGCCCTGGTCTCGCGCAACCTGGCACGGCATCTGGAAGGCCATTTCGCCGACAAGCCCAGGGAGTACCGCCCCCTGATCTATTGCTGGCGTGGTGGCAACCGCAGCGGTGCCATGACCACCGTCTTGCGCGCCGTTGGCTGGCAAGCCGTGCAACTGGAAGGTGGCTACAAGGCCTATCGCAAACAGGTCATCGAGGCCTTGGCGCATCTGCCCGACTCGTTCGATTTTCGCGTGGTCTGCGGCCCCACCGGCGTGGGCAAGAGCCGCTTGCTGCGGGCCCTGAGCCAGGTCGGCGCCCAGGTGCTCGACCTGGAGGAACTGGCCGCGCACATGGGCTCGGTGCTGGGAGCCTACCCGGACCGCCCCCAGCCCACGCAGAAGGCCTTCGAGAGCAGTCTCTGGAACGAACTGCGCCGCTTCGACCCGACACGACCCGTTTTCGTGGAGTCCGAGAGCAAGAAGATCGGCAACCTGCACACGCCCGAAATCCTGCTCACACGCATGCGCGCCAGCCCCTGCCTCAACTTGAACGCCGACATCCCGGTGCGCGTCGCACTCCTGAAGGACGAATACACCCACTTTCTCGCCGATGCCGACGCGCTCGGCCAGCGCCTCGACTGCCTGGCCGGCATCCAGGGCCGTGCCCAGGTGGACGCCTGGAAGGCCCAGGCCGCGGCGGGGAACTGGGACGAACTGGTCAGCGATCTCCTGATCCGCCACTACGACCCCGCCTATCTGCGCTCGATCGATCGCAACTTCACGCAAGCCGCGCGAGCGCAAACCCTGACCCTGACCTCGGCGGACGAGACCGGCATGCTGGCGCTGGCAAAATCTGTGGTGCATACAGTCGCCGGTGGTTGATCGCCACCGCTGCCCACTCCTACAAGGTCGCAAGCGACATGCCCACGCAAATCCTCGAACTCCCCATCGCCGGCATGACCTGTGCTGCCTGTTCCGGACGGCTGGAGAAGAACCTGAACCGGCTCGAAGGCGTCGTAGCACACGTGAACCTGGCGGTGGAGAAGGCGCGGGTGGAATTCGATCCCGCCGCCATCGCGCCCCAGGCCATCCTCGACCTGGTGGCAAAGACCGGCTTTTCCGTGCCCGTGCAAAGCCTGGATCTCGCCATCACCGGGATGACCTGCGCGGCCTGTTCCGCTCGCCTGGAAAGAGTCCTCAACGCCCAGCCCGGGGTCGAGGCGCGGGTCAATCTCGCCACGGAGAAAGCGCGTATTTCCTACCAACCCGGCTTGAACGACGCCACAGGCCTGATCGCTGCGGTGGCGCGCGCGGGATTTGCCGCCAGCCCGATCACGGAGTCCAGTCGCGCCGAGGAAAAGACGCGCAAGGCCGTCGAATACCACAGGGAACTGCGGATATTCGCGGTCTCCGCGCTGCTCACCCTGCCCTTGCTGGCACAGATGCTGCCCATGGCGCTGGGTTTCCACGAGTTCATGGGCATCCCGCCCTGGCTGCAATGGCTGCTGGCCACGCCGGTGCAGTTCTGGTCGGGCCGGCGCTTCTACACGGGTGCATGGAACAGCCTGCGCGGCGGCGGCGCCAACATGGACGTACTGGTCGCCCTGGGAACGAGTGCCGCGTATTGCTTCAGCGTGTACCAACTCTATAGTAGCGGCCCGCTGTACTTCGAAGCCAGTGCCGCCGTGGTCACCCTGGTACGCCTGGGAAAATTGCTGGAAGTTCACGCCCGGTCGCGCACCTCCGGTGCGATCGAACAATTGATCGGCCTGCAACCGCGCATGGCGCGGGTGGAGCGCAACGGGGAAGCGCTCGAGGTCGAAACCGCCCGACTCAAGGCCGGCGACATCGTCCTGGTGCGCGCCGGCGAGCGCATTCCAGTCGATGGCACGGTACTGGATGGGGCCTCCAGCGTCGATGAAAGCCTGCTGACCGGAGAAAGCCTGCCCCGGCTCAAGCGCGCGGACGACCGCGCCCATGCCGGCACCCAGAACCTGGACGGCCTCTTGCGCCTGCGCGCCGAAGGGGTCGGCGCCCAGACCCAGTTGATGGAAATCGTGCGCCTCACCGAGGCCGCGCAGGGCTCCAGGGCGCCGATCCAGGCGCTCGCCGACCGCATCGCCAACGTTTTCGTGCCCGTCGTCATCGCACTCGCAGTTGTCACCTTCGCCGGCTGGTGGTTCGCCACGGGCGATTTCACGCACAGCCTGATCCCCGCGGTGGCGGTGCTGGTCATCGCCTGTCCCTGCGCACTGGGGCTGGCGACCCCGACGGCAGTCATGGTGGGCCTGGGGCGCGGCGCACAACTGGGCATACTGGTGCGTTCGGCGCAGGCACTGGAACGCGCCGAAAACCTGGCTGTGCTGGCGCTGGACAAGACCGGCACCCTCACCCAGGGGAAACCGGTCCTGCAGGGCATCGAGCCCATCGGCGAAGCCGTCGACGAAGTCACCGCCCTGCGCCTGGCCGCCTCTCTGGAACAGGGCAGCGACCACCCGCTGGCACGGGCCCTGCTCGCCGCGGCCCAGGTGCGTGGTCTGGCGCTGGCACAGGTCACGGAATTCGCCAACGAAGCGGGCGCCGGCGTGAGCGGCACTGTGGAGGGCCGGCACCTGCGCCTGGGCACGGCGGAGTGGTGCGCCTCCGCCATCCCCCTCCATTCCTCACCGCTCACCATCTTATGGCTGGCCGATGATACCGTCCCGCTCGCCTGCTTCCTCCTGGCCGACCGTCTGCGCCAGACTTCGCGGGCCGCCGTGGCGCGACTCGAGGCGCTGGGCATACGCACACTCATGCTCAGCGGCGACCAGGAAGCGGTGACCGCAGCCATCGCGCAGGAAGCCGGTATCGTGGAGTGGCGCTCGCAGGTCAAACCGCAGGACAAGGCGGCGGCCGTGACCGCGCTGAAAGGCTCGGGATCGGTGGTGGGCATGGTCGGAGACGGCATCAACGACGCCCCCGCCCTGGCCAGCGCCGATATCAGTTTCGCCATGGCCGGCGGCTCCGACATCGCCCTGGAGGCGGCCGACATCACCCTGATGCGCGCCGACCTCGTGGGCGTGGCGGACGCCGTGGCGCTGTCGCGTGCCGTGATGAAAAAGATACGTCAGAACCTGTTCTTCGCCTTCGCCTACAACGTGCTGGCCCTGCCCCTGGCCGCTGCGGGCATGCTCAACCCGGTCATCGCGGGCGCGGCGATGGCGCTGTCCTCCGTCTCAGTCGTGAGCAACTCCCTGCTGCTGAAACGCTGGAAACCCATTAGTGTGAACGTCGCGGAGCGACGCACGAAGCTCCCCTCTCCACTCGGGAGAGGGGCTGGGGGTGAGGGAAACGGGCATGGCTAGTACGTTCAGCATCCACGGGTGGCTTGCTCACCATGCCCGTTAAACAAATTTGAGCGATGGTCGCTGTTATCATCACGTATTTGACACAACACTGCTCACCATGTCTGTCACCTTGCAACTCCAGGCCGGCACCTGCGTCGTCTCGATCAGCGGCAATTTCACCTTCGAGATCCATCGCCCGTTTCGCCAGCATTCCGAAGAAGCCCTGGATCACCCCGACTGCACGCAGTTGGACATCGATCTGTCCGCGGTGCAGTACCTGGACAGCTCCGCGCTGGGCATGCTGCTGCTGGTGAAGGACAAAGCCACGACGCTAGGCAAGCGGGTGCGGCTCAAGGGCGCAACGGGCAACACCTTGCAAATCCTGCAAGCGGTCAAATTCGACGGAATGTTCGAACTGGCCTGATCCGCAGGCCCACCGCGGAGCCTGCATCCGGCCGGAGCGACCTAGTCCTTCGGGAAGTCGGGCCTGGGATCGAAGTCGGAGAGCCTGGACAGCTGCTCATAGAGCGCCCGTTCTGCATCGCTCAAGCTCGTGGGCAAGACCACCTGCAACTGCACGATAAAGTTCCCCGCGCCTTCCGTGCCCGGCATGCCCCGGCCCGGGAGGCGCAGCTTCTGGCCGCTGCGCGAGCCCGCCGGCACTTTCACGCGCACATTCCCGTTGAGCGTCGGCACGGTGATGGCCGTACCCAATGCGGCCTCCCAGGGCGAGATCGGGGTATCCAGGCAGATGTCCTGACCTTCCAGGCGATAACGTGGATGCGGCGCGATCTGAATCACCAGATAGAGATTGCCCGCCCCGCCACCGTAGGGAGAGCGTTGCCCCTTGCCGGGCACGCGCAGGCGCTTTCCCGGCAAGGCTCCCGGCGGCACCCTCAGCTTCACGTCGCGCGTGCCTTGATCCGCGGACAGGCTCAAATGCTTTTCCACCCCGTGGAAAGCCTCTTCCAGCGTCAACGTAAGGCTCGCCTCGACATCCTGGCCGGGGGGCATGCCAGCACCGGCGTGGCCGCGACCGGAGGACTTCCGACCGCCGAACAATTGCGAGAACAGATCGGAAAAATCCGTCGCCCCTCCCGCACCGCCCCATCCGGGTGGCGGGCGGAAATCCTGACCGGGCCGGTAGCTGCCTAGCTGGTCATAAGCAGCCCGCTTCTCCGTGTCGCTGAGCACCTCATTGGCCTCGTTGACGTCCTTGAATTTCTCCTCGGCGCCCGACTCCTTGGAGACGTCGGGATGGAACTTTCGCGCCAGACGGCGATAGGCCTTCTTGATGTCCTCTTTGCTGGCATCCCGCGCCACGCCGAGTATCTGGTAGTAATCCTTGTATTTCATGGAAGTTACGCTTTGACATAGGAGGGAAAAAGTCCGGCAGGCCTGGTCCGCCGGCGAAAAGTTCGGTCACGCGTGCGTGATATGATGCACCGTCAAAATTAACCCAGGCGAAAAAACATGAGCGAGCGCCAGAATCTTCAGGACGTTTTCCTCAACACCCTGCGCAAAGAACATGTCCATTGCTCGGTGTTTCTGGTCAATGGCATCAAGCTGGTCGGCAAGATAGAATCATTCGACCAGTATATGGTGCTGCTACGCGGCAACGACCAGGCCGTACAGGCCATTTTCAAGCATGCGATCTCGACCGTCTCCCCGGCCAAACAGATCGATCTCCCCTCCGCCAAGAGCGCAACCTCGGCCACCGAGTAACGCCTGGCAGCCGATCGAGGGCGCATCAACGAGTGCTGGTTCGGGCGCCGGTTTCTTCTGGCGGCCTCGTGAGATTGGCCGCCCCAGGGGCTGCGCAGGGCAGCGGCGCATGCTGACTCCAGTTCTCCGCGAATCCGGACAGCTTCGCCTGCGCTACCGTGTCGGAAAAAATCAGGCTGGCGCCGCCGGACTTCGGGCCCGCCCCCTCACTGCCTCCCCCCTGCGGCCCCATGCGCACCCCCTGCACACCGAGACGGCTCAGTCTTTCCATCTCGGCGCGTGCACTGGCCTGTGTCGGGAAGACCCCCAGGGACACCGCGCGGGCGAACTTGCCACTACGCACCGGGGTGATGACCTTCACCCCCTTCAAGGTGGCCGCGACGATGGCCGATTGCATGGCGGCGACATCGACGAACGGGGGCAAATAGACCCACCAGCCCAGTGGTGGTTGCAGAAGAATGTCGTACTCCGAGGTGGATAGGCTGGCTGCATGTAATCGCGACTCGATTTCCCCCAGCAGGTCATCGTCCAGATCAGGCCAGTAGAGGCAGCGCGCGAGGTCCGTGACCCTGGGGCGGGACGTCGCAACGCTCACCGATGCGGGTTCCACCCGTCCGAGCAGGCGCAGCTTGTCGGCATTGAACCCCAGCGGCGCCGGGGATTGGCCGTGTAGCAACTCCAGGCTCAAACCGGCGAGCAAGACCACTGCGTTCACCACGACCAGAAGGAGGATCAATCTTCCCATGCGTATTCCTTCGCCATCCAGGCCAGTCCTTCCAATACCAGATCGTCGGCCTCCACCACGGGAGGTGCAAACAAGGGGCGTAATCCCGCACGCGCGCCGCCGCTCAACAGTAGCGTCACCGGCCGGCCGGCGTGGCGCGCCAGACGCTCACGCATCGCCGTCACCACGCCAACCTGCGCCAGAGCGATCCCGGTAGCCACCGCGGCAGCGGTATGCGTCGGCAACGAAGCCAGCTCGCCCGAGAATTCTCGCACACCCGCCGTTCCCAGCTGCAAAGCCCTCTGCATGAGGTCCGGGCCGGGAGCGATGGCGCCACCGAGAAACCGCCCCTCCGCGGTCAGGGCATCCACGGTCAAGGCCGTGCCCACGGTCACCACCACGCAGTCTCCCAGGCCGAGTTGCGCCGCGGCCACCAGGGCGGCATAACGGTCGGCGCCCAACGACTCGGGCGGCTGATAGTCATTGCGCAGCCCAAAGGCCTCGGCTGCCGCCCTCACCCAGGAAATCTGCTCCACACGCCCAGCCAGAAGCCGCCCCAGGGCCAAGCGGGTCTCGTCGCCGGCGACGCAACACAGCAGCGCCCGGCGCAGAGAATATTCCGTCAGGTCGGCCTGCAATCGTGAGACTTCCCCGGTGGGGCAAGCCCCACGCAGCAGCCACGTCCCTCGCTGGCGCAGCCCCCACTTGATGCGGGTGTTACCCGCGTCCAGCAAGAGGATCATGTGCCCCCCCGCAGGCTCACTTCGCCGGAATGAAAGCGCCGCAGGCCTGCCTGCGTGGCCAGCAGCAGGGCACCGTCCTCATCCACGCCGATGGCTTGACCCGCGATGCGCTCCCCCATGGCGGTGAACAGATATACGGTCTGGCCCTGATGGGCATGCATGGCTTCCCAATCACGGAGAAACGGCGCGAACCCCTCGACATCGAAACGCGTCAGCAGCCCACTCAGCCGTGATACCACTTTCAGCAACAGGTCATTGCGATCGAGACGCCCTACCGGCAAATGCTCGGACAAGTCGGTGACCGCCTGCCCCAGCTCGAAGCCCTGGGACGCGACCCCCAGAACATTGATGCCGACGCCGATGATGGCCGCGTTCGGGCCCAGCATGTCGCCGGTCAATTCGATCAGCACGCCGGCCAGCTTCGCTCCATCGACCAGGATGTCGTTCGGCCATTTGACGCTGGCCCGCGCCAGCCCGAGGTCGCGCAAGGCCTGCGCCAGGCCCAGCCCCACCACCAAAGACAGCCCGGACAACTCGCCGGCGCTGCGATTGAAGCGCCACAGCAAAGAGAACATCAAGCCGCCGCCCAAGCCCGCGAGCCAGGTTCGCCCGCGCCGCCCGCGCCCCTTGCTCTGCCATTCCGCCGCCAGCAGACTCTTGTGCGCAGCACCCGCCTGCGCTTGCCGCATCAACTGGGCATTGGTCGAATCGAGTGCCGGCAGCAATTGGGCGTGCACGGCGAGCGGCACCATGCTCTTCGCGAGCCACGAAGCATCCAGCCAGGTGACCGGATGCGCCAGGCGGTAGCCGCGCCCGCGCACCGCCTGTATGCGCAGGCCCAGCGACTCGGCCTCGTGCACGGCGTTGTGTACGGAAGCGCGAGAGATGCCCAAACCGCGCGCCACTTCTTCGCCTGAACGAAACCGCTCATGGGAAAATGCCCGGATCACGTCCAGCAGTTGAGGATTCATCCCCCCAGGCGCGTCAACGCTGCCAGCAATCTGCGGGCGTGCCCGTACCCGACACGCCCTGGCTGCCCAGCTGATTCAGGGTAAGGGTTCCGCACAGGGGATCGGAGGCGACGGGGATAGCCTGGAGGGAAAACGTCGTCGACGTGGGTTTGCTGGCGAAGGAGACGGTGTAGCGGGCCGAGCCGCTCAGCGGCGACTGCGCCAGGCCGGCGGGAACGGCATCGACCGTGGTGCCGGAAGCATCCTGGTCATAGCGTCCCGAAGCCGTGTAGTTGCGCTCCAGCCAGGACGCCAGTTGCAACAACACCGTCTTGGCATCCGCCCGCTGCGCGCGCAGCGTGTAATCCTGATAGGAACTCACCGCCACGGCGGAGAGGATACCGACGATCATGATCGCGACCAACAACTCGACCAAGGTAAAACCTCTGTTCATTTTTTTTCCTCCGAATGCCCGCGAGTGAACTCTACCCGCATCCGGCCGGCTTGGCTGTGATCTGTGAGCGTGCGGCGCAGCATTCAGTTGCTCAACTCGACCCAGGAGACACGGCCGGTGTGCGTGGGCAAATTGACCGTCTGAGGCACCCAACTATCGGGGGCCGTGGGCAAATTGGTGGGAGAGTAAATAGCGATACCGCTCCCTGAATCGGTATGCACGATGTCCGTCCCGCCCATCGCCGCACCCACCCTCAACCCTGCCGCGGGAGCATCGCTGGAATCGACGACCCTGTCGTGATTCACATCGAAGACCGAGAACGTGTCCTCCATGTAACCGTTGGCGGCGTTCAAACCCATCAACCAGCCGTCGCCACCAGACTGGCAAGGGTCGGGTTGGCCACTGTCATCGAGCCGCGGGTAAAAGGTGTTGAAGAATACGATACCGGACAGCAGCGTGACCCGGCCCGTCAGGCGCTCCCCCGCATCCGGCATGTCCCAATACCAGCCGAACATGCTGTTCGTGCCGCTGCATCCGACCTTGTCACAATAGGGGACGGACGTCCTGGAAGTCTGGGTGCGAGTCGTCGCGGATTCGTCGAAGGCCTGCTGTAGGAGTGAACCTCGATCCAACGTCGTGGAGGAAGCCGCGCTGTCCCAGACGCCGTAGAAGGATTGCACGTCGGTATTAAGGCGGTCGTTATCTTCCAGATATTTCCCCGTGCCGAACAGGACTAACTGTCCGGCCAGCGTACCCGTGCTATAGGGCGTCACCTCGGGGGGCGAAACGATGGGCTGGCGCACCCCCGCATCATTTTTCGCCACGAACAGGGGAGTGGTACTGCCATAAGCGGGCGCCCAGGGGTGGCTGGCGTCTTGTGGATTTTTGGCGGACACATCGAACTTCCATAGATTGCCGTTGAGATCGCCTGCATAGATGACATCCACCAGCCCGTCCCCGTTCGTATCGTAAGGAGTGGGGGTAGAAAGCCCGTTGGTGTCCAGGCCATGGTCGCCACGATAGTCGACAGCCCCTACACACAGTTCGTGATAATCGACATTCTCCACCCAGGTGCGATTGCTTCCGGTCGGCCCGGCAAGATAAACGATGAACAAACAGGCCTGCCTGGAAGCCACTTCGGGATAACCGTTGCCCACGATCATCGCCCATTTTCCGTCATTCATGCGCACGATCTGACGCGACTGTCCCGCGCGCAAATTCCCGGCCGGGAAGGGAACGGGCAGGTTGTAACTGTAATTCATATCGGCATGGCTGAATTCCCAGAGAACGGAACTGGCGGAGAAGCCCGCCGGGTTAGTGACATCCAGCAGGTAATAACCCTTCCCCCCCTTGTTCAGCCCCCCTGCCAGCACCGTCCGCCAACCATCCAGATCGACTTCCGCCGCGAATGGAGAACCATCCAGCGTATACCGATGGCTGTAATCGAGGCTGGCCAGTGGTGGCAGATTTACCAGGACGAAGGACGGAATATAGGCGAACAATTCCGTACCGTCGCTCGCATTCACGGCATGCAGCATGCCGTCATTGGCGCCCACATACAGGACACTGGGCCTACCCCGGTGGGCAATGCGGTAGGCGTTGTAGCCGGGCGCATCCAGATCGGATGCGCCCGCGATCGGGGGTGAGACATACCAGGGATTGGAATTGCTGATATCGCCCAGCACATTGCGCCCATTCGGATTTCTCGAAGTGTAGGGGTCATGATTGCTGCGATCTATGCTCCTGCGGCGGAATACATAAGACACGCCGGATGCGCAACTCGTGCCGGCACCATCCTCGCAAGCCGGATTACCACGCAGGTAATTGACCAGATCGTTGCCATAGGTTCCGGCATTGATGATTCCATCCGGCTTGGATGCGGTCAATAGACCCTGCACCGTGGTGTCCAACGCATTCCAGGTAAAAGGCACGGCCGTCGTTCCATTGTAGGTCACTATATTTCGCCCGGTATTCCAGTCCTGGGCGGAAACGGTTTGCGCCAAATCCCAGACAGGATTTGCCGGATCGTAAGCGATGCCGGCCAGATTGTAGGTGACATTGTTGACCGTTTTCGCCGTGGTCGTCACGTCGAACGCGCGCAAATGTCCCTTCCAGTTGCTCTCCACCGTGGCCTGATATATTTGTGAGCCGGTCTGGATCGAAGTGGTATTCGTCGACACCGATGAGCCCGAAATATTGTTGACCATAATATCGTGCAGTGCATTCAGCAGACCATGGGTCATGCCGGCCATATCCTGGGATTGATAGAAAAAACCCCGGCTATTCAATACCATGTGCCAGAGATCGTCGATGGAAGCGGCCTGGTTTCTAGAGTTGAGCACATCCTGGGCGGAAGTGTCCTTCTGGCCACTTTGAAAGGCCGGATCCACCGATTGAGGATTAACCCAATTACCCGGTTTGTTGTTTTCCAGGACTGCGATGGCATCGTCGTAACTGTGTATCGAAACCGGATTATTGAAGACCAGACCAGCGGCGGTGGGCGCTACCAGGAACAGGGAAAGATGTTGCGTGGTCTGGGGGTCGAGTGCAGTGGGCAGCAAATTGTTGGGTAAGGATACACTTAAATCCGTATTCCAAACGGCGGCCCCCAGATCCGACCAGGTATTGGGATAGGAATCCGCATACCTTTCTCCCAAACCAGAGTCCGCATTGCCGTAGGATGGCAATGGAGAGGGCAGGAGACCGATGGCATTACCGGTAACCGCCCAGGCCCAGCGGAGATTGGTGTAGTCTGGAGACACGATGATCTGATAATTACGCCGGCAAGACCGGGCTGGGTTATAGTCTGCCGGTGTATTCACATGGTAGGTTGGCTGATAAGCAAGCGTCGGGGCATCGAGGAATGCACTGCTAGATGCACCACTCTTGTCCGTAAGAAATGAAGCGATGTAACTATGCCCGAAGACATCCAACATACTGCCGTTGAGCTTGGGCGTAGTATATATTGAAGAGAACACCTTGCTCACATCCGGCTGCACTCTATTATCGTACAGGAGGATGACGTTGCTGTTGTAACCCAACCACAGGCGTACACCGCCGATCTCATCCGTGACATTGGCCAACTGATCGACAAAATTCCCGAGTATGGAACGCGTAGCCAGGTCGGCGGATCGCCAGTAAGTAAACCAGGTCGCGAAATTCGCCTGATTGGTGACGCCGTGTTGCGTATAGCTGCCCACGTCGGCAATGGAAGAATTCGAACCGGAATTGTAGGTCCAGTATGCTCCCAGCGTATAGTCAGCGGAACAGACCCCGTTGGAGCCCAGCGGATTTCCGTAATCATCACAGAGGTCTGGCTGCGGGTTGGTCGCCGTATTCAAGAACACCTTGCTGGTGTTCGAGCCATAGATCCCGGAATAGGACAAGCCGCTGCGCGGGTGGTAGAGTGGATTGCTCACGTCGCCACCATGATAATAGTCCACGTAGCCATTCGTTCCGGGCCATTTATCGTAGGTCACGTTGTCGTGATAATACAACATGTTCTTGTCTGATCTCGAGTATAGAGCCATCCCATTGTAGTAACTCAATTTCGAATCCGCTGGCGCGATAAATGGAATATCGACAAAATCCGCGCCCGCCTTGCTTCTAGAAACGGTGTCCTGGGGCCCGGAACACACGGCACTACCGCCACTGTAGCGGACATCCACGGAATACTTGATGACGGAAGAGGCAGTCTGGTCCACGTCATCTCCATAGAGCTGCTCACAGCTATCCAGGATATTCTGGCTGTTGGAATCCAGGGTCAGAAAAACATTGGGCCATGGCACGACCCGATGCGGATATCCTTTATAATAATCATGAACAAACGAATACCAGGCGTAGCCAGCCCTATTCTGGGGATTACTGCGGTCCGCCAATCCCCAAGCCATATCCATGGGAGAAATCTCATTGGCGCCGCGTGCATAAACAGGAGTCAGAAAAACATTGGGGGGCAGCACCTCGGTGAGGAACACGGGCGTATCCGAGATGTTGAGACCCGCCACAGCATCCACAGGCAGCAGTTGCAAAATGGCGACCCCGATAATGCCCAGGATATCTCTTGTTCTCATGTTTTTCACTCCTGCAATCACGGCGTATAGACTTCCTGCAACATCACGAGTGTGCCGCTACGCATGCCGTATCCACGCACGGTAATCCTATAATAATATTTATTATCTCCGATTTTTTGGGGTATGGATTCTATCAAGTATTCGGGTTGCGCGGAAACAAGCGGCAGGGCTGACGGTAATACATAGAGTGGATTAACTATGATTTTTTCACCAGCTCTACCAATTCCCTTGTGAGTGACGCCGTTGTTTACGCTAGCGTCATTTCTCTGGTATTGAATTGCATTGGACCAAAACGCAGAAGAAGTGGTCCATACAGGGCTCTGGATCCAATTCGAATTATTACTCCACGTCAGACTGTTGTAACAAAATCCATACTTGCATGTGGAACCATCATCACCATCCGTGGCAGCAGCAGAGGATTCAATAAATATATTACCCACAATCCTGCCAGATTTTTGTATGAACGATTCCGCATCCCGCAAGCCAATTTCAGCCGCCTGAAAGGCCAGGTTGCGGTCGCGGCTGTTTCCCGCCATGCGATTTTCCAGCAAAGCCGTTCCCATGGAGCTCATGCCCAACACGGTGAGTATGGTCAGGAAGATCAGGCTGGTGATGAGTGCCGCACCATTCTGGCCTGGAGTACGCGTAAAGGTCGTCATGGCATCTAAGGTATTCTGCTACGCAAGGAAAATACTGAGGTGAACGTCCGGCGCAAATAGGTATCGGTTGGGGTATGGTTACTACCAGCGCAATCGTTATATGTTTGAGAAGAACTGACCGCGCCCTGGTTGTTGGAGCGTACCCGGATACAGACCTTGACGGCCAATACCGTGTTACCCGGTGTTGCCGTCCATGTAACATTGTCAGCCGTATAGCCCAAAAGCAGTTCTTCCACACCTTCGGCAAACGGCTGAGCCGATCCACCATTGCCATCGCACTGTAATTCATGATCTGCGATATCAAAGCTGATCGTATTTATCACAGTACCTCTATTGATGGCCGAACCATTTGTGACAGGCAATGGATATGGTATCAAGTTTTTATAGTTTCCATTGCAATCCTGGATAAGATGTTCGCCAGGCTGTTGCCCCTCATCCGTGAGTTGATATTGCAACGTCATGGACGTCGCATTGCTGGACGCCGTGATGGGCACGTCACCAAATGCAACGGTTCCATCTCCTGCAATCGGTGTGATTGCCGCATGCGCCGCCGCGCGCACCTGACGTCCGATGAACTCCATCGAGAATCTGCCTGTATCCTGTAGCCTTGCATTGGCATCCTGGTTGATATACGTGGCACGACTGCCCACCAAGATGTAGCCTAGGGAGGAGAGGATCAGCAACCCCAGGGCCATAGCGACCATGAGTTCGATCAGGGATAGGCCTATTTGCAAATGGCGAAACATGGCTAACTTCATACGGGTGGGACCGAAGAAACGGCATAGTAGCAACTCATGCCTGCAACCGGAGTGCCACAAGCCGTAGTTGCATAACTCGGTGGAGTGGCGTTCGTGTTATCGACTCCCCAACCAACATTTGTGCCCAATTGCACATCGGCCCAGATCACGGCGACATAGAAAGTTTTTGGGTTGTCGGTACGCTTGGTCACACGCGCCGTACCACTCGGAAGGCTGGAAGCAATACACGCACTGATTTTTTTCAGATCGGGATTGGCCACGGCACATTGGCTCTTGTCGCCATCCTGAACGAGATTGTCGTAGGCTGTTCCATTCGCACCAACCGGGTCCGATTGGATCTGTTCGGATATGCTACCCACAAGCTGCGCAGATAACGTCTGATACAGTGCATTGCGATTGCTCTTTAGTCCGGTCATCTGCAAACCTGCCAAACCCAGCAGACCAAGGGAGAGGATGAATATCGTGATCATGATCTCAAGCAGGGTCAGCCCGAATTGACCCAGAGCAGGAACCTGATGGCCGTTGTATGGAGTCATGACCGATGACCGTGACTTAAGTATGGCATGATGTCAACGCACTTCCCTGGTTATCTAGCGGCACGCCATAAGCGTTGTAAGAAAGTACCCTCGCCCTCCCTGTTCTATTGACCGTCACCGCTGCTGACCTGGGCTGATTACCGGAATGGAGCACCCCACCCTGGCAGAACACCAAGGTTCCATTTGTATTGGGCAGTCCGATCGCTTTGAATGTTATGTAATTGGGAACATGCGAATCACCTCGCAGCGTCCATTCTGAGGACAATGCCGGGTGCACGCGCAACACCGCTTCATCGCTATTTCCTGGACAGGTCGAAGCACTGATCGTCTGATCGCCGTTGCAATCCACAAACACCTTCCAGCCACCATCCCAATTGCCGCTTGTGCAACCGGAGCCAACTGCCGTCGCGATACCTTTGCAAACCACAACGTTAAATCCACGTGTAATCGCCTCGTTGCGCGCGTAATTCAGGTCCGCCAGCAAATCGTTGGCGTAGCTCACCGCCGTGTTGGCCGCAATCATGTCGACGAAGGAAGGCACGCCGACGGTAAGCAGGACCACGGCGATGCTCAGCGTCACCAACAGTTCGATGAGGCTGAGACCTCGTGGCAAGGCGTTTACGCGTGTCATGGTGTTGGACGCTCCCGATACTCTGTGGTTAGGCTATGCTCGCCCGGCACCGACCCGGCAACGGCGTGCACCCCACGGCGAACGGCGCAGCGGAACCCGCCTGCATTCAGTACTTACACCTAGGTATTTACATTTATACAGCAAGAATCGACTCACCATGAACTCCTGTCTCATACTCGGTGGCGGCATCAACGGCCTGCTGTGCGCGCTCCTGCTCAGAAGGGCCGGCCTGGAGGTTCGCGTCCTGGATCGCGGCCCCGTGGGCCGGGAGTCTTCCTGGGCGGGGGCGGGCATCCTGTCCTTGCTTCTGCCCTGGAACTACGGCCCCGAGGTCAACGCCCTGGCGCGACGTGGACGCTTGCTGTGGCCTGGGTGGGCCGAGGACTTGCTGAATACGAGCGGCATCGACCCGGAATTTCGCCCCTGCGGCATGGCGGTTCTGTCTCCCGAAAATCACGACGCCGCGCTGGCCTGGTGTGTCGCGCAGGGCGAAGCCGTGACGGCCTTGCCCAGGACGCTGGCGCATCTGGAAGGGGCAGACGCTATCTGGCTGCCGAACGTGGCGCAGGCGCGCAATCCGCGCCTGCTCCAGGCCTTGCTCAAGGCTGCACTGTCCGCGGGCGTGAAAATTCAGGAAAACACCGCGGGTACGCGCCTCCTGCCGCGTGGCACCAAGCTGGTGGGCGTGGAGACCGCCAGCGGGGTAGTCCACGCCGACAGCGTGCTGGTCACCGCGGGCGCATGGAGTGGCGAGCTGCTGGCCCCGCTTGGGCACGCGCCCGAGATCGCCCCAATCCGGGGCCAGATCGTGCTCTTCAAGGCGGCGCCGGGCCTGCTCCCCGGTGTAGTCTACCGACGGGGACACTATCTGGTGCCCCGCACGGATGGCCATATCCTGGCTGGCAGCACGCTGGAAGAAGCCGGTTTCGACAAGACCACCACGCCGCAGGCACGGGAGGAATTGCTCGATTTCGCCTATGGGCTGTTGCCGCAATTGCGCCAGGCGGAAATCGTCACCCAATGGGCCGGTCTGCGCCCCGGCTCTCCGGGCAATGTGCCGACCATCGATCGACATCCCGACCTGGAGAATTTGTTTGTGAATAGCGGCCAATTTCGCTATGGGGTGACCATGGCGCCGGCGGCGGGGGAGGTGTTGTTGCATCGCATGCTCGGTGCGGTGGGCGTGGTCGACGTTGCGCCTTACGCGTGGAGGCACAAGCCGGCCGCCGGGAATGGCTCGCCTTAGAGTGCGCCGCGACCGCGCGAGATAGCCAGGCCCAGCAGGCCCAAGGCCGACAGCATCAGGGTCGCGGGCTCGGGAAGCTGCGTCGTCGGTCCATAGGTATAGATCACCTGGGCGCCACAAGCCGCATAGGCATCCTGGGTAGCCAGGGTATTGGGAATGGCGGCGGTGTTGCTCGCGAGCGAGGTTTTCGAGGTGCAGGTAAGCTTGAAGGTGCCGCTGCCTGTGAAGGCGCTCAGCACGCTGGCATCCGTCCTGACGAGGCTGTCCCAGGTGTCGGTATCTGTCAGTGCAGGTGAAGTGTAGGTACCAAGCGCCATGACGCCGACCGCATCGACCGTCTGGTCGCCGGTGGCGACGGTGAGGCTGATCGCTGGAGCCACGCCCAGGGCGCCCAGGATGCCGCTTGGGGTGGTGGAGAAGTCCAGCAGGACACCGCCATCGGCATATAGGGTTTGCGGGACGCTCGTATAGTTGGCCAGGGTGATGTAGCTGGTCATGGAGCCGCTCAGTATCAAGCGGACCGAGTCCAGGATGCGCGTGCCGCCCTGGCTGTCGAAATAGTCGAGCAAACCGGTCTGGCTGACCTCGGTGGGTTGTTCGACCTTGTTGAAGATGAGGGCAGCATGGGCGTTACCTGCCAGCGTTTGGGCGATCAGGGCGATCAAGGCCAGTATTGTTTTCATGTCGGGACTCTTCCCAGGTGTTTTGTTGAAAGGCGCATCACGCTCACGGAATTATCGCCAGGTAATCCCTTAATGCAATTTTCGTACCATGAGCCTGACATTCATGCCAAGCGCATGATTTATATGGATTCCATGAAATGGGGCAGGACAACGTAGCCGGACCACGAGGAATCCGGGACAAGGATGTAAAGAAATCCGACGTTCCCGCCAGCCGCCACGGCGCGGTCCGCGCCTGACTGCGAGAAATCTCGCCCGGCCCGCGATGCTTGCCTCGCGCCCGAGCCATGCCAGTTAGACACGGTTTGGCCAGGCTCCTAGAATGGGCCACCGGATCAACCAACGACTCTTTCATGACGACACGATGGCCTATCGAGATGCAGCGGGGTGAGATCGCCGAGTTGTTGCGTGAACACGGCATCGCACCCACGCACCAGCGCCTCGAGATCGCCAGGGTCTTGTTCATGCGCCGGGAACACCTCTGTGCGGATCAGTTGCTGAGTATCGTCAACGCGCGCTTCAGCGAAGTCTCCAAGGCAACCGTGTACAACACCCTGCGCCGCTTTCTGGAGAAGAAACTCATCCGCGAGGTGATCGTGGATCCAGACCGCGTGTTCTACGACCCGAACACGACGCCGCACCATCATTTCTACAACGTCGTCAGCGGCGAATTGACCGATATCCGCGGCTACCACCCTCAACTCATGGGCATGCCCGATCTACCCGAGGGCATGGACGCGGACAGCATCGATGTCATCGTGCGCATACGCCCGCGCGAAATGGCAGCCGCCATGTAACCCTGCATGGATAAGAACCTGCGTAGGAGCGGGCTTGCCCGCGATAGCAACGTTTTCTCTACCAGCACACCGCCATGCGCCGGCAAGCCGGCTCCCACAGAGGACTCGGATGCTTTCCCCGAGCGTGCTTTCACCACCCACACCAAGGATTCCCCATGCAAAGACGTGCATTTCTAACTGGTGCCGGCGCAGGACTCGGCCTGGCCGCCAGCGCGCTGGTTCCGAAGGCTTTTGCCGACGGCCCCGCGATTCAATGGCGTTTGGCCTCCAGTTTCCCCAAGAGCCTGGACACCATCTACGGCGCCGCCGATCTGCTCTCCGCGCGCTTGAACCAGATCACCGGCGGAAAATTCCAGGTGCGCGTGTATGCCGGAGGAGAACTGGTGCCGGGCCTACAGGTACTCGATGCGGTGCAGCAAGGCACGGTGGAATGCGGCCACAGCGCCAGCTACTACTATGTCGGCAAGAACATGGCCTTTGCCTTCGATTGCGCCATGCCCTTCGGCCTGACCGCGCGCCAGCAGAACGCCTGGATGTACTTCGGCGGCGGGCTGCAGTTGATGCGCGACTTGTTCAAGAAACACAACATCGTGCAATTTCCCGGCGGCAACACCGGGGTGCAGATGGGTGGCTGGTTCCGTAAGGAAATCAAGTCTCTGGCCGATCTCAAGGGCCTGAAGATGCGCATCCCGGGTATAGGCGGCCAGATCATGGCGAAGCTGGGCGCGGTGCCCCAGACCCTGGCCGGCGGCGACATCTACCCTTCACTGGAGCGCGGCGCCATCGATGCGGCGGAGTGGGTGGGGCCCTACGACGACGAGAAGCTGGGCTTCCACAAGATCGCAAAGAACTATTACTACCCCGGCTGGTGGGAAGGCGGCCCGCAACTGTCCTTCTACGTCAACAGCGCCAAATGGAACGCGCTGCCCGCGACCTACAAGCAGGCTTTTGAAACCGTCTGTGCCGAAGCCAACGTCAACATGCTGGCCGAGTATGACTACAAGAACCCGCCGGCGATGATGCGGCTGGTGAAGCAGGGCGTGAAGCTGCACCCCTTCCCCAAGGACATCATGACCGCGGCGCGCGACGCCGCCTTCCATCTGTACGACGAGGAAGCCGCGAAGAATCCCGACTTCGCACGCATCTACGCCGAGTGGAAGAAATTCCGCGAAAGCCAGATTCAGTGGTTCCGCGTGGCCGAATCCTCCTACGAGAACTTCCTCTATTACGCGAAGTAGGCGATCCGCACCGGACGCCGGCGCCAGCGCGGTTCAGTCGTGCAACTTGAACGTCACCCGGATATAAGCCTGATAGCGCACCGGGTGACCATCCTTCATGGCCGGCTGGAAATGGGCCTGGCGGAAGGCATCCAGAGCCGCCTGGTCGAATACCCCGGGCAAGTCCGACTCGACCACGCTGACTTCGCGCACTCGGCCCAGGTCGTCGATCCTGAGCATCAGCTTGAGCGTGCCCTCCTGGTTACGCTGCCGCGCCACCTCCGGGTACTCGGGCAGGATTTTGCCCACGGCTTTGGCCGACACGTCCACCTGGCGGGCGAGATACCAGTTGGCGTCGATGGCGACGTCGAGCGGTGAACTCGAGCGCGTCGCCTCCGTAGCAGCAACGGTGGCGGTGTTGGCGGCAATGGCAACTGGCCGGGCTTCCGGCTGGCTGGGCGTCGCCTGGACGGGAGCTGGCGCGGGCAGGACTACTCGCGGTGCGGGTGCCTTGCCATCCGGCAAGGGCGGGGACGCTGCCGCGACCACCGCGGTAGGGGGCGCGGGAAGGCGCGCGGTTTCCATCGGCGGCTGTGTCCGGGGTTTCGCCACGGGCGGGGTCGGCATGGCCAGGCGCGCGTGGATCACCAGGTCGCCACGATCGCCACGAGGAACCGGTCGCACTACGGCCAACAAAAACAGATGCAGACAGCAAGACAAGAGCAGGCCGATGACGATGGGCTGCCTCAGGCGCGATCGCCAAGTGGAAAAGAAGGCGGTGGTCACCGCGGCCTCGAGTTCTTCGGCACTCGGCGCGGCCACCTCGTTCACCGTGGACCCGCTGACGCCGGAAGCCGCGGTGAGGTTCATGCCTGAGCACTCGGACTGGCCAGTATCCGGCCATCCATCAACTCGATGCGGCGGTCGCAGCCAGCGGCCAGGCGGGCGTCATGCGTCACGATAAGGAAGGCGGAGCCTTCTTCCCGATTGAACTCGCGCAACAGTGCGAAAATGTCGTCGGCGGTATGGCTGTCCAGGTTGCCCGTCGGCTCGTCGGCCAGCACCAGAGGCGGATTCATCGCCAGGGAACGGGCGATCGCCACGCGCTGCTGCATGCCGCCTGACAACGCGGAGGGCTTCTTGTCGAGCGCATCCGCCAGGCCGACCTTGCCCAGCAGCCAGCGGGCGCGCTCCCGCATGGCGCGGGTGGCCCGGCCCTGATCGATCAGGGTCGGCATCATCACGTTTTCCAGAGCGGTGAACTCCGGCAGCAAATGATGGAACTGGAACACGAATCCCAGGGTGCGGCCGCGCAACTCGGTCATCCCGGCCTCGTCGAGCGCATCGATTTCCCGGCCGGCGATCAGGATGCGGCCCGCCGTGGGCCGCTCCAGCAAGCCGATGAGGTGCAGCAGGGTGCTCTTGCCCGATCCGGAAGGGCCGATCAGGGCCGCGAACTCGCCGCGATGTAGCGCCATGTCGATGCCATGCAATACCTCAGTCTCGATCGGTGTGGCGACGTTGTAGGCCTTGCGCACAGCCTCGAGACGCAGGATGTCGTCTTCCTCAGCCATAACGGATGGCCTCCACCGGGTCCATTTTCGCCGCCCGCCGTGCCGGCGCCACGGCCGCGAGCAGGCCGGTCAGGATGGCGACGGCCGCGGCACTCAGGTAGTAGGCGGGCTCGATGCTGCCGCTGATCAGCGGCGAGCCGTCGGACTGGCGCAGGGCGAAGGACGCCCCGTAGACCATCAGTGCGGCCAGGCCGGAGCCCAGCAGGGCACCGCTAGCGCCAACCAGCCCGCCCTGGATCAGGAACACCCACATGATGCGCCGCGGCGAAGTGCCCATGGCGCGCAGGATGCCGATCTCGCGCTGTTTCTGCACCACCGACACCACCAGCACGCTGGCGATGCCGAGGGCGACGATCAGGATCAGAAACACGCGCACCGTGCGGGTGGTCATGGTCTGGTTCTTGAAGGCGGTGAGCAACTGCGTGTTGACGGCCATCCAGCTCTCCGCGGTGAGACCGGTCAGGGAAGCGATACGGGTGGCCACGCTTTCGGCGGCGAAGATGTCATCCACGGTCAGATCGATATGGGTCACGCCACCGCTCAAGTCGAGCAGGCTCTGGGCATTGCGCTGCGCCATGATGACCCAGCGGCGGTTGAGATCCTTCACGCCGAGATCGAACACGCCGGTAATGCGGAACACATCGTCGCGGTTTTCGCTGCTCAGGATGCGTATCCGGTCGCCCACCGTGGCCCCCAGGTCATTGGCCAGTTCGCAGCCGATCACCGCTTCGCCCGGCCCGACCCGAAATTGGCCGGCCGTGAGTTTGTCGCCGATCCTGACGATGCGTTCGTAGCGTTCCGGCAGTATGCCCATGATGGCGATCGCCTTGCTGGCATTGCCGCGAAAGGCGAAGCCGGACCCGGTCGTGAGCGGCGAGACATCCACCACATGCGGCAGCAGGGCCACCTGGCGATAGACCTGCTCCCATTGGTCGATGGAACGCAGCCGCTGCACGCGCGGCTCGATATGGGCCGCGATGATTCCCGTGTCGCCACGCGCCAGCACGGGGGTGGGCGCGTCGTCGGGTACGCGCACGGTGACATGCGCCTGAGTGGATAGGGTGCGGCTGGCGAGGCTGGCTTGCAGCCCGTTCATCAAGGCGGAGATGAAGATGATCACCGCCACGCCGACGGTGGTGCCGGCCATGATCAGCGCCGTCTGCATGCGGCCTTCGCGCAGGAAGCGCAAGGCGAGGATCCATTCGAAGGGCATCGTGCCGGCCTATCGCGCCCCGCGCACCCGGTCGCCCTCAGAAACCGGCGCATCCAGCGGGATGACGGCCTCGTCCCCGCGCAGTCCGGCCACCACTTCCACCACCCCGGCGCCGCGCAACCCGAGGGTGAGGGGACGGCGTACGGCACGACCGGCGTCGATGAGCAGGACCCAGGGATGCGCCGTGCTGGCGTCGTGCACCGCCGCGGCGGGCAGGGAAAGCGCGTCCTGCTTCGCGCCCACCTTGATTTCCACGGAGACCGTCATGTCCGGCTTGACGAAGGCCGGCGGTGCCTTGGCGCGCAGTTTCACTTCCACCGAGCCCTTCTCCGGATCGATGCCAGGGGCGATGAAGAAGATCTCCGCGGCAAAGGGCTGCGTCGGATAGGCGTCGGCCAGGACGCTGGCCCTCTGGCCGACTCGCAGGCGGCCGAGGTTCTTCTCGTCGACTTGCAGATCGACCTGGGTTTCCCCATCGGTCGCCAGATCGAACAGCACTTTGCCCTGGGTCACGACATCGCCCTTCTCCACCCGTTTCTTCACCACCACGCCGGCGGCCGGCGCGCGGATCACGGTATTGGCCTGTCTGGCCTGGGCCACGGCCTGCGTGGCGCGGGCCTGGGCCAGGCGTGTCTCGGCCAGGCGGCTTTCCGCACCCTCGGGACGATTGCCACGCGCCTGCGCCTGCGCCGCCGCGCTCGCCGCCACTGCGGCGTCGAGCGCGCGCAGTGCATCGTCCAGGCTGGACTGGTTGTAGAACCCCGCGTCCGCCAGCTTTTTCACTCGCTCGTATTGCGCACGGGCCAGCACTTGGTTCGCCTGCGCCTGTAGCAGCCCCTGCTCCGCCACCGGTCGCGCCACTTCGCGCAATTGGGCGAGCATTGCCTGGCCTTCCTCGACGCCGCGCCGCCCCTGATCGAGAGCCGCGCGTAACTCGTCGTCGCGCAGGCGCGCCAGCACCTGTCCGGCCTGCACCCGATCCCCCTCCTCCACCCGTACCTCGACCACGTGCCCGACCAGTTCGGAGCCTAGTGCGACGCGTGTCGGCGTGATGATGCGCCCGCTGGAGATCACGGTCTCCAGCACGGCATCCCGCCTGGGTTGCAGCGTCTCCACCGACCGCCCCAGGAGCAGCGCACGCGCGGGAATGGCCAGGGCGACCAGGAGCAGCATGCCATGCCAGTAAGTAAAGCGCTTGGGCGTCATCTAGGTGAAGCGAAAAACAGGGTGCGGCGATTATCCTTGATTCCTCAGTACGTAGATGAACGTGCTCGAAGGCATCCGTGGTTTCGCTTCCCTAAGTTAGGTGAAACAATTCAGGTGTTAACACCTACAGCAAACCTCGATGACGCCACAATCCCAGCCGCAAGAACTGATCGGAAATTCCCCGGCTTTCCGGGATATGCTCACCTTGCTGCGCAAGATCGCAAATTTTGACGCCAGCGTGCTCATCACCGGCGAAACCGGCAGTGGCAAGGAAGCGGCAGCCCTCGCCATCCACAGCCACAGCGCCCGCCGGGGACAGCCCTTCGTTGCGGTCAACTGCGGCGCCCTACCCGACCACCTGATCGAAAACGAGCTCTTCGGCCACGCGCGCGGCGCCTACACCGACGCCCGAGAGGGCCAGATCGGTCTGATCGCCCAGGCCCAGGGCGGCACCCTGTTTCTGGACGAAGTCGATTCGCTTACACCCAAGGCCCAGGTGAGCCTGCTGCGTTTTCTCCAGGACGGTCAATATCGCCCCCTGGGTTGCAGCCGCGCGCAGACCGCGCAGGTCCGCATCCTCGCTGCCAGCAATGTCCAGCTGGAGGGCCTGGTCGAGGGCGGAGGCTTTCGCGCGGACCTGCATTTCCGCCTGAATGTCATGGAGCTACCGGTGCCGCCACTACGCGCGCGCGGCGGCGACGCCGAGTTACTGGCGCGGCATTTCATCGCCCTGGCCGCCCAGCGCTACCGGCTGCCGTCCAAGGAACTACACCAGGACACGCTGCACTGGCTCGCCAGCCACGCCTGGCCGGGCAACGTCAGGGAGTTGCAAAACCGCATCCAGCGCGAATTCCTCCTGGCGGACGGCACCCTGCTGCGCATCACCGCGCCCGTCCCATCGAATGAGCGTCGTAGCCTGGCCGATCGCCGTTACGGCTGTCGCGACACGCTGGATTTCAACGCGGCAAAACAAAGCCTGTTGCAGGCGTTCGAGCGCAGCCACCTGCAGCGCCTGATGCGGGAGTCCGCCGGCAATGTCTCGCAAGCCGCGCGGCTGGCCGGCAAGGAGCGCCGCGCCCTGGGGAAACTGCTGAAGAAACATCGTATCGAGGCGGGCTCGTTCCGCGCACGGGCTTCAGCAGCGTAGGGTTGGGTGCGTTGCGCCGCAACCCTACGGGCGGTGTCTGAACCATGGGCGGCCGGCTTAGTGCAGGGGCGGCGGCCCCTGTTCAGCGGGAAAACCGGTCCGCATCTCCTCCATCGTGGCATTGCGCACGGAGACGACCGTGGCGACCACGGTGGCGGTGCGGCCGGCCAGGGGATGGTTGCCATCCAGAGTAATCTTGCCGTCGGCCAGATCGATGACGCGAAAGGTGAGCGTCTCACCGGCATCGTTCTGCAATTCCGCCTCTGCTCCGACATAGCGTATGGTCGGGGGAACGTGGTCGACTTCATCGACGATGATCAGACTCGGATCGCTGGGCCCGAAACCTTCCTCGGGCGTCACACAGGCTTCCACCCGATCGCCGGTCTGGCGGCCTTCCAGGGCGCGCTCCACGGCGTGGAACAGACCACTGCCCGCGCCATGGACATAGCCGGTGGGCATATCCTGTTGCCCCATGATCTGGCCCGCTTCGCCCAGCACGGAATAAGTGATGTACACCACTTTTCCTTGGCCGATGCTGTCATTGCTCATTGCTTGCTCCTGCGTTGGGGATGCGCTCATTTTATGGCAAACCCGTGTGAAATATCGGCCTGCGCCGGCCCCTTCGCAACCCAGGCCCGCGGAGCGCTCGTGGCCTATCTTGCTTCCCCGTGCCAGCCCAGCGGCGACAAACCGCGCGCCAGGGCGCCGGTCTGCAAGACGTGGAGGAAGTCGAGGGGGCCGGCGGCGTAAATATCGGCACGGCGCAGGTCGGGATGCAGCGCCAGGATGGACTCGGCGACGGCCTCCGCACCGCCGGCCGCATCCAGCGGTCGATAGCTGAATTCGTCCAGGGCGTCGGCCCAGGCGCGGCAGTGGTTGTCCTGGTAATGGCCGCCGCTGGCCGCGACACTCCCGGCCGCCCAGTAGAGGTGGATGGACTCCGCGATTTCCAGGCTCATGGCGTGCTGCACCAAGCTCTTGATCGGCGCGAAACCTTCCTCCCAGGCGATGAAGATCACCGGTCGACGCGAATCCAGTTTCATCACGAAGTGGCCGCGCGGCCCTTCGATGCGCACCCTGTCCTCCTTGGCCAGATCCTCGAATACATGGCGGGCAAGAGGGCTGTTGTCGCGCTGGATATGGAGTTCGATGTGGCGATCTTCGCAGGGGCAACTCGCCACGGGATACTCGCCGCTGAGCTCGCCTCCGGAATCGCCGATGGCGAGCGTCACCCGTTGCCCGGCGAGAAAATGCAGACGCTGGCTGCGCGGCGCGGTGAGATGCAGCACCGCGATACGCTCGTTGAGGACTTCCACCGCCTTCACCCGCGTGACGATCTCCTGGTGCGGAATGTCATCGGCGCCGGCGATCCCCGCCTCGACCACCACATCGCTCACCGCGGTGTAGGAGCAGAGCAGGAAGTCGCCCTCGGCCTTTTCGCTTTCCTTCAGCACGAAGTCATGCGGATGGACTTTCTTGACCTGGCCGGAAACCAGGCGCGCGCGGCAGTCGCCGCAGTTGCCGTTGCTGCACCCGTAATTGAGCGGGATGCCGGCGCGTAAGGCGGCTTCGAGCAGGGTGTCGTTGCCTTCCACGAAGAATTCGTGGCCCGCGGGTAGAACCGTGACCTGTGCGGACATGATGCGCATCACATTTTCCTGGGCGAGTAAGGCCTGGGCGCGTTCCGTATCGGAAGGCCGCGCCGCGAGCGCCTGTCGCAACCATAGTTTGAGGTCGATGACCGCCTGCTGCACGGCCGGCCTGGCAGCCCCCGCCTCCGCGACATCGTCGAGTTTGTCGTCGAGGAAGCGCAGCACCTCGTCGTAGTGCAACAGCAAAGTCTTGGCCGCGGCAAATTCGCGCCCCATCTCGAACAGGCGCTCGGCCAGCACTTCCTTCGCCGGCAGAGCGCGCTCGTAGACTCGGCGGGCGAAAGCCTTGGCCTTGATCTCCTCGACCCGCCGGAATTCACCGTCATCCTCCCAGCGCACGTCGGGGAACACGCGCAGGAGCTCGCCCATCTCCACCATGCCATCGAAAGTCGCCAATTCGCCAGCGTGGATCCGGCGCTGAATGGCAGACCGCGATTCGCCCACCAGACGGGCGACGCGGGAGAGGGGGAGAAAATGGGCCATGGCCGGCATAATAGCCAGCCGACTCCCGGACGCAAAACAGCGCAACCGAATATTTGAACATGCTGAAACTCTCTCCCCGCCCCTACCCCGAAGTAGCCGCCCAGGCCCTGAGCCGTTCCGGCCTGCCGCCGCTAATCGCGCGCCTCTACGCCGCGCGCGGTGTCGCTGCGCCGGAGCAGATGAAGCACAGGCTCGCCGAACTACTTCCCTTCACGGCGATGAAGCAATGCATGGCGGCGGCGACGCGCCTGGCGGATGCCTGTCACCGCGGCGAGAAGCTGCTGGTGGTGGCCGATTACGACGCCGATGGCGCCACCGCCTGCGCGGTCGCGATCGCGGGCCTCACCGCCCTGGGCGGCAAGGTCGAATACATCGTCCCCAACCGCTTCGAGTACGGCTACGGACTGTCTCCCGAGATCGCCCGGCTGGCGGCGGAACATCGACCCGACGTGCTGATCACCGTGGACAACGGCATCGCCGCCCACGCCGGCATCGAGGAAGCGCAGCGTCTGGGCATGGAGGTGCTGGTCACCGACCACCACCTGCCGGGCGACAGCCTGCCGAACGCGCTGATCGTCAACCCCAACCAGCCCGGTTGCGAATTTCCCAGCAAGAATCTGGCCGGTGTGGGCGTGATGTTCTACGTGCTCATGGCCCTGCGCGCGGAGATGAGAACGCGCGGCGTCTTCAAGGCGCGCCCCGAGCCCAATCTGGCGGAACTGCTCGATCTGGTGGCGCTGGGCACGGTGGCCGACGTGGTGCCCCTGGACGGCAACAACCGCCTGCTGGTGACGCAAGGCCTCACGCGCATGCAAAAGGGCCTGGCGCGACCCGGCATCCAGGCCCTGTTCGCCGCGGCGGGGCGCAGGACGGAGTTGGCCTGCGCGGAAGACCTGGGATTTGTCATCGGCCCGCGCCTGAACGCCGCCGGGCGCCTGGCCGACATGAGCGTGGGCATCGAATGCCTGCTCGCCCGCGATGCGGACCGGGCGCAGGCGTTGGCGGGGGAACTCGACCGCCTCAACCGCGAACGCCGCGAAATCGAAGCCGACATGCAGGATCAGGCTCTGGCCCTGCTCGCGGGCATCGAAGTCGCCGACGGCGCCAGCCTCACCCTGTTCGACCCGGCGTGGCACCAGGGCGTGGTCGGGCTGCTCGCCTCCCGCCTGAAGGAGCGCCACCATCGCCCGGCCATCATCTTCGCCGATGGCGGCAGCGGCCTCCTGAAAGGGTCCGGCCGCTCGATTCCCGGACTGCACCTGCGCGATGCCCTGGACGCGGTGGATCGCCATCACCCCGGCCTGATCCTGAAGTTCGGCGGCCACGCCGCGGCGGCCGGCCTCACCCTGCGCCGCGAGGATCTGGACCGCTTCACCGCGGCCTTCGAGACGGTGGCGCGCGCAAGCCTCTCCGCCGCCGACCTGGAAAGACGCATCGAGACCGATGGCGAGCTGACGCCCCAGGAATGCACCCTGGAGAACGCCGAGGCGATGCGTGCCGCGGTGTGGGGCCAGGGCTTCCCGGCACCCGCCTTCCAGGGCGAATTCACGGTGCAGTCACAGCGTCTGGTGGGCGAGAAGCACCTGAAATTGCGCCTGGCCGGCCATGGAATCGGCGCCGACGCCATCCTGTTCTTCCATGACACGCCGCTGCCGGAGCGCATCCAGGCGGTATACCGGCCGGAAGTGAACGAGTGGAATGGCAGGCGCTCGCTGCAATTCAACCTGACGCACTGGAGTGCGTTGTGAGCGTACCCAAGACCGTCGCCATCATCGGTGGTGGCCCGGCCGGGTTGATGGCGGCGGAAATGCTGTCGTCGCGCCTCCCTTACTCGATGCTGGGGGAATTGCAGATCGAGCTGTTCGATGCCATGCCTTCGGTCGGCCGCAAGTTCCTCCTGGCGGGCAAGGGCGGGCTCAACCTGACCCACTCTGAGGCACGCGAGGTTTTTCTCTCCCGCTACGGCGCGCGCCGCGGCGACCTCGAACCCTGGCTCGACGCCTTCGGCCCCGAGGACTTGCGCGCATGGGCGGCGAGTCTGGGGGTCGAGACCTTCGTCGGCAGTTCCGGACGCGTGTTCCCGCGCGAGATGAAGGCGGCGCCGCTGTTGCGCGCCTGGCTGCACCGTTTGCGCGGCACGGGGGTGAATTTCCATGTGCGCCACCGCTGGCTGGGCTGGAGCGACGCTGTAACCGCTGGGGAGTCCGCGGTGCCGGAGACCCGCCAGTCCCTCTTGTTCGCCACCCCGGAAGGCGAAAAAACCATACTTGCCGATGCCGTGATCCTGGCCCTGGGTGGCGGCAGTTGGGCCAAGTTGGGCTCCGACGGCGCCTGGGTGCCGCTATTGCTGGGGCGCGGCATCGAAATCTCGCCGCTCAAGCCGGCCAATTGCGGCTTCGATATCGCCTGGAGCGAGCATTTCAGCAGCCGCCACGCCGGCCACCCCCTGAAGACCGTGGTCGCCCGTTGCCTGGCGCCCGATGGCAGCGAAATCCACCGCCAGGGAGAATGCGTCATCACCGCGAGTGGGATCGAAGGCAGCCTGATCTATGCGCTCTCCGCGGCCCTGCGCGAGCGTATCGAAACCGATGGCAGCGCCCTGCTCCAACTCGACCTGGCACCGGGAAAGTCGCTGGAACGGATCAGCGCCGAAGTGGCGCACCCGCGCGGCGCGCGTTCCCTCTCCAGCCACCTGCACAGCCGCGCCGGGCTCAATGCGGTGAAGGTCGCGCTGCTGCGCGAGGTCCTGGGGGTCGAGGCCGATCCAGCGCGACTCGCCGCCGCGATCAAGGCCCTGCCGCTGCGCTTGATTGCCCCGCGCCCGCTCATCGAGGCCATCAGCACGGCCGGCGGTGTGCGCTTCGAGGGATTGGACGAGCGCCTGATGTTGCGCCGGCTGCCCGGCGTGTTCTGCGCCGGCGAGATGCTCGACTGGGAAGCGCCCACCGGTGGTTACCTGCTCAGCGCCTGCTTCGCCAGCGGGCGGGTGGCGGGGTCGGGCGCGCGGGCGTGGCTGCAACGCTAGCGTGGGTACTACAGTCCCAGCACCGCCTTTGCATTCGCCGTGGTCTGGCTCACCACTTCCTGCAAGGAGATGCCGCGCAATTCCGCCAGCGCCGCGGCGATCCTGGCCACCTCGGCGGGTTCGTTGCGGCCTCGGCCCACCCAGGCGGGCGGGATGTCCGGGCTGTCGGTCTCCAGCACGATGGCCTCCAGGGGAAGCTCGCGGGCGAGCGCTCGCAACCTCGTCGCCCGATCCCAGGTGAAGGCGCCGCCGAACCCCAACTTGAAGCCCAGCTTCAAGAACGCCTCCGCCTGTTGCCGGCTGCCGCTGAAAGCGTGGGCGATTCCGCCTTTCTCGAGACCCACCCGGCGCAACTGTTTGAGGATTTCATCGTTGGCGCGGCGGCAATGTAGCAACACCGGCAGCGCGTACTCGCGCGCGACCTTGAGCTGCTCGACATAGAAGTACGCCTGGGTGGCGAAGTCCAGGCCCGGCAGGAACAAGTCCAGGCCGATCTCGCCGATGGCCACCGGTCGCCAGGCCTCGATCTGCTGGCGCATCAGGGCCAGGTGGGCTGCCTGGTGTATGTCGGCGTAGACGGGATGCAGGCCGAAAGCGGGCAGGCAGCCGGGATAACGGCGGCACGCGGCCGTAACCGCCGCGAAATTGGCCTGGGTGACGGCGGGAATCACCTGGATGTCCACTCCGGCTGCGCACGCACGGTCATGGACGGCATCCCGATCCGCGTCGAATTCGGCGGCATCGAGATGGCAGTGGGTATCGATGAGGGGAGCGATCGGGAGGCCCATCCGCGGATTATGCCTTCCCGCCGCGGTAGGCCGCACGCGGTGCACTGGCTACAATGCGATGCATCGTCGCAACCTGAATGGAAACGCCATGAGCAACATCGACTACCTGGCCATCACCGCCGCCGGCGAAGACAAGGTCGGCCTGGTTCAGCGCTTCACCAGTCGCATCGCTGAAGCCGGCTGCAACATAGAGGAATCCCGCATGGCGGTGCTAGGTGGGCAATTCGCCATCCTGATGCTGACTTCCGGGCCATGGAACGCGCTCTCCAAGTTGGAAGACCGGCTCGACTCGATCGGCACCGAACTTGGCCTGGCCATCATCCACAAGCGCACCCGCCCGGCCGAGCGCAAGACGCCACAGGTGCCTTACCGGGTGAACGTGGTGGCGATGGATCATCCCGGCATCGTTCACAGCCTGGCCGATTTCTTCGCGCGCCAGGGTATCAACATCGAAGAGCTCACGACCGACACCTATCCGGCACCGCACACCGGCACCGCCATGTTCTCGGTCAACATGACCGTAGGCATACCCGGCGACATGCACCTGCCGACCCTGCGCGGCGACTTCTTCGAATACTGCGACAACCTCAACCTCGACGCGGTGATGGAACCCGCGCGCGACTGATGGACGTGCAACGTACGACTGGAGTTGCAGGTGCCCGAACCATGAGTACCCGGATATCGGAGCACCAACACGCCCACGCCGGGTAAACGTATCCATCGGCGAATTGCAGCTGGGGCGCCGCGCCGGCCAGGCACGGTCCCCACGGGAGGGCCCGAAGTTTACTGGTAGGTCAATTCCGACCAGCGCCGCTCCTGGATGAGCCGCTCCTTGGTCTGTAGCCACAGTTCGCTGGAACCTGCGGTCTGGACCATGACTTCGTCCAGGGCCGTGGCGATCTTCTTCATGCCGGCGAGGTAGACGTGGGTCTTGGGTTCCTGGATCAGTTTCCAGATATCGGCGGCATGGTCGGCCACGCCCCCCTTCAATGCGTCACCCTCGTCGCCGAGCAGGCTTTTGCCCACCGCCTGGATGGCCTGGAAGGTCTCCTGGTCATAGTAGAGGCTGAGGTCGTTGTTGACGTCGTTCATGTAGAGCATGTCGGTACCGGTCTTGGCCCCGTAATAGAGCCGAACCTTGCCCTTCCAGTCCTTTTGCTCCTGGTAGATCCTGCGCAGGAAGGCGCGAAATGGCGCGATGCCGGTGCCGGTGCCCAGCATGAGGAGGTTGTATTCCTTGTCCGCGGGTATCCAGAACGGGCTGGCGTGGGGGCCGGTGAGGGAGATCCGGTCGCCGGTTTGCGCATTGCACAGGTAGTTGGAAGCGATGCCTGGATACTCTTCGCCGGAGACCTCGTCGATGTAGAAGCAACGCCGCACCAGCAATTCCAGTTCCACGCCCTGCTCGGTCTGGCGCACGTGGGCGAGGGTGTAGTAGCGATGATGGAAAGCGTTGCCGAAGGGGTGTGGCCCAGGCACGAGCACGCCTATGGTCTGGCCTTCGAGATAGTAGAACGAGGGCTCGTTCAGGGTCAGTACGATCTGGCGGACCTCGTCCGTCGTCTCGGGCGTATAGCGGGTGGAGGACAGAATGGTGGCCTCGTGGGTGTCGCTGAGGCCTTGCGGGTATTCGCTTTGGGTCATGGTAGAGGTCCAGAGGTTCGGCAGGGGGAGGGTTCCGGATGCACAAGGAGCAAGGCAGGAGGCAAGGCAAAAAAATATAGTCATACCTCTGCCAGCGAAAAACAAATAGTATACGAAAATCCTTATATAGGGCATTGATTATGTTGACAAATTTAATCGGGTATAGGAGGCGATCGATTTGACGGACGTCGCCCTTACCGGCCTTTTCATGGCAGCCCTGGGTATTTTGCTGGCCTGGTTGTTGGCGCAGGCCAACAAGCGGCTGTATGTGTATGAAGATCCGCGCATCGATCAGGTGGAGGAGATGCTGCCCCATGCCAACTGCGGCTCCTGCGGCATGGCGGGTTGCCGTAACTTTGCCGAGGAGGTGGTAGCGGGGCACGTCGAGCCGGCCCGTTGCAGCGTGAACGATCCGGACAAGAATGCCGGCATCGCCAGGTTGCTGGGGGTGGCCCTGGGTCAGGTGGAGAAGCGCGTCGCCCGCCTGGCCTGCGCCGGGGGCGCCCATGTCGCGCACATGCGCGCCCACTACGACGGCATTTCCACCTGCCGCGCGGCCGCGACAGTGGGCGGAGGCGGCAAGGCTTGCGCCTGGGGCTGTCTTGGGGTGGGGGATTGCGCTGCGGTGTGCGATTTCGATGCCATCACCATGAGCGCCTTCGACCTGCCGGTGGTGGATGCCGCCCTCTGCACGGCCTGCGGCGACTGCGTCGAAGTCTGCCCCAAGGACCTGTTTTCGCTGCAAGCGCTGTCCAACAAGCTCTGGGTCGCCTGCAAGAGCCACGCCGATGGCGACACCGCCGAGGCGCAATGCGCCGTGGCCTGTACCGCCTGCGGTCGTTGCGTGACCGATGCCGCACCCGGATTGATTCGCCTGGAAAACAACCTGGCGGTGGTCGATTACACCCGAAATACCCTGGCCAAAACCGATGCCATCGAACGCTGTCCCACCGGGGCCATCGTCTGGCTGGAGGGCAACCAGGTGCTCAAGGGCAAGTCGGCGAAGAAGGTCTTCCGCATTACTGCTCTGCCGGTGGCGGCGAGGTCATGAATGTGCTCTGATGCTCGTTGCCTGTTCGAGTCGCCCATCCGGGCGTCCAGCCATCCCGAATTCTCTATTCATCATCCCTTAGCGGGGGAGTGACCATGTTCAAGAAGCTCTTAGACAAACATCTGCTGGATTCCGGCTCCTCTCACAAGGCGCAGGCCAGGCCGGTGAAATACCCCGGCGTGCGTGATGCCATCGACGGCAACACCGCCGTGATCCTGGTCGAGCGCGAGGCTTCGGACGCCGCCGGCGCCTACCCCATCACGCCTTCCACCCAGATGGGCGAATACTGGGCCGAGGCGGTGTCCGCGGGATATGTCAACACCTCTGGCAACCCCCTGATCTTCGTCGAGCCCGAATCCGAGCATGCCGCCGCCGGCGTGACCGCGGGCATGTCCATGACCGGCTTGCGCGCGGTGAACTTCAGTTCGGCGCAAGGCGTGGCATTCATGCACGAATCCCTCTATGGCGCCGTGGGCAAACGCCTGCCCTACGTCCTCAACATGGGCTGCCGCGCCATCACCAAGGCCACGCTCAACGTGCATGCCGGCCACGACGACTATCACTGCGTCGACGACACCGGCTTCATTCAGGTCATGGCCAAGAATGCGCAGGAAGCCGCCGACTTGAACCTGATCGCGCGCAAGGTTGCCGAACTCACGCTGACCCCGGCCATCATGGGCATGGATGGCTTCCTGACCACCCATCTGATCGAGCCGGTCCTGGTGCCAGAACGGGATCTGGTGGCCGAATACCTGGGGCGGCCGAGTGATCTCATCGACGCACCCACGCCCGCTCAGGCGATGCTCTACGGCCCCCGGCGGCGCCGCGTGCCCGCCCTGTGGGACGTGGATCTCCCGGTGTCTTCGGGCCCGGTGGCGAATCAGGACGCCTACATGCAGTCGGTGGCCGCGCAGCGCCCCTATTACTTCGATCACATCCCGGAGATCACCGACCGTTGCATGGCCGAGTACGCCGAACTGACCGGCCGCGGCTACAGCCGGGTGGCGGCCTATCGCTGCGAGGATGCCGACTACCTGATTCTGGGCCAGGGTTCCATGTGCGTGCAGGCCGAGGCACTGGCCGACTGGATGCGCGAGCATCGGAAGATCAAGGTGGGCGTGGTCAATCTCACCATGTTCCGGCCCTTCCCCGGTGCCCTGTTGGGCCAGGTACTCAAGGGCAAGAAGGGCGTGGCGGTGCTGGAACGCACCGATCAGCCGCTGGCCGAAGATCTGCCGCTGATGCGCGAGGTGCGCGCCACGGTCAGCAAGTGCGTGGAAAATGGCATGGGCGAGCCGGCCTACGAGGGCTATGCCAGCTACGCTGCCCGCGACCTGCCGCGGCTCTATTCCGGCTGCTACGGCCTGGGTTCGCGCGACCTGCAACCGCGCGACCTGCTGGCCGCGGTGGAGAACATGCTGCCCGAGGGCGGGAAACGGAAGTTTTTCTACCTCAGCGTGGAGTTCGTGCGCGAGCAGGCTGCCAGCCCCAAGCAGGAGATCCAGATGCAGGAACTCCTGGCTGCCTACCCGAAGATCAAGCACCTCGCCTTGCGCGGTTCGGAAAACCCCAACCTCCTCCCCCCGGGCGGCATCGCCGTGCGCATGCACTCCGTGGGCGGCTGGGGCATGGTGACCACCGGCAAGAACCTGGCCATGACCTTGTTCGAGTTGCTGGGCTGGGACATCAAGGCCAATCCCAAGTACGGTTCGGAAAAGAAGGGGCAGCCCACCACGTATTACCTGTCCGCGGCGCCCGAGCCGATTCGCGTCAATTGCGAATACGACCACGTGGACATCGTGATGTCGCCCGATCCCCAAGTCTTTCTCCACACCAATGCGGTGGCCGGCCTCGATCAGGGCGGGGTGTTCATCATCCAGAGCAGCCTGACGAGCCCCGAGGCGGTCTGGGCGGGTTTCCCGGTGCATGTGCAAAAACACATCGTCGAACACGGCATCCGCGTCTACTTCCTGGACGCCTTCAAGATCGCCCGCGAAGAAGCCACCAACCCCGACCTGCAACTGCGGATGCAGGGCAACACCTTCCAGGGCGCCTTCTTCCATGCTTCCAATGTGATGGAGAAAGCGGGCTTTTCCGAGGAATCCCTGTTCCTGGCCATCGAGAATCAGCTCAAACACAAGTTCGGCAGCAAGGGCAAGCGCGTGGTGGACGACAACCTGCGCGTGGTCAAGCGCGGCTATTCCGAGTTGGTCGAGATTCCGCCTGAAGTGAAGCAGATTGGGGCGCGCTTGAGCCAGGTGCGCCAGGAAGCCGCCTTGCCGGTGATGCTGCGGTATCTGCCCGAAGGCGACGGCCATGCCGCCGACATCCACCGTTTCTGGGAGCAAACCGGCAATTTCTATGCGAAGGGCCAGGGTTCGGACAACCTGGTGGATCCCTTCATCGGCCTATCCCTGATTCCCGCCCTGACTGGCGTGTTCCGCGACATGACCCAGATCCGTTTCGAACATCCGGAATGGGTCGCGGAAAACTGCACCGCCTGCGGCAATTGCTACACGGTCTGCCCGGACTCGGCCATCCCCGGCCTGGTCAGCGAAGTGGGCGAAATATTCAACAACGCCATCCAGAAGATCGAGATCGGCGGCCGGCCGACCCGCTTCCTGCGCCGCGCCGCGCGCGCCATGGAGAAGAAGCTGCGTTCCAGCCTGGAGCGCGAAGGCCTGGACGTGCGTGCCCTGATGGCGGCTGCCATCGATGCGACCCTGGCGGACGACCTGGCCAAGATGCCCGCCGATGGCGAGGATCGCACTCACCTCGAGGCGGAATTCGAGCTTCTGCGCCAGTCCCTGGGCGGCTTCAAGTTCGCCACCACCAAGCCTTACTGGACCACCCGGGAGAAGAAGGCCCAGGGTGCCGGAGGCCTGTTCTCGATCACCATCAATCCCTATACCTGCAAGGGTTGCCGCTTGTGTGTCGAGGTCTGTAGCGACGACGCACTGAAGATGATTCCCCAGAGCGAGGCGAGTGTGGCCGAGTTGCGACGCGACTGGAATTTCTGGCTGGATCTGCCCACCACGCCGCAGAAATTCATCCGCATCGACAATCTGGACGAGAAGATCGGCGCGCTCGAGACCCTACTGCTCGACAAGCGCAATTACAATTCCATGGCCTGTGGCGATGGCGCTTGCATGGGCTGCGGCGAAAAGACCGCCATCCATCTGTTCACCAGCACGGTGACGGCCTTGATGCAGCCCCGTGTCAAACAGTTCGTGGACAAGCTCGATGGCCTGATCCTGGGGCTGGAGAAACATCTGCGCATGAAGCTCACGGAAAGCGTGGACCTCACCGACCCTCGCGCCGTGATGCTGGCGGTGGCGGCGCACAAGGGCCAGGATTTGACCCTGTCCAACCTGTCGGGCAGCCTCCTGGCGGCGGGCGAAGGCAGGCCGATCGATCCGCAGTGGTTGACCTGGGTGAGCCAGCTCCTGGAAAAATTGCGGGATCTGCGCTGGCGTTACGTGGAAGGCCCGACGCATCGCGGCCGCGCGGAGATGGGCATCGTCAACTCCACCGGTTGCACCTCGGTGTGGGCGTCGACCTATCCGTTCAACCCCTATCCCTTCCCCTGGACCAATCACCTCTTCCAGGATGCTCCTTCGGTGGCCCTGGGGCTGTTCGAGGGCCATATGGCGAAGATGGCGGAAGGCTTCAAGGCGGTGCGCCAGGCCGAACTGGAACTCGACCAGGGTTACAACCCGGCGCAACACGAGTCCATGTTCACCCATCTCTCCTGGCATGACTTCAGCGACGAGGAATGGCATCTGTGCCCGCCCGTGGTCGCGGTGGGCGGCGACGGCGCCATGTATGACATCGGCTTCCAGAACCTGTCGCGCGCACTCATGACGGGTAAGCCGGTGAAGATCATGGTAGTGGACACCCAGGTCTATTCGAACACCGGCGGTCAGGCTTCCACGGCCACCTTCGTCGGCCAGGTGGCGGACATGGCCCCCTATGGCAGCGCCATGAAGGGCAAGCAGGAGATTCGCAAGGAGATGAGCCTGATCGGCATGGCGCATCGCAGCGCCTACGTACTCCAGTCCAGCATCGCCAACCCGACCCATCTGATCGAGGGCTATATCGACGGCCTCAACAGCCGCCGCCCGGCCCTGTTCAACATCTACACCTGCTGCCCGGTGGAACACGGCGTCGGTGACGATCGTTCCGTCGAACAATCGAAACTGGCGGTGGAGTCCCGCGCCTATCCGCTGGTGAAGTACGACCCCGACCAGGGCGTGACTTTCGACGAATGCCTGAGCCTGGAGGGCAACCCGGCCATGGAGAGTGCTTGGCCCGAGTACACTTTGAGCTATGCGGACGAGGAGGGAGCGACGCAGAAGATGACCCTGCCCGTCACGTTCGCGGATTTCGCATTGACCGAGGGCCGCTTTGCCAAGCATTTCCGCAAGGCACCGAAGGACACCTGGAACGACACCATGCTGCCCCTGGTGGAACTCCTGGAACTGGCCCAGGACGAGCGCGAGGGCCTTTTCCCCTACATCTGGGCGGTGGACAAGAAAAACCAGCTGATGCGGGTATTGGTGTCGGCCGACCTGGTTCGTTCCACCGAAGAACGCCAGAGTTTCTGGCGCCAGTTAAAAGGCATGGCAGGCTTGGGCCAACCTGCGGTGGACGAGGAGGCGATCGCTTCCCGTGCGCGCACGGAAATCCTGCAGAAGCTCAGCGCCAGCCTGGCGTCGTTCGGTGCGGGCGTTCCCATCGATGCGGCAGCCGCGGTGGCACCGGTCGCGATTCGGGCGGAGGGTGGCTATGAGCCGGTGTGGGTAGATACCCCGGAATGCACCGCCTGCGACGAATGCATGAAGATCAATCCCAAGGTTTTCGCGTACAACGAGCAGAAGAAGACCGTGGTGATCCATCCTCAAGGCGGCTCGTACAAGGACATCGTCAAGGCGGCGGAGAAATGCACCGCCAGTTGCATACACCCGGGCACACCCTGGAACCCGAACGAGCCGGACGCGGCCAAGCTCCTGCAGCGCGCGGCCAAGTTCAATTGAGGGCCGAGCGATGAGTGCAGAGGGGACATTTTGATGCTGTTTAGTGGGCTGTTCGGGAGGGGCAAGACCTTCGCCCGCGGGATCCACCCCGATTCCCACAAGGACACGGCGGGCCTCGCCATCCGGCGCTTGCCCTTCGCGCCCGAGATGATCGTGCCGCTCTCCCAGCACATCGGCAAGCCGGCCATCGCCCTGGTCAAGCCCGGCCAGGAGGTGGTGCGGGGTGAACCCATCGGCCGCGCCGATGGGTTCTTCTCCCTGCCGGTGCATGCACCGGTCACCGGCGTGGTGCGGGCCGTCGAGCCCAGGATGACCGCCAGCGGGGCCATGGTCACTTCGGTCGTGATCCACACCCACCCGAGTTCAGACCAGCAGGTGCTCTACCGCACGCCCCATGACGTCGCCGCGCTCTCCGGCCAGGCGTTGATCCAAGCCATCCAGGATGCGGGCATCGCCGGCATGGGCGGGGCCACCTTCCCCGCGCACGTAAAACTCGCGCCGCCCGAAGGTGCCGTCATCGACACCTTCATCGCCAACGGCGCGGAATGCGAGCCTTATCTGACCTGCGACCACCGCACCATGCTGGAGCAGCCGGGCGACGTGATCGCCGGCGTCCGCCTGGCCATGCGGGCCTGCGGCGCGCCGCGCGGCATCGTCGGCGTCGAGGACAACAAACCGGACGCGATTCGTGCCTTGCGCGCGGCCTTGCGGCCGGAGGATGCAATCACGGTCGAGCCGGTGGTGACCAAGTATCCCCAGGGTGCCGAGGGCACCCTGATCTATGCCCTGCTCGGGCGCGAAATCCCCACCGGCCAGCGCGCCTCGGCAATCGGCGCGCTGGGCAGCAACGTCATGACCCTGGCCTACATCGGCCGGCTGCTGCCTCTGGGGGAAGGCTTCATCGAGCGGGTGGTGACGGTCACCGGCCCTGGGGTTGCGCGTCCCGGCAACTATCTGGTGCCGCTGGGTACGCCGCTGCGTTTCCTGCTGGAGTACACCGGGGCGCACGGCAATGAACGCGAGATCGTGCTGGGCGGGCCGATGATGGGTCCGGCCATCGCCTCCCTCGACGTCTCGATCACCAAGGGGACTTCCGGCGTGCTGGTCCTGGGGGCGGCGGAGATCGCTACCCGCTCGGCGCGCAGCCATCCTTGCATCAAGTGCGGCGAATGCGTGCAGGTCTGCCCCAAGGGTCTGAATCCTTCCATGCTGGGCATGCTGGCGGCACAGCGGGACTATGACACCATGGTCGGGCACTATCATCTGGACGAATGCTTCGACTGCGGCTGCTGTAGCTACGTGTGTCCCTCCAACATCCCTCTGGCGCAGCAGTTCCGCATCGCCAAGGGCGTGCTGCGCAAGCGCGCGACGGCCACTCCACCATGATCCTTGATTCCTCAGTTGACCGCTCATATTCCCTCGTGAGGTTCCATGAATATTGAGGTTTGTGCCTTCGATCGCGCTCACCCTCTGGGTGAGCCCGCTACACGCCCGATTGCACGCCTGGCGAGCCGCCTGGCTGCGTTGCTCCTCCTTGCAGGGGGCGACCATGCGCGTCGTCGCGCACCCG
>CAILNT010000026.1 GCA_903835655.1 uncultured Pseudomonadota bacterium | reverse complement strand
TCGGATTCATGACCGCCCTCCCCCATTCAGCCAGTTGTCGAACAACTCCAGCACCGTTGACCGGTCGTCGGTTGGGGCGCCGTTGAGCAAGGTGTCGTGAAGCGCTTCCCGGATGGGATCGACACCGGAGAAGTGGGCGTACTCCTCGGTCAGCCGAGCCCAGGCGATCAAGGATCGCGTGGACAGCGTGACCTGAAGCCCCCCGCCGTTGCTCACGAACGCCTTTCGGATATCGCGTGCCAGGCGAACCATGCCCAGCACGATGTCCTCGCGTAACGAGGGCGCATAGCGCATGACCAGTCCCACCTCATCGGTCTCCTCAAACGGAGGGAGTACCAGCTTGATGAACCGGTCGAAGAACGCCAGCGAACCCCGGCGCTCGCCCGCATAAGCCCCCGTGTCATCACCGAAACCACCGCTGTTGCCGGTGACGGCCACGCGGAAGTTCGGATGCGGGATGACCACTTCCCCCGTTTCCGGGATGGTCAGGCGGGCTCGGCCATCCAGAATGTCCACCAGGCGCATCTGCTCGCCGGCTTCCATCCGGGTGATCTCGTTGGCGAGAAACACCCCACCGGAACGCGCGGCGGCCGCGAGCGGCCCATCGACAAAACGGGTTGCCCCAGACTCGTCGATGGTGAGTGTGCCCACCAAGTCGTTGAAGCGCGTCTTGCCGGAGCAGGACATCGACCAGACCTCGATCCCCAGCCTGGCGGCAACTTCGAGGATCAGCGAGGTCTTGCCGGTACCGGCATCGCCCAGGATGAAGAGGTTCTTCACCGGAGCGTTTTCCGAAAGCCACATCATCACCTTCTTCAGCACCAGCAGATTGAACTGGTAATGTGGATCGGCGGCCGGCGTACACAGCCCAGGCTGGCGTATCTCCACGACAGCTTGTTCCGGTGCGGCAACATTGAACAGATTTGCGATTTTGGCGGTAGCCATGACGACTCTCCTTCTGGACGCCACCCCCACGGGTAGCAGGTTGGCTGAAGCCGGCGGGGGGACGAGCCCCATGCCGGCGCTTCGGTTTCAGAAGGGAGTAGCGAGAACAGCGGGAGATAAAGGGGGATCGGGTAATGCGTGTCGAACACATGGCCCCCCGCGATACATGGGGCTAAACTGTGCGCATACATTGATGCGCATTGAGATAGCCATGCCTCCTGTTCAAGCAGCAGCCCCCGATCGCACCCCGCTTTCCCGGCACACTGCCAAGCGGGCCACCAACCTGAGCCTGAGTGCTGATGTCCTGGATGCCGCCAAGACACTGAAGATCAACGTGTCCCAGGTTTGCGACAGCCATCTACGCGAAGTCGTGCGCCGAGAACAGGAACGCCGCTGGCGTGAGGAGCATGCGGATTTCATTGCCGCCTACAATGCCACCATCGAAGCCGAAGGCCTGCCACTCGACGAGTGGAGAACCTTCTGATGGCAAGGTTCGAGGTCTATCCCAACCCCGGTTCGCATGCCAACACGACCCCCTACTTGCTCGACGTTCAGAGTGATCTTCTGGATGGCCTGGACAGCCGCATGGTGATCCCGCTCCGCAGCCTCGATCACTTCGCCAAGGTCAAGTTGCCAACCCGGCTCACTCCGGTGATCAACATCCAAGGCAAGAACTACCTGTTGGAGACCCCCAAGATGGGCGCGGTCCCTCAGCGCATCTTGAAGTCGCCGGTCACCTCTTTGGCCGCCGAGCAGGATCAAATCACGGCCGCCCTGGATTTCCTGTTCCAGGGCTATTGATCAGATCGGCTTATCGCCCCCAATCAGCCACACCCGACATCTGGCGGAACTCAGGCGTGAACGGCGAGGGCACGCCAGGCTCGCAATCCCCGAGAAAAACCCCGCCTGGCCAGAGGCAAGACGGGGTCGGGGTGAAGCTCAGTACGACAAGGCACGATCCTGGACGAGACAGGCGGCCTTGTAGGCTGTCAGCTCGTCACGGGACGCCAGCCATTCCTGGAACCAGGCATAGCTGGCGGCCACCTCGTGTGATGGCGCCAGCCAGAACCAGCGGAACGAGAGCGGGAAAACCGTCTGCTCAACCTCCTGCCGGTAGTCCCTGGCCCGCTGCCGCAGCACTGAATCGAACTCCAGCTCCAGGCGGTCGGCATCCAGAATGGACGCCATGCCCAGCTCGATTCGATCCAGCGTTTCACGGTAACGGCCAGCATCGGTGCCCAGCGACCATTGCAGGATGCACGCAGCATCCCGAGTCCCACCGGTTTCCCGGACGCATTCCAAGGCCACTACCAAATCACCCAGTTCAGGCACATGACACATGGTCAGGCCCTCCCAAGGGATTTGACGGTGATGGACTGCGCGGGCTTCTTGCGAAGTCCATTCAGCCGCTCGGGAGGGATGCCGTATTCCCGAAGTAGCGGCTCGTAGTCCACCGCACCCAGACGGGTCGAGCGGTACACCAGCACCCCCGCGCCATCGCGCTTGTCGGATTCACCGAGCAGTTCGACCAGGCGCTGCTTGGCACGCTCTTCGGCGGCCTTGGCCACTTCCAGCGCCGCATGTGCCGACAACCAGATGGCGGAGGCCCCCTGCCAGACATCCCCACACGGGAGCACATCCAGGCGCACGAACTCCCAGAAGCGTGACTCCGCCTCCAGCAGGCCATGAGCAATGTCCGCCAGACGCAGGATGCTTGCATCGCGGCGAACCAGCTCACCGGTTTCCGGGACGTAGGCCACGAAATGGCAGACGTTGCCTTGCCACGACGGACCTGGCTCACCCCAGGCGACGATGGCCTGGTGGGCAAGCTGGGGCAGGTAGTACTCCGGGATGTTGCCTTCCCGCACCATTTGCATGGTCCGGTCTCCAGGCACCTTGATCTCGACGATCAGGTTGCCGTCGAACGACAGGCCATCGAAGCTCGCACGAACGTAGGACCACTTGTCGTTCTCGCCAAACGCGGAGTTCACCAGGTTCCTGGTGGACTTCTCATAGGCGATGCGGGCCGCTTCCTCGTACTTGCGGCCTCGCATCATTGCTGGGTTGGCCGGCTTGGGACCACGCTTGCCGGTCTTCATCTCCCAGAGCGCCTGGACGGAATCCATCCATTTCGCCTTCTGGACGATGCCGGCATCGGCCGCCACCACAGGGGCATCGCTGCCACCGATGCCTTGCTGGCGCCAGGCGTGCCACTCCGGGCAATCCGGGGAGCCGGTTTCGCCTTCGAAGATGATGGTTTTCATGACTACTCTCCTTTCGATGTGCGCCCCCACGGGCGCGGTTGATTTCGAAAGGGAGTAGCGAGTGCAGCGGGCGATAATGTTTTCTTCGTATGGCGACAAATCCCGCTTAGGCGGTTATTCTTTGAGTGTGTATGATGTGTATCAGTGTTTTATGAACAGCGCGGAACTGATCAAGCAGATGGAGCAGGCGGGCTGGGTGTTGCGCGGCGTGAAGGGATCGCATCACATCTTCACGCATCCAGAACGGCCAGGTCATTTGAGCGTGCCACATCCGCGCAAGGACTTGGGCGTGGGCCTGGCCCATAAGCTTCTGAAGCAGGCTGGTTTGAAGGAGTAAGACCATGAGATATCCGATTGCCATCGAACCCGGAGACGACACGCACGCTTGGGGCGTGGTGTCGCCCGATCTGCCTGGCTGTTTCTCGGCGGGCGATACCCTGGATGAGGCCATCGCCAATGCCAGCGAGGCCATCACGTTGTGGATCGAGACGGTGTTGGATGATGGGGGCGACATCCCGAAACCTGGCAGCGTTTCCGCGCATCGGGAAAATCCGGAATTCGCCGGCTGGATTTGGGCTCTGGCGGAGGTGGATCCGGCCCTGCTGGAAGATCAGACCGAGCGGGTGAACATCACTCTGCCACGCCGCGTGCTCGCCCGTCTGGATGCCAAAGCACGCGCGGCGGGAGAGAGTCGTTCCGGCTTCATCGCACATCTGGCATTGATGGCCTGAGCGTAGGCGGTAGGGTTCACAGTTCGGCCGCTTGCAAAGGTGCCACGACATAGAAAAACAGCTCGTTGATGGTATCGAAGTGCGGCGCAGTTCCGGCAACGTGTACGCCGAACCACTCGGGCATCTGATGCTCGCCGTCGCCTGACGATGGCCAGGCTGACCAATGCGGCCTTCTCCCATGCGATGACCACGATTTCCTGATCAAACCGCCGGACGCATCGACGCCAGCCTTGACGTTACTGAACGGCGGCTATCATCCGGGTTGCAGTCGTAGGCGGCGTGCATAAATTGGTACTTTGGGGGTCGCCTGACGGCCAGGAGCCGCCGGTCGACGTGACTATCCAATTTCAATAGGCAAGGTTTCGTCTGACCCAACTCAATGGCCGGTATTCGGCGGGCATATTGTTGTCTGCACTGCCTCGACCCGGCCAGGAGTGGACCACCAGATCATCAAGGTCATGGTCAGGTGTGAGACTGGGTGGCGACGTTCTGCCCAGTAAGTTAGATGTCGGCAATACACGGGAATGCGGTCGTTTGATCGGCCGTCGGAGAAAGACAGCTGGATAAGCGCCGAGACGCACAAGCCAACGAACGGCTCAGAGTGGGAGAGTGGCTATCGGCGGCGCCGTCCGAGCTGCATGAGCACGCGATCAGGAGGGTAAAACCTTTAGTGTCCGGGCGTTAAGCGCGTTCTTGTCGCCCAACTACACTGGGGCCGCGAGCCCGCCAGTGCTAGCGATCGAGTGCCTTCCTGACGCTCTGCGCCACGGACGCCACTGCGGCCATGTCCAGACCCGGCCCTTCGGTCGAGATGAACAAGTTCTTGTCCTCGATGAAGCCGTTCGCCGCGTACCAAGCCTTCTTCTTTTTCCAGCCCTCCCGGTAGTCGTCCCGGTCCAGCATCCCCAGATGCTCCCAGAGGATCAGTTCCCCGGCGTCAGTCTCCCAGCTGAAGTCAGGGCGCAGACGATAAGGATAGCCTTCGCCCTCCAGCTTGCGGTTGTAGGTGTAGTCGCCGAGCCCGACATCCGGGCTTGCGAAGTACGTCGCCAGCGTGAGCTCCGACTTGCTCTGCACCATGACGTTCTTGCTGGTGCGATGCACGAGGTGCTGCGCGTATGGAAAGTCGTCGCTGCACCGTACGCCGACGGAGAAGAGATTGG
>CAILNT010000025.1 GCA_903835655.1 uncultured Pseudomonadota bacterium | reverse complement strand
CGGGTGCGCGACGACGCGCATGGTCGCCCCCTGCAAGGAGGAGCAACGCAGCCAGGCGGCTCGCCAGGCGTGCAATCGGGCGTGTAGCGGGCTCACCCAGAGGGTGAGCGCGATCGAAGGCACAAACCTCAATATTCATGGGACCTCACGAGGGAATATGAGCGGTCAACTGAGGAATCAAGGATCATGGCTGCGCAGCCGCGCGGTTGCTCGCCATTTCCCTGGCCTTGGCCAGGGCCGCGCGCAGGCTGCCGTCGCCGATCTGGCCTTGGCCGGCCAGGTCGAGGGCGGTGCCGTGATCTACCGAGGTGCGCAAGATGGGCAGGCCCAGGGTGATGTTCACACCCTGGCCGAAGCTGGCGTGTTTCAGCACCGGCAGCCCCTGGTCGTGATACATGGCGAGTATGGCGTCGGCTTGCTGCAGTAACTTGGGTTGGAACAGGGTATCGGCGGGCAGTGGGCCGATCAGATCCATGCCCTGGACGCGCAGTGTGTTGAGCACAGGTTCGATGATCTCGATTTCCTCGCGTCCCAGGTGGCCCCCCTCGCCGGCATGCGGGTTGAGTCCGGCCACCAGGATGCGCGGGCGGTTCACGGCGAAATCGCGGCGCAGCGCGGCATGCAGGATGTTCAGCGTTTCCATGAGCGCTGCGCGCGTGATGGCCGCCGCCACGTCCTTCAGCGGCAGATGCGTGGTCACCAGCGCCACGCGCAGTCCTCCGCCTTCCAGCAGCATCACCACGCGCCTGGTGGCGGTCAGCTCGGCGAGAAACTCGGTGTGTCCGGTGAAGGGAAATCCGGCCTCGTTGAGGATGCCCTTGTGCACGGGAGCGGTGACCATGGCGGCGAACTCGCCGTCGATGCAGCCCGCCGCCGCGCGGCGCAAGGTTCCCAGCACGTAGCCGGCATTGCCCCGGTCGAGATGGCCGGGCAGAGCGGGTACGGCCAGAGGCTGGTGCAGGATGCTCAAGGGCGTGGGCGATGCCGCTGCGTACTCCGGCACGTCGAAGGCTAGGCCGCGCAGCAGCGCACGCGCCCGCAGCAGTTCGCGATCGGCCACGATCACCAGCTCGCCGCAGCCGGCGGGAGGCGTTTCGGCCAGCAGCACGCAAAGGTCGGGGCCGATGCCAGCGGGCTCGCCGGCGGTGATGGCCAGGGGAAGTGCGGGGTCTGTCATGATGCGATGGTAACGCATCATCCAATATAAATACCCCGCTGGTAGATAGGGCTCAAGCAAGTCGCGGCACTTGCCGATATCCTTCCCGCCCCCTAACGGCAATCCCCGGGATATTCCCCGATTCCATGAATCTCAGACCACGTTTTCTGCTGCTCACCAGTCTCCTGGTCATCGCTTCGGCGGCGGCCGCCTGGGTCGCCTCGCGGCAACTGGCGGAGCACATCGTCGCCCAATGGGGCGGCCGCTATGTGGAAAAACAGGCGCTCTACGACCGGTCGCGTCTGCTGCAACCCATCGTCCGGGAAATCGCCCTGTCGCGCCAGTTCGCCGGTTCGCGGGAAATCCGTGACTGGGCGCGTAACCCCAACGATCCGACGATGGCGCGGCGGGCCTTGGCCGAGATGGAAAACTTTCGCCTGAACTTCGCCGATCGCAGCTACTTCATCGCGCTTCTGGCCTCCGGCCGCTATTACCACAACAACGCACAAAACGAATTCGCCGGCCGGCAATATCGCTACACCTTGGCGCCGTCCAAGCCGGAAGACCACTGGTTCTACGACATCGTGCGGCAGCAGCGGGACATCCACATCAACGTCAATCCCGACGTCAATCTGCATGTCACCAAGCTCTGGGTCGACGTGCTGGTGCGCGACGGCGGCGACATCCTCGGGGTGGCCGGCACCGGCCTGGACCTGACCGCCTTGATCCACGCCGTGGTGGACCAGACCCAGCCGGGTGTGACCAGCCTGTTCGTCGACCACAACGGCGCCATCCAGGCGCACCGCGACCAGCGATTGATCGACTTCGCCAGCATCAGCAAGACTGCGAAGGAACACAAGACGCTGGATCTGCTGTTCGACCGGCGAGAGGATCGCGATGCGATCTATGCCGCGATGAAGGAGTTGGAACGGGTGAAGACCACGGTGGTCAGTCGCTTCGTCGAGATCAAGGGCAAGCGCCACCTGGCCGGTGTGGCCTACCTGCCGGAAATCGACTGGTACGAGATCACCTTGCTGGACCTGGACGAACTGGTACCCCTGAGCAGCTTCAGCGGCATCCTCCTGGTCTATGGGCTGACCCTGCTGGCGGCGCTGGGCTTGTTCAACCTGGCACTCAACCGGGTGGTGCTGCGTCCCTTGAGAAGGCTGGAATACGCCATGGACGAACTGGAACGCGGCCAATACTCGGAAATGCTGGGCGGTGGCGAGGGTCAGGGCGAAGTCGCCCGCCTCATCGAGCATTTTCGGCGCATGGCGCGCACACAGTGGAGCGCCCGGCAGAACCTGGAGGGCAAGGTGCGGGAGCGCACCGAAGCGCTGGATCGGCTGGCGAAGACCGATGCGCTCACGGAGTTGCTCAATCGCCGTGGCATGACGGAACGCCTTGCCGCCGAGATCAGCCGTTCGCGCCGCGAGCAGGGCCATATCGGCCTGCTCTGGCTGGATATCGACCTGTTCAAGGAAGTCAACGACCGCTACGGCCATGCCAAGGGCGACGAAGCGCTCATGGCGGTGGCGGAATTGATCCGCTCCTTGCTGCGCCCCTACGACAGCGTCGCCCGCTGGGGCGGGGACGAGTACCTGGTGCTGACCCAGGCGAGCGATGCCAACGACCTGAACAGCCTGGGTGAACGCATACGCAGCGCCATCGCCGCGACCTGCCACATCGAATCTGAGGCGGGCGCACGGATTTCACTCAGCGTCAGCGTCGGTGCCTATTTTGCCGACAGTGGCGAAGACATGGAAAGCATGCTGCAATGCGCCGACAAGGCGCTATACGAAGCCAAGGCCGCCGGCCGCAACTGCTTCCGCGCCTACCGCGGCGGCGAGTGACCCACTCTGGAGACAAGGAATGAGCAGGAAATATTTCGGTACCGACGGCGTGCGCGGTAAGGTGGGTGAGGAGCCCATCACCCCGGATTTCGCGATGCGCCTGGGCTATGCCGCGGGTCGTGTCCTGGCCGCGGCGGAGGTGGAGGCCATGCATGGCGAGCGCCCCGCCGTGCTGATCGGCAAGGACACCCGGATTTCCGGTTACATGCTGGAGTCCGCCATGCAGGCCGGCCTCACTGCCGCAGGGGTCGATGTGCGTCTGACCGGGCCGATGCCCACTCCGGGTGTCGCCTATCTCACCCGCGCGTTGCGCTTGCAAGCGGGCGTGGTGATCTCCGCTTCGCACAACCCGTATGAAGACAACGGCATCAAATTCTTCTCCGCTCGCGGCACCAAGCTGCCCGATGAAGTGGAACTCGCGATCGAGGCGGCGCTGGATCAGCCGATGCAGACCGCCGCCTCGAAACAACTGGGCCGGGTCAAGCGCGTCGACGACGCCGCCGGCCGCTATATCGAGTTCTGCAAGAGCACGTTCCCCACGGACATGGACCTGCGCGGCATGCGGATCGTGGTGGACTGCGCCAATGGCGCCGGTTATCACATCGCCCCGCACGTGTTCCACGAGTTGGGCGCGGATGTCATCGCCGTGGCCTGCGAGCCCAACGGCATGAATATCAACAAGGAATGCGGCGCCACCCACACCGATAGCCTGGCGCGAGCGGTCCGCCAACACCGCGCCGATGTCGGCGTAGCCCTGGACGGCGATGGTGACCGCCTGATGATGAGCGACGCCGGCGGCCAGATCATGGACGGCGACAAGCTGATGTACGCCATCGCCCGCTACCGCAAGGAGACCGGTTCGCTCCACGGCGGGGTGGTGGGAACCTTGATGACGAATCTCGGCACCGAACTGGCCCTGAAGGCGCTGGGCTGTGATTTTCGGCGTGCCAACGTGGGCGACCGCTACGTGTTGGAATTGATGCATCAGCATGGCTGGCTGCTGGGCGGCGAGTCCTCTGGCCACATCCTCTGCCTGGACAAGCACACCACAGGCGACGGCATCGTCTCCGCCTTGCAGGTGTTGGCGGCATTGCGCGGCTCCGGTCAAACCCTCTCCGACTACACCCGCGATTGCCCGACCTACCCGCAAATCCTGCTCAACGTGCGCGTGGCCCGAGGGTTCAAGACGGATGGGGATGCCGGGGTGGCGCAGGCGGTGGGGGAGGTGGAAACGGAGCTGGGCGAGTCGGGCCGCGTCGTCCTGCGCGCGTCCGGCACCGAACCCCTGATCCGGGTGATGGTGGAAGGTCGGGACGAAGCCCAGGTGAGGCGCACGGCAGACCATATCGCCGCGGCGGTGAAACGCGCGGCGGGGGTGTAGGGAACATGTCGCTTGGGCGGGCGCGCCACAACCGCCTCGTCCGAATAGTCCGGATGGATGAGGTCGTCATGAGCTTGTAATAATTCCCGCATAAGCTCTCGCTGTTACCAACGCAAGCCGCTTCCTCCCGGAGATTACCGATGAAATCCAAGACCACCCTGTTGCAGATGGCCACGCTGGCCGCAGCCATGTCACTGAGCCTTTCCGCCCTGGCCACCGATATCACCGGTGCTGGTGCGACCTTCCCCTACGCCGTGTACACCAAGTGGGCCGAAGCCTACAAGGCTGCAACGGGGAACACCGTGAACTATCAGGGCATAGGCTCTGGCGGTGGCATCAAGCAGATCAAGGCCAAGACCGTCGATTTCGCCGGTACCGATGCACCCCTGAGCGTGGCCGAGCTCGATCAGGCCAATCTGGTGCAGTTCCCCGGTGTGATCGGTGGCGTCACCGTCGTCTACAACCTGCCCGGCGTCGAATCCGGCAAGCTGAAACTCGACGGCGCGACCACCGCCGACATCTTCCGCGGCGCCATCGCCAAGTGGAACGACGCCCGTATCGTCGCGCTGAATCCCGGCGTCAAGCTGCCCGACATGGCCATCACCATCGTGCATCGCTCCGATGGTTCCGGCACCACCTACGTTTTCAGCAACTACCTGGCGAAGCAGTCCGTAGCTTTCAAGCGTGACGTGGGCGCCGAGAAAGTGGTGAACTGGCCCGCCAACAGCATGGGCGGCAAGGGCAACCCGGGTGTGGCCGCGAACGTCCAGAAAATCTCCGGTGCCGTAGGCTACGTGGATTACGCCGACGCCCTGGCCAACCATCTGGAATTTGCCGCCATGAAGAACAAGGCTGGCCATTTCGTCCTGCCGACCCAGGAAGCGATGGCCGCCGCCGCCGCCAACGCCAACTTCAAGGTGCGCGGCATGGCGCCCGATATGCTGGATCAGCCTGGCAAGGCCAGCTGGCCCATGGTCAGCGCCACTTTCATCCTGGGTTACGAAAAGGGTGATGCCGCCAAGCAGAAGGCCGTCGATGAGTTCTTTACCTGGTCCTTGAGCCACGGCCAGAAGATGGCGGAAGAGCTCGGCTTCGTGGCCCTGCCGGCCAATGTCGTGAAGATGGTGGAAACCGAGATGAAGAACCTGCGCTGATCCCGCGGGACAGGACTTGAACGGGGCGCCCGGAACCGCGCCCCGTTTTCTTCGCAAGCCTTCTCGAATTGAGGAGAACGCTTGCGAAGAATGCCGCCAAATCGAGGAACCGAGACTATGCAACACGCAGCACAAACCGATCCGGTGGATCTCCACGCCGCGAGGGTCGGCACCTTCAAGTTGCAGGACACGCTGTTCCATCAGGTGACCCTGGCGTTCGCCTTCCTCGTCCTGGCCGCACTCGCGGGGATCATGATTTCGCTCACGATCGAAGCCTGGCCCGCGCTGAAGCACTTCGGCCCGGCTTTCTTCTGGAGCAATGTGTGGAGCGTGCCGGAGGGGAAATTCGGCGCCCTCATCGCGATCTACGGCACCGTGGTCACCTCGATCATCGCGCTGCTGATCGCGGTGCCGCTGAGTTTCGGCATCGCCTTGTTCCTGACGGAGACCTGCCCGGTCTGGTTGCGTCGGCCCTTGGGGATGGCCATCGAGCTGCTGGCGGGCGTGCCCTCCATCATCTACGGCATCTGGGGCCTGTTCATCTTCGCACCCTTGTTTTCCCAGTATGTGCAGCCCTACCTGCAAAAAGCCTTCGGCGATGTGCCCGTGCTGGGTAGCCTGTTCGCCGGCCCGCCCATCGGCATCGGCATCCTCACCGCCGGCATCGTCCTTGCGCTGATGGTGATTCCCTTCGTGGCCTCGGTGATGCGCGACGTCTTCGAGACCGTGCCGCCGGTTCTCAAGGAATCGGCCTACGGTCTCGGCTGCACCACCTGGGAAGTAGTCACCAACATCGTCCTGCCCTACACCCGCGTCGGCGTGATCGGCGGCATCATGCTGGGCCTGGGCCGCGCCTTGGGCGAGACCATGGCGGTGACCTTCGTGATCGGCAATGCCAACCGCATCGCCGGCAGCCTGTTCGCGCCGGGCAATTCCATCGCATCGACCCTGGCCAACGAGTTCGGCGAGGCCGATCCCGGCCTGCACATCTCTTCGCTGTTCGCGCTGGGTCTGGTGCTGTTCGTCATCACTTTCGTCGTGCTGGCCCTGTCGCGCTGGTTGATCCACAGCGGCACCGTCAAGCAGGGCAGGTAGGAGGATACGATGAATCTTTACTCACGCCGCCTCTGGGTCAACCGTATCGGCATCGCCTTGTCGATGCTGGCGATGGTTCTGGGCCTGGTCGCCCTGATGTGGATCCTCTGGACCCTGTTCTCCAAAGGATTCTCCGCCCTGAACTGGGATTTCTTCACGCACGACACCCCGGCGCCCGGCAGCGCCGGCGGCGGGCTGCGCAATGCCATCGTCGGCAGCTTGATGATCCTCGGGGTGACCACGCTGGTTTCCACCCCGGTGGGCATCCTCGCCGGCATCTACCTGGCCGAATATGGTTCGACTTCCAAATTCGCCGCGGTCACGCGCTTTGTCACCGACATCATGCTGTCTGCCCCGTCCATCGTCGTCGGCCTGTTCGTCTATGCGCTGGTCGTGGCCACCACGGGCGGCTTCTCCGGCTGGGCCGGTTCCCTGGCCCTGTGCCTGATCGCCATTCCCGTGGTGGTGCGGACCACCGAGAACATGCTGCGCCTGGTTCCGTCGAGCTTGCGCGAAGCGGCCTTCGCCATCGGCGCGCCGCGCTGGCAGGTGTCCCTGAAGGTGACCTTGCGCGCGGTCAAGGCTGGCGTGGTCACCGGCATCTTGCTCGCCATCGCCCGCGTCACCGGGGAAACCGCGCCGCTGCTGTTCACCGCCTTGAACAACCAGTTCTTCAGCGCCGACATGTCGAAACCGATCGGCAACCTGCCCGTGGTGATCTATCAATTCGCCATGAGCCCCTATGACAACTGGGTCAAGCTGGCCTGGGGTGGCGCGCTGCTGATCGCCATGCTGGTGCTCGGCCTCAACATCGTCGCGCGCGTCCTGTTCCGCAATAAATCTTCTGTCTGACCCGGAGTTCACCATGTCCGCCCCCACCCCGACCATCCCAGGCGATGCCATCCTGGTCGTTCGCGACCTGAATTTTTACTACGGCGATTTTCGTGGCCTGACCAATGTTTCGCTCAACATCGCGAAAAGCAAGGTGACCGCATTCATCGGCCCGTCTGGATGCGGCAAGTCCACCCTGCTACGCACCTTCAACCGCATGTACGACCTCTATCCTGGGCAGCGCGCCGAGGGGCAGATCAATTTCCATGGCAAGAACCTGTTGGACAAGAAGCAGGATGTGAATCTGGTGCGCGCCAAGATCGGCATGGTGTTCCAGAAGCCCACGCCTTTCCCGATGACCATCTTCGAGAACATTGCCTTTGGGGTGCGTCTCTATGAGCGCCTGTCGAGTTCGGAGATGGACGATCGCATCGAGTGGGCGCTGAAAAAGGCGGCACTCTGGGGCGAGGTGAAGGACAAGTTGCAGCAGAGCGGCCTGTCCCTGTCGGGTGGCCAGCAGCAGCGCCTGTGCATCGCCCGCGCGATCGCGGTGAAGCCGGAAATCGTCCTGCTCGATGAACCTACCTCGGCGCTGGATCCGATTTCCACGGCGAAGATCGAAGAGTTGATCAACGAGTTGAAGTCCGAGTACACCATCGCCATCGTCACCCACAACATGCAGCAGGCGGCGCGGATATCCGACTTCACCGCCTTCATGTACCTGGGCGAACTCATCGAGTTCGGCAAGACCGACACCCTGTTCATCAAGCCAGCCAAGCAACAGACCGAGGATTACATCACTGGGCGCTTTGGCTGATTTATTGGCACCCTCCCGTTCCCTTCACATTCCTGTCATCCTGGGCGTGTATGCTGAGTAACGCGGTGTGGTGCACGACTCGGATCCACCCTGGTCCAGGAGTATCGTCGTCGGCTATGCTTGAGTGCACGAGGGGACCAGCCGGTGGTGAATTCGCTCCGCGGGGGCTGCCACCTTACGCGCATCAACCATTCGCCTGCTTGCGGGCACTACCTCGGTAAGGAAACCGTCATCATGGCCAACGCCGTCAAAAACATCGCCAAGTTCATACACAAGAATCCGGAAGACAAGGCTTGCTCGATACTGCGAGACCTTTGCATGGCGTTGGAGTCTGCCGGTTCGTTCGACCTGGGCTGCCTCTACGACATGGAAAAGAAACCCTTCGACCTGGCGATCGATCTGCTGGGGGAATGGCGCTTCGATCGCCATGTGTTCGAGCGACGCCTGCAGAAATACCTGGATGAGCCGGCGGATGATTGAACCACACGGGTAACTCCGAACTTACCGCAGCACCACTTCCCGCAACACCGCCTCGAACCTCAGTACGATCTTCTCCCAGCCATGCTCCTGCATGGAAGCGCGGGCTTCGGCGCCGAGGCGACCTCGCAAGCCCGCGTTCCCAGCCAGTTCCAGGGCCGCGGCGATAAAGGCCTCCGCGTCGTCCGGGTCGACGGTCACGCCGTTTTCTCTTTCCCGTATCAGGATCTCCGCGGCCGCGCGCCGAAAAGCCAAGACCGGCAGGCCGCTGGCCAGGGCCTCGGTCAGGACGTTGCCCCAGGTTTCCGAGAGGCTGGCGAACAAGAACAAGTCCGCGCTGGCGTAATGCGCGGCCAGATCCTCGCCCGTGCGCGCACCGGCGAAAACATGGTCGGGATGCGCCGCCCGCAGGCGCGGCAGGGCCGGGCCGTCACCGACCCAGACCATGCGCGCGTCGCGGTCGCGCGCGGCGATGGCGGCGAAGGCCCGTTCCACCACTTCCAGGTTTTTCTCCGGGGCGAGACGGCCGACGTAGAGACAAGCCAGTCCTCCGTCCGCAAGCCTCCAGGCCTCGCGCAGGGGGGCGCTGCGTCGCGTCGCCCGAAACAATAGCGTATCGACGCCGCGCCCGACCGTCCGCACCTTGGGAATGCCACGCGCGCTCAGCGTGGCGGCGAGTTCCGGCGTTGGCACCAGCGTGGCGTGGCAACGCCGGTGCAGCGCGTCGAGCCAGCCGCTGACCCAGGGTGTCAGCCAGCCTACGCCGTAATGGCTGCTGTATTGAGCGAAGTGCGTGTGATAGCCGGAGGTGAGCGGCAATTTCCGCGCACGTGCGGCGCTCACGGCGGCCCAGCCCAGTGGGCCTTCCGTGACGACGTGCACCAGATCGGGCCGCAGACGCTGCATCAGCCGGCTCAGTTGCCAACGGGCCGGAAACCCCAGGCGCAGGCCGGGGTAATTCGGGATCGGCAGGCCGGGTACGGTCCAGGTGCCGGCCTCGTCGCGGTCATGCCTTTGCCTGGGACGCACCACGCCCACCCAGTGGCCGAGTGCGCGCAAGCCTTGCACCATGCGTTCCGTGGTCATGGCCACGCCGTTGATTTCCGGGGGATAGGTCTCGGTGACGAGGAGGATGCGCAGCGGCGCCAAACAGTCCTCGCTTCCCGCCAGAGGGGCTGGCTCGGCGTTCGGGCAGTCGATCGCTTCCGACTTCACTCCAGCAACTCCCGGTACAACATCGCCAGCCGCCCTGCCAGTGCTTGATCGGACCATTCCTGGGCGTAGGCGCGCGCCGCCGTGCCGAGCCGGGCGCGCCCGGCCGGGTCGGCCAGCAATTCCAGCAAGACCGCGGCGAAACCGCCGGGATCGTCCGGCGCGATACGGCAGCCGCGCAGGGGGCCCAGGATGTCCGCCGTGCCCATGAGCGACAGCCCCACGACCGGGCAGGACTGGGCCATCGCTTCGAGCAGGACCAGGCCCTGGGTCTCGGTGCGGGAAGCGAACACGAACGCATCGGCGGCGGCGTAAGCGGAGGGCAGCTCGTTCCTGCGATCCAAGTAACCGAGGAAACGCGTGTGCGCGCATAGGCCAAGCCGTGCGGCGTGTCGCTCCAGGTCGGCGCGTGCCGGCCCTTCACCGGTGACCAGGAACAGGATGTCCGGCAAACTGTCGCGCACTACGGCGATAGCCTCCAGGAGAAAAGCGATATTTTTTTCATGCGCGACCCGTCCGACGAACAGCACCACAGGGCGCGTCGCCGCGATGCCATGCCGGCTTCGGAAAGCCGCGCCGTCGCCTGGAATGAAAGCCCCTGCGGGCAGGCCGGTGGGCAGTACATGCAGGGGGCGGCGGACGCCATAGTCGCGCAGGCGTGTGCGCATGGCGCAGGAGGGCACGATCACGGCATCCAGTTCGTTGCACTGGCCCCGCGAGAAACGCCGCGCCAGACCGCGCAGCATGGCCGCGGGCAGCCAGGGGATATAGTGCTGGAGGTATTCTTCGAACAGGGTGTGGTAGGTGGCGATGACGGGCTTACGCAGGCGGCGGGCGGCATTCAGGCCGGCATAATGCGCGGCGAAGGGCGTCTGGACGTGGATCACATCGCAGTCAGCGGCGGCTTCGAGGGTGGCGCGGCGCAGTTTCGCATATTGCGCCAGGCGGTCTTCCGGATCGTGCGGAACGCGCCGCGAGGGCACGCGGATGACGTCCCGCGCGGGCTCGTCGTCGCCGTAACTGGGTACCACCAGGGTGGCTTCTACCCCGTGGGTGGCGAGCGCGCCGCGGAAGGTTTCGATGGAGGTGGAGACGCCGTTGATGCGCGGGAAATACACGTCAGAAACCATCAGGACGCGCATCAATCGGACTCGTCCCGGCTCGCCGTACTCTGCGGAAGTTCACCACGCCACTCCACCATCTCCAGCCGGCCATCCTCGTGTTCGACGATGGCGGTACAGGAGTCCACCCAGTCGCCGCAATTGGCATACGTCAAGCCGTCGACCTGTTTCAGCGCAGCCCAGTGGATATGGCCGCAGATGACGCCATCTAGACCGCGTTCACGAACATGGTGGATGACCGAATCCTCGAAATCGAAGATGAACTGCAAGGCCGTCTTCACCCGTCTCTTGGCATATCCTGCCAGTGACCAGTAGCCGCTTACGCCGAGTTGGCGGCGCAGCCAGGATAGCGTGCCATTGAGGCTCACCAGCAGGTTGTAGGCGGCGTCGCCCAGGAGTGCGACCCAGCGGTGATGACGCGTAACCTGGTCGAAGTCGTCGCCATGGACGAGCAGGAAGCGGCGGCCGTCGGCAGCTTCGTGTATCCATTCGCGTTCCATCCGGATATCGCCGAAGGCCGTTTCACAGTAATCGCGTAACGCCTCGTCGTGATTGCCCGGGACGAACACGACTTGTTCGCCATGGCGCGCGCGCCTGAGCACCTTCTGGATCACGGTGTTCTGCGCCGGGCTCCAGTGGATACTTCGGCTCATGCTCCAGAAGTCGATAATGTCCCCCACCAGAAAGAGATGGCGGGCGGGGTACTCGCGCAGGAAGGCGAGCAGGCTGTCGGCTTGACAGGCGCGGGTGCCCAGATGGACATCCGATATGAAGACAGAGCGAACGGCTGGCATGGCCCGTGAATGTGACAGCAGAGTGTGTAACTTTCGTTACAGCCGTGCACGGCAGGCGACATGGCCCGGTCGATTTCGAGCCGTTGCGAGAACGGATTGACCTGCGGCACATTCCCCCTTACCATTCGCCCCCTTTTTTAAGGGGGAAACCCGATGCGTCGCAAACTGGTCGCCGGCAATTGGAAGATGCATGGCAGTCTGTCTGAAAACGAAGCGCTGTTGTCCGGCCTGCTTGCCGGGATGGCGGACGTGAAGGCGGGCGTGGCGGTGTGCGTGCCTTTCCCCTATCTGGCGCAGGTCCAATCCAGGCTCCAGGGCAGTTCCATCGTCTGGGGTGCACAGAATGTCAGCCAGGAGGCGAAAGGCGCTTTCACCGGCGAAGTCTCTGCTTCCATGCTGAAGGATTTTTCCTGCGGCTACGTGATCGTGGGCCATTCAGAGCGCCGCGCGATATACGGAGAGACGGACGCCCTGGTGGCGGATAAGTTTGCGGCCGTGCAAGCGGCAGGCATGACCCCGATTTTTTGCGTCGGCGAGACGCTGGCAGAGCGCGAAGCTGGAGTCACGGAAGCCGTGGTGGCACGGCAGATGGACGCCGTGATCGCCAAGTGCGGCGTGGCTTCGCTGGCCCGTGCAGTTGTGGCGTATGAGCCGGTCTGGGCGATCGGGACGGGTGTGACCGCCAGTCCGGCGCAGGCGCAGGCGGTGCATGCCTTCATTCGCGCCAAGGTGCGTGCGCTGGACGCCACTGTGGCCGAGGGTCTGGTGATCCAGTACGGCGGTAGCATGAAACCCAATAACGCCGTCGAGTTGCTGGGCCAGCCGGATATCGACGGTGGCCTGATCGGTGGTGCGGCTTTGAATGCGGAAGATTTCCTGGCGATTTGCCGGGCTGGTTAAGGGTTGAGGAAATATTATGGAATTTCTTGTCTGGATCGTTCATGTGCTGGTGGCGATGGCCCTGATCGGTCTGGTGCTGATGCAGCATGGCAAGGGTGCCGACATGGGTGCGGCATTCGGCAGTGGCTCCTCCGGAAGCCTGTTCGGCGCCACCGGATCGGCCAACTTCCTGTCGCGCACGACCGCAGTGCTGGCTACCGGCTTCTTCCTGACCAGCATGACACTGACCTATTTTTCTGGCCACAAGGGCGAGGCGGCCAAGCCGATCGCTCAGCGCGTGGCTCCGGTGACCCCGCAGTCCATGCCGGGTCCGCTGGATAAATCGGGCGCAATCCCGAAATGAGTTTTACGGCGGGTTCCTGGAACCAGCCGAGTAATGCCGACGTGGTGAAATTGGTAGACACGCTGTCTTGAGGGGGCAGTGACGAAAGTCGTGCGAGTTCGAGTCTCGCCGTCGGCACCATGAACACGAAAACAGGCGAGCTTGCCAGGTCCGGATCATCCGGGCTCGGGGCCGCACCGCGTAGTCTCCCTTCCTCCCCTTATGCTGGTTCCCATGCCTTCTATCGAAGACGCCCTTGAAACCATCAAGCGCGGCTGCGACGAGCTTCTGGTCGAAGCCGAACTGGTCGAGAAGCTGAAAACTGGCCGCCCGCTTCGGGTGAAAGCCGGATTCGATCCCACCGCGCCGGATTTGCACCTGGGCCATACCGTGCTGCTCAATAAACTGCGGCAGCTACAGGATCTGGGCCACCAGGCCGTGTTTCTGATCGGCGATTTCACCGGCATGATTGGGGATCCCACCGGAAAGAACACGACCCGACCGCCGCTTACCCCGGAGCAGGTCGAGCTGAACGCGCGCAGCTACCAGTCTCAGGTGTTCAAGATACTGGACCCGGACAGGACCGAGGTGGAATTCAACTCTCGCTGGATGGGGGGGATGAGCGCGGCCGACATGATCAAGTTGGCGGCGAAGCACACGGTGGCGCGCATGCTCGAACGCGATGATTTCTCCAAGCGTTACGCCAATGGCCAGCCCATCGCCATCCATGAATTTCTCTATCCCCTGATTCAAGGCTATGACTCCGTGGCCCTCAAGGCCGACCTGGAACTGGGCGGGACGGATCAGAAGTTCAACCTGCACATGGGCCGTGAGCTGCAACGCCATTACGGCCAGCCCTCGCAGTGCATCCTCACCATGCCCTTGCTGGAGGGCCTGGACGGCGTCAACAAGATGTCCAAGTCGCTGGGCAACTACATCGGTGTCGATGAGCCGGCGTTCGAGCAGTTCAGCAAGCTCATGTCGGTGTCCGACACCTTGATGTGGCGCTACATCGAACTGCTCTCTTTCGAGCCGCTGAGCGTCGTTCGGCAATGGAAGAAGGAGGTGGACGAGGGGCGGAATCCGCGCGACATCAAGGTGATGTTCGCCCAGGAGATCGTCACGCGTTTCCACGATCGCCAAGCGGCAGTGGCCGCATTGAGCGATTTCGAAGCCCGTTTTCGTCAGGGCGTACTGCCCGAGGACATGGTCGAATTCACGCTGCCCGCCCCACCCGAAGGCCTGCCCTTGGTCCAGGCGCTCAAGCTCGCGGGCCTGGTTCCCAGTACTTCCGAGGCGATCCGCAGCATCGCGGGCGGCGGCGTGAAACTGGACGGCGTAAAGGTCGCAGATAAGGGGTGGGTGCTGAAAGTGGGGGTTACGGTCACGGCCCAGATTGGAAAGCGGCGCTACGCCCGCATCACGATTTCTTCATAAGTCGTTGATTATAAAATGAAATTATGCGGTTTGTAAGATATTTGAAACAAAAGGTTGACCATCGTGGCTGGCTCCTTATAATGCCGCCCTCTCGCTGCTGAAACGCGGCGACGAAGCAGGTGCAGGCGAATGAGGTCGACCGGGTTTGCTGGAAGGCGAATCAAAAAAAGAAACGTGTTGACGAAGTTGAGTAAGTCTGTAGAATGCCGGCCTCTCGCTGCTGATACGAAGCGGTGTGGGGGATGGGAAAGAAGTAAAAAAGTGTTTAAAAACAGTTCTTTAACAAGTTGCTTACAGCCTTTAAGTGTGGGCATTGGGTTTGGTGGTTGGGGCGTCCTGGGTAAGACCGGGGTGTTCTGACTGAAGCGAAAGTAAAACCTAATGCTTACGCGAATCAGTAGAGATACTGAAGCGTGAAGCGCTCCGTCCGCGAGGATGGGGAGTAAGAGTTAACAGAGATTGAACTGAAGAGTTTGATCCTGGCTCAGATTGAACGCTGGCGGCATGCTTTACACATGCAAGTCGAACGGTAGAGGGCTTCGGCCCTTGAGAGTGGCGAACGGGTGAGTAATGCATCGGAACATACCCAGTCGTGGGGGATAACGTAGCGAAAGTTACGCTAATACCGCATACGTCCTGAGGGAGAAAGCGGGGGATCGCAAGACCTCGCGCGATTGGAGTGGCCGATGTCAGATTAGCTAGTTGGTGGGGTAAAGGCCTACCAAGGCGACGATCTGTAGCGGGTCTGAGAGGATGATCCGCCACACTGGGACTGAGACACGGCCCAGACTCCTACGGGAGGCAGCAGTGGGGAATTT
>CAILNT010000024.1 GCA_903835655.1 uncultured Pseudomonadota bacterium | reverse complement strand
CGGCAGCTTCCTGGCGCGCAAGGGCGATGGCGAGCCGGGCGTGAAGACCATTTGGCTCGGCCTCCAGCGCGTCATGGATTTCGCCGCAGGGATCAGATTCGCTCGCGAGGCTCATGCGCTATGAGTTGTGTGTAATGGAATACCTTAACCAGTGGCCTTTTTCGTTTCCGGCCCAGTTCTCTCCGGCCCCGTTTCGTCCGTATCAGGAATCTACCCATGAGCACCCTGCCCCCCTGCCCGATCTGCCATTCGGAATTCACCTACGAAGATGGCGCTCTGTTCGTCTGCCCGGAATGCGCCCACGAGTGGCCCCAGGCGGCGGCGGAAAGCACGGACGACAAACGCGTAGTCTGCGATGCCAACGGCAACGTGCTGGCGGACGGCGACAGCGTCACGGTAATCAAGGACCTGAAGGTCAAGGGTTCGTCCCTGGTGGTCAAAGTGGGCACCAAGGTGAAAAACATTCGCCTGGTGGTGGGCGACCATGATATCGACTGCAAGATCGACGGCATCGGTGCCATGCAGTTGAAATCGGAATTCGTGAAGAAGGTGTGATGGCGCCCATGCCATCCGATTCATACCGATCCGGGACGATGACACAGCCCAACAATCCTCTCCACGGCATCACCCTGGAACAACTCTTGAACGAGTTGGTGGCTCGTTACGGCTGGCCTGAACTGGGGCAACGCATCGACATCCGCTGCTTCACCCAAGATCCCAGCATATCCTCCAGCCTCAAGTTCCTGCGTCGCACTCCATGGGCGCGGGAACGCGTGGAATCGCTGTATCTCGACATGCGGACGCGTGGTACAAGGAACGAGTGAATGAACGTGATACACCGGTGTTCGGACACGGGCGCCGCCATCGACGAGATGCGGAAGTTAGCGGCAACCTGGTCCTCAACCATCCACGTCGCCCATGGACGGAGAACCAGCGAGCGCCCGCATAGACTCCACCCCTTGCGAGTCGCTAAGATTCGCACTTTATAGCCACCCATTCCATGCCATGTTGATGACCCACGGCTGGCCTCATGCCACCCGTCCCAACGCCGTCACCATCGGCAACTTCGACGGCATCCATCTCGGCCATCAGGCCATGCTGGCGCGCCTGACCGCGCGCGCGACCTCGGTGGGCGCGGCCCCCACCGTGCTGACCTTCGAGCCGCATCCACGAGAAATCTTCGCGCCGCAATCCGCTCCCGGTCGCCTGACCAGCTTGCGCGAGAAACTGGAAATCTTGCGCGGCCTGGGCATGGCACATGTCCATATCTGCCGCTTCACCCGGGATTTCGCTGCGCTTTCCGCCGAGGATTTCGTGCGCCGCATCCTGGTGGAAGGCCTCAAGGCGCGCTATGTGCTGGTGGGCGACGACTTCCGCTTCGGTGCCAGGCGGGCGGGTGACTTCCCTCTGCTCGAACGCATGGGTGGCGAGTTCGGCTTCCAGGCCGAATCCTTGCAAACCGTGGAAGCCGTCGGTCAGCGTGCTTCCAGCACCATCGTGCGCGAAGCGTTGAGCTCGGGTGACATGGCCATGGCCGCGCAACTGCTGGGCAGACCCTATTCGATCTCCGGCCGTGTCGTCGGCGGCGACCAGTTGGGCCGCAAGATCGGCTACCCTACCGCCAACATCCAACTGAAGCACAACAAGCCGCCGCTGAAGGGCATCTTCGCAGTGCGTGTCCAGGGCCTGGAACACCCCGACTGGCCCGGCGTAGCCAGCCTGGGCACCCGCCCCACCGTACACACCAACGGCCGCCCGACTCTGGAGGTGCATCTGTTCAATTTCGCTCGCGACATCTACCGGCAACATCTGCGCGTGGAATTCCTGCACAAGCTGCGCGAAGAAGCGAAATTCCCGGACCTCGATAGCCTCATCGCCCAGATTGATCGGGACGCCGCCCAGGCACGGGAGTTGTTGAGTGCTTGATCGGGAAGAGGTGGGATTGGGGGTTGCCGGGCGGCGCCCGGCGAAACCTCCTTTCCCTACGCTCCCGCCGCAATCCTGACCAAACCAAATAAAAAAAATGCCCGACTACAAAGACACTCTGAATCTGCCCGACACCCCCTTCCCCATGCGCGGCGACCTCGCGAAGCGGGAGCCGGGCTGGATCAAGCGATGGCAGGAGAACAAGCTCTACGAGAAGATTCGAGCCGCCTGCGCCGGGCTGCCGAAATTCATCCTCCACGACGGCCCACCCTACGCCAACGGCGACATCCACATCGGCCACGCGGTGAACAAGATCCTCAAGGACATCATCGTCAAGTCCAAAACCCTGGATGGTTTCGACGCGCCCTATGTGCCAGGTTGGGATTGTCACGGCCTGCCGATCGAACTGGTGGTGGAAAAGGCGCACGGCAAGGCCATGGCGCCGGCCAAGTTCCGCGAACTTTGCCGTGAATACGCCGCCAGCCAGGTGGAGCGGCAGAAGGCCGATTTCATCCGCTTAGGCGTCCTGGGCGACTGGGAACACCCCTACCGGACTATGGATTTCCAGTTCGAGGCGGACATCATTCGCCAACTCGGGATCATCCAGGGCAACGGCCATTTGTATCTGGGCGCCAAACCGGTGCACTGGTGCGTGGATTGCGGCTCGGCCCTCGCGGAAGCGGAAGTAGAGTATGAGGACAAGGTGTCGCCCAGCATCGACGTAGCCTTCCCGGTCGCGGATCTCGATGACCTCGCCCGGCGCATCGGCGTAGCCCATATCGACACACCGGCCTACGCCGTGATCTGGACCACAACGCCCTGGACGCTTCCCGCCAACCGCGCGGTGGCGGCGCACCCGGAATTCATCTATGACCTGGTTCGCACCCCCAAGGGCCTCCTGATCCTGGCCCGCGATCTGGCTGAAGACGCAATCCGGCGTTACGAGTTCGAGGCTGTGGAAACCGTCGCCCAAGTCAAGGGCGTGGCACTCGAAGGCCTGCAATTGCAGCACCCCTTCTCCGACCGCCAGGTGCCGCTGATCCTGGCCGATTTCGTCACCCTGGATGCGGGTGTGGGCCTGGTCCACATCGCCCCGGGACATGGCCAGGACGACTATATCGCCGGCCTGAAATACGGACTGGAAGTCGCCAACCCGGTCGGCGACGACGGCAAGTTCTATATGGAAACACCCATCGTCGGCGGCCTCTCCGTGTGGGATGGCAACAAGAAGGTGCTGGCGACTCTCAGCGAAATGGGCCACCTGCTCGCCCGCGGCAATCTCAAACACAGTTACCCGCACTGCTGGCGGCACAAGACGCCGATCATCTTCCGCGCCACACGGCAGTGGTTCATCGGGATGAACACCCAATCCCCCCTGCCCCCCCTTTTCCAAAGGGGGGAATACCTCGCCGTCGCGTCCGCCCCCCCCCTTTCCCAAAGTCGGGAAAACCTCGCAGTCGCGTCGGATTCTCCCCTTTCCCAAAGGGGAGTGGGAGGGGATTTCACCCTGCGCGACCTCGCCATGCGAGCGGTGGAGGAAACCGAGTTTTTCCCCGCCTGGGGGCGCGAGCGCCTCACGGCGATGATGAAGGGCCGCCCGGACTGGTGCATCTCGCGGCAACGCAACTGGGGCGTGCCTATCGTCTTCTTCACGCACAAGACCACTGGAGCGCTACACCCGCGCAGCCGGGAATTGCTGGAAACCGTAGCGCTGCGGGTGGAGCAACGCGGCATCGAAGCCTGGTTCGACCTGGACCCCCTGGAACTCCTGGGTGTCGAGGCGGAAGAGTATGTGAAATCCAGAGACACCCTGGACGTCTGGTTCGATTCCGGGGTCACCCACGCCTGTTTGCTCAAGGAACGGGAAGGCCTGGAACATCCAGCCGATCTCTACCTGGAAGGCTCCGACCAGCATCGCGGCTGGTTCCAGTCGTCCCTGCTCACCGGCTGCGCCAGCGATGGCCATGCCCCCTACCGGGCATTGTTGACCCATGGCTTCGTGGTGGACGCCAAGGGCCACAAGATGTCCAAGTCCAAGGGCAATGTGATCGCGCCGCAGAAGGTCATGGATACCTATGGTGCCGACATCCTGCGCCTATGGGTGGCCAGCACCGATTATTCCGGCGAGCTGAGCATTTCCGACGAGATCCTGAAGCGGTCGGTGGACGGCTACCGCCGCATCCGCAACACGCTGCGTTTCCTGCTCGCCAACACCGCCGACTTCGAGATGGCCACGGACGAGGTGGCGCTGAGCGATCTGCTGGAAATCGACCACTACGCACTGGCTCTGACCCGGCGCATGCAGGAGGCCGTGCTGGCCGACTACCGCGACTACAGCTTCCACACTGCGGTGCAGCGCCTGCACGCCTTCTGCTCGGAAGACCTGGGCGCTTTCTACCTGGACGTGCTGAAGGACCGCCTCTACACCAGCGGGGCCAACGCCCAAGGTCGGCGCGCGGCGCAGACGGCACTGTGGCACATCCTGCACACGCTCACCCGCCTGCTCGCCCCCATTCTTTCCGCCACCGCCGAGGAAATCTGGGCGCTGCAATGCAAGTCGGAAAGCGTGTTCTTGAGCCGCTGGCACGAGTTGCCACTTCAGGCCGACGAAGACACACTGCTCGCCCGCTGGACCGAGATTCGCGCCGGCCGGTCCGCCATCCAGAAGGAACTGGAAAGTTTGCGCGCCGCGGGCAATATTGGGTCTTCCTTGCAAGCCGAAGTCACCCTGTTCGCTGCCCCAAAAACGCATGCAATCTACGCGCCCCTCGGCGACGAACTGCGATTCGTCCTGATCGTCTCGAAGGCCGTGCTGGTCGAGGCCGATACGGACCGCATCGAAGTCAGACCGAGTGCGGATGCCAAATGCGAGCGCTGCTGGCATTACTGCGAAGACGTGGGGGCCGTGGCCGAACATCCTGGCCTGTGCGGACGCTGTGTGAGCAATCTGTATGGCGAAGGAGAGCGACGTGCGTACGCCTGATGTAGCGCGGGCTTCCCTGTCCGCGAACCGCCCCGCACGGGCCGGAAGCCTGCGCCACGGGAGCGCGCAATGAACGCCACGCGTTCCGGCCTGTACTGGCTCTGGCTCTCCGCCCTGGCGATCGTGCTCGACCAACTCAGCAAATTCGCCCTCGGCGAACACCTCCGCGCCTACGTCGATGTCGTCGCCGTGACCGGCTACTTCAACCTGGTTCACATCCACAACCCCGGCGCGGCCTTTTCCCTGCTCGCCAACCAACCTGGCTGGCAGCGCTTTTTCTTCCTGGGGATCGCTCTCGTCGCCTGTGTCGTCATTTTCTTCCTGTTGCGCCGGGCCTCCCGGCCACGCTACGCCATCGCCCTGGCCCTGATCCTGGGCGGCGCGCTGGGCAATGTCATCGACCGGTTGCTCTATGGCTATGTCATCGATTTCCTGGATTTCCACCTGGGTGCCTGGCATTGGCCCGCTTTCAACGTGGCGGATAGCGCCATCACGCTGGGTGCGGCGCTGCTGGTCTGGGACAGTTTGACGGCAACCCCCGACCCGAAAACAACGCCAGAACCGCTCCCCGACACGTTGCTTGACCGCAAGGACGACCCACCATGAGCCTGCGCCCGGGCAACCTGGTCACCTTGCACTACCGGCTGGAATGCGCCGGCCAGGAAGTGGTGAACACCTTCGACGCCGGTCCGGAAACCTTTACCCTGGGGGTGGGAGAACTGGAAGGTCGCCTGGAGATCCTGCTTCTGGGCCTGGAAGTCGGCGACCACCACATATACGAACTCGGCCCTGGCGAAGCCTTCGGTGACCACGACCCGGTCATGGTCCACAGCCTGCCACGCGCGGACTTCGCCGCCCATCTCGCCGCCGACATGGTGCTGGAAGTCGATGGCGGAGTCGATTTCTCCTTGCCCAACGGACAGGTTCTCACCGGATCGGTACTGGAGATCGGCGCCGAACACGTACGCATCGACTTCAACCACCCCCTGGCCGGACTGCCCGTGACCTTCGAAGTGAAGATCCTCGCCAGCGAAATCGCGGGTAGGTAACCACTTGCCACATACGCCATGAACCTCCTCCTCGCCAATCCCCGCGGTTTCTGCGCCGGCGTCGACCGCGCCATCACCATCGTCCTGCGTGCCCTGGAAAAATATGGCGCGCCCATCTATGTGCGTCACGAAGTCGTCCACAACAAGTTCGTGGTGGCCGACCTCAAGACCAAGGGGGCGATCTTCATCGAGGACCTGACCCAGGTACCCCCGGGCGCCACACTGATCTACAGCGCGCATGGCGTACCCCTGTCGGTACGCAGGGAAGCCCTGGCGCGCGGCCTCAACGTGTTCGACGCCACCTGTCCGCTGGTCACCAAAGTGCATGTGGAAGTGAAGAAGATGCGCGAAGCCGGGATGGAGATCGTCATGATCGGCCACAAGGGCCACCCGGAAGTGGAGGGCACCATGGGGCAGTCGGATATGGGGATGTATCTGGTGGAAACCCCGGAGGACGTCGCCGGCCTTCGCATCGCCGACCCGAAGAAATTGGCCTACGTCACCCAGACCACGCTGTCGGTGGATGATGCCAGCCGAGTGGTCGCGGCCCTGCGCACACGTTTTCCGGAGATCAGCGGCCCGAAGAAGGACGACATCTGCTATGCGACGCAGAATCGCCAGGACGCGGTGAAGGCGCTGACCACACAATGCGACGTGGTCATCGTGGTCGGATCGGTCAACAGTTCCAACTCCAATCGCCTGCGCGAAGTCGCCGCCAAGGCCGGTATGCCGGCCTACATGATCGACGACGCCACGCAATTGCAGCCGGAGTGGCTAGCCGGTAAGAAAAATGCCGGTGTCACGGCAGGGGCCTCGGCGCCGGAAGTCCTGGTGGAAGGCGTGATCGCGCGCCTGCGCGAACTCGGCGCCAGTTCGGTCAGCGACCTGGCCGGAGCGGAAGAAAACGTCAACTTCCCTTTACCCAAAGGACTACAGGCGTGACCATCAGGACGGGCGCAGCCCAACCTGCAATGGCCGCCACCACTCGGAGTACGCAGATGCCGCAGCAAACCATCAAGGATCTGCTCAACAAACAAAAAATCGTGGAAAGCATGTTGCACAACCAACCCATGCCACGGCACGACCTGGTCGAAGGGCTGGTGCACAAACAACACCTGGTGGAACTGCACAAGTTCCTGACCCCCCTCGCCGCCTCGGACATCAGCGATATCCTGGCCGCGCTCTCGCTAGAGGATGCCAAACTGCTCTGGAAACAAGTGGATGAGGAGAAGATCGAAGACATCCTCTGGGAAATTCCCGACGATCTGGCCTCGCAGTTGGTTGGCGCCAGGGAACCACGCAGCGGCAAGGGCCAGATCAGTGCCTTCGAACTCGTCAATGGACGCCTGCGCCGGGTGACCATAGTCAACCGCAAGGATCTGCAAGACATCCACCCGATCTGGATCGACCTATTGGAGACTTCGAAGGCCGAGCGCAACAGCATCGGCAAGCATTTCGGCCTGGAGTTGCCCGATCCGGATGAACTCACCGACCTGGAAGCGAGCGCGCGCTTCTACGTGGAGGAGAACGACGAGATTCATCTCCATGCCAACTTCCTGCTCGACCGCGAGGGAGACTCGCGCAGCGTACCGGTGGCACTGATCATCCATACCGACATCCTGTTCACCGTGCGCAACCAGGAGTTGCCGGTATTCCGCCTGCAAAGGCTGCGCGCGCGCAATCAGCCGGGCTATGTCTCGGACTGCAAGGATGTCCTGCTCGACCTGTTCGGCGCCGATGTCGAATATTCAGCCGATTCTCTGGAAGATGTCTACACAACCCTGGGGCAGGTCAGCCGCAAGGTTCTCTCCGAGACCATCAGCGATGCGGAAGCCGCCGGGATCCTGGCGGACATCGCCGAGGAGGAAGACCTCAACGGACGTATCCGCAGCAACATCCTGGACACCCAGCGCATGATCTCGTTTCTCATGCGGGGAAAATTCCTGAGTCAGGACCAGGTAGGTGATGCGAAAGAAATCCTGCGCAATATCGAGTCGCTCAATAGCCATACCGCCTTCCTGTTCGACAAGATCAACTTCCTGATGGACGCCACGGTCGGCTTCATCAACATCAACCAGAACCAGCGCATAGGCGTGCTCACCACGATCAGCATCGTGTTCATGCCGATCAACGTGGTGGCCGGCATCGGCGGCATGTCCGAATTTTCCATGATGACCCACGCCATCCCCTGGCCCCTGGCCTACGGCGGTTTCATTCTTTCCATGGCGGTCATCGGCTGGTTGACCTACATCGCCTTGCAGTGGTTCGGCCAACGCCGCGGCAACCTTACGGCAAGCCGCGCGAAGGTTTGACCGCAGGTTTACGGGCATGGCGAGAGGCGTCCCTTTCGGGGCGGCGTGCGCTTTAGCGCGGCACCGAGACCTGCGCCATGCGCGCGGCGATGATGCCCTGGCGCCGCAGCAGACCACGCGCACCGCGGTGGTCCTGGTAGTAGCGTGGGTTGGGTATCATCGCCGCCAGCAGCGCCGCCTGCCCTGGTCCCAGGCTGGCGGCGGAACTCTTGAAATAGCGGCGCGAGGCGGATTCGGCGCCGTAGATGCCGTTGCCCCACTCGATCACGTTGAGATAGACCTCGAGGATGCGGCGTTTGCTCCAGACCCGCTCTATCATCACCGTGATGATCGCTTCTTGCAGCTTGCGGAAGGGATTTTTCGAGGCCGATAGAAATAGATTCTTCGCCAGTTGCTGGCTGATGGTTGAACCACCGGCGACGATGCGGCCTTTTTTCAGATTTTTCTGCATGGCCGTTTCCATGCCGTCCCAGTCGAAGCCCTCGTGTTCCAGGAAGCGACTATCCTCGGCGGCGATCACCGCACGCTTGAGATTCATGGAGATGCGCGGGTAATCCACCCAGCGATGGCGCAACGCCGCCTCGGGATTCTTCTCCTGCATGCGCGCCAACCCGGCCTCCATGAAGGCGGTGGAAGCGGGGTCGTAAGACTGCCACCAGAACACATGCCCCAGGTACCAGAACTGCATGAGCAGGAGCAGGACGAGGCACCACAGGAGAACCTTCCAGATCAGGCGCAACATCAGCAGGCCCGAAGCATGGCCATGACCGGCGCGGTCTTGGGGCGCACGCCGCGCCAGAGGAAGAACGCTTCCGCCGCCTGCTCCACCAGCATGCCCAGACCATCGCTGCCGTGCGCGCCCTCGCCGCGGGCAAAGGCCAGGAAAGGCGTGTCGCGACCGTACATCATCTCGTAGGCCTGCGCACCCGGCGCGAACACCCCCGCCGGCAGCGGCGGCAGGTCGCCGGACAAACTAGCCGCGGTGGCGTTGATCACCAGATCGAAGCGCCGGCCCTCCAGTGCCTCATAGCCGCCGCCCCGCATTACGCCCGGCGTGGCAAAACGGGCGGCCAACTCTTCCGCCCTGGCCGCCGTGCGGTTGACGATGAACAGCTCCGCCGGCCGCTGTTGCAGCAGAGGCAACACCACACCGCGCGCGGCCCCCCCCGCGCCCAGCAGCAGGATACGTTTTCCTTCCAGGTCGAGGCGGCCGGTCAGATCGTTGACCAGACCGACGCCATCGGTGTTGTCACCGAAGATGGCGTCACCCGCGAACTTCAGGGTATTCACCGCGCCGGCGGCTTCGGCACGCGGGCTCAAATGATCGCAAAGCGCGTGAGCCTCTTCCTTGAACGGCACGGTGACATTGGCACCTTGCCCGCCGGCGCGGGAAAAAGCCGCCACGGCCTCGGGAAAACCGCCCAATGGCGCCAGGAGCGCCTCGTAGGTCAAGGCCTGGCCGGTTTGCGCGGCAAACGCGGCATGAATGCGCGGCGACAGGGTATGGGCGATGGGATTGCCGAAAACGGCGTAACGGTCGGACATGTTCAGCGGGCGGTGTATCGGGTCGGCATAGGCTACCCGAGCTTGGCCCCCGGCGGTAACCTGCGTATGAGCGAATCTACGCACTGACTTGGCGCTAACAGCACCAATGTGGTGCACACTTTTTCCCAGCTTCAGGGCAGGTCCTTGTGGCACAATAGTTCGTCCCCTTACCGGGAGTGGCATGAAACCTGCTTAACCCCCTCCCGTGGATATACCACTCACGCAAACCAGTCAGACAAGGAGTTCGAAATGGCGGTCGCCGATGTAATGAAGATGATCCAGGATAACGACATCAAATTTGTCGATTTCCGTTTTACCGATACCCGCGGCAAGGAACAGCACGTCACCGTGCCCGTATCCCAGCATGGTTTCACCGAAGACAAATTCACCGACGGCCACGCCTTCGACGGCTCCTCCATCGCCGGCTGGAAGGGCATCCAGGCTTCCGACATGCAGTTGATGCCGGATCCCGACACCGCCAACCTCGACCCCTTCATGGACGAGCCCACACTGATCCTGACCTGTGACGTCGTCGAACCCGACACGGGCAAGGGCTATGACCGCGACCCGCGCTCCATCGCCAAGCGCGGCGAAGCCTACTTGAAGTCCACCGGCCTGGGCGACACCGCCTATTTCGGTCCGGAACCCGAATTCTTCATCTTCGACTCCGTGACCTGGGGCTCCGACATGTCCGGCACCCACGTCGCCATCGAGTCCGAAGAAGCTGCCTGGTCTTCCGCCAAGAAATACGAAGGTGGCAACATGGGCCATCGCCCCGGCGTCAAGGGCGGTTATTTCCCGGTTCCTCCGGTCGATTCCCTGCATGACATCCGCGGCGCCATGGTTCTGGCCCTGGAAGAAATGGGCGTCCCGGTCGAAGTCCATCACCATGAAGTCGCGACCGCGGGCCAGTGCGAAATCGGCACCGTATTCAACACCCTGGTGAAGCGCGCCGACTGGACCCAAATCCTCAAGTATGTGGTGCATAACGTCGCCCACCAATACGGCAAGACCGCCACCTTCATGCCCAAGCCCATCGTCGGCGACAACGGTTCCGGCATGCACGTGCACCAGTCGATCTGGAAAGATGGCAAGAACCTGTTCGCCGGCAACGGCTACGCTGGCCTCTCCGAGTTTGCGCTGTACTACATCGGCGGCATCATCAAGCACGCCAAGGCGCTCAACGCCATCACCAACCCCGGCACCAACTCCTACAAGCGTCTGGTTCCCGGCTTCGAAGCCCCGGTCATGCTGGCCTACTCCGCCAAGAACCGTTCCGCGTCCATCCGCATCCCGCACGTGGCCTCCGACAAGGCTCGCCGCATCGAGACCCGCTTCCCCGACCCCTCCTCCAACCCCTATCTGTGCTTCACCGCGCTGATGATGGCCGGACTCGATGGCGTGCAGAACAAGATGCACCCGGGCGACCCCGCCGACAAGAACCTCTATGACCTGCCGCCGGAAGAAGAGAAGGCCATCCCCAAGGTTTGCCATAGTCTGGAAATGGCCCTGGACAACCTGGCCGAAGACCACGAATTCCTGACCCGTGGTGGCGTGTTCTCGAAGGAATGGATCGAGTCTTACATCGATCTGAAGATGGAAGAAGTCAACCGTTTCCGCATGACGACCCATCCGGTCGAGTTCGACATGTATTACAGCCTGTAAGCGTTCGCGCCGGCAGTGACAGGGGCGGGTTTGCAAAAACCCGCCCTTTTTTTATGGCTACTGCGTGCGCCTGGCGGCACGCGCCCGCGACAAGCCTTCCACTCGGATTGAAGAAATCCTGTCGACTGCCGTTATAGAGAACGTGCACGCCCCATGCTGCCCTCCAGTTTCCGCCGAGGGCCCCCGAAATACCAATCTGGAGCCCCGAATGGACCTTCTCAACAACATGAAGATCGGCACCCGGCTGATCGCACTGACCGTCATTTCCTCCGTTCTTCTGCTCGTGGTCGGCCTGGTCGGCGTCTGGGGCATCCAGCAGAGCAGCATGGCCCTGACCCAGGTCTATGACCGCCACCTGACCTCGATCAACCAGTTGCAAGGCGTGCGAGTCAGTCAGTTTCAGATGCGTAACGATATTTACGATGCGCGCATGGCCCAGGATAGTTTTGTCGCCCAGGAAAAATTCGACCAGGTCGACAAACGCATCCGCCTGATCAGCGAGTTTCTCGAAACCTACAAAAAACGAATCTCGTCCGCCCAGGAAAAACAATTACTGGAAACCTACACGGCCGCCCGCATGGACTTCGGCATCAACGGCATCGGCAAGATGCGCGACCTGTTGAGCGGCGAGAAATACGCCGAAGCCGACAAGCTGAACCGTGATGTCATGACTCCCGCGTTCACCCGGGTACTCACCGCCACCGACGCGCTCATCGACCACCTGACAGGCGAAGCCGGCGCGTATCGGCATAAAGTGGAGAGCCTGGCCAGGATACTCAACCTGGCGGCCATCATCGGCGTGATCGTCGGTCTAGCCATGTCCATCGCCCTGGGCCTGGTGATCAGGCAGTCCATCATGCGCGGTGTCGCCAGCCTGGAAGCCGCCGCCATACGCCTGGCACAGGGCGATCTGAAAGTCGGCGTCGCAATCAAGGGCAACGACGAATTCGCCCAGGTGGCTGGCGCCTTCAACCATATGTCGCACGAATTCGGCGGCATCGTCGGCGAGATCAGAAGTGCCGCCGACAAGATCGGCGACTGCGCCCACCATGCCTCGGACAACAGCCAGCAGGTCGCCGCGGCGTCCAGTCACCAGGAACAGTGCGCCGATAATGCCAGTTCGGCGGCTCAGGCCCTCACGCAGGCGATCGCGGAAGTGGGCGAGAACATCAGCAACATGGTGCGGGCGGCCGACCAGGCCAGCGAACTGGCGCGCACCGGCCAGCAGGTGATCGGCGAAGCCGCGTCCGGCATCGAATCCATCTCGAACTCGGTCACCCAGACCGCCAGAGTCGTAGCCTCCCTGGGCAACCATTCGGACGTCATCGGCCGTATCGTCGGCGTCATCAAGGATATCGCCGACCAGACCAATCTGCTGGCGCTCAATGCCGCCATCGAAGCAGCGAGAGCCGGCGAGCAAGGGCGCGGCTTCGCCGTGGTCGCCGACGAAGTGCGCAAACTGGCGGAACGCACAGCACGCGCCACAGAGGAAATATCCTCCACGGTGCACACCATCCAGGGTGAAACCGGCGAGGCGGTCCGTGCGATGGAATCGGCACGCATCGCGGTCACGCAGGGGGTCGATAAAGCCAATCAAGGCGATCGCGCCATCGCCGAGGTCAACCACGCGGTGGCGAACCTCACCGATCAGATCCATACCATGGACGGCATTCGTGCCAGGCAGGATGAATCCAGCCGCGATATCAGCGACCGGGTCCGGGAAATCCTGGTCATGGCCGGAAAAAACCGCATGACCGCGGAAAAGTCCGCCCTCTCCGCCACCACGCTCGCCGAGCTCTCCGCCCGGCTTACCGCAGCGGCCAGCCGTTTTCAACTGAGTTAGCGGTGCCCCCGGCTTGAGTGCGGACATCGCCGCAAGCCTGCCGGTCGATTCTCTATAATCCGTGATCGACCGGCAGATTCATCAGGGAAGCGTCCGTCATGCCCATGTCACCACGTCTCCATCTTTCTCCGCGGCGACGCATGCTGGCCACTGGGCTCGCCTGTCTGCTGTGGACACAGTTCGCGCTCGGCGAAATCTACAAGTTCGTCGACGAGAATGGTCATGTCACTTACACCAACCTGCCTCGTCCGGGTGCAAAAAAACTGCAACTAGGACTCTCCGGCGCGAAGTCCACTGCGCAGGAGACGAAAATCGACAGGAAGCGTGCCGCCGGCAACCCCTCGCCCGGCAATTTTCCGCGCGTCGACCCCGACGCCCAGGGAAAGCGCGACGACATGCGGCGCAAACTCCTGCTGGAAGAACTCGGTAGCGAGCAACGCGGCCTCAGCGCCGCGCAATCTACCCGGACCCACCGTCCGCCAGGCACGGAATTCGACCGCTTGGGCGAATCGGTACGCCTGCACGAAAAAAACATCGAAATGCTCAACAAGGAATTGGGGCACCTGAAATGAGGGTCGGGTGACGGACTCCGTTCTCGGCACTGATTCCTGGCTAGTTTCTTGCTAGTTATTTTGTGTCCTCCTCTCCTGCGCGCCCATGAACCTTGAATCCTCAGTTGAACACGCCCGAGTGTGCGTCTGGCGAGTTGTCTGGCAAGGGCGCGGAGTCGTAGCGCTTGAGCGCGTACGAATCCGACCTACCCCTTGCGGGTGCGCGACGACGCGCATGGTCGCCCCCTGCAAGGAGGAGCAGCGGAGTCGTTGGCGGCTAGACCACCTTACGAATCCGGCGTACCCCGCGCGGGTACAACGCAGCCAGGCGTGCAATCGGGCGTGTAGCGGGCTCACCCAGAGGGTGAGCGCGATCGAAGGCACAAACCTCAATACTCATGGGACCTCACGAGGGAATATGAGCGGTCAACTGAGGAATCAAGGATGAACTACGCCGATGCCAGCCTCGACCTGCTCGCCACAGCAGTGCTCATCGTCGATGAGCGGCAGTTCATCCGCTACCTCAACCCGGCCGCGGAAAACCTGCTGGGGGTATCCGCGTACCACGCGCGTGGGCGGCTCCTGACCCAACTGGTGGGAGAATGCACCGATTTGGTGCGAGTCCTGGAATCCGCCCTCACCGAGGGCGCGAGCTATACCGAGCACAATCTGGAATTGCTACTCCTCGGCCAGACGCTCACGCTCAGCGTCACGGTCACACCGCTGGACACCGCACCCGGTGCCGCCGTGCTGGAGTTGTGCGCGGCCGGCGGCAGCGCACGCATCGCGCGGGAGGAGAAGGTGATGGCACAGACCCAGGCCAGCCAGACCCTGCTGCGCCAACTGGCCCACGAGATCCGCAACCCTCTGGGAGGCATCCGCGGTGCCGCACAATTGCTGGAAGCGGAGCTGGAGGAAAGCGATCTGAAGGAATACACGCAGGTCATCATCCAGGAGACCGGCCGCCTGCAAAGCCTGCTCGACCGCCTGCTGGCGCCGGCAAAGCGGCCCGTGGTACAGACGGTAAATCTGCACGAAGTGCTGGAGCGGGTACGTAGCCTGCTGCTGGCGGAATACCCGCGCCTGGAAATCCGCCGCGACTTCGATATCAGCCTGCCCGACCTGCAAGGCGACCCGGAACAACTGATCCAGGCCGTGCTCAACATCGCGCGCAACGCCGCGCAAGCGCTCGAAGAAGTGGCACGCCCCCCGGCTCGGGAAGATCGACCGGGCCACAGGGGGGTAAGTCGTTCCTGGGACGGCCCCACGAACGGCGTGCAAGGCCGCATCGTGTTCAAGACCCGGGTGGCGCGCCAGGTGACCCTGGCGATGAAGCGCTGGAAGCTGGCTTTGCGCGTGGACGTGATCGACAACGGCCCCGGCATTCCCGAGGAAATGCGCGACCAGGTGTTCTTCCCCCTGATTTCCGGACGCGAGGGCGGCAGCGGCTTAGGCTTGACCCTAGCGCAGACCCTGGTGCAACGTCATGAAGGCGCTATCCATCTGGACAGCCACCCCGGCCGCACCTGTTTCACCATATACCTGCCCATCAAATGAAACCTGTCTGGATCATCGACGACGACCGCTCCATCCGCTGGGTGTTTGAAAAGGCACTGGCGCGCGAGAGCCTGCCACACACCATCTTCGACTCGGCATCAAGCGCCCTGCTCGCCCTGGAAAAGGAAACGCCGGGTGCGGTGCTGTCCGACATCCGCATGCCGGGGATGAGCGGCCTGGAGTTCATGGAGAAGCTGAAGGCACTGCATCCGCGCCTGCCCATCATCATCATGACCGCCTACTCGGACCTGGATTCGGCGGTCTCCGCCTTCCAGGGGGGCGCTTTTGAATACCTGCCGAAACCCTTCGACGTGAATCACGCGCTGGAACTGATCCACCGCGCGCTCGAGGAAGGCAACCGCGTCGATCCGGTCAGTGGACTGGAAGTCGGTCCCGCGGGCCAGTCCATGCTGGGTCAGGCGCCGGCGATGCAGGATGTGTTCCGCGCCATCGGCCGTCTCGCGCATAGCCACACCACCGTGCTGATCACTGGAGAAACCGGCACCGGCAAGGAACTGGTCGCCCACGCCCTGCATCGGCACAGCCCGCGCCGCGAGAAACCCTTCATTGCGCTCAATACCGCGGCCATCCCCAAGGATCTACTGGAATCCGAGCTGTTCGGCCACGAACGCGGTGCTTTCACCGGAGCTACCGCTTCGCGACGCGGGCGCTTCGAGCAGGCCGATGGCGGCACCCTGTTTCTCGACGAGATCGGCGACATGCCGGCCGACCTGCAAACCCGCTTGTTGCGGGTGCTCGCCGACGGCGAGTTTTACCGCGTCGGCGGCCATGCCCCGGTGCGCGTCAATGTGCGCGTGATCGCCGCCACCCACCAGAATCTGGAAGATCGGGTACGCGGCGGCCAGTTCCGGGAGGATCTGTTCCACCGCCTCAACGTCATTCGCATCAAGCTGCCTTCCCTGCGCGAACGGCGTGAGGACATCCCCCTGCTGGCGCGCCACTTCCTGCAAAAGAGCGCGCGGGAACTCGGTGTGGAAATGAAACAGATCACCGACGAGGCCCTACAGGCGATGGCCGCCCTGCCCTTCCCGGGCAACGTGCGGCAACTGGAAAACCTCTGCCACTGGCTCACCGTCATGGCGCCCAGCCAAGTCGTCGAAGCCAAGGACTTGCCGCCGGAAGCGCATCAGGAACCTGCTGCCACCGCGCTGCACTGGAGCGAGGCCCTCGCTCGCACCGCCCAGGCGCAGCTCGCACGGGGAGAATCCGGCATCCTCGACAAGCTCACCAGCGAATTCGAGCGCACCCTGATCCGCATCACACTCTCCCATACCGGTGGTCGCAAGATCGAAGCCGCCGCCTTGCTGGGATGGGGCCGCAACACGCTCACCCGCAAGATCCAGGAACTGGACATGGAAGAGAGTGGCGAATAGCCCCCGCCACGCCCGTGACGCCCACCTTTCTGCTCCAGCTGCTCCTGCAAGTCTGGCTACCCATCGCCCTCCTGGTCGCCGCCGGTGGCGCCTGGGTGCGTTTTCGCCCGCAGTTCCCGGCCGGTGCCTTGCGCGTCAATCTGAACCGCCTGGTGATCGACGTGTTCGCACCGCCGCTACTGTTCGCGCTCTCAGCACAGGCGACAATCAGCCACGAACTGCTCACCATTCCGCTGCTCACCGTGGCCGGCATCGCCATCAGCTTTGCCCTGCTCTACCCGCTGCTCTGGCATACCCGACTGGGGCGCGACCTGAAGCGCGAGACCCGGGCCGCCATCCTGCTCGGCGGCAGTTTCGGCAATGTCCTGTTCATGGGCTACCCCACACTCACTTTCCTGTATGGCGATATCGGCGGCAGCTACGCCGCCTTCGCCGACGTACTCGCCTCGACGCCCCTGCTCTGGACCTTCGGCGTCTGGGTCGCCACCCGCTTAGGGCACGAAGGCGGCCATGGCAGCAGCCTGTTTCGCACCGTCCTGGCTCTGCCGCCGATCTGGGGCTTCGTGTTGGGCTTCGCGGTCAACCTCTCCGGCATCGACGCCGCCCCCTTGATCAAGGCCGCCAAGTTCATGGGCCAGGCCACCATTCCCCTGATGATGTTCAGCCTCGGCCTGTCGATTCCCTGGGGAGACCTCAAACCCACGCGCCCGGTACTCGCGGCGGTCAGTGTGAAACTGCTGATCGCCCCCTTCCTGGTCTATGCCCTGGCACGCGCCGGCTTCTCCGAATTGCGCCCGGCCCAGGCCGGCGCCGTCCTGGAGACGGCCATGCCCACCATGCTCATGGCGGCTTCCTTTGCCGACCGTTTCCATCTCGACGTGCGCGCGGCGGCACTCACCGCGAGCTGGAGCAGCCTGGTCTTTCTCCTGACCCTGCCAGGGTGGATCGCGCTGCTGCGCTGAGCGGCTACCTGGCCGTGCGCGGCGGCGAGGGCGCACCTACCGCCTGGTCAGACAACCAGACCCGGGCACGGCGCTCCGACTCCTTCCGCTGCTCTGGGGACATCAGGGAAGCCGCGTGGATACGGTTGGCCTGTGCGCCGGAATCTCCACCCGCTTCCGCGATCAAGAACCACTTGCACGCTTCGATCACGTCCGCGAGCGTGCCTTTGCCCGTCGCGTAATATAGTCCCAGGCGCGCCTGCGCGGGGGCGATGCCCTGCAAGGCCGCGCGGGTAAACCAGGTCAGGGCCTGTTCCGGGTCCACGGCAATGCCCTTCCCTTGTTCGTAGGCCGTGGCGAGGTTGAACTGTGCCTCGGCGTCGCCCTCTGCCGCGGCCTGGCTCCAATAATGCACGGCCTGAACGGGGTCTGCCGCAACGCCCTGCCCCAGCGCATGCATGTTCCCCAGGGTGGCGATGGCGGGCACGAAACCATGGTCGGCCGCTTTCTGGCACCAGGAGAGGGCCAGTTCCACATTTCGCGCTGCACCCCGTCCGGCGGCGAGCAGGCTGCCCAGATTCCATTGGGCCTTGGCATCGTCCTGTTCCGCCGCCCTCTGGTACCAGACCAAGGCGGCGCGATAGTCGCGCGTCACCCCCTGGCCGAGCGCATAGCGCTCGCCCAATGCGCACTGCGCCCGTGCCAGCCCTTGTTCCGCGGCGAGGCGCACCCAGCGAAGTGCCTGCGTCGGATCTTCATCCTGCCGCCGCGCCAGCGTCCATTGCGCACTCGCGCTGCCATTTTCCGCCGCCCGGTGCAGCAACGCATCCGCCACGGGACTGAAATCCAGCCCGGCCAGGACGGCCAGCGCCCGCGCCTGGCCCTGTTGTGCCGCCTTGAGATACCACGTCAGCGCCAGGTCCGTATCGCCCGTCCCCGCGAGAGCATCCGCCAACGCGCTTTGCGCATCCGGGTCGCCCCGGTCCGCAGCCTTCCGATACCACTCCAGAGCCTGCTCCCCGGAGGAAACTTTTCCGTACAGGCGTGCCAGTTGGGTCATGGCCTGGGCATGCCCCCTCTGGGCGGCCTGCTGCCACCAGATCTCGGCCAGTTGCTCGTCCTGGGCCAGACCGATCCCTTGGCTGCACAGCCAGCCCAGCCTGAATTGAGCTTCCGCGTCCCCCTGGTGGGCCGCCTTGGTCCACCAGGTAATGGCCAGGCGATTGTCCCGGCCCACACCCGTGCCCTGGAAATAGCAGTTTCCGAGATCGGCCTGAGCCGCGGCCACCCCAAGCTTGGCGGCCTTGCGGTAGCAGGCGATGGCCTGGGTCTCGTCCGCCTGCACGCCTCGGCCCGTCGCAAACAGGCGTCCGAGCGCATGGAACGCCACCGCCGATCCTTGTTCCGCCGCCTTGGAATACCAGCAGTAGGCCGCCTCCGGGTCGGCCGGCACGCCCTGGCCCAGGTCGTATTTCTCCCCCAGGAGGACCTGGGCGGGAACCTGGCCCTGCAAGGCGGCATGGCGTATCCATTTCAAGGCGATACGCTCGTGACCCTGCTCCAGCAACCTGCCCAGCGCCAGATAGGCTGCGGACGCACCCTGATCCGCCGCCTTCAGGTACCAGTGCAAGGCCTCGTCGTCGTCCGCCTCGATACCGTGGCCGCTTGCATAGCGCTCAGCCAGGGCGAGTTGCGCCGCGACGATGCCCTGTTCCGCGGCTTTGCGAAACCAGTGGAAGGCGGCGTCCTCGTCCTCATGGATCTTTCCCAGTTCCCACTGCGCGCGCGCGTGCCCTTGCAGGGCCGCCTTGGTGAGCCAGTCGACGCCTTGCTTCTGTGCTACACCCTGATAGAGCAGGCCCAGGTTGTACTGGGCATCCCGATTTCCCTGTTCCGCCGCACGGGTCCACCAGGTCACGGCCTGCCGGTTGTCCTTGCCTACTCCATGCCCGTGGAAATAGAGGCTGCCCAGCCTGCTTTGCGCCAGGGGATGGCCCTGTATGGCTGCTTTGCGGTACCAATTCAGGGATTCCTGATCATCGACCTCGACTCCCCGGCCCTCGCCATACATCGTGCCCAGCCGGTATTGCGCCTCGGCGTCGCCCTTTTCCGCGGCTTGGCGATAGCACGCGTAGGCATCGCCCACACTGGCGTCCTTGCTCGCCAGGATGGAGTCTCCCAAGGCCACCTGGGCTTTCACGGAACCCTTGGCGACGGCCTTGCGGTACAACTCTGCCACGGCTTCCGCGGGAGGCTGTTCGATGATCTGGCCGATCTTCAGCAGAGCGTCGGGATCGCCGTTTTCCGCAGCCTTGAGATAGAGGGAGAGCGCGGTCTCGAAATCCTGGGGAACGCCGTGCCCTCTGACATATTTTCCCGCCAGCAGGGACTGGGCGGGCGCGTAGCTCTTGGCCGCGGACTTGCGATACCAGAACAACGCCTGTTCAAAGTCCTGAGGAGTGCCGAAGCCATTGGCATACATCAGCCCGACCATGTACTGCGCCTTCGCCTGGCCCGATTCGGCCGTCCTGAGCGCGTTGGCGAAGGCCAGCGCGTCCTTGTCCATTTTGTAGTCGGTCATACCGGCTAGGGCTCGCGGATGGACTCGTTCAAGGCCTTGATGAGCGGCCACAGCAGATAGGAAATCACCGAGCGTTTGCCCACCGCGATCTCCGCACTGACCGTCATGCCCGGCAGCAGACGGGCCTGTCGCGGCAAGCGCTTCAAGCGGAGTCGCGTCAGGTGGATGCGGCCCAGGTAATAAGCATCGAACCCGCCCGCGGCGACGTTCTCACGGCGGAAAGCATCTTCGCTGAGAGTGCGCAAGCGGCCTTCCAGGGCGCCGTGCATCTGGAAGGGATAGGCATCGACCTTCACCTGCACCAGACCGCCCTGGCGTACGTAGCCGATATCCGCGGATTCGATCTGCACCTCGGCTTCCAGATTTTCCCCCAGGGGAACCAGGGTAAACAACGGCTCGGCACCTCGGGCGACGGAACCGGGCGAGAGCTTGGCGATCTCCAGCACCACGGCATCGGCCGGAGAAGACAGCACCACCAGCCGGCGCAGCTTGCTCGCTTTCTGCAGCTGCTCGCTCACCGAATCGCGCTGCCGGGAAACGCCGAGCAGATCCTCCATGATTTTCTGCCGCCAGTCGATCTGGTAGGACATACGCTCCGCTTGCAGGCCCATGAGTTGTTTTTGCAGTTCCTGATCGCGGCTGCGCGCCATCTGCAAGCCGCGCTCGGCCTCGAACAAACGGTCCTGGGCATCGAGAAAACGAGCCCTCACCGCATATTTCTGGGCCACCAGTTGTTCCTGCAAGGTCGCCATTTCCCGCAGCACATGGACGCGGGCGGCCATCGCAGTCTGATCGCGGCGGTTGGTTTCCAGCGAGGCATGAACGCGGCCGATGTTCTCGTCGAGTTGCCGCGTATGCGCCAGATAGCTGGCCTGGCGCTCGACCGCGAGGCGGGACTGGATCCGCCTATCGTCACTGGAGAGCGTGCTGGAGGAGACGACCTGCCCCGCCAGTTCCGCATCCAGGCTGGCACGCTGGTTGTCCAGGCTGTCCAGGCGGGTGCGCAACTCGGCCTCGTCCGCCTGTGTGAAGGTCGGATCCAGGGTGGCGAGCTTTTCCCCCTTCCTGACGATCTGCCCGGGCTGGACATCGATCTGCTGGATGATCGCGGTTTCCAGCGGCTGCACCACGATATTCGGCAGTGGAGTGATCAGCCGCCCCCTGGCGGTGACCACCAGGTCGACTTCCGAAAACGTCGCCACCAGGACGAACGCAACCAGGGCAAGCGCCAGGGTATGCAGGGTGAGGCGGGCCGATCGGGGCAGGGGCCTGCGCTCGATTTCATCCGCATCGACCATGAAGTCGATGACCGGTTCATCGGCCGCCCGCCTGGAGAAGATGCGCCGGATCAAAGATGGCTTGTCTGCTGGTTCCATAATTGCTGGTAGGTTTCACAACGGGCGAGCAATTCCTTGTGCGTCCCGGCGTCGGACAATCGGCCTTGCTGCATGACCAGGATCAGATTGGCATTGACCAGGGTCGAAACCCTGTGGGAAATCATCACCACCGTTCTGCCCACTGCGATCTGCGACAAGTTGCGGATGAAGATGGCCTCGCTCTCCGGGTCGAGTGCGCTGGCAGCTTCATCGAGAATCAGGATATTGGGCTTGGCCAGCAGGGAACGGGCGATGGACAGGCGCTGCTTCTGGCCACCGGAAAGGTTGGAGCCGTTCTCCTCCAGCAGCGTGTCGTACCCCCTGGGCAAGCGTTCGATGAACTCATCCGCCCCGGCCGCCTGGGCTGCCGCGACGATTTCCTCGGGCGTGGCATCCGGTTTGGTGAGGGTGAGGTTCTCGCGTATGGTGCCACGGAACAGGAAGTTTTCCTGCAATACGACGCCGATCTGACGCCGCAGATGGGCGAGGTCGATTTCCCTCGCGTCCACGCCGTCAAAGCGCACCAGGCCTTCCTGAATGCTGTACAGGCCCTGGATCAGCTTGGTCAGCGTGGTCTTTCCGGAACCGCTGCGGCCGACGATGCCGATCACCGACCCCGCGGGTATCGTGAAGCTGGTGTGGTCGAGCGCATTGACGCTGCCACCAGGATAGCGAAAGGTGACATCCTCGAAGGTGATCTGTCCCTGCAAACGGGGCCTCAGGCCCCCGCTGCTGTGCCCTTCCGGCGGCCGGTCCATAATCTCCGCCAGCATGCGTATCGACAGGGCCGTCGACTGATATTCGTTGATCAGTCCGACGATCTGGATCAGGGGGCCGACCACCCGCCCGGAGAGCATCTGGAACGCGACGAGCACACCCACGCTCATGGTCTGATCGAATACCCCCTGGGCGCCGATGAAGATGATCACGATCGGCATCATCTTTCCCAGGATCTCGGTGACCATGTTGCCGGAGATCGCCAGTTTGCTGACCTGAAAATGCGCATTGATGGCTTCTGCGGACATCTGATCCCAGTTCTTGCGTTGCGTCGGCTCGATCGCCAGAGCCTTGACCGTGCGCATGCCGTGGATGGTTTCCACCAGCAAGCCCTGACGCTTGCCTTCTGCAGCGTTGAGTCGATCCAGGCGTTCGCGGAACGTCGGCAGGAGGACGGCGATGACGCTGCCGATGGCCAGGGTGAATCCCAGCACGATGAGCGCCAGGGTGACGGAGTAGGTAAACAACAGCGGCAGAAAGATTACGAGAGCGATGGTATCCAAGCCTGCGAAAAGAAGGCGCCCCGTGAGAAACCCGCGTATGCCTTCCAATTGCTGCATCTGTCGGGTGACGACCCCCGCGGTGGAAAGCTCGAAAAAATCGATGGGCAGGGAGAGCAGGTGGCTGAAGGTTCGCCGCGTGACATGCATGTCGATCTTGTTGGTGGCCGACAGCATCAGCATCTGGCGCAGGTAGCTGAATACCGTGTCGAACAGTAGCGCGATCGTCACGCCTATGGTCAGTACGAACAGGGTGGATGCGCTGTGGTGCACGAGCACCTTGTCGATCACTACCTGGAAGAACATGGGCGAGGCCAGTGCGAGCACATTCATGGACATCGCGGCGATGATCACGTCACGGAACGCGGCGCGCTGCTTGAGTATCTCCGGAATGAACCAGCGCAGACCGAAAGGCTGCTGGGTGTCGAACATGGAGTAGGCACGCTTGAGGAATATGACCTCGCCGCTCCACATCGCACAGAACGCCGCTTCGCCATGGAAAGTGACGTTGGTCGCATCGACTCGGGGATCCATCACCGCGACCTGATCGATCTCTCCCTCTTTCTTCAGGCCCAGGACGATCACGCCGGCACCGCTCTTCAGGCGCGCCAGCAGCGGGAACACCCCCTGCTGAGCCATCATCCCCTTCCAGCTCAGCTTTTTCTCCTGCGACTTCAGGCCGATGTCCGCGGCCATGCGCAGCGTCAGCGCAGTGGTGGGCTCGGCATCGGACAGGGCGAAATCATGCAGCAGACGTTCCGGATTGATGCGAATACCGTGATGCTGGGCGATCGCGGCAAGACACTGCACGATGCTGTGGGAACTAGGATCAGCCATTACCCATCAATCCTGAAAAAAGCGCGGGATGCGGCTCATGGCGCCGCCGCGGGAAGTTTGCCGCCTTGTCGGGTGGCGTCGGCGATCACCAACCGGGCCTGGCTCCTCTCATGGGGGCTCAGGCTCCGGAGCCCTGCCAGGCCCTCGGTCTTGCTGGCATACGTCCCCACTCTGACGGCGAACAAGCCGGGGTGGATCGCGACCACGTAGGCGGGCACGCCTCGTGAAAGCAAAATGGAAGTGACACGCAGCGCATTTTTCTTGAACGCGAACGCGCCCAACTGCAAGGTGTAGATTTGCGCCGGCCTGGGCTCGACCCCAGCCGCCGCAGGCAGGGCCGGACCGGGCGAAGTGTCCTGGGGGGCCGGGCCGATCGGCGCGGGCGCGACCGGAGTCGCCGCGAGGGAGGCCTCGGGTGGCGTCGCTTCCAGGTTATCGAGCGGTTCAGACGCCGGCCGGGGCAGCTTGGCCCACCATGGCGACGCCTGCGGCGAGGCTGCGGAGACTGCGGCGTCGGGAACACGCACGGACTTGTCCGCGGGCTTTCCCACGGGTTTTTCCGCGAATTTATCTACGGGTTTGTCTACGGGTTTTCCGGCAACCACGGCGGGTAGGGCAGGAGTGGCAGGCGCCGCCGACGCGACGACGGTCACATCGGAGTGCGAGGAAACCACCCGGCAACGCTGCTGATCGGCCTGCAAGGCCAGACAGAAGTCCTCCGCCTTGCGAGGGCTGGAGAATTTCGCCACATAGAGTCGGTGCCAGGATTGCCGGCTGCTTTCCGCAATACTGCCATTGAGCCTGGGACGGACGAGCCTGCCTTTCATGAACCGGGGGTAGCGGTTGAGCAAGTCTCTCCAGGCCGGACCGATGGCCGAGCGGTGGTAGAGCCCGGCGAGTTCGACCTGCCAGAAAGTTTCCGGACTGGTATCCGTACCCTCGTTCAAGGCAAAGCCTTCCACCGGCACAAGCGGCCTTCTTCGCGGCGCGGGAGATTCCGCCTCGCCGGACTGCGCCACCGCCGCGGCCACCCCGCCGCCCAGTGCCTGATACAGGCTAATCTGACTCTTGAAATAATCCGTCCTGGTTTGCTGGTAGGCGTCCAGGTAATTGTGATAACTACGCTGGGTATCCAGCAAGGTCAGGTAGTCGACCCCACCCGTGACATACACCTTGTTGCTGATATCCCAGGCGAGGTGGGCGGCCTGAATGCTTTCCCGGAGGGCGGCCAGACGCCGCGCGGCCTGGTGGACGGAGGACAGGGCGCTTTCGACCTCCTTCATGGCCTGGAGGATGGTACGGGCATAGCCTTCCACCATTTCCTCCTGGACCGACTGCGAAAATATTTGTTCGTTCTTCTTCCTGCCGGCATCGAAGATGCTGAGCGTCACGCTGTCCACGACATTCCAGAACAAGGCGCCGGGCAGAAACAGTTGCGACAGGGCAATGCTGCTATAGCCGGCCTGGGCCGACAGATCCATGGGGGGCAGAAGGCGCGCCCGCGCCACCGCCAGGTCAGCATCGGCCGCGAGCAGTTGCGCCTCCGCCACGCGCAGATCGGGCCGGCGCAGCAGCAAGGCGGAGGGCAGGCCGGGCAGAGTGCTCGGAATGGTGAGAGCGTCGAGCCCCTCCTCGGAAAGATTGATGTTGCCCGGAACCGTCCCCACGAGAAAAGCCAGGGAACCGATGACGTCCAGCCTCTTCTGCTCCAGACCAGGAACGGTGGCCCGCGCGGAATAGATGGCCGCCTTTTGCTGCTCGAGCTCGGACAAGGTCGCGTCCCCCGCCTTTACCCGCTTCTCGATGGTGACCAGGGTCGCGCTCAGGATCTCCTCGGTCTCCAGCGCCGTCTTCAGGCGGTCGTTCAGAGACAGGTATTCCACGTAGGCGGAGGCGATGCTGGCCACCAGATTTCTCTGCACGTTTTCACGTTCATAGACCGCTCGCTGCAACTGGTAGTCGGCGGACTCGACGAGCGCCTTCTGCTCGCCCCAGACATCCAGGCGCCAATCCGCTCGTATGCTGGCCTGGAATGTCCTTTGCGAGTTGTTGCTGCCGGCGCTCCCGGAAGGCGCACTCCCGACCGTGACCCCACCCGGAGCCTGGTCCGCCATCACCAGGGGAGCCGAGACGGTAGGCAGATTCCCCGCGCTCGACTGATCGGCGCGCGCCTTGGCCTGGACGATGCGATTCAGGGCGATGCGCATGTCCGGATTATTGGAGAGCCCGCGGTCGATCAACCCTTCGAGTTCGCGGTTGCCGAAGGCATGCCACCACTCGACGGGGGCATCGTTGGTCACCGCGCGCGCAGCACCCGGCGTGGCCCCGGCAGGAGCCTGTGCATCCGCGTACTTGAACTGAGCCGGCAGCGGCATCTCGGGCACGGCGTGGGGCCCCGGTGTGCCACACCCGACCAGAAACGCCAGGAGTGCCGCGAGCCCCGACCGGACGAGACGGTGCGTGTGCCGCATCGTGTCTGCCGCCGCGATATTCATGCCGACCGAACGCTATACCTGCTCAGGAGAGCCGTGGCTGCAATCACTGGTTCGTAGCTCCTGCCGCAGTTTCACCGGCACTAGGGGGATAAAGGCAAATTATCGCCCGGTTCACGCAAATTCCCCGTGATTTTTCTCTGCGCCACGAATCCCCGCCGGGCGTCCCCTCAAGCCCGCTGTCACTCGCGCAAGCCTTCCACCTCGATCGCCAGCTTCACCTCGTCGCCGATCAGCGGAATCCCGTAATTCATGCCGAAATCGGAACGCTTGATGCTGGCGTGCACATCCGCCCCGCACAGCGGGCGCAGCGTCAGGAACTGGCGGGTACAGCCGTATTCGCGGATTTCCAGAGCGAGCGGACGAGTCACGCCCAGCAGCGTCAGATTGCCATTGGCCAGGACCGGTTTGCCGTCCTTGAAAACCACATCGGTCGCCACGAAGCGAATTTCTGGAAATTGCACGGTGTTGAAAAAGTTGCCGCCCAGCAGCTTCTGGTTGAGTCCGTCATGGCCGGTATCGCCGGAGCCGGCGTCCACGATCACCTCGATGCGGCTGCCGTTTCCGACCGGATCGAGCACCACACGGCCCTGGCTACGCTTGAATTTTCCGCGCATCACGGAAACGCCCTGGTGACGGATTTCAAAACTGGGGAAGGTATGGCCGGGTTCCAGGACGAAACTTTCGGCGGCAGCGGGAAAACTGGCGCAGAGCAGGGCGATCAGCAGGTATTTCATGGCATCCTCAAGATGGTTGTGCACCGGGCTCGAAAAACGAGCGACTCGAAGTTTCGAGCTAGCGGCCCAAGGTATTCGAGCCTCCCGGTGAACGACTTGGCAGCAACACGAGTTTGAAGCGAACATCCAGTTCATTCGCCACCACGTCGGCCCAATCGCCGCCGCCGATGCCATAGGCCGTGCGTTTCAAGGGGAAATGGCCCAGCGCCTGCCAGCCGGCCCCCTGGCGCGTAAGGGAGAAGGGAACGGAGAGCGCGCGACTCTGGCCCTTGATGCTGAGCTCGCCCGAGGCCGTATAGCGGCCCTCCGCATCACGCCGCACGCTCCTTGCGACGAAGCTCGCCCTGGGATGGTGCGCGGTGTCGAACCAGGCCGGTCGCCTGACTTCTTCGTCGCCTTCGACCGAGCCGGTGTCGATGCTGGCCGTGTCCACGTCGACGCGGAAGTGGCCGGCTTCCGGGCTCGACGGATCGAAGCTGACCTGGGAGGTGAAGCGCTTGAAACCACCTTCGGTCGGCACATTCATCTGCTTGATGAGGAAGCCGACCTGGCTTTTCCCGGCATCCAGCGACCAGTCCTGGGCCCAGGCTGGCAAGGCCAGCAGCAACAGCCACCATGGTTTCATCATGATCGTCTCCGCAACCAGGGTGCCATGCGGGCCAGCACACCGTCGTGGCGCACGTGTTGGTGATACAGGGCGGCGGCGGCATGCAGGGCGACCAGCACCACGAGGAAATTCACCGAACCCTCATGAAGTTCCTTGTAGAGGTGCGACATGGCCTTGTCCTTGCCCACCAGGTCCGGAAGCGGCAGCACCCCGAACCAGACTACGGGGAACCCGGCCGCCGAACTATGCAGCCAGCCCAGCAAAGGCACGGCCAGCATCGAGAGGTAGAGCACGCCGTGCACGGCACGGGAAGCGAGCGCCTCCCACGGCAGGAGGCCGGCGGCCTGGTCCAGGCTCTCGCCCCGCCGCAGCCAGAGCCGCACGGGCAGGAGGAACAGCACCAGCAAGCCCACCCACTTGTGCCAGGAAAACAGTTCCAATTTCAGTGGTGACAACTTCATGTCGTCCAGCAAGCTGCCGATCATGAACGCCACCACGATCAGCAACAAGGTCAGCCAGTGCAGGCCGACCAGGGGCCAGCGATAGGTCTGATTCATCATTATCTCTCCTCAAGAACACCCGGTTGTAAGGACGATACCGGCGAGGTGCCGGCGCATACGCTATAGCCAGCGCGGCACGCGCGCCCGGTAGTCGCGGTAGACGTCACCGAAACGCGCTTCCAGATGATTTTCTTCATGGGCGATCACCATGTGGCGCATCACCAGAAACACCAACGGCGCCAGCAACAGCGGCCAGGCAGTGTGCAGCAGCAACATCGCGCCAGCGTACACGAACCAGTCGGAAACATAGATGGGATTGCGCGAATACCGAAACGGCCCGCGCATCACCAGACTCGACGCCGCCCCATAGGGATTCACCGTGGTTCTATGCCCGAAGATCGCGAGCAGCGCCCAGGCGAAGCCGGCCAGTCCCACCCCGATCAGTATCCAGGCAAGCGGCGTCGAGAATGCGCCGAAATCCAGCGTGAGCGGCAAACGCCGCTGCAAGGCCCAGGCCGCATACAGGGTGAGCACGTAGACCAGCGGCGGCGGGATCAGGGTGAGCGGACGAATCGCCGGATCGCGCGTCATCATTTCAACCCGGTGCTGGATATCGCGCGCATGAACTCGCTGCGCAGTTGCGCGTCGTCGCGAAAGCAACCGGCGAAAGCCTGGGTGACCACGCGTTCGTCGCCGCGCCTGTCCTCGCCCAGCAACAGGCACAGTTGTTCCGCCTCGATGATGCACGCGGCCCCCCGCGCATGGCCGTGGTGGATCAAGGCTTCCGCCACGTCGCGGGTCATCCATTCCTGGTACGTGAAGCGGTGGCCGATGGCGTCCACCAGGCGGGCGATGCGGCCGAAGCCGTGCAAACGGCCACCGGGCACATAGGCTACGTGCGCGACGCCGCGAAACGGCACGAGGTGATGCGGACAGACCCCGTGTATGGCGATGCCTCGCACCACCACCATGTCGTCGCGCGGGTCGTCGAAACCCTCGCCCAACGCGCTGGCGGGGTCGATTTCGTAGCCTCCCAGCAAGCGCCGCTCCCAGAGTTCGCGCACCCGCTGCGCGGTGCGTCCGGTATGCACCGAATCCGGCGCCACGCCGCAGGCTTGCAGCAAATCGGTCACAGCCCGCTCGAAGGCCTGCGGATTAAACCGGCCGACGCGGGGGATGCCGAGTTGACCGGGTTCGGGAGGGGCGCAGTCGTGATCGCAACTCATGGGGCTTCCGATAGGGGCTACGCCTGACGGCGAACCTGCCGGCGGCGAGGGTGCGAGCATAACCGCCCTGCGGCGCGAAGCACATAGCCCTGCGCGAACTGCGCCAAGGCTTGTATAGTCGCCCCATCCGGCTTTACGCACCCTGGCGCCACCTCCTGAGAGTATCCATGAAAATTCGAGCCTTCCTGCTGGCACTCGCGTGTGCGGCCCTGCCCTTGCGCGCTCACGCGGCGGACGATTTCTGTAACCGACTGATCGTTCAGGCGGTCAGCCAACTCTGCCAGCTCCTCCCCAGTGGACTGAACCTGTGTCAACCGGTTGCATTGGTGGGCCCGGGGCCGGAGTGCGGCACGCCCGGCCGACAGGCACTGGTGCCGGTCGGCCGACCGACCCTGCTGCCCCCCTGGACCGCAGCAGCGTCGCCCACACCCGCCACCCTGACGCAGGATCGGCCGCGCACACCCCTCCCCGGTCCAGCCCCGACAATCACGACCGTGTTCGCGGCCCCGGTGCACACGGTGACCCCAGTGGCGGAGCCCGCCGCGGTAGTCGCCGCGCAGGCGCTTGCAACGCCGGTACTTCCGGCGCCCGTAGTGGTGGCATCCACGCCCGCGAACCCGCCACCACCCAAGGCCGCGCAGGCCGCACCCGCCGCGCAACCCCGAGCATCCGCAGTCATCGTGAACGCAGAGATTTCGGAACGGGCGACCCAGGCTGCCGCGCCGACACCCGCAGCAATCATGCCGATCATACCGACGCCGGCGCCCGCCGCCCCAGCCACCGTGATGGCCCTGGCGCCCCGTCCGCCGGAGCCCAGCCCGACGATCGCGCCACCACCCAAGGCCGCGCAGGTCGCACCCGCCGCGCAACCCCAGGCATCCGCAGCCATCGTGGACGCAGCAATTTCGGAACGGGCGACCAAGACTGCCGCGCCGATACCCGCGGCAATCATCCCGGTCGTACCGACGCCGGTGCCCGCCGCCGCCCCAGCCAGTGTGACGGCCCTGGCGCCCCGCCCGATGATCGCGCCGCCACCCGAGACGGTCATGGCGCCGTCGCCCCCCGTCCTGCCCGGGCCTATGCCGGCCCGCGTCGGCGCTACGGAGAAAGAAACCACGCTGGTCGTCGATGCCCTGGCCCACTTCGATTTTGACAGCGCCAATTTGACCCGCGTCGGGCGTGCCGCGCTGGACGCCTGGCTACGCACGGCACCGAAATACAAAACGGTGCACATCAGCGGCCATGCCGACCGACTCGGCCCAGACCCCTACAACCTGAAGCTGTCGCAGCGTCGCGCCGAAGCGGTGAAACGCTATCTTGTCGACAAGGGCTTGAACCCGCGCCACATCCAGATCGAGGCCCGAGGTGCTGCGAACCAGGTCAAGCGCTGCAAGGGCCGCGCCACACCCGCCACCAAAGCCTGCCTGGCCCCCAACCGGCGTGCGGTCGTCGATCCGAAATGATCGCATACACCTACTGCATGACTTCGCACTGCCCGCTCGCCCTCGCTTGCGCGCGCTTCGAGACCGATGCCGCCCGCCACGCGCTACACCGCACCTACGCGGATTTCAGCGAAGAGTTGATCCGGCACGCGAACGGCAAGGTGGAATGCCCTTTCCTGATCGCCCAGCCCTCTGAACACCCCCAGGCTGCAACGGGACGGCTGCCCCCGTCGTATCCTTGCGAGACCCACAGCCACTTATCTGGAGACCGCGGTGAACGGCAACACCCCTAAATTCTGGCTCGGCAATGTGCTGCTGGGCATATCCCTGGTCATGCTGATCTTTCTCGGCGGCCTCTGGCAGGCGCTCGGTGTCTGGGCGATGGTGTTGTGGATGGGGCTGGCCGGCATGGGCATCTACCTCATCACCCTGGACAAGGGGCCCTCCTCCAATCTGCCGGATTGAGCGGGGGCAGGGTTTCCACCACGCGGATCACATCGAGCCAACACCCAACTTCATTCGCCTCTTGCCTACCACTCGCGAACCCGCCGCCGACGATCTGGTCATCGGCTACGATTTCGGTACCTCTTCGTTGAAGGCCGCGCTGGTGGACCGCGCCGGCCACATCGTGGCGAGTGCCGGCGAGCCTTACCCGCTCCAGCTTCCGCAACCCGGTCATGCCGAACAACACCCGCAAGACTGGTGGCGGGCGATGCGGACCGTGACGCTGCGCCTGCTGGAGCAAGCGGCAGGCACGCGCATCCGCGGCCTCGGCCTGGCCGCGCAGATGGCCGGCACCATCCCGGTCGCAGCCGACGGCGAACCCCTGCACCCGTGTTTGATCTGGATCGATACCCGTTCCGCCGCGATCGCCCGTAAGGTCACCGCGGGCGGCCCGCGCGTCGCCGGCTATGGCGCATTTCGCTTAGCCTCCTGGCTGTGGCTGGCGAATGGCGCGCCCAACCTGTCGGGTAAGGACCCATTGACCAAGATCCTCTGGTTTCGCGAAACCATGCCGGAAGTGTGGCACCAGGCGGCTCGCTTTCTCGATGTCAAGGACTGGCTGATCCATCGCCTGACCGGCCGCTTTGTCACCACACCCGATGTGGCCCAACTCACCTGGCTGATGGACAACCGTGTGGGCCGGCGGGATTGGTCGGATGCCTGGCTGCGCCGCGTAGGGCTGAACCGGGAACGGCTGCCGGAGATCGTCGAGTCCGGAGCTGTGGCGGGCACTCTCACGGCGGCCGCAGCCGCCTTCCTCGGGCTGCCCGCCGGACTCCCCGTGGCGGGCGGTTGTGGCGACGTGAATGCCTGCGCCCTGGCCGCCGGTGACCACAACCCAGGCGTCTATCACCTGCATCTGGGCACCAGCATGTGGCTGGGTGCGCACTCCTGGCGACGGCGCGTCGATCCCTTCACCGGCATCGCGACCCTCTGCGCTGCGCACCCGGATCGTTATTTTCTGGTCGCCACCCAGGAAAGCGCCGGTGGCGCCGCGCGCTGGGCGGCGGAAACCTTCGGCTTTGGCCAAGGTACGGCGGGCCTGCACGCCCTCGACGAGGCCGCCGGTCAGGCCCGTCCCGGCCCGGACACGCCGCATTTCATGCCCTGGCTCTATGGCGAGCGCGTACCCGTGGACGACTCGAATCTGCGTGGTGCCCTGGCCGGGGCGTCGCTGCGCAGCAACCGCAGCGATCTCGCCTATGGCGTCCTGGCCGGCGTCGCCTTGAATACCCGGTGGGCGCTGAGCCATGCGGAACGCTTGCTGCCGGCAACGACCGCCCCCTTGCGCCTGATGGGCGGTGGCGCTGGCAGCGCGGTATGGGCCCGCATCCTCGCTGACACACTGCAACGCCCCTTGCAGGTGGTGGACAATCCAGCCCTGGCGGGTTCCCGCGGCGCCGCCATGACCGCAGCACGGGCCTGCGGCTGGTTCGTCAGTTTCGCCGCCGCCAGCCAACTGGCGCGCCTGGGGCCGGTGATCGAACCGGACCCGGCCGTGCGCGACTGGTCCGAGAAGCGTTACCGGAAACTACTCGGTTTCTGGCGTGCTACCCGACGCTGGCATCGGAATTGACCCGAATCGGAGAGCCACCATGATCGACGCCCGTTTCGGCGCCCATACCCGCCGTATTTGGGAATTCCTCGCGCGCGGCCTGATCCGCGCCGGTTGCTCGCCCAACGCGGTGACCCTGGCCGGCCTGGTCCTGGTAGTGTTGGCCAGTCTGGCCTACCTGTGGCATGGAAACAGCCTGGCCTATGGCTTGTGCCTGGTGGTGGCGCTGGCCAGCGATGGCCTCGACGGCGCCGTCGCCCGACTCACCGGACGCTCCACCCGCTTCGGCGGCTATCTCGACGCCGTGGTCGACCGCTACCAGGAAATCATCGTACTGGGGGCCATCGCCTGGATGCAGGGCTGCTGGCCGGCTGCCTTCTTCGCCATCACCGGCGCCCTGCTGACCAGCTACAACAAGGCACGGGTCGCGCTGGAAATCGCCGTCGACAACAACGACTGGCCCGACCTGCTGGAGCGCCTGGAACGGATGATCGTCCTGATCGCACTGCTGTTGGCCGACACCCTGCTGGCCGGTCACGGCTGGCCGATTCTGCCAGGCGGGCTGTTGCTGCTGGGGGCGCTGGCCCACCTGACCGCCTGGCAACGCTTCCTGCGTGCGCGGCGACGCCTGATCGATTGCGATCAGCAGCACCCGTTGCGGTGAGAGTCCTGGAGGTCTGCCCCTACGACATCGCCCGCCCTGGCGGCGTGCAGCGGCACATCCTCGACCTCGCCCGCGCCCTGGGGCGGGCCGGGCATGACGCAGTGGTCCTGGCACCCGGTACCGACGCGGCGCCCGCCTGGGAACAATGCGACGGCTACCGCGTGTTGCGGATCGGCGGTTTCTGCGAGTGGCGCATGCACGGCACCGCTTTCGAGGCCACCTGGGCGGGTTCGCGCGAACTCGACGCCCTGGCGCGCCTGCATGAGGAACGGCCCTTCGACGTGGCCCATTTCCATACCTTGTGGACGCCCCTGCTGCCCTGGCAGGTGTTCCGCCGCCTGGCAGGACGAGTACCCCGCCGCGTCGCCACCTTCCATGACACCCCCCCGCCCACCCTGTCCGGGCGCATCACCCGCGTCGCCTTCCGCCTCCTGAGCCGGGCCCTATCCAGTCGGCTCGATGCCGCCATCGCCGTCTCCGCCTCGCCAGCCGGCCACCTGCGGCTGGCGCCCAACTGTGCTTGCCACTGCCTGCCACCGGTGATCGACCTGGCCCCGCTGCTGGAACTGCCGCGCCCGTCCCGCGACGGCCAGGCGCCCACCCTCCTGTTCATCGGCCGCCTGGAGCCGCGCAAGGGAGTGCTGCTGCTGATCGAAGCCTTCGCCCAGGTGCGCCGCAACCATCCCGCTGCTCGTCTCGTGATCTGCGGCGACGGCGAGCAGGCGGCAGCGGCGCGCGCGCTAGCCACACGCCTGGCGGTCGCCGACGCCATCCAGTTCACCGGTCGCCTCGACGAGGCGGCCAAGCGCCGACTCTATGGCGAAGCCGACCTATTTTGCGCCCCCTCTCCCTATGGCGAGAGTTACGGCCTGGTACTGGTCGAAGCGATGGCCGCCGGGCTGCCTCTGGTGGCCGCGAGCAACAGCGGCTACAGCGGCGTGCTGACCGGCCAGGGCGCCGCTGGCCTGGTGCCGCCCGGCAACGTGGCGGAACTGGCGGCGCGCCTGTCCGAATTTCTCGACGCGCCCGCACTCTGCCGCGACTTGTCTACATGGGGCAGGGGCCAGGCACTGACCGCCGACGTCACGGCCCGCCTCGCGGACTTCGTTGCCGTGTTGACCGCCAATTCGCCCGGCCACCGCCTTGCCCGTGATGGATAGAAGCCCGCTGAGCGTCCTGCGTGCGACCCTCGCCGGCTACCGGCCGCGGTTCCGCCACGAACTGCTGACCGATTGGGCGAGCGCCCTGATGTACCGTCCTCTGGCTATCCTGCTCACGCCATTATTTTTGCCGCTGCCGCCCACCGTGATCACCCTGGCCGGCCTGCTCTTCGCACTGTCCCTGCCCGTGCTGGCGGTGAACGGCGCGGGCATGGCGGTGGCGGCCATGGCCTTGGTGTTTTGCGTACTGGATTGCGTCGATGGCAATGTCGCGCGGGTTTCCGGACGCGTCTCGCGCGACGGTGCCTACACCGATTTCGTCTGCGACCTGCTCTACCGGGCAACTTTCTATCTGGCTATCGGCCTGCTGACGGAACCCGCCCCAGGGGTCGTCGGCATGGCTTCGGCTATCGGACTGGGGGCCGCCTTGCTCGCCATTCTGGCGCGCGCCTGTCGCCTCTATGCCGATGCGGCAGTGGGGGAGCCCAACGAGATCGCGGACACCGCGCGGCTATCGAGCGACCAGAAGCTGTTCGCCTTTCTCAGCGGCCTGGACCGCCTGGCACCCTTGCTGCTCGCCGCCGCCGTCTGGTCCGGACATACACGCTGGCTGCTGGTCTGGCTGCTTGCCTATTCCCTGGGCGATTTTCTGAGCGCTCAGATCGAATCCCTGGGCCGGCTGAAACAGTAGGCCCTAGCGCTTCTCGAACGGACTGGGATCGGGATACCAGCGTTCCAGGGTCGCTCGCAGATGGGCCACTACCGCCGGGTTCGGGCGAGCGCCGAAATTATCGTTCAAGGTCATGAACTTGGGGCCATGCCAATCGACCCAGCTCGTGCACAAGCGCGCGTGAAGCCGCCAGTTCTCCAGGGGAAAGTAAAAGAAATCCTGCTTCACGCTTGCCGCCGGGGCGCTTGCTGCGCGGCCGGTGGCGAGGGCGTAATGGGGGTAGAGATATTCGGGCGGCACGTTGCCGACATCGCGAAATCGGCTGGCGCGGGTATGGGCGATGGCCTCGGGCCATTGTTCCAGGGTTTCCCGCCAGAGCTCCGGGTAGACCAGCAACGGCACATGGTTGACGTGGCGCCGCCGGGAGTCCGCGCCGAAACGACCGTCGAGCAGGTGGTTGGCTCGGGCGAGGGCGGCGTTCCACGGCGAGATATCGGTCCGTTCCCGCTGCGCCGCTTCCGGTGTGGTCTGCCGCTGAACGAACAATCGGGTGCGTCCGGCCGCATCCATGAAGTCAGCCGGGCTCACGCTAGCGCCGAACAGCATGTCGTCTTCCAGGTACAGGAATGGGCTGGAAACGCCGGGTAGGGCATGCAGGTGCGAGACGATGGCAAAGGAATTGAAGGTGGGCAGCAGCGCCGGGTCCATGATCTGGTCGTGGTGCACGATGCGCAGGCGAGGATGCCCGGTATCCAGCCAGCCAGGAACTTGTGGCCGCATGCTCAGCAGATAGACATTCCCCAGCCAGGGCGCATGACGCGCCACCGAGCGCAGGCTGTAGCGCAGCAGATCGAGATTGTCCCGTGTGCGGTTGGGATTGCTGTCATGGTCCCGGCTGGCGTAGCGGCCCAGTTCTTTCATGTATCCCGGCCAGCTATCGTCCACCCAGGTGTAGACCAGATCGATACGTGGCCTGCTCGCGGTTGTCTGGCCAGTGGGGAGAACTGAGGCTGTGGGCAAGGGCTGTGTTCCTGAGCTGAGGCGTGTTGGACGTACCCCATGGTGGGGCCGCCGGATGATAATGCACGGCAGCAATTCCCGAGCGCCGAGAGGCCGTGACGAAAAGCCGGCAACCGACCACTTTGGCGACCGTTCTGGAAATATTCACGGCCTCAGAGACGCCAGCGCTACAGCCACATGCACGATCCAAATTCGAGACGGAGAGAAGCAAGATGATCGCATGTATTTTGGCGGCAGGAATGGGCCGCAGACTGAAGGCCATGACCGAGGACCGCACCAAGTGCATGGTGGAGCTGAATGGACTGCCGCTCATCCATCACACCCTTTCCAGCCTGATCCGCTCCGGGATACGGCATTTCGTGATCGTGGTGGGGTATTGCAAGGAAGGTGTCATCGACTATGTGCGGGTGCACTTCCCCGATCTCGACGTGGCCTTCGTCGAGAACGAGCTCTACGCGTCCACCAACAACATTTATTCGCTCTTTCTGGCACTGCCGCAACTCGCGCAAGCCGACGGCGTGATCGTCGCCGAGAGCGACGTCTGGGTAAGCCACGACGCGGTGGCCGCCTTCCTGGCCAGCCCCGGTAGCGAAGTCGTGCTCGCCAGTCCTTTCCAGTACTGGATGGATGGCACCTGCGTTGTGGCCGACTCGCCGCAAGACCAAATTCGCGGCTTCGTCTCCAAGCAGGATGTCGTCAACTACCCACCCGAGGCGCTCTACAAGACCGTCAACTGGTACCGCTTCTCGGGGCGATTCTTCAGCAATGTCTATGCCCGCTTCATCGCCGCCTACGTCCAGGCCTTCGGCGCCAATTCCTACTATGAGGACGTCCTGAAACTGGTATCGCCCGCATTGCCGGCCGGTTTCAACATCCACGTCATCGCTGACAACGCCTGGGTGGAGATCGACGACGAAGACGATTACCACAGGGCGCGCATCGTCACCGCCCCCGAGGACGAAGCCGCGCGCAGGCTGCGCGACAACTTCGGCGGCTTCTGGAAGTACCGCTACATGCGGGATCTGACCCTTCTGGTGAATCCCTACTTCCCACCGGCCGCCATGACCCAGGAACTGGGCAGACTATTCGACCGGCTGGTGCGCGAGTATCCTTCCAGGCAGTCGATCATCTGCCGTCTGGCAGCGAAAACGCTGGACGTCGCGAGTGACCACCTGGCGCTGGGCAATGGCCTGTCCGAACTGCTCTCGGTCCTGGCCACGGTCTTGCCTGGCCCTTACGCCGTGCGCCCTCCCTACTTCCTCGAATACCGGCGCGTGTTCGGCGATCGCCTGCAAGAACTGGCAGCGACCGACCCTTATACCCCCTGGCGCGACGGGGATGCAGGCCTGATCGTGATCAATCCCAACAATCCCAGCGGCGAATTGATGCCGCGCGATGCCTTGCTACAGCTCGTGAGCCATGCCCGGCGGAACCACCGCCGGGTGCTGGTGGACGAGTCCTTCCTGGATTTCGCCGACACGGCCCTGACCCTGGTGGATGCCGCGCTGCTGCGGGAATACCCCAACCTCCTGGTATTGCGCAGCTACGGCAAGACCCACGGCATTCCCGGGCTGCGCCTGGGAATGCTGGCCTGCGCCGATACGAATCTGGTGGAGCGCGTCCGCCAGGCCTTGCCGATCTGGAACGTGGGTTCGCTGGCCGAAGCCTTTCTCGAACTGTTGCCGCGCTATCGCACGGAATACCTGGCGGCGTTACGCAAGATCGCCGCCAACCGGGTCACCCTGGAAGCCCTGCTGGCCACGGCGGGCTTCGAGGTAACCGCGACCGCCACCAACTTTGTCCTGTTCCGGATGGCGAAGGACGCCGCCACGTCCTTTGAAACCCACTGCTATGCGCGCGGCTATCTGGTGAAGCGCATCGACGACCGGCCCGGCATGCCCGGCTGTCACTTTCGAGTGGCGGTGCGCGGGGTCGAGGACAATGCGCATTTCGCCGCGGTAGCGGCTGAATTCATGGACACACGCCTTGTGTGATTGCGGAACCCAATCCGGCACCGCCCTACGCGACGGCAGGCCGGTATAATTGGCGGCGCCAAGGCGTCGGGCCCTGTGTACCCCTTCCAACGTACTGGATACAACCAGAGAGATCAGCCAAATGAGTGAAACAGACACCCTCGCCCTGCTGCGTGAGTTTCTGAAGAAACATTCCGACCAGGATTCGGCATTGGTCACACTGGAGTCGCCTCTGAGCAGCGTCAACATCGATTCGCTGATGCTGCTCGAACTGATTTTCGAGTTCGAAGAAAAGTTCGGCATCAGCGTGCCCAACGACTTTCCCACCCCCGATACCGTGGGAGAACTGGTCGGTGCCGTCGACGCCCTGCGCGCCAGAAACACGGGGGCCGCAAACTGACCGCCCCCACCCAGCGACGCGTCGCCGTTACCGGCATCGGTATCGTCAGCCAGTTCGGCTGCGATCCGGATATATTCTTCTCTCGGCTGCTGGCTGGCGAATCGGGCATCCGCCTCTACAGCAAGGAAAACGAACCGGTACCGATCAGCCTGCCAGCCGCGCCCTGTCTCGATTTCGATGCCTCAGCAGCCCTGGGTGCCTCACTGGCGCGCATGATGGACCGCTACAGCCAGCTCGGCACCGCTTCAGCCCTGGCCGCCTGGCGCGATGCCGGGTTGCCGGTGGATGCCGCCGGCGACCAGCGCGACGGCGGGGTTTCCTGGGGTACCTCCCTGGGCGGCACCCAGACCTTCGAGGACGGCTACCGCAACATCTATCTGCAACGCCCGCCGGGCCGCATCTCCCCCCTGGGCGTGATCATGGGCATGAACAACGCCTGCGCCTCCCATATCGCGATGCAACTGGGCCTGGCCGGTCCCTGCCACACCTTTTCGGTGGCCTGCTCATCCTCCACGGTCGCCATCGGTGAGGGCTTCCGCAGGGTGCGTTCCGGCGAATGCAGCGTGGTGGTGGCCGGTGGCTCCGACGCCACACTGTCCTACGGCGTACTGCGCGCCTGGCAGGCCATGCGGGTGTTGGCCGACGGCAACGAGGAAACTGCCGCGCACGCCTGCCGCCCCTTCCATAGGCAGCGCCAGGGCCTGGTACTGGGCGAGGGCGGCGGCGCCTTCATCCTGGAAGACTGGGACCGGGCGGTGGCGCGCGGTGCCCGCATCTACGCGGAACTGGCCAGCTTCGGCGCCACCTGCGACCACAGCCACCTGGTCCGTCCCAATCTCGACGGGCAAGTCCGCGCGATGCGGATCGCCCTGGCCGATGCCGATCTCGCCCCGGCTCAGATCGGCTACGTCAACGCCCACGGCACCGCCACCCGCGAAGGCGACCCGATCGAGATCGCGGCGATCCGCGAGGTGTTCGGCGACCATGCCGAGGCGCTGCCGGTGAGCGCCACCAAGTCCATGCACGGCCACATGCTGGGCGCCACGGGGGTCATCGAATCCATCGCTACCATACTGTCACTGTATCACCAGGCCATCCCCCCCACGGCCCATCTCGACGACATCGACCCGGCGTGCGCCGGCGTGCGCCACGTCGTCGGCGGCCCGCTGCGCGACGTACCGCTCGAAGCCGCGCTGTGCAACTCCTTCGCCTTCGGCGGCAGCAACGCGGTGCTGGCGTTCCGCCGCCAGCGCCAGCCCTGATCCTTTGCTCCGGGTGCGGAGAAAGTCGTGAGAAACCCAGGCCGGACCCTTTCCTGGCTCGTCACAGCACTGGCCACGACATCCCCTGCGCTGGCGGGTAACGGGGCAGCGGCGACACAAACCCTGTTTCATTTTGCCAAGAGCGACAGCAGCAACGAAGTCCATTACGCTGCCCAGACCAGCGAAGACTGCGAGCTCGCCCCGGAACCGGTCCACACGTATTGGATACGGCGCACGGATCGGCTCGAATACCGGCGCGAACTGAATTGGGCTGAAAAAAATTCGCCTACGGGGTCGCCATCCAACAGCTACAAGGTAGCGCAATCATCTTCACCATCGCTGGCGACACCTCCCGGCCCATCAGGGTCGAACTGGCCAGAACGGATTCCGGGTGCCGCGCCGAGGCCAGGATGAACATCCTGGGCCCGTGGGTAAAACCGGAGCATGCCTATGATGTTTTCCGGGACATTGCAGGCAAGAGAAGCAATCCATCCAATACATAAGCTCCCAGACAGGCCTATGCACATCTCACAAATCTTCATCGCGGACGCGCCCGAGAATAGATTGCCCCCGGCACTCGAAAGTGCCAGCAACACGATTCGCGCGGCGTTTCCCAACGCACACCACACACTCTTCAACCGCGAAACACTGCGGGCATTCATCAGCCAGCATTACGACTCCGAAGTGACCTGGGCATTCGACAAACTGCGCCCCTATGCCTACAAGGCGGACCTCGGCCGCTATTGCCTGCTGAATGCGATCGGTGGCTGGTATTTCGACATTTCCATCCGCTGCATCAACACATTTCATCCTGACGAAGATATTACCTTCCTGGCCTTCAGGGACATACAACGCTGTTCATTGACCAGCTGGGCCTGCAGCAATACAATTTTATACTCGCGGCCGGACAATCATGCGCTGCAAACAGCCATCGCGAATATCGTGCACAACTGCAAGACAGATTACTACGGAATCACCCCACTTTGTCCAACCGGGCCAACCCTGCTCGGACAGGCCCTGGCTATTCATGGCGGCCGCAGTGACTTCATTTACGGCGACGTCTTGGAACTGACCCCCAACCACGAGAAAAAAAACCGTGCATTTGTCCTGCCCGATGGAATGATCCTGGCATGGAGCAAACCCGCCGAAGGCGGCGACCTCACCAAGTTTGACGCCAGGGGCACCAACAACTACAACACGTTCTGGCACGAAATGGAAGTCTACGCCCAGAATGAAGAATCTACAGTCGAATCCGGCAAAAATAAATCCTTATTCAGCATGTTTTTTCCGGTGAACGCTGACCGACAGACTTGACATTATAAGCGACCGCAATGCGGAATCCCAGCCCAGGCACAACGATCTTCCCTCAATAATAATAGCGATAACGCGCATGCAAAACGTCGTTGTATTCACGATCGCGCCCAAAAATCAACTCGCTGGTGTGCGGGTACTTTTCGCCTCGGTAAAAAAATGGCATCCCGATTACACCACGATCCTGATCCTTATCGACCGCCCGGACGGTCATTTCGAACCAGATCAGGAAGAATTCCACATTTTTCCGGCCTCGGAATTGGGTATTCCAACCTTTCTGGACTTGACCCTGCGCCATGATGTAGCCGGGTTGACGGCGGCATTGAAGCCCTTTGCATTCCAATGGATTATGGCGAGACAGGAAGCCGAAGTCGCGGTATTTTTCGAAGCAAATATCAAGGTCTATTCAAGGCTCGACCAACTCGAAGCTCTCCTCCAATCGGGTACTGCGATCGTACTGACGCCGCACGCCACCGCACCTCTCGAAAGTGGAGTGGATCATGACGGCCAGCGATTCCTGGACTCCGGGGTATTCAATCTCGGTTTCATGGCGGCGAAGCGATGCACCGAGGCCAATCGCTTCATCGATTGGTGGGGACAGCAACTGCTGCATTGCGCCAACGACAAGAGCGATCCACATATGGATCAGCGCTGGTGTGACCTGGCGCCTTGTTATGTGGAACGTCTGTCCATCCTGAGGGATTCCGGTTATGGCGCGACGTGTTGCAATCTGGTACAACACCCGCTCTCGCTGAGCAAAGCCGGACATTGGCAGTCAGGCGGAGAGCCGCTACGGTTTTTCGATTTCAGCGACCCGTTCGAGGACGATTCGAATGACTTGCCCGGCTTTCATTGCCACGCCGGCATTGAATGCCTTGCCGAGGCGACCGCCCTGTGTAATGAATACCGATCGGACCTGAGCGCCGCTGGCTTGAGCCAAACCAGACATTGGCCGTATTCCTTCGCTCGAACCTGCTCTTCGAGGCGACTGGATGCCGAAACCAGGAGACGATATCGCCTGACCTTCCCCAGACCGCAATACCTTAGCGCAGGCATCGCCGACGAAGTCGTCACTCGACTCCAGATGCCTGTCCAGCATGATCGGAAACACCCGATCATCCAGATGACGCAGGATACTCATCAAGTTTTCGAAAGTGGGACTCGCAGAGAGCCTCGGTCATACCGCCTCCTGCAGCGCCTGGACGACTATGTGCTGAATGCCATATGGCGGAGATTGCCACTGCGCTACCAATATCTGACCAATCGCTATTGGTACAAGCTGCTCCAGTGGACAGGACACGACTTTGGGGTAACCAAGTTGTACTGGCTTTTTTCCGGACCAGCCACCATTCCCCAGCCCCTTGACGATATCTATGTCAGTTCCCTGATGTATATGATTTGGTCCATGCATCCCGACCTGAAACGACTCTATAAGATCGATCAGCCGGGGGATTGCCGTGCCTTCATCGAGTGGTTCCAGGCATGCGCCGAAAGCGAATACGGCATTACGCCACATGTCCCCTTGAAATCCCAGGCATCCAATCTGGTGGCACCACGCATCTCCCCACACGGCAAACCAGGTGCGAATTTGATCGGTTATCCGTACGGAGAGTTTGGCATGGGGGAGCAATTGCGCCTTGCCGCAACAGCATGCAACAAGGCCGCCATATCGATATCCATAACCGATGTCGCCCCCCCGGATTCTCCTCGAAACCCGGCACGGACTTGGCGAGGTACCGTTACGAACATGAATCCTCACATGGCGAACATTTTCCATGTCAACGCCGATCAGATGCTGGCCGCCTATGCCTCCCTCGGTGACGAATATTTCGGGGGCAAGTACAACATCGGTTACTGGGCCTGGGAACTCAATGAATGTCCCGATGCATGGCTGCCCACCATGGGCATGATCGACGAAATTTGGGCCATGTCGCAGTTCGTGCAGGAATCCTTTGCCGCCAAGTCCAGATTACCCGTGATCCATATGCCGCAATGCATCGCACTGCCGAAATTCGAGCGTATGACTAGAGCGCGGTGGGGTTTGCCGAAGGATGTCTTTTTTTTTCTTACCCTTTTCGATTCGCATTCGCTGTTTTCCCGCAAAAACCCCTTCGATGCCGTCCGCGCCTTCAAACTCGCATTCCCGAATGATCCTGACGTGCGCCTGGTGCTCAAGACCATGAATGCCGATACAAAGGGCGCACCCTGGGCCAAGCTGACCGGTCTGATGGAAGGCGATACCCGGATCATCGTCATGAATCTCAGGATGGATAGACTTGAAGTCCTGGCCATGATCGACGCATGTGATTGCCTGGTATCCCTGCATCGCGCCGAGGGCTTCGGTCTCGTCATGGCGGAGGCGATGTATCTGGGCAAACCCGTCGTTGTAACCAACTACTCTGGGAATACCGATTTCACCCACTCCGACAACGCATGCCTGGTCGACTATGAACTGGTTCCCGTCCAGAAGGGTGAATTTGTTTTCCATCAGGAAGGCCAGGCCTGGGCACAGCCGGACGTTGACCACGCCGCGTGGCACATGCGCAAAGTTGTCACCGATACCGCCTACAGGAACGACCTCGGCGCCAAGGCCCACGAGTACATCCAAGGTAACCACAGCCCGGAAGCCATCGGAAAACGCTATGCGAACAGGTTACGAACCTTGGGTTTCATTGAGTGATCGCCAAGAGAATGCAGTGCCCAATAACGAGATCGCCTACGCCCGAATCTTTAGTGGATCGAGGCCAGGTCAATGCCCCTCTTCCAACACTGACCGTTGCAAGTGGCGCCAGCCAGGGTTATTTCCGCTGCATCGATCGTTTCCTTCGTTCCGCAGCCCGCTACCACCTCCAGCATCGGCATCGCTTCATCGCCTACGATCTGGGTCTATCACTCGATCAGCGCCTTGCACTGGCGCGATTCCACCCATGGTGCGAATGGCGTGACTTCGACTTTTCCGCCTACCCGCCACACGTCGCACTGGCTTCCGGACACTACGCGTGGAAGCCGATCATCATTGCCGACCTGCTCGATGAATGCTCGGGCCAGGTGCTCTGGCTCGACAGTGCCACGCTGTTGCACGATGACCTGAATGTGGTCAGTGCCACGCTTGGCCGTTTCGGTACCTACACACTGGCCGGTCAGGCGGCGATCAGCGAGCGTTGTGACCCGATGACTCTGGCGGCCTTGGCGGCCTCGCCGGAAATACTGGATCGACAGGAGCGGGTAGCGGGTGTGGTCGGTTTCGATGCCACCCACCCGGTGGCTTTACGCATTGCCAGGGCGTGGCGGCGACATGCGCTGATCGAAGCCCACATCGCGCCCAGGTCGCCGCGCCTTCCCGCGCACAATCCGGAACAGGCATTGCTTTCGATCCTGCTGCTCGAAGCCCAGCTTCGAGGCGAACTCGCCCTCAACCCGGGCGAGATCGACATCAGCTCACCCAGACCGGTGCGCTGGATGAGTTCCCGACACAAGATCCCCGATACACTGCCGCGCTGGGCCGACTTTCCCGTCCGCCTCGGCTACGGCATCTACAAACACCTGGACAGGACCAACCTTCGCATTCAGCGCACCTTGGTGCCATGCCTGGACGGCTTGCTGCGCCTGCCCCATGACCACTATCGCCTGATGGTACGGCGCAACGGGGATGCGCCGGTTGCGCTGACTCCACCCTGGCACAGCTACTGGGCTGACCCGTTCGTCCTGGTCCACGAAGGCACGGTCTGGGTTCTGGTGGAGGACTACCAATATCTCAAGAGCCAGGGCCGGCTTCTGGCACTGGAACTGGATGAAGACCTGCGAGTACGACGCCAGGTGGAACCCCTCTTCTTTCGATACCATGTTTCCTTTCCCTTTCTACTGGAACAGGGCGACCGGCTGTACATGATTCCGGAAACCCATCGGGGTCGGTGCATCGATCTCTACCTTTGCGAACGGTTTCCGGACCGCTGGCGTAGGGTGGCGCGCCTCCGTGATGACCTGGACGCCGCTGACAGCGTGGCGTTTTTTCATGGAGATCGTTGGTGGCTGATGACTTCGCTGCGAGAAAACGACACGAGTGAACGCCACCTAGGTGTCTTCTGGTCTTTTGACCTGAATGCCAACCACTGGACGGCTCACCCCATCAACGCACTTATTCATGAACCACGGACTCGGCCCCAGCCGAGAGCGGCGGGAGCCGTTTTCCGCCACGGCGACACTTGGTTGCGACCGGTTCAGGTGAACCCGAATTTCTACGGAGAATCCCTGGCGATCATGCAAATCGACCAACTCGACGAAACCACCTATCTCGAATCGCCATTTCATGGGGATCACCCCGTCGCGACCATCGCCCGGCGTTATCCGGCTCATCACGTCAGCCTGCACCGAGACGTGTTGGCCTGGGATGTCAGGGATCGGATAGAGTCGACCGATTTGTTCCGGACTTCGGAGCGCTGTAGCGGGCTTCCCCGCCCTTCAACCAGATCGGGATTCCAACCGTGATCAAACTCGCCAAAGCCCTGCGCTCCACGACCGCGCCCGAGGATCGTCAACAGTGGCCCTTTCTGCTGACGGCCTCCCTGGTGTCTGGCATTGCCCGCAGCTCGTTTCTCGCTCTGATCACCACGGTGGCTTCTGCCGGACGAGACGGCCTGGGGCTGTATCACCTGGCCGGCATCCTGCTGTTGATCGCTGCCATTCTGGGCGCTGATTATTTCTCCAGCGTGCGCGGGCGCCAGGTGGCCACTCTGCTCGCCATGCGCTTGCGCAACGCACTGCTCGACCGGATCGGCGGTGCCAATCTCCGCTTCATCGAGCGGGAACAACCTGCCCAACTGCACTACCACCTGACCCACACGATCGCGGTGGTTTCCGACGCCTATTTCGTCATGCTGGGCTTCGCCAATGCCCTCGTCACCCTGATCTTCAACTTCATCTACATCGGCTGGCTGTCGTGGATCGGGCTTGTGTCTGCGCTCCTCATCAGCCTCGTGGGCGTGCAGGTGCACTGGCATTTCGAGCGCACGAATACCGAACGGAGGCGGCGCCTGGACCAGTTGAACAACACCAACAACGCCCACCACCTGGCCTATCTTCAGGGCTACAAGGAGTTGCGGCTGTCGCGCGCCAAGGAAGCCGACTACCGGCAGCAAATCCGCGACGTCAATGAGCAGCAGTTACATGAGGCCGTTGCCGAATCCCGGGTCTCCAGTCTGGGCAACATGGCCACGGACCTATTCCAGTACCTCACCATCGCGGCTGCGGCATTGCTGCTGCCGATCCTGGCCGGCGTCGATTCCCTCACCATCATGAAACTGCTCGCGGCCATCCTGTTCACCATCGGGCCGCTTAGCGGCGTCGTCTCGGCCTTTGCCAGCTTCGGCAGAACACAGGTCTCGATGGACAATCTGCAACATCTGCTCGACGAGGCCGCGGCGACCAAGGAAGTCCAGCCCCCCCTGGGTCACCCCGGCCTCCCCCCATTCGAATCCCTGGAACTGCGCGGAGTGACCTTCCGCTTCGACAAAGCATCCGGACAGGAAATCGACGGCTTCCACATCGGCCCCATCGATCTTGCCTTGCGACGCGGAGAGGTGGTGTTCGTGGTCGGCGGCAACGGATCGGGGAAAACGGTGTTGATGCGTTTGCTGACGGGGTTGTACCACCCCGATGCGGGTCAAATTCTGTTCAACGGCACACCACTCGGAGAAGCCGATCGGCAGGCTTACCGGGAACAATTCTCCAGTGTGTTCAACGATTTCTTTCTTTTCTCGGAACTCTTGGGGCAGCGCGATACGCCGGTTGAAACCGTGCGTGATCTGCTCGATCACTATGGCTTGGCTGGAAAAACCGATTTCCGGCACAATGACGGCTGCTTCACGACCTTGGCGTTATCCACCGGGCAGCGCAAGCGTGTGGCCCTCGCGGTAGCCCATCTGGAACGGCGTCCACTGCTGGTCCTGGATGAATTCGGTGCCGAACAGGACCCGGAGCACAGGGACCAGTTTTATCGGCAGTGGTTGCCGGAACTGCGCGCCCGTGGCTACACCGTGGTAGTGGTCAGCCATGATGACCGCTACTTCGATGCCGCCGATCGGGTGATACGCATGGACTTCGGCAGAATTCGAGAAATCGTCCAGCCGCAACCTGCCGAATTGCATTGACCATCG
>CAILNT010000023.1 GCA_903835655.1 uncultured Pseudomonadota bacterium | reverse complement strand
GGATTTCATCGACATCCTGCGTTTTACCGGCGAGACGTGGGGCCAGAACCAGCTTCTGGCCTACCGCGACAAGATCAATGACGCGCTCCAGGCGATCGGCAGCAACCCGCAATTGGGCCATCACCGCGACGACTTGCCGGCGACGCATCTGGCTTACCTGGTCGGTTCCCATGTCATTGTTTACCGCACCGAAGCCGACAGCATCGGCGTCGTGCGCATCCTGCACCAGCGCATGAGCCTGGCCAGGTATATTTAACCCGCATACATACATGATCTTGATTTGATTGCTGTTTGTTTGGACTGCCGATCACCATCTTGTAGATTGCCAAAGTCCTGAAACGAAAAAGCACAGAAAGTCGCACTGACTCCCACCGTTGCTCCCAGTCATGCCCATTCACCTGGCATATGGTCCTCATCTGGATCTCAGCCGATCCTCAGATCATCCAGAAACTCCGAAGCCGGTTCGACGCTGGTGACGAGCAGGTGATCGCGCGCACGAGTGCACGCGACGTACAGCAGATGCCGCTCGGTGTTGTAGACCTCTTCAAGGTCGGCATCGTCGGCGGCGGTTTCGATGCGCGCCTGGAGCGGAATAACCTCGTCATCACATGCCATCACAGCCACGGCCCGGAACTCCAGGCCTTTCGCCAGGTGCATGGTGCAGACCGAAACCTGTCCGTTGACCGTTTCAACATGCTCATCCAAAACCTTGAACGGTAAGCCGGCCTTGGTGACCGCTGCACGAGCGCGTTCCAGTTCCGTATCGGACCTAACAAACACCCCGATCTCATGGGGGGCGACGCCCTCCTTGCTGCGTTCTGAGAGCCACGCGCCTACAGCCGCTATTTCCGAATCCTCGGTGTTGAACACGCTAATGACTGGCGCTGGCCCGTTGAAGACTGAAACCGTGCCGCGCCGCTCTTCCTTGTTCCCGTCCACATCCGACACTTCAGGCCCCAGCAGCAGGTCGGCTTGCATCCTGATCTGGTGCGAAGTTCGGTAGTTGATATGCAGGGTGCGTGACCGCCCGCGAATGTCCACGCCGAGCGACTTCCACGAGAAGGGCTGCTGGAAGATGCGCTGGCCCAGGTCGCCAGCGAAGAAGAGTGCGTTTGGCCGATCAGCGCTGGCGGTCGTCGCGCCCATGGCTGCGAGAAACCGCAACTGTGCGACGCTGACGTCCTGCGCCTCATCCACCACGACATAATCAAAGGGTGGACGCTTACGTTCCGACAATTGGCCTGCCAACATGCTGAACATGGAGGCATGAGTAAACAGGCCATCGGCCTTCAGGCGCGTGCTGACTGTCTCGAAGATGGACCAGAGCGCCGCGCGCTGCTGTTCCGGTAGGCGCGTCTTTCTGCCCAGCCGCTTCACATCGCGATAGGCTTCCCAACTATCCAGCTGCCAGGCGTCCACCAGTTCTTCCCATTCCGTCAGCAAGAAATTGAGGCTGAACTTCTGACCTTCCGCCGCCGCCTTCATGATCCGCTTCACCGCCTCACTGGATGCGATGTGAGGACGGCCGAACTGCTGCTCGTATAGTCGTTCGCCTATCGCATTCATGGCGTGAACTTCCAGGCGTTCAGCTAGGCGGGGCTCGTTGCTAATCAATCGCCTGAGCTTGGTTCGCAGTGCATTCGCAAGCGTGTCGGAGAAAGTGACCAGCAGCACCCGGCTTTCGGGATGACTGCGCGCCAG
>CAILNT010000022.1 GCA_903835655.1 uncultured Pseudomonadota bacterium | reverse complement strand
TCCTTCTTCCACTGCCCAACCTGCACCGGGTGTACCCCAAACTCCAGGCCGATCTCGTTGATCGTCTTCACCCCTCGCAAAGCCTCCAGCCCCACCTTCGCCTTGAACTCAGGGGCATGCACCTTCCGCTTCTTCGCTTCGCTCATCGCTTCTCATTCCTTATGACTGAGCCAAGCTTAAACCGCTGTCTCAAAATCGGGGTCCACAATAGTGGACGACAACACGAGTGCGCGAGACATCTTGCACGACATGCTGGAAACCATGGGGCTACAGGGCGAGTCGGCGCCCGGTGGCGAACAGGCTATGGACCTGGTGCGTAACGGCTTCGATGCAGGCACTCCCTACGACCTTATCCTGATGGACTGGCAGATGCAGGGGATGGACGGGATAGCCTGTGCGCAAGCACTACGCCGCGACTGGGGGCAGCGTTGCCCCCCGGTCATCCTGGTGAGCGCCTCCGGAACCGATGTGGCCGAGGAAAGCATCGCGGACAGACACACCTCGATCTGCCACAGCCTGACCAAACCCGTACAGATGTCGCGTTTGCACGAAGCCATAGCTCAGGTGCTCGGCAAGCCCATACTGGAGCCGACCTGGCATGGCGCACGGCAACGGGGCCAGGAGTCGCGCCGCGACAGTTTGCGTGGATTCCGCGTGTTGCTGGTGGAGGACAATCCCCTCAACCAGGAACTGGCCCTGGAGCTGCTGGACGAGATGGGCATCGTCGCGGATGTCGCGGAGAACGGCGCCAGCGCAGTGGCGGCCGCCCAGGATACGCGCTACGACCTGATCCTGATGGACATGCAGATGCCGGTGATGGACGGGCTGGAATCCACGCGCCGGATCCGGCAACTGGCCGGCTGGGAGACGGCTCCCATCTTGGCCATGACCGCCAGCGTCTTTGCGGAGGACCGAGAACGCTGCCTGGCCAGCGGGATGAATGACTTCGTCGCCAAACCCATCGATACGGATGTCTTCCACGCCATCCTGACACGCTGGCTGCGCCGGCCATCCCTGCCGGGGTTGCCCGACCCTGTGCTGCACGCGTCCCACGACCTCGCCGCACAAGCCCACGCCCAGCGACGACTTGCGTCCATTCCGGGGCTGGATCTGGACAAGGGACTGAAGGTCACCAACCGGGATGCCACCCGCTTGCTGCAATACCTGGACAGGCTCCATACCGACCATGCGCAGGATGTTCATCTGGTAAGCCAGTTGCTGGCAGTAGGGCAGCGCAGCGACGCGCGGCGCGTGGCGCATACCCTGAAGGGCTTGGCCGGCACCTTTGGCCTGACCGACATGCAGCGGGTTGCCGCCGAACTGGAGACTGCGCTACTCGCCGAGGGCGCGCCAAGCTCTGGTCTGTTGCAGCGCCTGCAGGCCGAACTGGAAACCATGGCTGCATCCCTGGGCAACCAACTGCCCAATACCATGCCGAGGGTGACCATGCATGCCGAGGTCGCCGACTGGGCTGAGTTGCGCGGGGAACTGGTGAAACTGCGCAGCAAGCTTGAGGCAGCAGAACTGACTTCAGCCAGGGATTACGAGGTGCTTCGGCCCGCTCTGGAAGCCGCTGTGGGCGAAGCGGCGCGCACACTGGGTCGGCAGATCGAGGAGTACGAGTTTGATGTTGCACTCCTGACCCTGACGGATATCCAGTCGCAGCATCTGCGACTGCGCTGAGACAACCGAAAACATATTCGACAGGTGTGCCCCATGATTTGGCAAGCCCCCCCTGCAGATATCGCCGGAGAAATGGCGGCGGAGCGTAGCGCCGGATCGGGAAGCTTGCAGGTACAGTTTCTCGATATGCTTTATGGCATCCGGGATGCCGGATATAGAACAGCACCTGAAGCCGCAAACTGTCTGAGATAATTCAGGATAAAACCAATCATTATTACGCCAAAGCGAACCATGACCCACTCCAATTTAGCTTCAATACGTAATATTGCAAATAGGATGATATTCTGGTGGATCCGGCAGAATCCCTGGCATTATCTGTGGGCGCCTGTACTCGTAGCTATCCTGGCGACGGAGATCGTTGTCGTGATGATGAATCGGCTACTGCTTGGCCATGTAGATGCTGCTTATCTGCTCACGGGTTTTGTTGCTTCTGGTCTGGTTTCATTCATCGTTGTCGCACTGCTCTTCCTCCTGTTGGACCATATACGTAAAAGCGAGGCGCGCTTTCATCTCCTGTTCAATGCATCGAGCGACGGCATGGCGTTTACCGAGGGTGTGACCGGCGTAATCCTCGACGTCAACGACGCCTGGATACGCTCGACGGGTATCACCCGCGAGAAGGCCCTCGGCCGGACCGCATTCGATCTGGGCCTGTGGCCGAGTCAGGAAGATCGCGAAACCTGTTATGCGGCGCTGACGCAGAACGGGTTCGTCCATAATTTCGAAACCAGGTTGGCAATGCAGTCCTCGGAGCGGCCTTACTGGATTTCCGGACAATATGTGCAAATGGGTGACAAGCGCCATGTTCTCTGGGAATTTCGCGATATCTCGGAACGGGTACGCGCCGAGGCGACGACGAAACGCTTGCATGCAGAATTGGCGGCTACTCTGCAGGCCATTCCTGATTTGCTGTTCGAGTTGAGCGAGACCGGTGAATATCTCAGCATCTGGACCCGCAACCCAGAAATGCTTGCCGCTCAAAGAGAGTCATTGCTCGGCCATTGCGTCAACGAAATACTACCACCGGATGCGGCTGACACGGTCATGGCTGCATTACAGGAAGCGGCCCTAATCGGCTATTCTCACGGCCAAGTCATCAAGCTTGGTCTGCCCCAGGGAGACTGCTGGTTCGAGCTTTCCACTTCGCTCAAGGAAAACAGTGACCAGCCTGGCAAGCGTTTCATCATGTTGTCCCGCGACATCACGGAACGCCAGATGGCTGCGGAGGCCTTGCAGGATAGCCTGGAAAAATACCGCGGCATCTTCGACGAATCCGTCGCCACGATTTATTTGTTTGATCAGGACAAGCATTTCATCGATGCCAATCAGGCGGGGCTGGAGTTGCTCGGCTATACACGCAAGGAACTGCTGCATATGAGCATTCCGGATGTCGATGCCGACCCCGTCGTCGTTCTGCCTGCCCATGGGCAACTGCTTACCGGAGGGCGCCTGATCAATTACGAACACCGACTGCGGCGCAAGGACGGCAGCGTCATCACGGTATTGAACAATTCGCGGCCGCTCACGGGCCGCGACGGGAATGTCGTGGGCATGCTCAGCACCTTGATCGACATCACTACACTCAAGCAAACCCAGGCGAACTTGCTAGTTGCCGAATCGCGTTTTCGCGATCTGGTCGAACAATCCCCGCTGGCCATTCAAGTCCTGACACCTGACGGCCGAACCCTGCGGGTCAACAATGCATGGGAACAACTCTGGGGCGTATCACAGGAAGCCTTGATGGACTACAACATGCTCGAGGACCGGCAATTGATCGACAAGGGCATGATGCCGGCCATCCACAAGGCATTGGCAGGCGAAGTGATCCCCGCCAGCGTCGTCGAGTATGACCGGGCAGCAACTCCCGAAGTCGCGGGCCAGGTCGGCAAAATCCAGGTCAAGACCACCCTTTTTCCAACAAAAAACAGCGATGGCGCGGTATGCGAAATCGTCCTGTTCCAGGAGAACGTGACCGCCATCAAGCAGGCCGAGGATGAGTTGGAATCCTACCACCAGCATCTCGAAATCCTGGTCCAGCAGCGCACGGCCGATTTGCAGGCGGCGCACGCCAAGCTGCTCGATACCCAGTTTGCGATGGAAATGGCCGGCATCGGCATCCGCTGGGTAGACGTGACTACTGGCCGCATTCTCTATTCCAACCAATATGCCGCGGCCATGCTGGGCTACAGCGTGGAAGAAATGCTCGGCATGCGGATCCAGGATGTCGACCCGAATTTCCCGTCGAAAAACTTCCATCAAATTGCAGAACAACTGCACCAGGTGGGTCATGGCCAACTGGAAACACTGAACCGAACCAAGGATGGGCGCGAACTCCCGATCGAAGTCTCCATGTATTTCCTTCCGGCTAACGATACAACACCCGGGCGGCTGATCGGCTTCGTGACCGACATCAGCAAACGCAAGGAGGCGGAACGGGCATTGCAACTGGCCAAGGATCAGGCGGAATCCGCCAATCGAGCCAAGAGTGCGTTCCTGGCAAACATGAGCCACGAAATCCGCACCCCCATGAATGCCATCATCGGTCTCACCCATCTGCTGCGCAGGGGTGCTGTCCGCCCCGACCAAGCCGATAAGCTAGCCAAGATCGCCACGTCCGCCGACCACCTGCTCGGAGTCATCAACGACATCCTGGACATCTCCAAGATCGAAGCTGGCAAACTGGTGTTGGAGAAAGGTGATTTCGCCCTCGACGCGGTGCTGACACGCATCTGCTCGATGGTGATCGATCAGGCACACGCCAACGGGTTGGAACTGGTGCGGGAGGTGGATCCCAGGCTGGGCGTCGTCAACGGGGATTCCACCCACCTGGGGCAAGCCCTACTGAACTACCTGGGCAACGCGGTGAAATTTACCGAGCGCGGCAGTATCACCCTGCGCGCCAGGATCGCCGAGGAAACCGCCGCGGATGTACTGGTGCACTTCGAGGTAGAGGACACCGGCATTGGCATCGCCGCCGAACATCTGCCCAGGCTGTTCCAATCCTTCGAGCAGGCCGACAACTCCACCACCCGCCGCTTCGGCGGCACCGGGCTGGGCCTGGCCATTACCCGCCGTCTGGCGCAGATGATGGGTGGCGATGCTGGGGTGGTAAGTACCCAGAACATTGGCAGCACTTTCTGGATGACGGCCCGCTTCGGCCGCGTCCATCGCCACGGGGAACACCTGGCCATTCCTGAATTGAGCGGTCTGAGAGCCCTGGTGGTCGATGACATGGCCGTGACCAGTATGTCGCACAGCCAGATGCTGCGCATGCACGGACTGGAGTGTGAGGTTGCCGCATCGGGCGCCGCCGCCCTGGAAGTCATCAGCGTGGCCGACCGGAACGGCAAGCCCTACTGCCTGGTCCTGATCGACTTCATGATGCAGGACATGGACGGCTTCGAAACTCTCCTGCGATTGCGTTCCCTCGCCTTGCATCGGCAACCGGTCACCGTGCTGGTGACGGCCCTGACCGATGCGTCGGTCAGGGCCGATGCCCGTGAGTTGGGCTTTGCCGAGGTGCTGCTCAAGCCGGTCTCGGACACCCTGCTGCACGAATCCCTGGTCAGGCTCGGCAAAGTCATCCTCGGCCAGACCGAGGCCTTCCCAGCAGGGCCGTTCCTGGTGGCAGGATCCGACTCCGAAGCCCTGCTGAGGCGCGATTATCGCCACGCCCGGGTCCTGCTGGTGGAGGACAACCCGATCAACCAGGAAGTGGCGCTGGACGTGCTCAACGATATCGGCTGGTCAATCGACGTCGCCAACGACGGGGTCGAGGCTGTAGCTATGACCAGTCTTACCAACTACGACCTGATTCTCATGGACATGCAGATGCCGCACATGGATGGCCTGGAGGCAACTCGGCAGATTCGGCGCTCGCCAGGCTATGCGGCCATCCCGATCCTGGCTATGACGGCCAATGCCTTCGGCGAGGATCGCGCCAGTTGCCTGGATGCTGGCATGAGCGACTTTCTTGCCAAGCCTATCGACCCGGATGTCCTCCTTACCACCATGCTCAAGTGGTTGCAGTCGCGTGTGCCAGCACTTTCTGGCAGCGACGTTGCACCCGAAGACTCGGCCGAGCCACCCGATCAGAAACTGCTCACCCGAATTTCCAGCATTGAGGGTCTCGACTCTGCCAAGGTGGTCAAGCACATGCGAGGCGGCATCGATCGCTATGCCGGACTCCTGAAAAAATTTATTGAAGTACACAGGGTAGGTCTGCACAGTCTGGGGCAGTGGCTTGCCGCTGGCGAGGCCGAGGAGGTGCGGCGATTCGCCCATACCCTGAAGGGAGCATCCGGCATGATGAATGCGACTTGGCTGCAAAAAAAAGCCGCGGCTCTGGAGGATGGCATCCGAGAAGGACTGGACAGCGCCACGATCACCTCGCTGGTCGAGGCCGTCCACAGTGAATTCGATCGCCTCGCGGTGGCGATCGCCGAGCAGTTCGGCGACTAGGCACCTACTCACCCCCGACCAGTCGCCCGAATGCGGTCTATCAAGGGTCGCGGTTCTCTGGTCCACGCAATAATGGAGTTTGACGATGAACAGCATTTTGCTGATTGATGACGACGATTTCACCGCAGTATTCCTGGAAAGCATACTGGGCAGCAACTACAGTATTCAGCACGCCGCGAATGGCCGGGATGGCCTGGCCGTGGCGCTGGCAGTTCCACCCACCCTCATTCTGCTGGATGTGGAAATGCCAATGATGGACGGCTATGAAGTCTGTCGCCACCTCAAGGCCTCTGGCCAGACCAGCGAGATACCAGTGATCTTCCTGTCCGCTCACGTCGAGATACCTGACCGGCTGGCCGGCTACGAGGCTGGCGGTGACGACTACATGACGAAGCCGTTTGATCCAGACGAACTGGCCACCAAGATCGAAGTGGTCCTGCGCAATCGCAGCCGAAACCTGGAATTAACCAGGAATGCGCAACTTGCGGCACAAACCGCCCTGTCCACGGTGGGGGATATCAGCATCGTTCTGAATTTCTTTCGTGAGATCATCAGTTGCAGCGATTTGTCGCAACTGGCGTCTGCCACCCTACAGGTATTCAAGACCTTTGGCCTGGATGTCGCCGTGCAATTGCGCGACAGTACGGGCTCTATATCTGTCCAGTCCCGCCTGTTTATAAACGCGCTTAACGAATAATTCGGGTTTTTCCGCCTGCCATTTTTTCAGAGCCTGGATGGGTGCCAGGTGGTTTAGAGCGCGTTGTGGAATGTGGTGGTTGT
>CAILNT010000021.1 GCA_903835655.1 uncultured Pseudomonadota bacterium | reverse complement strand
CGACTACTTCGAGCACTGGTTCGACCAAGAGCCGGCGGCCGCGGGCTGGCGCCAGGAGCTGCAATCCATGGCGATCGACAAGAAGAGTCTGGACAAGGGCCTGCAGTCGCGTGGCGTGCGGGCGGTGAGCCTGGTCGAGTACGCCCGGCGCAAGAAGCTCTATGACCCGATCGCCCATGCGCTGGCTTCCACTCTCAACTACGAGAAGAGCCATTTCGACAAGCTGGTGGCATCGCTCCTACCCCTGATGGAGAAGCTCACCACCGGCCGCACCGCGGCACTGCTCTCACCGGCGCTCGACGATCCGGCCGACTGGCGGCCGGTCTTCGACTGGAATGCTGTGATCAATCTGGGTGGCATCGTCTATGTCGGACTCGATGCGCTCTCCGATTACGAGGTGGCTGCGGCGGTGGGCAATTCCATGTTCGCCGATCTCACCAGCGTAGCGGGCAGCCTCTACAAGTTCGGCCCTGGCCAAGGACTGCCGGGCGAGATCACGCCACGTCGCATTGCCATTCACGCCGACGAATTCAACGAGCTGATCGGCGACGAGTTCATTCCGCTGCTCAACAAGGCGGGTGGGGCGGGTTTCCAGGTGACGGCCTACACCCAGACCTGGTCGGATGTGGAAGCCCGCACCGGCTCACTGGCGAAGGCCGGCCAGATCGCCGGCAACTTCAACACGCTCATCATGCTGCGCGTAAAGGAGGTGGCCACCGCCGAGCTGCTCACCAACCAGCTGCCGGACGTGCAGGTGATCTCGACCATCGTGGCCTCGTCGGTGACGGATATCGACGATCCGAGTGCCTTCGCGGATTTTACGAGTCGCAACGAAGACCGCATCGCCCCCGCGAGCGTTCGCATGCTGGAGCCGACCGATCTCGTCCAGTTGCCTAAAGGCCAGGCCTTCGCGCTCATCCACGGTGGTCAGCTCCATAAGATCCGCATGCCCCTGCCCAGCGCCTCGCACGATCCGCTGATGCCGGTTGGTCTATCCCAGATCGGTGAGACCTTGCGCAGCCGGCTGGACGGGCCATGGACCAGGCCGGAGGAAGAGGCCGATTCGGAGGGCGCGCGTGGGGACTAGAAATGTTGCCTTCCACGAAGGGCTCCTCGCCGGTGTGGTGCTGGGGCCCTTGAAGCTCGCCTTTACCTTGGGGCTCCTGCTGCTTGCGGTCCTGCTGATCGCCTGGTGCGTCGACTGGGTGTTCGTCTTCAAGGTCTGGCCGGATGGGATCGACCGGCTGCGCGGTCTCCTTGCCGACGGTCTCGCAGATGGCGTCGCGCTCGCCGCCCGGCAGGGCGGCGGTGCAGGCGACATCACCGGTCTGGCGAACGGGCTGTATGCGCTGGTCTTCGAGGCCACGGGCATCCACGACATGGGGTTGCGGTTTGCCGATGCGTCGGCGCTGTCGATTCCTGACACCATCGTGCGGCGTACCTACCTCGAACATCGCGACGCGATCGAGACCGCGATGGTCGGTACGCAGTTGCTCGGCGTGCGCATCGCCACGTTGCTGCGGTTTGCGCCTCTGCTGCTGCTTCTGTATGCGGTTGGCGCTGCCGACGGTCTGACCCAGCGCGCGATCCGCCGATCTTGCGGCGGACGGGAGTCGGCGAGCCTCTACCACCGGGCCAAGTACCTGCAGTTTGCGGTTCTGGGCCTGGGCGGGGTCGCGTTGCTGGTCTGGCCAGGCGCGGTGGCGTGGGCTACGTTCGCAGGGCTGATCGTATTGGTGACCAGCGTGTTGGCGCGGCTGCAATGGACGTTCTACAAGAAACATCTATGAGCGGTGTGCACGAGTTCGAAGGCGCTCGGGAAGCTATCTACGGAGCTGGCGGAAACCAGGGTTCGCCCTGCAAGTGTTGTCTCAGTGGGGATTCAATGAAATCCGGTGCGCGCCATACGTATTCCGCAGCTCGCGCCTTACCTTCAGCCGACAATCCTTGGAGGTATGTACACGCCGCATCGACTGAAAAGGGCATGCCGGTTTTCTCCTGGAAATTGGCCGGGAGGTTTGTCCAGACTACAACATCGAATTTCTTCTCCTGCCCCCAGATTCGGATCGCGTTGAGAGTATCTTCACTGCCACCCTGTAACCTGGACCCGTCAAGAAACATTGCACCAATATGGCGTAGTACTGTGCCCTCCCGGCTGCGCAGGTCACAAATCGCATCATCCGGATTTTTGCGCGTGCTTTCAGCATAGGCGATGCGGCAGCGTGCACCGTGAGCTGGATCGATCACCAGCGTAAGTGCTCCATGTCGAGATTCGGATACGCGCGAAAACTCGAGTTTGAGCGTCGGCCCATCGAATTGCCATTTGCGGTGATGTGCATCGAATTCTGGGCGCACGTCCCATATCAACGAGCCCCAGCCGAGAATGCAAATGCGCATCTGCTCCCCTGTTGATTCGATTCAGGAACGCGCAGCCACAAGAGCGATTCCGGCAAGTGAGATTAGCGCTACCGCGGCAACCTGCGGACTGTTGGGCGGCAGGCCGTGGCAGTAGGCCGCGAAGCTTTCGCAATTCCAATTGAGCACGTGGTATTTCGTGCCATACGCAGACCGGGCGCGTTGCAGCACTTCCCAGGGGGACAGCGTTCCGGGATAGCCTTCATCGGTCCACGCCTGTCCGGAGGTGAAAACGTCCCACGGCTCTTCGGCAATCCCCCCGGCCCGAGCGGAGTTGGATATCACCATCGGTTTCCCCTGGTACCAGCGGTCGGAGACGACCCCCTTGTGACGGAAAAATACGTAAGCAGCAACGGAGATCACAGTTCCGGGGGCGGGCCACTGGTGTTCATTGTCGTGGAAATACATGGGTTGTCCTTTCTCGTGCATAAATGCATAATACGCATATATGAATGTGAACGCAACCCCTCCTCAACCCGCGATCCCATACACCGCCTTGGTGGGACGGGTGCTCTTGGGGTATCGGAGTCGGAAAGGCCTTCAACAGAATGATCTTGCCGCCGCGCTAGGCGTCACCCAGTCTGCCTATTCAAGAATCGAGCAAGGCGATACCGCGATTTCCATCTCACAACTTCGAGTCATTGGGCGACGGCTTGGCATCGCGCCCGGTGATCTGCTGCGAGAAGCGGATCGGTTGGCTGAACAACTACAAGTTCAGGGTGTGGCGGTTAGCGACGAAAAGGGCATCCAGCCTGCAGCAGTCATGATTGGCCTTGGCATTCTTGCCGCGATCTTGGCTGCGTCTAAATAAGGAGGAGACCCTTGGCGCTGACGTGCCGATGACCTGGATCCATGGCGCATCATTTGTATGTCGATCAAGCCCAGGGCGCTCGCTCGATGGCACCTCATGCCGCATTCGCCTTCTGCTGGATGGTCTCGCATTGACGGAGGAGGGCGTCGAAGGCTTCGACCTCATTAAGGAACAGGCCGTCGTCGACCATGTGCTGGTAGTCGGCCGCCAGCTTGGTCAAAGCTTCGCCACTTGGCACGAGCTGAAGGCTTCCCGAAACGGCGGCGCGGTAATCGATCAAGGCTCCGTCCAGGTGTTTCTCCGAGAAGAAGACGGTTTTGTGGTCGGCCACTGCGCTCGCCAGCACCCTGTCCGCGATCGCCGCATCGGCAAAGCCTGCTGCATCCAGCCGGGTGACGTCATGCCAATGGCGTGCGAACCGGTCGCCGCCACGAAAGGCTCCTTGCGCGCAGAAGACGTGGATCGCCGTGGCCTTTTCCCAGAAGGTCCGCTCGGCGCGCATCACTTGCGGCGTCGCCTCAGGAAATTCCACGCCCTGCAGGTGTGAGGCAGCATCACACAGAACAGGGCGCAATTCGCAAGGCTCACCGGTGGAGCGCGCACCGAATTCGAGCATGACCGCCGACGTGACATAGCCCGTTCCAGATGCGAGAGGCGTGTAGTCGATGAATACCTTGTCGTCTTCGACTCGGACCGTGGCGGGCAGGCCATGCTGACCAAGGTCTTGCTGGAGCCGTGGGACGACTATTGTGGCCACCCAGTTCGCGAGTCGGGCGCGGATCTCCTTGCTCCACTTCTTTTCCTGGCTCTTGCTGACCGGAAGCGGCGTGCCCGTATCGCCGATCAGATCGGCTGCGATGGCGCGGATGTCGTAGGTGAGGTCCACATCCTCGGAGAAGCGCTGAATGACGCCATATGCCTTTGACAGGGAGGTACCACCCTTGAAGACGAGATGCGGCGCATAGGGCGCGGCGAAGAGGTGCCGCAGGGACCAGACCACCCAAACGTCTTTTTCCAACAGGTGGGGAGGACGCCCGGAAAGGTTGGCCGCTTGGACAAGGGCCTCCAGCCGCTCATCGACAGAGAGTTGGAAAAACTCAGCCATGTGGCACGACTAGCGCGCTAACTTCCTGTGCCATCCACGTCGGCAGGCGCGCACGCGCCGCGGCCACCTCGTTGATCTCGGACGGCGGCAATTTGGCGCGCAACGTTCGCAGCGCCTCTCTGGCCTTTTCTGGCCCCAGCCATGCCAGTGCCCGCACTACGTCACCAGCGGCACGGCCCGGAAAGATCAGCTGCCACACCGGTGCATGCCGCAACTCCACGTTTTGCGCCCCCAGCTTCAAGCGGCGGCTGCGACCCGAGGTTAAGTAGACCGCCCGCATTGGTACCTGGGTGGTGAGGCCTAGTGCATTGGCGGCCGCCGCACCGTGCGAAACGATGGTTTCCCCGCGTTGGGTTGCCAGCCCCTCGACCATCTTGGCGGTCGAGGGCGCGCGGGAACCGAAGCGGCTTTCAACCGGCAAAACATAAATACCGCGACCGGCGCGCAACAGAGTGCCCCGTCGCACAAGACGGGACAAAACCTGGTCCACGGCGGCCCGGCTCCCCAGGTGCAGCAGCTCTTTCGCGACCAAAGGCATGCCCTCCGGCAATCCGGCGGCGCGTTCCAGCACTTGTTTGGCTAGGGTTTGCATGTGTTGGGCTCCTGACTGGTAGAAATATATATTAATTTCTGACAGTTTTCAAGGAGTCGGCCTCGACCTACTTCCGAGGCCAATTGATCGGAAGCGGGGGAGGTCGGATGGCCGCGGATCGGTACGAAGCGCGGGGCGAGGCAGTAGCTCCTCGCCACGATGTGCATGGCTGACTAGCAGCGATCTACACAAGTCATTGGAAACATGAGACAATGCGGTAGTCCGTTTTGACATTTTAATATGCTGTATATAATCAATTAGTTATGGAGATATTGGACAAGATGAACGAAGCTCAAGCGGATTTAGCCCAGGTGATTCGGCTGGCTCTCGCGGAGCAGACCGAGGACGTTCGTCTGTTCGTGGCTAGGCTGGTGCGCAAGTACCGAAACACCGAGCCGGAACTGGCTGAGCAAATGGACCTCTACTTGCGCACGAAGATGCCAAGAACGAGCGCACCCATGCGAAAAGCCGCGCAGCCGGCGGCGCTCGAGCATGCCCTACCGGTTGACGACGAATCGCGGCTCTCGCTGTTGAAGGTCTATAAGGATGCGCCCGATCGGGAGCAGCCACTGCTGTCAGCTGACCTGGAAGATGTATTGAGCCAACTAATCCAGGAGCGGCGTCAGACAGAGCGCCTGGCGTCGATGGGTCTGAATCCGACGCGATCCGCGATCTTCGTGGGGCCGCCCGGTGTGGGCAAAACGCTGACCGCGCGCTGGCTCGCGGCCCAACTTGGCGTGCCGTTGTGTGTGCTCGACCTGACGGCAGTTATGAGCAGCTTGCTCGGCCGCAGTGGCAACAATCTTCGCGCCGCTCTCGATTTCGCGAAACGCAACCCTTGCGTGCTGCTACTGGACGAGATAGATGCAATCGCCAAGCGACGCAGCGATGAATCCGATGTCGGCGAACTGAAGCGCTTGGTCACAGTGATCATGCAGGAAGTCGATGAGTGGCCGGCGACGGGTCTGTTGTTGGCAGCGACCAATCACCCGGAGTTGATTGATCCCGCACTTTGGCGCCGCTTTGATCTGGTGATCGATTTCAAGTTGCCGGAGATGCCCGCCGTGAAGGCGGCGATCAAGCGGTTTCTGGGGCAGGACTATGCGCTATTCGGCCGTTGGATCGACATCCTGTCATTGGCGTTCAACGGCGAGTCTTTCAGCACCATTGAGCGAGACATTCAGCGGTTCCGACGAGCCGTGGCGCTTGGCACGGCAGCCGACGCCGATCTGATCGAGGATTTCACCAAATCACGTGTGCTGGTCCTGGATCGTCAGCCGCGCATCGATCTTGCGGTGATGCTTGCCAAGCAGACACGCCTGTCGCAACACACCATCTCCGACATAACCGGAGTCAGCCGCGACACCATCCGCAAGTACACAAGCGAGCAACCTCCAGTAGCCAAGAAAACCTCGAAAAGGAAATCTGACGCATGAGCCATATGGTGGACCCCTGAGTCAAGACAATAATGCAGTTGGTTTAAGCTTTGCACTCGACTTCACTCGCAGCGGATCGGCGCTGCCCCGTTTTTGCCTTTGACTTGGCTGTTGACTTGGCCTTTGACTCACCCTCATCGGCGG
>CAILNT010000020.1 GCA_903835655.1 uncultured Pseudomonadota bacterium | reverse complement strand
TTCCACACTGAGAAGAAAGTTCACGCGATCGACGTTTGTTTTGATCCAGGCGCCAACGTTCGACTCGGTGATACCGGATAACCCGAGCTTTCCGTGACCGGCAACGAGAGACTTTGCCAGATTGCTGTTTGAACTGGCTGGGCTGTAGTGCTGGCTCGTGAAGCGGGCCTGGCTCTTTGGCCCCACCTTTCCAACTTTGAGGCAGCGACCATTCCAGACGAAAACGTAAACGGCTGCCTTTCCACTCGGAAGAGCAGACGGGGGTTTGTGCGGGGCAGGCAATGTTTCAAACGAAAGCGCAGCCGGAGGCAAGGACACTCCAGCAAGAACAACTACCTTGCGGAAGTCTTCGAGTAGGACGGTCAAATCACCGAGCGTTTTCATGGGGCCGAACGTTTATGTACACGTCATTTCTGACGTCTACACTGGAAATCGTGGTGTGTAGTTTTGTCTGCCACTCGTCAACTCCTTGATTTTACAGGCTCGTCAGCTTGTTTACGGACGTATACGATCATGGAACCTGTCACAGCCTCGGCACAGCCTGCCAAGCCTCCAAAACTCCTCGACCAGTTGCGAGAGCGGATCAGGTATCGCCACTACAGCGTCCGAACGGAGGAGGCTTACGTACTTTGGGCGAAACGATACATCTTCTACCATGGCATGCGTCACCCCGCGGAGATGGGAAAACAGGAGATTGAGAAATTCCTGTCCTATCTGGCCAACGAGCGGGACGTGGCGGTTGCCACCCATAACCAGGCGCTTTCCGCCCTGCTATTCCTGTACAAAGAGGTACTCGGTGTCAATCTACCATGGTTGACCGAGTTTGGCAGACCAAAACGTCCGAAAAGGCTGCCGGTTGTGCTGACGGCGGCAGAAGTACATAGGTTGTTGAACCATATTGACGACTTCACTCTGCGGCTGATGGCGCGGATGCTTTATGGTACAGGGATGCGCCTGATGGAATGCTTGCGTTTACGGGTGATGGATGTGGATTTTGAACGGCGCGAACTCATGGTGCGTTCGGGAAAGGGTGGCAAGGATCGGGTGACGATGCTGCCGGAGTCGCTGATTGCTGACTTACGGACGCATCTGGAGCGCACTCGTGAATTGTGGCGCGGGGATCGCGAGACCGGTCGCACTGGGGTGCAGTTGCCGGATGCGCTGGTACGCAAATACCCGAACGCAGCGACAGAATGGGGCTGGTTCTGGGTGTTTCCGGCCAGAGAGGAATCCACCGATCCGCGTACTGGCGTTCATCGAAGACACCACCTGTATGAGCAGAACCTGCAACGGGCTATCAAGAAGGCGATGCATGCGGCAGGCATTACCAAACCGGCTTCCACCCATACCTTGCGGCACAGTTTCGCCACCCATTTGCTGGAGGCCGGCTACGACATCCGCACTATCCAGGAATTGCTGGGGCATTCGGACGTGTCGACGACCATGATCTACACGCACGTGCTCAACAAGGGTGGACGCGGAGTGGTGAGTCCGCTCGATCGGTGAGCGTGGGGGCAGGCTGTGACGAGAGTCCAGACAGATCAACGTCCTGGATGCTTGCTTGCGTGCGCATGACGGCTGTTTCGAGGCGGCCTGCGGTCAGTCCCCGCTGTAACTACAACCCGATGCGTGGGTTTCCATCACCACGACACGGCTCAAACCGGGCAGGGACGGTTTCAACCGGCCCCAGATCCAGATGGCGAGATGCTCGCTGGTGGGGTTCGCCAGACCTTCGGTGTCGTTGAGGAAGCGGTGATCCAGCGCCGCGTGGATGGGCAGCCAGGCGGCCTGCACCTGGGCGAAGTCGCACACCCAGCCGAGTTCCGCGTCCAGGGGGCCGCTCACGTACACTTCGATGCGAAAGGAATGTCCATGCAGGCGCGAGCAGGGGTGCTCGGGGGGCAGTCGCGGCAGTCGGCGCGAGGCTTCCAGGTGGAAGACGTTGAAGATTTCCATGTCAGCGGGTTTCGATACGGTAGATCGCATGGCAGGCGACACAGCGGTCCAACGCCTGCCCGAGTTGCTTCAGCGCTTGATTGGCGTCGCCCAGGCTCTCCGCGTCGCGCGCCAGGTCGTCGAAGGCCATATGGGTCGCGTGGCCGAGTTGCTTGAAAGGCAGGGGCAGCTTGACGCGCACGCTGTCGGGCATATCGCCGGCGGATGCCATGCCGGCCTCGTGCGCGGCCGCAGCCACCGCCTTCATGTCATTGGCGGCGACGCCGGCCACGATCTTCTGGGTGACGCTCAGGAACATGCGCATCTCCGCATGGATCTGCGCTTTTTCCTGGGCCTTGAGTCGTAGCGGCGCGCGTTGATCCGGAGTCGGCTTGGCGGCGCAAAGAGCGCTGGAAAACAGGACCAGCAGGATCAAGAGGGAGGGGCGGGACATGAAATACTCCAAAGTAACAGGGACGCGCTAGGGAACAGCTGATTACACTCTTAGACAAGCCCAGGATGAACGGCAACCCATTGATTTCGTGCGGGGTGTGCCAGTCTAACCATGAACGGAACTGAATAAATCAGTAGTTCCCTAGAGGCAGTCCAGCGTAGTTTGCGCCAGCAGGCTCATCTCGGGTTCTTCGATGACGTAGGGTGGCATGAAATACACGGTTGCGCCGATCGGGCGGATGAACACGCCCCGCTCCAGTGCGCGTAGGTGAAATTTGGCGGAGAAGCCCGGCGGCGCATCGGCCACGTCGAAGGCCCAGATCATGCCGGTGTGGCGAAAGTGGCGCACCCTCGGATGGGCGGCGACCTCCGCCAGCCGTTCGGTGAACCGCGCGGCTTTCTTTCGGTTGGCCGCGATCACCGCGTCGTCCTCGAAGATATCCAGCACCGCCAGGGCCGCGCGGCAGGCGAGTGGATTTCCGGTGTAGGAATGCGAGTGCAGGAAACCGCGCGCAGTGGCGTCGTCGTAGAACGCGGCGTAGACAGCCTCCGTGGTGAGTACGCAGGACAAGGGCAAATAGCCACCGGTGATGCCCTTCGACAGGCAGAGGAAGTCGGCGATGTCGGATACTTTAGCGCCCGCTTGCTCGCAGGCGAACATCGTGCCGGTGCGGCCGAAACCGACGGCGATCTCGTCGGCGATCAGATGTATCTGGTAGTGGTCGCAGAGTGCGCGCGCCCGTGTGAGGTACGCTGGCGGATACATGGCCATGCCGGCCGCACCCTGCACCAGTGGCTCCAGGATCAGCGCCGCCGTGGTGTCCGCGTTTTCGGCCAGATAGGCTTCCAGGTCGGCGCACGCGCGCAAGGCGTAGGCCTCGGCCGATTCACCCACCCAGCTCAAGCGGGAATCCGGGCTCTTCACCTGGTGGCTCAGGCGTAGCAGCGGCGCGTAGGTGTCCTTGAACAGGGCCACGTCGGTGACCGACAAGGCGCCCAGGGTCTCGCCGTGGTAGCCGTTCTTGAGCGATACGAAACCGGTTTTTCCGGCGCGACCGTGGTTGCGCCAGAAGTGGAAGCTCATCTTCAGGGCGATTTCGGTGGCGGACGCGCCATCGGAGCCGTAGAAGGCGTGGGAGAGGCCGGTGAGCTGGGCAAGGCGTTCGGACAGTTCCACCACCGGGGCGTGGGTACAGCCGGCCAGCATCACGTGTTCGATGCGCGACAACTGGTCGATCAGGGCGGCGTTGATGCGCGGGTTGGCGTGACCGAAGAGGTTGACCCACCAGGAGGAGATGGCGTCGAAGTAGCGCCGCCCGTCCGGGTCGATCAGCCAGGGCCCTTCGCCGCGCGCGATCGCCAGAGGCGGCGTGCGCTCCAGATGCTTCATCTGGGTGCAAGGGTGCCAGACGCAGGCTAGGGTGCGTGCAAGCCAGTCGTTCATCGGCAAGCCGGCGTCCTACGAGAAGAATCCCTTCGACAGGAGTTCCATGGTCAGCAGGCGATAGTCGTGCGCGCCGGGACTGTCACCGGCGTAGGCGAAGATGTCCATGCCGTGCGCCGGGCTCTCGGAAAGGGCCGGGTCGTCACAGATCCGGGTGTCACACAAGGCCTCGCCATAGCGTGCCTTCAAGGTGGCCAGCGACTCGCGGCAGAGCGCGCGGGCTTCATCGAAACGGGTGAACACCACGCGTCGCTCGATACGCCGTTTGAGCGCCTTTTCCAGGACGCCGATGGCTAGGTCTAGTCGGCTCAAGCCCTGCATGGCGAGAAAGTCGGCGGTGACCGGGATCAGCACGCGATCCGCGGCGCACAGGGCGTTGAGCGAGAGCACGCCCAGGGACGGGGCGCAGTCGATCAGGATGGGGTTGTCGTCCCAGGCCAGGGCCGCATCCAGCCCTCGCTTCAGCGTGCCGGCCACGCCGGGGGCGGAGGCGAGCATGCTGTCGATCTTCGATAGGTCGGCATGTCCGGGAACCAGGCGCAGGCCATTGTCTAGGCGGCGGGTGAGGCGGTCCAGTGGCGTCTGGTCACGGAAAAAGGCCGCGGCGCTAGCGTTTCCGGGCAGGTGCTTCACGCCCAGCGCCAGGCTGACGTGGGCCTGCGGATCGAGGTCGATGACCAGCGGCTTGCGCTCCAGCTGCGCCAGCGAGGCGGCGACATTGAGTGTGGTGGTGGTCTTGCCGACCCCGCCCTTCTGGTTGAAAACCGCGATCACGGCCATAGGAACTCCGATAGATGGTTTGCAGTTCGCAGCAAGGGCACGCCGGACCAGGATGCGGCGCCGCCGACTGAAAACCGTATCATTCGACTGTAACCGACTTGGCCAGATTCCGCGGCTGGTCTACGTCCGTGCCCTTGAGCACGGCGACGTGGTAAGCCAGCAATTGCAGCGGGATGCTGTAGACGATGGGGGCGGTGCTCGGGCGAATGTCGTCCAACGTCAGGTTCTGGTAACGATCCAGCTCGATCTTCACCGTGCAGTCGGAAAACAGGAACAATTCGCCGCCGCGCGCGCGCACTTCCTGCAAGTTGGACAACACCTTGTCTAGCAGCGGGTCGTCCGGCAGGGCGCAGACCACTGGCATGTCGGCATCGACCAGGGCCAGGGGGCCGTGCTTGAGTTCGCCGGCGGGATAGGCCTCGGCGTGGATGTAGGAAATTTCCTTGAGTTTCAGCGCGCCTTCCAGGGCCACTGGATAGAACGGGCCGCGTCCGAGGAACAGGGCATCCTTCTTGTCGGCGAAAGAAGCGGCCATGACCTTGATGGCATCCGACAAGGCCAGCACCACTTCCACCTGGCGCGGCAGGGCTTGCAGTTCGTCGACCAGGATCGCCTCCTGTTCCGCGCTCATGCCGCGGCGCCGGGCCAAGGCAAGCGTCACCAGGCGCAAGGCGGTCAACTGGGTGGTGAAGGCCTTGGTCGAGGCCACGCCGATCTCGGGGCCGGCTCGGGTCATCAATGCGACGTCGGATTCGCGCGTGAGCGACGACTCTGGAACGTTGCAGATCGTCATGCTGCCGACATAGCCCGCGGTCTTGGCGAAGCGCAGAGCTGCCAGGGTGTCGGCGGTCTCGCCCGATTGCGAGATGGAGAGAAACAGCGTGGATTCGGGCACTACCACCTTGCGGTAGCGATATTCGCTGGCGACTTCCACGTGACAGGGCACGCCGGCTTCTTCCAGCCAGTATTTCGCCACCATGCCCGCATGGTAGCTGGTGCCGCAGGCGATGATGTGCACGCCGCGCGCCTGGTCGAACAGCGCCTGCGCCTTGTGGCCGAAGCTCTCTTCCAGGAGGCGGCCCTTGTGGATGCGGCCTTCCAGCGTCTCCGCGATCACCGAAGGCTGCTCGAAGATTTCCTTGAGCATGTAATGCGCGTAAGGGCCCTTGTCCGTGGTCGCGGCGGAAAGCTGCGACAAGCGCTCCGGGCGCTCCACCGGATTACCGGCGGCATCGTACACCCGCGCGCCGTCGCGACGTATTTCCGCGATGTCGCCTTCTTCCAGGAACTGGAAGCGTTGCGTGACCGGCAACAGCGCGAACACGTCGGAGGCAATGAAGGTCTCGCCCAACCCCAGGCCGATCACCAGCGGACTGCCGGAACGGGCGACGATCAGCCGGTCCGGGTCGCCAGGGCTGGCCACGGCCAGTCCATAGGCGCCGACCAGCCGCTTCGCCGCAATTTGCACGGCCCTCAGGAGATCGGGCTCGGATTCCATGATGTGCGCGAGCAGATGGGCGATGACTTCGGTGTCGGTTTCCGAGGTGAAGCGATAACCCTGGGCGATCAGTTCCGCGCGCAGCTCGGCGTGGTTCTCGATGATGCCGTTGTGCACCACCGCGACCTTTTCGCCGCTCATGTGCGGGTGCGCATTCCGCTCGGCGGGCATGCCATGGGTCGCCCAGCGGGTATGGGCGATGCCCAGATTGCCGGGGATCGGGTTGGCGCGTTCCATTTCCGACAGATTGACTACCTTGCCCACGGCACGGATGCGCTGCAAGGCGCCGTCGGACGCACGAACGGCCAGCCCGGCCGAGTCATAGCCGCGATATTCCAGGCGCCGCAGCCCTTCCAGCAGGATGGGCACGACGTTGCGTTGCGCGATAGCGCCGACGATGCCACACATGGTTATTTCTCCGATTTTTTTACCGGCCGCTGCCAGCCGGGAAGGGTGACCTGTTTGGCGCGTGACAGGGTCAGTTGCCCGGCCGGCGCGTCGCGCGTTAACGTGGTGCCCGCGCCTAGCGTGGCGCCGCGGCCGACGGTGACCGGGGCCACCAGCTGCGTGTCGGAGCCGATGAAGGCCTCGTCTTCGATCACCGTGCGGTGCTTGTTGGCGCCGTCGTAGTTGCAGGTGATGGTGCCGGCGCCGATGTTGACGCGCTGCCCCACCGTGGCGTCGCCGACGTAGGACAGGTGATTGATCTTGGAATTGAAGCCGACCTGGCTGTTCTTGATCTCGACGAAGTTGCCGATGTGGGTTTCTTCCGCCAGCTCGGTGCCGGGACGCAGGCGGCTGAACGGGCCGATGCGCGCATCCGCGCCGACCTTCGCGCCGTCGAGGTGGCAGAACGGTTGCAGCTGCACGCCGGCTGCCAGGCTGACATTCTTCAAAACGCAGTTGGCGCCGATCTTCACGGCGTCGCCGAGAACGACGCGTCCCTCGAACACGCAATTGACGTCGATCAGCACGTCGCGGCCGCAGTCCAGGCTGCCGCGCACGTCGATGCGAGCCGGGTCGATCAGCGTCACTCCCTGCTCCATCAGCGTCTCGGCCACGGTGCGCTGGTAATCGCGCTCCAGTTGCGCCAGTTGCTGGCGGCTGTTCACTCCCAGTACTTCCCACTCGGTCGCCGGGTGACAGGGAATCACCTGCTCGCCTTCACTGGCGGCCATGCCGATCACATCGGTCAGGTAATACTCGCCCTGGGCATTGTCGTTGGACAGGCGCGCCAACCAGCCGGCCAGCTTGGCCGTGGGAAGGCAGAGGATGCCGGTGTTCACTTCGTCGATCATCCGCTCCTCGGGTGCGGCGTCCTTGTGCTCGACGATACGCTCCACCTGGCCGCGCCCATTGCGCACGATGCGACCATAACCGGCGGGGTTGGCCAGGTGCACGGTGAGCAGGGCGATCGCCCCCCCGCGGGCGATCAGGGTCATTTCCCGCAGCGTCTCCGGCCGGGTCAGCGGTACATCGCCATAGAGGATCAGGCAGACCGCTTCCGGGTCGAGGTGCGGCAGCGCCTGCTGCACGGCGTGTCCCGTACCCAGTTGCGGCTCCTGCTTCGCCCAGGCGATATCTGGCCTGGCGATGGCTTGAGGCAAGGTCTCGCCACCGTGGCCGTAGACCACGCAAATCTTCTGCGGACACAGGGTGTCGGCGGCGGCAAGCACGTGGCCCAGCAGCGGCATACCGGCGAGCGGGTGCAGCACCTTGGGCAGATCGGATTTCATCCTCGTGCCGCGTCCTGCGGCGAGGATGACGACATTCAGTGGTGTACTCATGGGGCGGATACCGGCGGCAAAATCGGCGTAAGTATAAACAGCGGCCATGGCCTTATTGAGAAAAACATCGACGTCCATGGCCGGAACAAGAGGCTAGCACGGCGTAAGATCAAGGCAGGATTTCTTCAGGAGCCGTTCATGTTGCCTCCCTCGCTCACTTTCCTTCACGTCCTGGCCAGCATCATCTGGGTCGGCGGAATGTTCTTCGCGCACCAGTGCTTGCGTCCGGCCGCCCTGGCCGTTCTCGAACCGCCACAAAGGCTGGCGCTGTGGCGCGGCGTGTTCGGGCGTTTCTTCCCCTGGGTCTGGGGCATGGTGCTCGTGCTGCTGATCTCCGGCCAATGGATGATCCTGCAGCGCGGCGGCATGGCCGTCGTGCCGCCGCATGTGCATATCATGCTGGGCATCGGTTACCTCATGGCCGCGATCTATGCCTACCTCTTCTTTCAGCCTTATGCAGCGTTGAAACGCGGCGTCGCGGCGGGTGACTGGCCGGCGGCGGCGGCGGCGTTGAACCGCATCCGGGTGTTGGTCGGCATCAACCTGACCCTGGGCCTGACCTGCATCGCGGCGGCATTCCTCCTGCCGGGCATCAGCCTTTGAAGATGAAATAGACCGCGCCCATCAGGCAAAGCCCTGCCCACAGGTAATTCCAGGACAGGGACTCTTTCATGTAATACACCGAGAACGGCACGAACACGGTCAGTGTGATGACCTCCTGCATGATCTTCAGCTGCGGCAAGGTGAGCAGGGTAAAGCCGATGCGGTTAGCCGGAACCTGCAACAGGTATTCGAACAGCGCCACCCCCCAGCTTGCCAGGGCGGCCACCCACCAAGCGTGTTCACTCAGGTTCTTCAGGTGGGCGTACCAGGCCACGGTCATGAACAGGTTGGAGAGTATCAGCAGGGCGGAGGTTTGCAGCAGGGTCGTGTTCATGGGGATGTAGTGGAGCCGGGCGGCCTCGAGCATACCTCGCGACCCCGAACAGAGCTCTACCCCCGGCTCGGGAAAGTCGTCTGAGCCGCCCCCGAGGCAGGCCGCTACCCCGTCACCGGGCGCAGGCTCAGGCGCAGATCGCAGCCGACCTGGCGGCTGTCGTGAAGGCTGAAGGCCGGGCGCCCGGCCATGTCAGTAAGCGGCGGCAGGGAGAACACGCCGCGCGCGGTATCGCCCAGAACCACCGGAGCCAGGTAGGCGATCCACTCGTCCACCAGGCCGGCGTCGAGCAACGCGCCGTTGAGGGTGGCACCGGCTTCGACGTGAATTTCGTTGAGGCCGCGCTGGGCGAGGACGCCGATCAGGGCGGACAGGCCCACGCGCCCGTTCGGCCCGGGAATGCAGAGCACTTCCGCGCCCGCGGCCTCGAGCGCGGCGCGCCGCACCGCGTCGTCCAGGGCGCAGACGATCAGGCTGCGGCCGTGCAGGATCTGCGCCGTGGGCGGGGTGCGCAAATGACTGTCGACGACGATCTTCAGTGGTTGCCTGGGGGTGTCGATGTCGCGCACGTTCATCCTCGGGTCGTCCGCCAGGACGGTGCCCACTCCGGTCAGGATGGCACAGGCGCGGGCACGCCAGGCTTGCACGTCGGCGCGCGCGTGCGGGCCCGTGATCCACTTCGATACGCCGTTGCCGAGCGCGGTGCCGCCGTCCAGGCTGGAGGCGGTTTTGAGCCGCAGCCAGGGCCGGCCGCGCGTCATGCGGGCGACGAATCCCGGGTTGAGTTCGCGTGCCAGTGCTTCCAGCAAGCCGACCTCGACCTGGATACCGGCCAACGTCAAGAGGCTGATGCCGGCACCCGCGACTTGCGGATTCGGGTCGCGCATCGCCGCCACCACGCGCGCCACGCCGGCGTCGATCAGGGCGGTGGCGCAAGGCGGGGTGCGGCCATGATGGCTGCAAGGCTCAAGCGTGACATAGGCGGTAGCGCCGCGCGCCAGCAGGCCCGCTGCGCGCAGCGCATACACCTCGGCATGGGGTTCGCCTGCGCGCGCGTGCCAGCCCTCTCCCACGACGGCGTCTTCATTCACCAGGACGCAGCCGACGCGCGGGTTCGGCGTCGTGGTGTACAGCCCGCGTTCGGCCAGGCGCAGGGCCTGCGCCATGTGGGCGTGGTCGGCGGCGCTGAAATTACTCATCGAGCTTGCCACCTTCACGGATGCGACTGATCACGTCGCGGAAGTCGTCCACGCCCTGGAAGCTGCGATAGATCGAAGCGAAGCGGATATAGGCAACCTTGTCGAGGCAGTAGAGCGCGTCCATGACCATCTCGCCCACTTCTCGCGAGGGAAGTTCCCGCTCGCCGCGGGTCAGGAGTTTCTGGCGGATGCGGGCGACGGCCTCGTCCACCAGATCGGCGGAAACGGGACGTTTGTGCAGGGCGCGGCGAAAACCTTCGCGCAACTTGGCCTCGGAGAACTCCTCGCGCATGCCGTTGCCCTTGACCACCTGGGGCAGACGCACGTCGGCATTCTCAAACGTGGTGAAGCGCTTGTCGCAGCCGACGCAGCGGCGGCGACGGCGCACGGACAGCCCGTCCTCGACCAGTCGGGTCTCCACCACCTGGGTGTCGCTGGCACCACAGAAAGGGCATTTCATGTGCTTGGCAAGGAAACCGGAGCGAGGGGCCGAGGCGACTGGCGACTCGCCCTATTCATTTGCCATACACCGGGAACGCCGCCGTCAGCTTTGCGACCTCGGCCTTCACGCGTGTGGTCACGGCCTCGTCCTCGGGTGCGTCGAGCACGTCCGCGACCAGATGGGCCAGTTTCTCGGCTTCCAGCTCCATGAAGCCGCGCGTGGTCATGGCCGGGGTACCGATGCGGATGCCGCTGGTGACGAAGGGTTTCTGCGGATCGTTGGGGATGGCGTTCTTGTTCACCGTGATGTGGGCGCGGCCCAGGGCGGCTTCGGCGTCACGGCCGGTGAGGTTCTTGGCTTGCAAGTCCACCAGGAATAGATGCGACTCGGTGCGCCCGGAGACGATACGCAGGCCACGCCCGGAGAGCACCTTGCACATCACCAGAGCATTCGCCAGCACCTGCTCCTGGTAGTGTTTGAATTCCCGAGTTCCCGCTTCCTTGAAGGCCACGGCCTTGCCGGCGATGACGTGCATCAGCGGGCCGCCTTGCAGGCCGGGGAAGATGGCGGAATTGATCGCCTTCTCGTGCTCGGCTTTCATCAGGATGATGCCGCCGCGCGGGCCGCGCAGGGTCTTGTGGGTGGTGGAGGTGACCACGTCGGCGTGCGGCACCGGGTTGGGGTAGACGCCGGCGGCGATGAGGCCGGCGTAGTGCGCCATGTCTACCATGAAGATGGCGCCGATTTCGCGGGCCACGCGGGCGAAGCGGGCGAAGTCGATGCGCAGCGCATAGGCGGAGGCACCGGCGATGATCAGGCGCGGCTTGTGCTCCCGGGCGCGGGCTTCCATCGCGTCGTAGTCGATTTCCTCCTGGGCGTTGAGACCGTAGGCCACCACGTTGAACCACTTGCCGGACATATTCAGCTTCATGCCGTGGGTGAGGTGGCCGCCTTCGGCCAGGCTCATGCCCATGATGGTGTCGCCAGGTTTGCAGAAAGCCATCAGGACGGCCTGATTAGCCTGCGAGCCGGAGTTGGGCTGGACGTTGGCGGCGTAGTTGGGTGTATCCGCTCCGAACAGCTTCTTCACCCGGTCGATCGCCAACTGCTCGGCGACATCCACCCATTCGCAGCCGCCGTAGTAACGCTTGCCCGGATAGCCTTCCGCATACTTGTTGGTCAGTACCGAGCCTTGTGCCTGCATGACCGCGGGGCTGGTGTAATTCTCCGAGGCGATGAGCTCGATATGCGCTTCCTGGCGCAGGGATTCGCTCTGGATGGCGGACCAGAGTTCTGGATCGGTCTGGCTAAGAGTCTGGGCAGCTGAGAACATGGGACAGGCACCTGAAAAACGCAAGGGAGCTGGATTTTACCCATGCTGGACGTCGATATGGAGGAAACGGCGCGCAGCGTGCATCATTGCCGACCCGCCCCCACCTTTTGCCTTCCGCGATGGAAATTCTCTACCAGGACCGCGCTCTTCTCGTCTGTATCAAACCCAGCGGCCTGTTGGCCGTGCCCGGCCGCGGCCCGGAGAAGCAGGATTGCCTCTCGGCGCGAGTCCAGGCACTTTGGCCCGATGCGCTGGTCGTGCACCGCCTGGATTTTGATACCTCCGGGATCATGCTGCTGGCGCGCGGGATCGAGGCGCAACGCGCGCTCAATCGCGCTTTCGCCGCGCGCGAAGTGCACAAGCGCTACGTCGCCGTGGTCGATGGTGCGCTGGAGGCGGCGCCGGTCACCGAAGACGGCTGGGGCCTGGTCGACCTGCCGCTGAACCTGGACTGGCCGAACCGGCCGCTGCATATCGTCGACCATCTGGCCGGCAAGTCCAGCCTCACCCGCTGGCGCCCCCACCCGAGCTTCGAACTGGGCGGCGCACTCGCCACGCGCGTGGATCTGGAGCCGGTCACCGGGCGATCCCACCAGTTGCGCGTGCACCTGCAAGCGATCGGCCATCCCATCGTGGGCGACACTCTCTACGCTTCGCCCGCGGCACAAGCTCGCGCCGGGCGTTTGTTGCTGCACGCTTGCGAACTCTGTCTGGCGCATCCTGTGAGCGGCGAGCCGCTCACCTTCCGCAGCGCGGCGCCGTTCTGAGGGGAGCATCGGCAATCGCGTGAGCCGATTCCCTTTGATTGGTGGGGCGGTGTTACCGCCGGCTGGGCGTTGGCCGGTGGGGTCAAACCGCAGGCTGGAAGCCTGCGCTACAAAAAACAGACCATGGGACGCGACCTCGCGGTAGTGAAGAAGTCAAACCGCAGTGCCCGCGCTACAAAAAATCCGCAGCGGGGTTTCTCTTGGGCTGCGAACCGGGGCGAGCCCCGGTCGCAGGCGGGTTCGGCCAGCTCCGGGCGGTAAGCATCGTTCCGGCTGGTTCCCACGCTTCAGCGTGGTCACGATGAAAAACGCCGGAGAGGCGCCGGCGCTACAAATGCAAAACCCCGCCGCAGCGGGGTTTCTCTTGGGCTGCGGACCGGGGCGAGCCCCGGTCCGCAGGCAGGTCAAGCCGAACTTAGAAGTCCATGCCGCCCATGCCACCCATGCCGCCGCCGCCCATGCCGCCCATGTCAGGGGCGCCGCCGCCTTTCTTGTCTTCCGGCAGGTCGGCCACCATGCAATCGGTGGTCAGCATCAATGACGCCACGGAAGCGGCGTTTTGCAAGGCGATGCGGGTCACTTTGGTGGGGTCCAGGACGCCCATTTCCATCATGTCGCCGTACTCGCCGGTGGCGGCGTTGTAGCCGTAGTTGCCCTTGCCTTCCAACACCTTGTTGACCACCACGGAAGACTCTTCGCCGCAGTTGTTGACGATCTGGCGCAGGGGTTCTTCGATGGCGCGCAGGACGATCTTGATGCCGGCGTCCTGGTCATGGTTGTCACCCTTCAGATCGGTGATGACGGAACGGGCACGCAGCAGAGCCACGCCGCCGCCGGCCACGATGCCTTCTTCCACGGCGGCACGGGTCGCGTGCAGCGCGTCTTCGACACGGGCTTTCTTTTCCTTCATTTCGACTTCGGTCGCGGCACCGACCTTGATCACGGCAACACCGCCGGCCAGCTTGGCCTTGCGTTCTTGCAGCTTTTCCTTGTCGTAGTCGGAAGTCACTTCCTCGATCTGCTTGTTGATCTGGGTGATGCGACCCTTGATGTCGTCCGCGGAACCGGCGCCGTCGATGACCGTGGTGTTTTCCTTGCCCACTTCGATGCGCTTGGCGCGACCCAGATCCTGCAGGGTGGCTTTTTCCAGAGACAGGCCGACTTCCTCGGCGATCACGGTGCCGCCGGTCAGGATGGCCATGTCTTCCAGCATCGCCTTGCGACGGTCGCCGAAACCAGGTGCCTTGACCGCACAGGTCTTGAGGATGCCGCGGATATTGTTCACTACCAGGGTGGCCAGGGCTTCGCCGTCGACGTCCTCGGCGATGATCAACAGGGGCTTGCCGGCCTTGGCGACCTGTTCCAGCACGGGCAGCAGGTCACGAATGTTGGAGACCTTCTTGTCGTACAGCAGGACAAACGGCTCTTCCAACACGGCCATCTGCTTCTCGGCGTTGTTGATGAAGTAGGGTGACAGGTAGCCACGATCGAACTGCATGCCTTCGACCACGTCCAGCTCGCTTTCCAGGCTGGTGCCGTCTTCCACGGTGATGACGCCTTCCTTGCCGACCTTGTCCATGGCGCCGGCGATGATGTCACCGATGGTGGAGTCGGAGTTGGCGGAAATGGAGCCGACCTGGGCGATTTCCTTATTGGTGGTGCAGGGCTTGGAGATCTTCTTCAGCTCGGCGGTGATGGCGATCACGGCTTTGTCGATGCCGCGCTTCAGGTCCATGGGGTTCATGCCGGCGGCGACGAACTTCATGCCTTCGTTGACGATGGACTGGGCCAGCACGGTGGCAGTCGTGGTGCCGTCACCGGCGATGTCGGAGGTCTTGGACGCGACTTCCTTGACCATCTGCGCGCCCATGTTCTCCAGCTTGTCTTTCAGCTCGATTTCCTTGGCCACGGACACGCCGTCCTTGGTTACGGTGGGGGCTCCGAAGGAGCGGTCGAGCACCACGTTGCGGCCCTTGGGGCCCAGAGTCACCTTGACCGCGTTGGCCAGGATGTTGACGCCGCAAACCATGCGGGCACGAGCGGAATCACCAAAACGTACGTCTTTAGCTGCCATTCTTTAGTTCTCCTGATTGCTGTTTAAGGGAGGGAGGCTCAGGCCTCGACCACGCCCATGATGTCTTCCTCGCGCATGACGAGGAGTTCGTTGCCGTCGACCTTCACGGTCTGGCCGGAATATTTTCCGAACAGGACACGGTCGCCCACCTTGACGTCCAGGGCGATGTGCTTGCCCTGGTCGTCTTTCTTGCCGGTACCCACGGCGATGACTTCGCCTTGATCGGGTTTCTCGGTGGCGGTGTCGGGGATGACGATACCGGAAGCGGTCTTGCGCTCCTCTTCCATGCGTTTGACGACGACGCGATCGTGCAAGGGACGAATCTTCATACTTTCCTCCTAATAGGAATCCATGTTGAACAGGGGCCAGAGGAGACGGGCTGATTAGCACTCATCTCCAACGAGTGCTAATAGTAGGGACGACGAAGCACGATTACAAGGGCAGGAGGGAGAAATTCTCCGCCCGTCAGGGGGGAAGTTAGTATTAGGATGGTCTTTTTTTCCACCTGCTCATCATGTCGATCGCTACGCTGGAGCAACTGGCCAAGGTTGTGCGCGAATTCGGTCGCGAGCGCGACTGGCAGCTCTACCACACCCCCAAGAATCTCGCCGCGGCGCTCATCGTCGAAGCGGCGGAACTGCTGGAACCCTTCCAGTGGCTCACTCCGGAAGAGAGCCTGAACCTGCCGCCGCAGAAAAGGGAAGCCGTGCGCCAGGAAATGGCCGACGTGTTGATCTATCTGGTGAGCCTGGCCAACTGCCTGGAAGTCGACCTGCTCCAGGCGGCCCAGGACAAGCTCGTGATCAACGCCGCCAAGTACCCGGTGGAGAAGGCACGCGGCTCCTGCGCAAAATCCCACGAACTGTGAGTACCCCATGAGTCACTTCAAACACCATCTGTTTTTCTGCCTCAACCAGCGTGAGGATGGTGCCGCTTGCTGCGCCGACCACGACGCCGAGGCCATGTTCCTGCGCGCCAAGAAGCAGGCGAAAAAACTGGGCCTGCACGGCCACGAGGGCAGCTGCCGGGTCAACCGCGCCGGCTGCTTCGACCGCTGTGGCGAAGGTCCGGTCTGCGTCGTCTACCCGGACGCGGTCTGGTACACCTACGTGGATGCGGCCGACATCGACGAGATCGTCGAATCCCACCTGCGCGACGGCAAGGTGGTGGAGCGCTTGAAGATTTGACCCGCCACCGTTTGCGCATCAAGGTGCCCATCGGCCACCTGGATACCGTCATCGAGGAACCCCGTGGCGCACCGCTAGGACTCGCCTTGATCGCGCATCCCCATCCCCTGAAGGGTGGTAGCCTCGACAACAAGGTGGCCTGGACCTGCGCGCGCGCGGCCCTGGCTTGCGGTCTGGTCGCGGTGCGGCCCAATTTTCGCGGCGTGGGCGACAGTTCCGGCAGCTTCGACCACGGCATCGGCGAAGCCTGCGACCTGCTCGCCCTGGCCGCTTCGGTCAGCAGCCATTACGGCGCCCTGGCCTCGCAACGCCGTATTCCCGGAGCGGCCCTGCCGCCAACAACTCCGCTGCCCTCGCAGGAAGGACGCCGGATTTGTAAGGCGGCCCTGCCGCCAACAACTCCGCTGCCCTGGACGCTGCTGGGGTTTTCTTTCGGCGCCTATGTACAGCACCGGGTCGCACGGGAACTCGAAGCCCGGCGTCTGATCATGGTCGCTCCGGCGGTGTCCATGTACGAATTCGAGGAAAACAACATCCCGACGACGATCATTCACGGCACGGAAGACGAAGTGATCCCCTACGATGCCGCGTGCACCTACGCGGGTCTCCATGGCATCCCCTTGATCGAAATCCCCGGAGCCGGCCACTTCTTTCATGGCCGTTTGCGTGAGTTGCAAGACCGGATCGAGCAACTGCTGCGGCAAACTTGATGTGCCGTGCCCCCGGCGGCGCGGTCGTTCAGCGTGCCGACGGCTGCATCCGGTAGAGGGAATATGCCCCCTGGCGCATGACGAGCGGGTTCTGGCCGGCGCATGCCGGCGTGTCCGGGTCGCACAGCCGATAAAGGGGCCGCATCCGCATGGCCTGGGGTAGCGTGCCGCGACTCGGTTCCCAGGCGGCCAGGCCGCTGGCCGCCAGGAAGCGATGGGCCACACTCGCTTCCACCACGGCGTCCGCGGGCAGGTTCTTGCCCGCCCAGAGCGCGATATCACGGTAGTCCCGGCTCTCGGGTGTGATGAAACGCAGTCGGTCAGGGTCGGCCAAATGCCCGGCCAGGGCAGTGGCGACCAGGAGGAGCAGCACAACGGGCAACGAGCGTGCAACCCTGACCAGTCGCGGCAGTCGCTCGCCCAGTTCATGCACCCCATGCAGCAGGTAGTAGTAGAAGAAGGGCAGGAAAGGGATGAGATAACGGGCAGCCCCCGTGCGCGGCGCCAGCAGGAAGGCCAGCGCCAGCGGCAGCCAGCATTCCACTGCGCCACGGCGCCGCAGGAACAGGGTCAGCCAGCCGTAGGCGATGAGGCCCAGGAGGAGGAGCGAAAAGACTACGGATACGTCGTGGCGCAACGCCCATTGCAACGGAATGAGCGGCAAGAGGACATGCATGGGATAGCGCAGTTCGAACCAGTAGAGGCGCTGCGCGTATTCCACGGGCGAGCGCAACAGGTCGTGCAACACCCCGGTGCCGTTGCCGAAGCGGATGCTGATCCAGTCCAGCGGTTGGCTGGCGATGACCTGACCGGTATAGGCCTTCCAGGCCAGCACAGCCAGCAGCAGCGGCGCGGCGTAGACCAGGCCGGCCATCAGGCGCTGCCGCCAGGGCCAGGGCCGCAACAGAAGATAGATCAGGCCGGCGGGCAGAAAGATGACCGCATAGCCACGGGTGTAGAAGGCCAGGGCCGCGAGCAGGCCGGCCACGAAGGCCGTGCGGGTATCCAGGGCACGGGAAAGCCCCAACAAGGCCGCGGTGACCGCCGCCAGGTAGGGCATCTCGGTCATGGTGTGGTGGCTGTAGAGGAAGATGGCGGGACTCAGCGCCGTCAGCAGCACGGCCCAGCGACCGATACTCTCTTCCCGCCAGAGGCGGTGCAGCAAAGCAAGCGCGCCCAGGCCGAACCCCACCATCGCCAACTTCAGTGCCATCCAGTTCAGGCCGAACACCTTGATCACGCCGGCGAGCAAGCCGGCAAACAAGGGCGGCCAGGCGGCATGGTGGCCATAGGCCGCGAGCGGGACGGTGTCGCCGCTGTAGTGGCCGTAATGCGCCAGATTCCAGCCCAGGGTGACGAACCAGCTGCCGTCGTCGGCGTTGTAAGGCGGAAATTCCGGGCTGGGGAACAGGAACAACAGGTAAAGCGCTGCGATGACCCACGGCAGCAAACGAGCGCCCATCCCGGGGCTCATCTCACTCGGCCGCGGCAATGACGCGCGCTATGACCTCGGCCTGGAATTCTTCCAGGCCGATCCACAACGGCAGGCGCACCAGGCGGTCGGAGAGTGCCACGGTGTGGCGCATGTCGCCCGCGGCGCGGCCGCGCAGACGTCCGGCCGGTGCCGTGTGCAGCGGTACATAGTGGAACACGCCGTTGATGCCCTGCGCCTTGAGGGCGGCGATGAAGGCCGTGCGCTTCTCCAGCGTGGGCAGGAGGAGCTGGTACATATGCGCGTTGTGGGTGCAATTCGCCGGCACATGCGGACGTACCACTTTGCCGCGCCGTTCCAGGTCGGCGAAGGCTTCGTGGTAGGTCTGCCAGATGTCCAGTCGGCGCCGCGTGATCGCGTCCGCTTCCTCCATCTGCGCCCAGAGGAAGGCGGCGATCAGTTCGCTGGGCAGGAAGGAGGAACCGATGTCCACCCAGGTGTACTTGTCCACCTGACCGCGGAAGAACTGGCTGCGGTTGGTGCCCTTCTCGCGGATGATCTCGGCGCGCTCGGCCAGCTCCGGGTCGTTCACCAGGAGGGCGCCGCCTTCGCCGGAGATGATGTTCTTGGTCTCGTGGAAGGAGAGCGCAGCCAGGTGGCCGATGCTGCCGAGTGGTCGCCCCTCGTAGCTGGACAGGATGCCCTGGGCCGCATCCTCGACGACCAGCAATTTGTGGCGCGCGGCGATGTCCATGATCGCGCCCATTTCGCAGGCGACACCCGCGTAATGCACCGGCACGATGGCGCGGGTCTGGTCCGTGATCGCGGCTTCGATCAGGGTCTCGTCGATATTCAGCGTGTCGGGGCGGATGTCCACGAACACCGGCACGGCACCGCGCAGGACGAAGGCGTTGGCGGTGGAGACGAACGTGTAGGAGGGCATGATGACTTCGCAGCCGGGCTCGATCTCGGCCAGGATGGCGGCCATCTCCAGCGCCGCGGTGCAGGAATGGGTGAGCAAGGCGCGGCGTGCCCCGGTGCGCCCTTCCAGCCAGGCATTGCAGCGCCGGGTGAAATCACCGTCACCCGCCAGCCAGCCCAAGTGGTGAGCCTGGGCGATGTACCAGAGCTCCTTGCCGGTCATGTAAGGCTTGTTGAAGGGGATGTTCATGTCGGGCGCTCCCACGGCTGGATAGAGTTCCGGAACGCCTCCCGGCGCTGCCTCACGAATGTTGCGCGGCTAATCAAACTCGATGGCATGCGGCATCATTCCCCTGTGGCTTGTTGGTGTACAGCAGGATCGCGCCTATCAGTGTATTGCATAGGTCGCCGCAGAACATCAGGAAGGCCACCAACAGGGCGGTCTCCGCCGGCACGCCGAAGAGTCCGTAGAGCGCTATGTAGGCGGCCTCACGCACGCCAACACCGCCTACGGAAATGGGCAGGACGAAGAGGAAATAGAAGACCGGCGCCAGGAACAGGTTGACCAGGAAGGGCAGTGGCTGGCCGAGCGACTGAAACAGGAGCTGGTTGATGCCGGCCGACAGGCCCAAGATGGCGAACGAAACAAGCAGCAATTCCAACAGAAATCCTGGGCTGCGCAAGGGTTCCATGACAGCCTCGAACAACCGATCCGGGGGCTTCGCGGGGGCGCGCTTGAGTGCGCGCGCGGCCAGGCCGAGGATGTAGGACTCTGCCTTCAGCGCCAGAGCGCGGATCGGGGGCAGGCGGCTGAAGTAAATGGCCAGAACGAACGTTCCGGCCACGAGGTATCCAAGTAGATGCGCCCAGGAGATGACCTCCCGCAGCAGAGGCGCCGCGACAGTTACGAAGGGTGCCAGCAGGGAAACCAGGGTGACGCAGGCGAGCAGGGCAAGCAACTTCTCGACCAGGATGACTGCCGCGTTCATCAGGTAATGGCCATAGTGTCGGCCCGCCACGAGGGCTCGATAGGCATCCCAGCCCAGGGAGCCGGGCGCGAACAGCCCCAGAGCCTGGCCGATCCAGTAATGCTGGATGCTGAAGCGAAGTGGCACTTCGGCGCGGCAATAGCGCCGGGTCGCACGATTCCAACGCAGCCCGCCCAGGAGCATGAACAGCGGGAAGACCAGCAGCGCTCCCAGGAGATATCCCGTGTTCACCCGACGGGCATGGTCGACCAGCGAGGCGACATCGATCCGGCTGAGGACGATGCCGAGGATGACGACCGGCAACAGCCAGTAGAGCAGCCGCCGCAGGCGTTTGAATTGCATCACGCCCGGCCAGTCGAATCGCCGTTCTCGCGACTGGCAATCTGGCGCACGGTGTAGCGCGGCGTGGCGTTCACTTGTTGCAGGATGCGGAATACATACTCGCCCAGCAGCGAGAAGGCGAAGAAATTGAACCCGGAGAGGGTCAGCAGCAGCAGCATGAGGCTGCTCCAACCCGGAACCGTGATGCCGCCGGCGAGATAACGTAGCAGGAAGTAGATACCCATGATTGCGCTGCCGAGGATGCCCAGGAGGCCGGCGAAGGCCAGCATGCGCAGGGGCAGCATCGAGTAACCCACCAGATTGCTCAAGGTGTGCGAGTACAGGCGCCCGAGCGTGTAGCCGCTGCGGCCCTGCTTGCGCGGGTCGTGGCGCAACGTGACGTTGCCGATGCGGCGCGTCACCGTGCTGAGCATGGGGCCGAAGGAGGGCGCGAAGCTGCGCAGCCCGAGTACCGCATCCACCACCGAGCGCCGCATGCAGCGAAAAGCCGTGAAACGAATCTTGCGATCCTTGTCCAGCAGGATGCAGTTGAGTTCGTGTACGAATTGGCTGCCCAGGCGGCGGAACAGCTTATGCTGCTTCTCCTCGGGCACGCCCAGGATCACATCGAGATCGGGGGTGAGCGCCGCGACCAGTTTGGGGATTTCTTCGGGCGGATGTTGCAGGTCGTCGTCCAGGGTGATGACGAACTGTCCGCGTGCCTGCGCCAGGCCGCACACCGTCGCATTGCCCTGCCCGGAATTACGCATCAACTGGATGGCGCGCACATGCTCATCCGCCGCCGCGATCCCCCGCAGCACCTCCCAGGCATCGTCCGGCCCGCAATCCTCCACCAGGATGAGCTCGTAGGGCAGTCCCATGCCGCACATGGCATCGCTCAGGCGACGGTGCAGCTCGGGCAGCATCGCAGCCGAGTTGTAGACCGGGATCACGATGCTGAAATGGATTTCGGTCGTCATGCCGCTCCCTCCTCGATCTCGATCGCCAGCGCGCTCGTGATGGCGTGAGTCAGTCGCTCATACTCCGTGGCGTCGCGGCAGTCGAACAGCGCGTAGCCGATGAGATTGCCATTGTGCGCGAAGGGCTGCACGCTATCCCCCGCGCGCAGGAACGGCTGGAAGTGGAAGACTTCGGGCACGAGTCGGCGCACGCTCGCTTCGTCGGCGATGGCCTTGAGCCGGCCGCCGTGTGGGCTACCGAACACGAAAGAACCCGCGCCCCGCTGGATGGGTTTGCCGGCAAGCGGCGGTAGCGGTTCACCCACGGAGATGCGCAAGGCCAGTTCTTCAACGTTCACCCCACAGGCGCATTCGATGACCGCCGGGATGCCGTTGCCCCCGTTGCGTGGGCTCATCTCCAGGATCACCACCCGCTGCGGCGTAACCATGACATCGAAGTTCAGGGGGCCAGCGCGATAGCCCAGCGCCGCACAGGTCTGATCCAGTGTTGCACGCACCCTTTCCTGATCTGCCGGGGCGATGTTGCAGGGCAAGCTGTGGCCAGTGACCAGCAAACCGCTCATGTGCTTGTGGGTGATGGCGAGGAAAGCGATGCGCCCCTGGGACAGGATCGCGTCCCCCCCCACTTCGATGGCGTCGATGAACTCCTCCACGCACACATGGCCTGAACGGGAGAACGCCAGCGCATGCGCGAAGGCGCACCGGGCTTCGGCTTCATTCAAGCCAGGCAATACCGTCATGCCGCGCGAGCCCGAGGTATCCACCGGTTTGACGATCACGGGCAGGCGCAAGCGCGCAAACGCCGCCGCAGCCTGCGCATGGTCCTGCGCGACGAAGTAGCGGGGGTGGTCCAGGCCGGCTCGTTCCAGGAAGGCACGAAAGCGCCCCTTGTCCGCCATGATCTGCGCCGCGGTGAGGCCGGCGCCGGGCAGGCCCAGTCGTTCGGCAACCGCGGCCACCGTAGGCACGGCCACATCGGAGCTGAAAGTGCAGATGCCATCGATCTGCAGGTTGCGCGCCGCCCGGTATACGCCCTCGACGTCCACGGTGCTGCAATCGACGCTGTGGTGCGAATAACGGTGGCCGACATTGTCCGGCAGATAATCGACCGTGGTGACTCGGTAACCGATCGCCACTGCACGGCGGATGGCGGGCACCTGAAACGGCCCCGCACCGAGGATCATCAGGTGTTTGCCATTTACCTTCATGGACGCCCTCTGTCGCCGCCTTCCCGGAACACCCACCATTTCTGCAATACGAAAAAACAGGCGGCCAGCGTCAGGATCATCGCCCCCTGCACGATCTGGTGCGGGTATCCTAGCCTGTCGACCAGCCAGGCCAGCACAGCGAGGTTGGCGAAATAACCGCCGGCGTAGACGGCGAGGTAGCGCAGCAAGGCGGTGTCGAGCCGGCCCGAATGCTTGAAGGTCCAGCGCTTGTTGAAGGCAAAGGTTTGTGCCACGCCGATGCCGTAGACCAGGCTCATGGCCAACTTGGGGCCGAGGCCGGAGGCAGTCATGCCCAGATAGACCAGATAGAGCAGAGCGTTCGAAGCCAGGCCGACGACGGCGAAGCGGAACGCTTGCAGATGCAGGCCTGCAAGATCAGGCATTGCGCAACCAGTGCAGAGTCATTTCCGGTGGCAGGAAGCGGAAATTCAGGCTGGCATAGAGATTGAGCACGGGGGTGTTGCGCGCGGCGATGGTGGTGCCGATTTGCGTCCTGCCTTCGCCTCGATGGAAGTGCAGCATCTCGCGCCAGACGCGCTTGCCATAGCCGCGTCCATGGAAGGCTGGCGACACCGCGGTGAGATGCCAGTAGCACAGGCCATCCGGCTTGTCCTCGGTCACGAAGAACGCGACCAGGTCCGCACCTTCGCAGATCTTGTACAGTTTTTGCGTGGGGTGCACATGGCTGTTGCGCACCCAGACCCGGTAGCGCCGGTCGGCGGCCGCCCGGTCCAGGCGCGGGTCGGCATGAAACCGCTCGTACCCGAAGGCATGGGCGGCGATCTCCTCGATGGCGGTCAGATCGGCGACCTCCGCCAGTTCCACGCGCAAGCCCTGATGCGTACAGGGATAGGCCTGAAGGTCCGCCAGGTGCGGATGCAGGACCATTTCCACGAAGCGGAACCCGAATCGTTCCAGCAACATGGACTCATCCAGGCGGGACTCCGTCAGACGGCAACTGGCCAGACGAATGTGTTCCCGTTCCAGCCAGTCCATGAAGGGAGCCAAATCGGCGTGCGCGGGTTGCGCGATCTGCATCTCGGTGATCTGGGCCACGGGAAAGCCGAAGATGTCGCTATCCCAGGGCACGCGAAAATAGGCCAGCGTGAGCGCGTCGGTATCCAGACGCTGCCGCGGAGAATCAAAGGTCACGGCCCCACCTGCTCGCGCACCAGGTAGGGGGGGCGGTCCATGGTGCGAAAGTGCATGCGCGCCAAGTATTCGCCGATGATGCCCAGGGCGAACAATTGCGCTCCCGAGAAGATGGCGATGATGGAGGCCAGGAAGGGGAAGCCCGGGACGCTGCTGCCATCGAGCAGGTAGCGGAGCAGAACGTAGGCCAGGATCAGGATGCCGAAAACGGACAGGACGAAACCCATGATGCTGGCCAGTTGCAGGGGCAGGGTGGAAAACCCGGTCATCATGTTGACGGCATGGGTGATCAACTTGCGCAGCGTATATCCCGAATCGCCGATCAGGCGGGCGTCGTGGCGCACCGTGACGGAGGCGAACCGGGTAGTCCCCCAGGTGAGGAGTACGTCCAGGTTGACCGAGGGGCTGCGGTAGTTGCTGAATGCCTGCCTCAATTCGGTGCGAAAGGCACGAAAGGCGCTGACCTTGCGCGCCGTCTCGGCGCCCATCGCTCCCTGCAAGGCATATTTGGTGATGCGCGAGGCGGCATCGCGCAGCATCCCGTGGCGTTCGTATTGCGGGGTGCCGTAGACCACGTCGTGGCCTTCGGCCAGCAGGGCCAGCAACCTCGGGATTTCTTCCGGCGGGTTCTGCAAATCGTCGTCGAGGGTGACCACGACCTCCATGGCCGCCGCACGGATGCCGCACAGCAATGCGTTGTGCTGGCCGTAGTTGCGCGACATGCGCAGGCCACGCACGCGCGCGTCGGATGCCGCGATTTCCTGGATCACTGCCCAGGAACCATCCCCGCCGCAATCTTCCACGAAGAGGATTTCGAACGCGCTCCCCCGTGCTTCCAGCACGCTTAGCAGGCGGCGATGCAACTCGCGCAGCGATCCTTCCGCTCGGTACACGGGCACGACGATGGACAGACTAGTCACGGATTCCTCTCCCTTCCCGGAAACTTGCTGGCTGCGGCACTCGTACGGTGCGTGCTGGATTGTACCCGCGCTTGGGTCTGGGCGACTGCTACACTCGCCCCCACTTGCGGCGCCAGGACATGACCTTGCTCACCCTACTCCCAATCGCCTGGCTGGCGCTGGCTGCCGGCCTGTTGTTCGCCTGGCGCGGGTCGCTGCTGGCACTGTGGCGCGAGCCCGTGTTCAAGACGCCGATCCTGATCGTGGAAAGCGACGACTGGGGGGCTGGGCCCCCAGTCCAGGCTGAGGCGCTCGCTGCCATCGACGCCTGCCTGGAACGCCACTGCGATGCGACCGGTCGGCCCGCGGTGATGACCCTGGCGCTCATCCTGGCCACCCCGAAGCCCGGCATGGTGGGCTTTGAAACATTGATGGACGCTTCGCAGCGCGCCACGCTCACAGCCATCCGATCCGGCCGGGAGCGCGGGGTCTTCGCCCTGCAACTGCACGGCATGCTGCATTTCTGGCCGGATACGCTGCGGGCGGCGGCGCTTGATCGGGCCGAGGTGCGCGCCTGGCTGGCGGCGCCGGAACTCACGGAGCGTCTGCCTTCTCACTTGCAAAGTCGCTGGACCGATGCTTCCACCCTGCCTTCCCGGCCCCATGCGCGAGAGCGCGTGGAGGCGGCTGTGGCCGAGGAAGTCGCGCTCTACGCGGAGGTGTTCGCTGCTCCACCCGAAGTCGTCGTGCCGCCCACCTTCGTTTGGACCCGCGAAGTAGAAGCCGCCTGGGCGGCGCGCGGGGTGCGGGTGGTCATTACCCCGGGCCACAGGCTGACCTGTCGGGATGCCTCGGGCGATCCAGCCTGCCAGGACAAAAATCTGCGCAACGGCGAGCACGGCGAGGGCGAGGCGCTCTACCTGGTGCGCGACGAGTATTTCGAGCCGCTGCTCGGGCAGCGTCCGGAACGGGCGCTGGAGGCTTTGGCCAGGAAAACCCGGCTGGGACGCCCCTGTTTGCTGGAGACCCACCGTGGCAACTTCCTGGCGGCGGCCGGCGGCGACCTGGACGGCGCGCTCGCCGCGCTGGATACGCTGTACACAATTGCCCTGCGCTCTTTTCCCACCCTGCGTTTCGCCTCCTGCGCCGAACTGGGGCGGGCGATCCGCTCCGGCGACGCCCTCTGGATCGAGCGGAACAAGCGCGCGCGCTTTACCATCTGGCTACGCCGTGTGGCCCTCCTGCCCCGTTTCGGCAAGGCCGCCCGCATGGCCGGCCTGCTGCCCCTGCTCAACCTGTTTGCCCGGTGCCACTCTTGAAACCCCTGATCCCTTCTCGCTTGCTGCTCATCTCCGAGTTGTTCCTGCCCACCAAGGGCGGCACCACGGTCTGGTATGACGCGGTCTATCGCCGCCTGGGCGGCAAATCCGTGCACATCGTCACCGCGGCCGTGCCGGGCGCCGAGGAGGTCGACCGCAACCACCCCAACAGCCTCCATCGCGCCGGGCTCAAACGGGTCTGGTGGCTGAAACCGGAGTCGCTGGCCATGTATCTGAAGATGCTGGGGCTATCCCTGCGGGTGGCCCTGCGGCACCGCCTCGACGCCGTGCATGGCGCCCGCGCCCTGCCCGAAGGCTTGGTGGCCTGGCTCATGGCGCGACTGCTGCGGGTGCCGCTGCTGGTGTATTGCCACGGCGAGGAGTTGTCCACCTGGGGGCGCGGCCGCAAGTTCCGCACCATGCTCTGGGTCTATCGCCATGCCGACGCCAATATCGCCAACAGCGAATACACCCTGGAGGAAATGGTGCGCCTGGGCGTGCGGCGGGAAAGTATCACCCTGGTCTATCCGGGTGTGGATACCGAACGTTTCCGGCCAGGCCTGCCTTGCGGCGACCTGTTGGCCGGCCTCGGCTTGCGCGAGGGCCAGAAGCTGATCCTGTCGGTCGGCCGTCTGGTGCGGCGCAAGGGTTTCGACCAGGTGATTCGGGCCTTGCCGGACCTGGTGAAACGGGGCCTCGACGTCCATTACGCCCTGATCGGCATCGGCGAAGACTGGGATATGCTGACCGACCTGGCAAGAGAGCTGGGCGTCTCCGAGCGTTTGCATCTGCAAGGCCATGTCAGCCCGGAAGACCTGCCGCGCTGGTACAACGCCTGCGACGTCTTCGTCATGGCCAACCGCGAGATCAACGGCGACACCGAGGGTTTCGGCATGGTCTTCCTGGAAGCCGCGGCTTGCGGCAAGCCGGCCATCGCCGGCGACGCCGGTGGCACCGCGGCGGCAGTGGTGGAGGGCGTCACGGGGTATCGTGTCGATGGCAACCACACGGAGTCGGTGGCGAACGCCTTGTACACTGTGTTGGCCGACCCGTCCCTGGCGAGTCGTTTGGCGCTAAGCGGCCTGGAGCGCGCGAAAGCGGAGTTCAGCTGGGATTGCGTGGCGGAAAAGACGCGCGCGCTCGCGTCGCGGCCGGGAAGTCGCGCTTACCCGGCCCGGTAGCGTTCCAGTAGCGTCCGCACCAGGGCGTACTCCCCTTCGATTTCCGCCAGCCGCTTGCGGGAATCCGCCGACAGGCCCTCACCAGCTTGGGTTTCCAGTTCCTGGCACAGCGCGGACAAGCGTATGGCGCCATAGCTGGCGCTGGAAGACTTCAGCCCGTGGGCATGGATACGCAGCGCCCCAGAGTCGCCCGCTTCGATGGCGTGACCGAGGTTGACGAGCACGTCCGGCGTGCTTTCGACGAAGACATCCAGGAGTTCGGCGAAGGCATCGCCATAGTCGTGGCGCATCTGCTCCAGCACGGCGGGGTCCAGACTGGACTCGGTCGTCTGGCGTGGCTCGGGCTGGGCTGGGGCGAGCGGCCCTTCCTCCGAACCGGCCCCCGCCGCATCCGCGAGCGGCAGCCAGCGGCCCAATACCTCGCCCAACTCCTGCGCCTTGAAGGGTTTGGAGAGGAAGTCGTCCATGCCGCTATCCAGGCATTTCTGCCGGTCGCCGGCCAGCGCGTTGGCGGTGAGAGCGACGATGGCGACGTGGGCGTCGCCTTCCCTCTCGCGTATGGCTCGTGTCGCCTCGTACCCGTCCATCTCCGGCATCAGGCAATCCATCAGGATGAGGTCGTAGCCACCCTGGCTCCAAAGCGCCAGCGCCTCTCTGCCGTCGTTGGCGACATCGGCGACCAGACCCAGGCGCCTCAACATCAGCCGGGCCACCTTCTGGTTGGCCAGGACATCCTCGGCCAGCAATATCCGCCCCGTCAGCTTGGTCTCCCCCTGTCTCCTGCCGGATTCGGCCTCGACTACCAGATGCCGGGTGACCAGGTCTTCCGCCCTGACCACGGAGCCATCCGCACCCAGCACCATCGAAAGCACCTGGCGCAAAGCGTCCGCTTGCACCGGCTTGGAGAGATAACCGGAAAAACCCATCTCGGAATAGATCCTGGCATCGCCCTTCTGTCCCGAGGATGACAGGAGTACGGCGGGAATGTGGGCGATCGATGGCTCCGGCTCGGCGCGTACTGCCCGAATCAGGGCCTCGCCATCCATTTCCGGCATCATGAAATCCAGCACCAGCAATTGATACGGCAGGCCGCTGGCGGTCGCGCTGCGCAAGCGCTCCATTGCCTCGGCGCCGCTGACGGCCGCGTGAACCTGCATGCCGTCATGCACCAACAGGCCCTTCAGGATGCGCAGATTCACTTCCATGTCATCGACGATCAGCACCCGCTTGCCCTCCAGGCTTGCCGGGTGTAGCCCGCGTACCGATTCCGCGACCGGCAGCGTGACCCGCAACCAGAAGGTCGATCCCTTGCCGACCACGCTGTCGACGCCGATTTCGCCCCCCATCAACTCCACCAGGCGCTTGCTGATGGCCAGCCCCAGGCCGGTGCCCCCGTATTTTCGGGTCGTGGAGGAATCGGCCTGGCTGAAGGATTGGAACAGGCGCTTGCAGGACTCTTCGGAGATGCCGATGCCGGTATCCTGCACGGCAATACGCAAAGTGACCCGATGGTCCGCGGTCACTTCTTCGCACAGCACCTCCAGCAACACATGGCCCTGTTGGGTAAATTTGATGGCGTTGCCTGCCAGGTTGAGCAGGATCTGACGCACGCGCCCCGCATCGCCCACCACCTGATGCGGGCAGCTCTGTTCGTAATGCACCACCAGCTCGACATTCTTTTCCTGGGTGCGGGGCAGCAACAGCCGCGCCACGTCATGAACGGACCGCTCCAGGTCGAAGGCGATGGGGTCCAGACCCATGCGCCCGGACTCGATCTTGGAAAAGTCGAGGATGTCGTTGATGACCGCCAGCAAACCATTGCCGGATTGCAGGATGGTCTGGGTGTAGTCCTGCTGCTCCTCATCCAGCTTCGTCTCCGCCAGCAACTGCGCCATGCCTAGCACACCGTTCATGGGCGTGCGAATCTCGTGACTCATGGTGGCGAGGAACTCGCTCTTGGCCCGGGTGGCCGATTCCGCCTCCTCCTTGGCGGCCCGCATGGCCTCGCGGTCGTTGCGGCTGGAGATGCCCATGCTCAGCACACCGGCCACCTTTTCCAGAAATTCCCTCTCGCCACCGTGTTCCTGGTAGTCGTGCGGCAAGTAGAAGACGATGACTCCAAGAACCGTCTCCCGATTCAGGATGGGCACGTTGTAATGGCCATGCGGCCCGATGTCCTCGAAGTGGGTGTCATGGCGTTCGTCGATGCAATGGGCGAACTGGGTCGTTTTTTCCTGTGCCGCGCGGCCACACAGGCAGTGACCGAAGGGAACCTGGGCACAGAGCGTGAGCAGTGGCGGCGAGAGTCGATGCTGCGCCCACAACTCCAGTCGCGTGCCCTGTCCTTGCTTCTCCGTGAGAAAGATGCCACCCATGGGCAACAGTGCCAGCCAGGGGACGCTGTCCAGCAGGGAGCGCAGGGAGACCCTGAGGTATTCCCGCATCGGGAAGTCCGTCAGCGAGAGCCGCAACAGTCTCGCCAGGGTCTGCGCCTCGGTGGCGGTGTGCTCCGCCTCCGCCTTGGCCTGGCGCAAGGCTTCTTCGGCGTGATCCTGTTCCGTGACATCCCGGATCGTGCCCAGTACGGTGACGATCGCGCCATCGTCGTCGAGCACCGTCTGGAATTGCTGGTGGGCGCTGTGCACCTCGCCATCCGCGCGTCTGAAACGGTGGTGCAACTCGGCCTCGTGCCCATCCGCCATGAGTCGTTCCAGGACGGATGCGACCCGCACCCTGTCGTCCTCGTGCACCCGTTCCAGGAAGGCGGGCAGGCTGGCGACCTGGCGCGCCGGGTCCGCTTGGAACAGGTGGTAGACCTGGTCTGACCAGGCCATGGACTGGCTGGACGCATCCAGCTCCCAACTCCCTACCCGGGCCAGGCGCTGCGCCTCGTCGAGGCGCGATTTTTGCGCCACCAGAGCGCGGCGCGCGCTCTGGATGTTGACCACGTATAACAGCGCCCAGGCCAGCAAGGCGATGAGCAAGGAGCCGAATCCGGCCGAAAGGCTAAAACGAAGGGTACGCTGCTTGTCCAGGTCGACCAGCCCTGGCACGCCTTGCAGAACGTGCACGGTCAACTCGTCATCGGCTATGACACGCATCTGGCGCACCAGCGGCATGGTTTCGGCGCCGATCTGAAGCAAACCGGGGAAACGAGCGTCACCCCAGGGCCGCAATCCCAGATCGGTCAACCGCGAGAGGAGATAACGCCCCGTGCGCTCCTTCTCTTCCAGCCGGTAGGCCACGGCGCCGGGCAAGGCGCGCATGATGTAGTCCTTGTTCCGCGCCAGAATGACCACACCGTAGCTGTCGGCGATGAAGGCGTCGGCCTGGTTGACCCAGAGTGACAGGAAGGGCAGGTCCACTTTCGCGGCGACGACCCCCATGATCCTGCCATCGCTGATCACCGGAGCGGAGAAGAACAAGCCGGGGAGCTTGGTCTTGCGCCCCACCGCGAATTGTTGGCCGGAGTAGCCGCGGAGCGCATCGCGGAAATAGTCCCGGTCGGCGTAGCCGGTACCGACGAAACTTTCCGCTTTGGCGGCATTGCTGGCCGCGATGCAGTTGCCGTCTCGGTCCATCACCCAGAGCACGCTGACCACGCCCAGATCCTGGACCGAATGGGCCAGATATCCGCCCAGCGCCGCCAGCGCGGGATCCGTGGACCAGCGCTGGCGGCGCCCTTCCACGGAAGCCAGTGATGCGTTCCTCGCGGTGAACTTCAGCGCGCTGGAAACGCGCTCGCTGCGCGCCAGCATCGACGGGATGCCGTGCATGAGGCCGAGGCTGCGCTGGACGCCGAAGGTGATGCCGTCGGCGCTCTCACCTGCTTCCTTCCTGGCATCGCGCAGCGCGTCGGCCGCCAGCCCGGCGTAATGGCGCCCGGATTCCAGCCACGCGCAAGCCACCCAGATCAGGATCAGCAAGCCCGATAGAGCCAGAATCGGGCGTGTCGCCAGTAATCTTCCCGCTGCCGAGGGAAACAAAGAAGCACGAATGGGCGAGTGTGGTGGGTTCATCGGCTATGGATTGGGCGACGCTGTTTCAGGTAAACATAACGGTCGAATCAGAACACCTTTTCAGCTCGAAGCCAAATCGAGTTCCGCTACACTCACGCTGAGCCGGCTTGAGCCGCCGGACCCGCCCGGCTGCAATGGCAGCAACGCGGTTCCGGGGACGGGAAGGGCAGCGCCGGGTGGACGCGGACGCGTCGCGACGGCGTGCAAAATTTCCCCCGTGAGGCGCGGACCGCTTGACCCGGGCGGGGCAGCCGCATACCTTCCGCCTTTGTTTCGCGATCCGGAGCCCATCCTGGCCGCGCGCCTCGAAGGGAGTTGATTTGTCCATGGAAAACGTCGTCGAAATCCGCGACCTGCATTTCTCTTATGAGAAGCGCAAGATTCTCAACGGCATCAACCTGCGCATTCCACAGGGCAAGACCGTGGCCGTACTGGGCACGGGCGGCTGTGGCAAGAGCACATTGCTGCGCCTGATCAGCGGCCAACTCAAGCCGGAACGCGGCCAGGTGTTGGTCGATGGGGAGGACGTACACGCCCTCGATAACGACGGCCTCTACCGGCTGCGCCGCAAGATGGGGGTCATGTTCCAGGTGAGTGGCCTGTTCAGCGACCTCTCGGTCTTCGAGAACATCGCCTTTCCCATGCGCGAGCACACCGACCTGCCCGAACGCATGATCCGCGACCTGGTGCTGATGAAGCTGCACGCCGTCGGCTTGCGCGGCGCCCATGGCATGATGCCGCGCGAACTCTCCGGCGGCATGGAACGGCGCGTCGCCCTGGCCCGCGCCATCGCCCTCGACCCCATGCTGATCATGTACGATGAGCCCTTCGCCGGCCTCGATCCGATCTCCCTCAACGTCATCGCCAACCTGCTGCGACGCCTGAATGACGCACTCGGCGTCTCCTCCATCGTGGTCACCTACGATGTCTCCGAGTCCCTCAAGGTGGTGGATTACGTCTACTTCCTGTCGGAGGGTGTGATCGTCGCCGAAGGCTCGACCAGGGAAATCCTCGCGTCGGAAGATCCTTTCGTGAAACAGTTCATCCACGCCGAACCGGATGGCCCGGTGCACTTCCACTACCCCGCGAAACCGCTGCGCCGCGACCTGGGCCTGGCTCGGGCTGAGTCGCAAGCAGGATCAGGGCATGCCTAGATTCGTCGCCATTGTTCTATTGGCCTTGCTGGTGCAACTTGGCCATGCCCAGGACGTACCCCGTGTCAGTGCGCAGATTTCCCAGAATGGCTTCAAGGTTTCGGGGGACGTGGAAGTCCAGGCCAGCCGCGCGCTTGCCTGGGAAGCGCTCACCGACTATGAAGGCTGGGCGCGCTTCCTCCCCGACCTGCAAGTCTCACGCATCGTCTCGCGCACGCCCTTGCGCATCGCCCAGCGCGGCTCGCTTCCCTGGCTGCCGGGCATCCCCATCGTGGTACTGGCCGACGTCGTCGAGCAGCCGAAGACCAAGCTCAGCTTCAGCAAGATTCAGGGCAACGTCATGTTCCTGGAAGGCGAGTGGCGGATATCGGGCAAGGATGGCGCCCTGCGGCTCGATTACCACGCCGAGGTGATTCCCGGTTTTCCCTTGCCCGCGAACCTGTCCGTCGAACTCGTGCAGAAAGACACCCGTGCCAGGGTCGAGGCCATGGCCGAAGAGATATTGCGGCGCGCCAGCCAGGAAAAATAGGCCGTCCGCGGGCCGAACTCAGATCCTGCGCTCGTAGCGCAACCTGGCGATGCCGTGACAGAGGGCGGAGAAGGCGATCAGCCTGGCCGCGTCGGGCAATACGTCGCGAATCGACCCGCCCCGCACGAAGACCTCCAGAAAGCCATCCAGCCCCCAGGCCAGCGGGGACACCACGGACACCTGTTGCATGAACAGAGGCATCACCGCCTTGGGCACCAGAACGCCGCCCAGTGCCGCCATGATCATGATGGCCGCCGCGCTGAAGCTGGTGGCTTGCTCGGCGGTCCGGGCGTAGAGGGCCACCAGGATGCCGAAGCCGATGGCCGCGAGGCTGGCCGATCCGCCCAGCAACAGCAGGGCCGTGGGGTGCTGCCCCGGGTCGAGGCGGTCGCCGCCTAGCAGCGGCAGGACGTAAACACTGGCGGCGAGGATCAAGGCCATCTGGATCTGGTTGATGCCGAAAAACAGTGCGGCCTTGCCACCCAGGACGACCCAGCTCGGCACCGCCATGGCCTGCAAGCGGAACAGGCTGCCCTGTTCCCGCTCGCGGATGAAGGAAACGGACAGCGGCACGGTGAGGAAAAACATGGCCAGCAGGGTCCAGGCCGGTGCGTTCTGCTGCACGGAGGTGGGAAGTTGCCCGCCCCGCCCACCGGACACGGACTCGTGGCGCACGGGCGAGAACACATGGACGTCGTTTGGCTGCGGTAACGTCAGAGCAGCCTTCCCCATCAGGGCGCGCAGGTTCTTTTCCAGTTGCAAGCGGGCGAGCTTCATCTCGGCCGCGTACAGCGCCAGGTTGAGCCCCCCCTCCAGGACGACCCGGTAATCCCCGCGCAGGGCCGGGTCCGAGAGCAGGCGCAACTCGACTGGCGGCTCCATCACCAGATCCGCGGGCACCCCCGCGGCGATGTCCGCCACGCGCCGACGCGCACGGGCACTGGCTTCCGCGGGAATCAGCACCGCGAATTTGTAGCGTCCCTCGCGCACAGCCTGGCGGATATCCTGCTCGCTGTAGTGCCCGCCCAGCACCAGCCGCAGATGCGGGTTGCCGCGCAAGGCCTCCACCACGGCCTGGCCGACAGTGCCGCCATCCGCATCCGCGACCAGCACGGCGAAGCCCGCGCCGGGACGCTCACCGAAGGCGTCACGCAGGGCCAGCGAGAGGATCAGCACGAACAGGACCGGCATGACGAAAAACACGACCAGGGCCAGCCGATCCCGCGAGATGACACGCATCTCCTTCCATACGCTGGCGAGGAACATGGCGAAGTGGCTGAGATTCATGCGGCCTCCTGCTCGGCTCCCGTGAGGTTCAGAAACATCTGCTCCAGGCTTCCGCCTCCGTAAGCGAGGGACCGCGCCTCGACGCCCGACTCGCGCAGGAGTTCCAGAAGGGCGCCTAGCCGTTGCGGCGATGCCGAGGCCAGGATGCGGCGGCCTTCGACGACCACGTCGCGCAGGCCAGGGGTGGCTTGCAGCCGCGCGAGCAACGCCAGGGGAGGCTCCCGATCCAGCATCAGCACCAGCGTATCGTTGGCCTGCGCCGCCAGCAGGGCCTCGACCCGACCCTGGATCACAAGTCGCCCGTGATTCATGATCGCGATCTCCTGGCAAAGCTGCTCGGCCTCTTCCATGTAGTGCGTGGAGAGCACGATGGTGACGCCGCTGGCGTGCAATTCGCGCAGGCGCTGGTGGATCAATGAGCGGGAATGTGGGTCGATGGCGACGGTGGTCTCGTCCAGCAGGAGGATTTCCGGCTCATGGATGAGCGCGATCACCAGATTGAGGCGGCGCTTGTACCCGCCGGAAAACTGTTCGACGCGGCGGTCCGCGGCATCGCTGATTTCGGCCAGATCCAGGCAGAACTGTACGCGCTCTTTCAGATGGGCGCCGCGCAGCCCCTGCATGCGCCCGAAATATTCCAGATTCTCGCGAGCGCTCAGGGTCGGATAGATGGCGGGTTCCTGGGGAGACATGCCGATCGTCGCCAGTACCTCGCGGCCGATGGCGCGGCCGCCCACGCGCACGCTGCCCGCATCCGGCGCGATACGGCCGACCAGCATGGACAATAGCGTGGTCTTGCCCGCGCCGTTCGGCCCCAGAAGGCCGAAGAACGCGCCCCTGGGAACGGATAGCGTCACCCCGTCGAGCGCGCGCCGGCGTGTTCCCGGATACGCCTTGACCACGCCATCGAAGGCAAGGAAAGTGGCGGCGGCTGTGTTGGGGGTTGGATTCATCACGTCGGGGAGGAGGTCAGGCGGCTGGATTGTGTGCCCCGCAGGTTTACGCACGCAAGCCGCACTTCTTCGATTCGCCGGCGGGTGAGGTGGAGTTGGCCGATAAGCCGGGTTCTGTCGTGGGCAGCCATTCATCTGGGACGACGGTCGCCCGTCGCCTCTAGCAGCCTACCCGCAGGCTCGGCGGGCCGCCGATGTCAAAAAGACGCGCCTGCCTATTTGGCCTTGCTCCGGGTGGGGTTTACCGTGCCGTCCGTGTTGCCACGTCCGCGGTGCGCTCTTACCGCACCGTTTCACCCTTGCCTGTGTCCACCCTGAAGGGGGTTCCCCGTTGGGGTTACCCCCTTCAGGGAAGACTTTTCCGCCTCACGGCGTCAAAGTCAGGACCATCGGCGGTCTGCTCTCTGTTGCACTTTCCGTCGCCTTGGGTCTTTCGACTTATAGCGCCCAGGCGTTACCTGGCACCCTGCCCTATGGAGCCCGGACTTTCCTCCATGCGGTTGCCCGCACAGCGGCTGCCTGGCCAACTCCGGGGCGCAGTATACGGGACCGGGGTTCTGGCGACCAGTTGCGGGGAGCCGCCACACGGCCGTGTGCTTGCCGGGCAAGCCGCGAGGAAGGAAAAGCCTACCCCGGAGGGCGAGTCGTCGGATTGTCCGTCGAGTGCTCGGGATCCGGCTGCCTTTCCCACTCGTCGCGCCAGACGCAGACCTGGTTGCCGCCCTCCGCGCGGGCGATGAGTTGGGCGCGTTCGACACGCTCCAGGGTCTCGTCGATGAAGAACACGGGTTCCAGGGCGACGACCCCGAAGGATGCGGTGATCGTCAGGGGCAGGCCTTCCAGTGCGAAGTGGTGGGTGGCCAGGCTGACGCGCAGGCGATCGATCAGGACGCCGGCCTGGGCGATGTCGCTGCTGGGCAGGCAGAACAGGAATTCTTCGCCGCCGATGCGGAAGACGCTGTCGTAGCGACGTAAATGGCCGGTGAAGAAGGCGGCAACGGCTTTCAACATGGCGTCGCCCAGGCGCTGTCCGTGCGCCGCGTTGAAGCGGCCGAAGTCGTCCAGATCCGCATAGCAGACGGCGCAGGGCTGGTGGGTGCGTTGCATCCGCTCGATTTCCTCGGCCAGACGCAGGTTTACGGCCTGCCGGTTCCATACTCCGGTGAGGCTGTCCACCGCGCCCAAGCGACTCATGAGGTCGAGTTCCAGGCGACGCAGCAATTGCCGGAAGCGGCTGGCGATGGCGGTGAAGGCGTCGTAGTCGGCCCCGGGCAGAGACGCGCCGCTCGCCTGGCGAGTCAGCAGGTGGCGGGCGATGTCGTGCATCGAACGATGCGTGACCTCGATCTCGGCCAGGCCGGCTGCATCCGCCAGATCGGAACGCATTCCCGCCTCGTCCTCGGCGTAGAGCCAGGCGCCGAAGCGACAGCGGGTATGGGCATCGAGCGCCAGGTCGGCGGTCGCGGCCTCTTCCCGGCAGATCAGTTGCCGGTTGAAGCGCGCCAGCCAGGTCGTGTGGTTGGCGATGGCGCGATCGAGATCATGCACGCGCGCCAGCGTGGCGGCATGACCTTGTTGCAACGGGGTCATGACGGCTCCAGTTTCTTCACCAGAACCTTGGAGCGGCGCTGCCAGTTGTACATGGCCTGGCGCGGCGCCGGCAGATCTTCCGGCCCGCCCAGCGCGAAGCCGCGCTCGATGAACCAGTGCGCGGTGCGCGTGGTGAGGACGAATAACTGGGTCAGGCCGAGTTCCCGTGCGGCGTCTTCGACCGCGCCCAGCAGGGCATCGCCGCGCCCGCAGCCCTGGAATTGCGACGCGACCGCCAGGCAGGCCATCTCGCCGGCACTCGCCTCGGGGAAGGGGTAGAGCGCCACACAGCCGACGATGACGCCATCCAGTTCGTCGACGAAGAATCGCTCCACTTCCTGCTCCAGGCGTTCGCGCGAACGCCGCACCAGGATGCCATCGGTCTCCAGGGGTTCGATCACGGAGAGGATGCCGCCGACATCGTCGATGCCCGCCGTCCGCAGGTTCTCTACCGACTGTCGCGTGACCATGGTGCCGACGCCGGCATGGGTGAACAGTTCCATCAGGACCGCGCCATCGACATCCGCGCTGATGAGGTGCACCTTCGCCACCCCTTTCTTGCAGGCATGGGCGGCATGCGGCAGATACAGCTTCATGTCGCCTTCCGGCAGGTCGCGCAGCAGCCTCGGCACCTGGGCCGCGGTGACCCGGTTGATGCGCTGCCCACGGGCGTCGACGCTGTCGCCGTGGTCGAGGATGAAGACCAGTTTTTCCGCACAGAGGGCGATGGCAGCTTGGGTGGCCACTTCCTCCAGGGTCAGGTTGAATACTTCTCCGGTGGGGGAGTATCCGAGCGGCGAGAGCAGCACGATCTCGCCGGCATCGAGACGGGCGCGGATGGCTGCCACGGCGATCTTGCGTACATCGCCGGTGAACTGCAAGTCGACGCCCTCGACCACGCCTGCCGGCTGCGCGGTGACGTAATTGCCGGAGGCGACGCGGATATCGGCTCCGGCCATGGGGGTATTGGGCAGTCCCACCGAGAGCAGGCTCTCGATGTCCACCCGCACCGAGCCGACCGCGTCCTTGACGTGTTCCAGTGCCTCGGCATCGGTCACCCGGCGTCCCCGCACGTAGTGTGCCTCGGTCGTCAGTCTTTCTTCCACTTGTGGCCGCACACCATGCACCAGCACCAGGCGAACGCCCAGGGCGTTGAGCAGGTTGATGTCGTAGATCAGGTCGACGAAGTCCTCGCGCAGCATGGCGTCGCCGCCGAAAGCCAGGACGAAGATCTTGCCGCGAAATGCATGGATGTAAGGCGCGGCCGCGCGAAACCATGCGACGAACGCGCTGACGCCCAAGGCTTTGGCTTCGCCCGATCTGCCCATCCCCGACTCCCCTATCCGACCATGATCGCAAGCTTTACGGCATCGGGCCGGAGAACTTGAGGTGAGTCACACAAAATCGCCCCACACCGCCTGCATCGCCGCCAATGCCGCCAGCGCCGCCGTTTCGGTACGCAGGACGCGCGGCCCCAGGCGCAGGCCGCGAAACCCGGCGGCCAACGCCAGCTTGCGCTCGGCCGGGTCGAAGCCGCCTTCCGGGCCCGCGAGCAAGAGGATGGGCGAGACAGGCGGCGGCAGGTCGCGCAGGCAAAGTTCGCCCCCGGGGTCGAGCAGGAGTTTCAGCCCGAGCGCTGCCGTGTTCAGACCGGGCAGCCACGCCACGAATTCCTGGATCTCGGCGACTGGCGGCAGGACGTTGCGCCCGCATTGCTCGCAGGCCGAAATCACCACACCCTGCCAGTGCGCGAGGCGGCGCTGCGCCTTGTCCTCGGACAGGCGTACCACGGTGCGCCGCATCAAGATGGGCTGGATTGCGGCCACACCCAGTTCCACGGCTTTCTGTAGCGTGTAATCCATGCGCTCGCCGCTGGAAATGCCCTGCGCCAGGTGCACCCGCAGCGACGACTCCCGCACGGGTTCCAGGCGTCGCTCGAGACGCACGCTGGCCCCACGGCCACCCGCGCTCTCGAGCACGCCGGCGTATTCCGCGCCATCGCCATTGAACAGGACCACGTCGCTCCCGGCCCGCAGACGCCTGGCCCCCAAGGCGTGGCGGGCGACCGCGTCGGGCAACGCCACGGTCAGGCCTGGGGCGAGAGTGAGATCACAATAGAAGCGAGACATGATGCCTTCCCGGTTGGCGCGACTAAACGGATGTTATTATCCGCTGCTCTCATCCTTGGCAGAGGCCCTTCATGGTGCGCTTGGAAACTCCGGTTTGCGATTTCGGCTGGAAGGCTCCCGACTTCAACCTGCCCGGCGTCGATGGCCGGACGCACACACTGCGCGGATCGGCCGGCGCGAACGGGCTGCTGGTCATGTTCATCTGCAACCACTGCCCCTACGTGAAGGCGGTGATCCACCGGATCGTGCGCGACGTGACTGAACTCAAGGCGCTGGGCGTGAATGCCATCGCCATCATGTCGAACGATCCGGCCGAATATCCGGAGGACGGTTTCGAGAACATGAAACGGCTGGCCGAAGAACTGGCCTTTCCCATGCCTTATGTGCTGGACATCAGCCAGGAAGTGGCGCGCCGCTACGGCGCCGTCTGCACGCCGGACTTTTTTGGCTTCAACCGCGAGTTGGAATTGCAGTATCGCGGCCGTCTCGACGCCTCGCGCAAGGAGGCCGCTCCGGACGCCCGCCGCGACCTGTTCGAGGCCATGAAACAGGTCGCCCTGGCCCAGCGGGGTCCGGCCGAGCAGATTCCCAGCATGGGCTGTTCGATCAAATGGAAAAACGAGTAATCGGTGATCTGGGAGCGGGAAACGGAAGCCCCTCTCCCAGATCACCCCTCCCCGCTCCCGAACTGATGCTGGAGAGTGTCATCGCCGCCGCCCGCGACGTCGGGCGCGAGGAAGTCATGCCGCGTTACCTCAAGGTCGCGCATGAGCGCAAGGTGGATGGCAGTCTGCTCACCGAGGCCGACCTCGCCGCACAGAGTGCGCTGTTCGAACGGCTGCGCGCCATCGCGCCCTACCCCATGCTGGGCGAAGAAATGAGCGAGGCAGAGCAGCATGCGGTCTGGAGCCTGGGCAGCGACGGCTTCTGGTGCGTGGACCCGATAGACGGCACCAGCAATTTCGTCAACGGACTGCCCTTCTTCGCCGTCTCCGTCGCCCTGGTGCGGAACGGGCGCACGGTGCTCGGCGTGGTCTACGACCCGCATTCCGACGAGGCCTATTACGCTTCGGCGGGGGGCGGCGCGTTCATGAATGGCACGCCGCTGCCGATCAAGCTGCCGCCTGCCAGCCTGAATCGCTGCATGGCCGGCATCGACCTGAAACGCATCGACCGGCAACTGGCCGGCCGCCTGGCGCTGGAGCATCCTTTCGCCTCACAGCGCAACCTGGGGGCCAGCACCCTGGACTGGTGCTACGTCGCCGCCGGACGCATGCATATCTACCTGCACGGTGGTCAGAAGATGTGGGATTACGCCGCCGGCTACCTGATCCTGGAGGAAGCCGGCGGCGCCGTCTGCGGCCTCAATGGCGCGGATTTTCTCGCGGGGGACCCTTGGTGCCGCTCCGCATTGGCCGCACAAACCCCGGAATTACTGGCACAGTGGCGGGCTTGGGTGGCAAGCAGGCTGAATATGGCGGCCGAAGCGGCGATATAACGCGTTCCATAAGCTCGCAAAAGAGGAGCATAAAAACATTTTAATTTATCCCGCGAGGCTCCCGGTCCCCGCAGGCATCAAGGCCGGAAGGCCGCCCGAGCGGGTGTAACAAGGGGGTTTCAGGTATTTTGGGCTTGCCCTGGCACAAGCGGCTTGCACATAATCAGTGCTTTCCGCCCGGCCCGGGTGTTGATAGCGATTTTTTTCTTGAGGAATCAAAGACATGGAAACACGAAACGACCTCGCGAACGCCATCCGCGCCTTGGCGATGGATGCTGTGCAGAAAGCCAATTCCGGCCACCCCGGCGCCCCCATGGGCATGGCGGAAATTTCCGAAGTGGTCTGGAACCACCATTTGCGCCACAACCCGGCCAACCCGAAGTGGCCCGACCGCGACCGCTTCGTGCTGTCGAACGGCCACGGCTCCATGCTGATCTACGCACTGCTGCACCTGACCGGTTATGACGTCAGCATCGACGACATCAAGAGTTTCCGTCAGCTGCATTCCCGCACGCCGGGCCACCCCGAATATGGCTACACGCCCGGGGTCGAGACCACCACCGGCCCGCTCGGACAGGGCATCACCAATGCCGTCGGTTTCGCGCTGGCCGAGAAGCTGATGGCACACGAATTCAACAAGCCCGGCCTGGACATCGTCAACCACCACACCTACGTGTTCATGGGTGACGGCTGCATGATGGAAGGCATCTCCCATGAAGCCTGCGCGCTGGCCGGCACCTGGAAGCTGAACAAGCTGGTCGCCTTCTGGGACGACAACGGCATCTCCATCGACGGCCATACCGACGGCTGGTTCACCGACGACACTCCGAAGCGCTTCGAAGCTTACGGCTGGAACGTGATCGCCAATGTCGACGGCCATGACGCCGTTGCCGTGGATGCGGCCGTGCAGAAGGCCAAGCAGTCCACCGACCGCCCCACCCTGATCTGCTGCAAGACGATCATCGGCAAGGGTTCCCCCAACAAGGAAGGCACTCACGACGTGCATGGCGCGGCCCTGGGCGCTGCCGAAATTGCCGCCACCCGTGCGAACCTGGGCTGGAACCACGAGCCTTTCGTCATTCCCCAGGACGTCTACGACGGCTGGAACGGCAAGACCAAGGGTGAGGGCCTGGAAAAGCTGTGGAGCAACAAGTTTGCCGAGTACACGGCGCAATTCCCCACCGAGGCCGCCGAATTCACCCGCCGCATGAACGGTGAACTGCCCGCCGACTGGGCCGGCCGCGTCCAGGCCGCGCTGGCGACCACGCTGGAAAAAGCCGAGACCGTCGCCACCCGCAAGGCTTCGCAGCTGGCCATCGAGCGTCTGGTTTCCACCCTGCCCGAGCGCATCGGCGGCTCCGCCGACCTGACCGGTTCCAACCTGACCAACTGGCCCGGCTGCAAGAGCCTGCACCGCAATCCGGGCGGCAACTACATCTCCTACGGCGTGCGCGAATTTGGCATGAGCCACATCATGAACGGCATGGCCTTGCACGGTGGCCTGTTCCCGTTCGGCGGCACCTTCCTGATGTTCTCGGAATATGCCCGCAACGCCCTGCGCATGTCCGCCCTGATGAAGCAGCGCGTGGTCTACGTGTTCACCCACGACTCCATCGGCCTGGGCGAAGACGGCCCGACCCACCAGCCGGTCGAGCAGACTGCTACCTTGCGCATGATCCCCAACATGAGCGTCTGGCGTCCTTGCGACACCACCGAGACCCTGATCGCCTGGGCGGCCAGCGTGGAGAAACTGGACGGTCCGTCCTGCCACATCCTCTCTCGCCAGAACCTGCCCTTCGTCAAGCGTTCCGACGCCCAGATCGCCGACATCCGCCGCGGCGGCTATGTGCTCTGCGATTGCGAAGGCCAGGCCGCGGTGGTGCTGATCGCCACCGGTTCCGAAGTGGAACTGGCGATGAAGGCTCAGGACGCGCTGAAGGCGGAAGGTATCGCCGCGCGCGTGGTCTCCATGCCCTGCACCAACGAGTTCGACAAGCAGGATCAGGCTTACAAGGACAGCGTGTTGCTGCCCACGGTACGCAAGGTCGCCATCGAAGCCGGCGTCACCGACGGCTGGTACAAGTACGTCGGCCTGCGTGGCGCCGTGGTTGGCCTGGACCGCTTCGGCGAATCCGCGCCCGCCCCGCTGCTGTTCAAGGAATTCGGCTTCACCGTCGAGAACGTCGTCGCCAAGGTCAAGGGCATACTGTAACAACGTACAGATCGGGTTGGGGCGCAGGCCGTAACCCGACGAATGGTAATGAATGTCGGGTTACGCTTCGCCAACCCGACCTACTTTTCTAAAAGGAGCTAAAGCATGACTATCAAAGTAGGCATCAACGGTTTTGGTCGTATCGGCCGCATGGCTTTTCGCGCCATCGCCAAGGACTTTCCCGGTATCGAAGTGGTCGCCATCAACGACCTGCTCGAGCCCGAGTACCTCGCATACATGCTGAAGTACGACTCCGTGCATGGCCGCTTCAACGGTGACATCGCCGTTTCCGGCAGCAACCTGGTCGTCAGTGGCAAGACCATCCGCCTGACCGCCGAGAAAGACCCGGCCAACCTGGCCTGGGGCGATGTCGGCGCCGACCTCGTCATCGACTGCACCGGTTTCTTCCTGACCACCGAATCCTGCCAGGCGCACATCACCGCCGGCGCCAAGAAGGTGGTTCAGTCCGCTCCTTCCAAGGACGCCACGCCGATGTTCGTGTACGGGGTGAACCATGCCAAGTACGCCGGCGAAGCCATCGTCTCCGCGGCTTCCTGCACCACCAACTGCCTCGCCCCCGTGGCCAAGGTGCTGAACGACAACTGGGGCATCAAGCGCGGTCTGATGACCACCGTGCATGCCGCCACGGCGACCCAGAAGACCGTCGACGGCCCGTCCAAGAAAGACTGGCGCGGCGGCCGCGGCATCCTGGAAAACATCATCCCGTCCTCCACCGGTGCCGCCAAGGCTGCCGGCGTGGTGCTGCCGGAACTGAAGGGCAAGCTCACCGGCATGGCCTTCCGCGTCCCCACCTCCGACGTCTCCGTGGTCGATCTGACCGTGGAACTGAACAAGGAAGCGACCTACGCCGACATCTGCGCCGCCATGAAGGCCGCCTCCGAAGGCGAGATGAAGGGTGTGCTGGGCTACACCAATGAGAAGGTGGTCTCCACCGACTTCGTTGGCAACAGCGCGCCCTCAACCTTCGACGCCGAAGCCGGTATCGCCCTGGACAGCACCTTCGTCAAGGTCGTCGCCTGGTACGACAACGAGTACGGCTACACTTGCAACATGCTGCGTCTGGTCGAGCACGTTTCCGAGTAATTGACGTGGGGGCGGGTTTCAAACCCGCCCCTACCCCCCGTGAGCCGTAAGGCCTGAGACCCCTCAGCCCTTACCACTTACATTCAAGGAGATAGCAAATGGCCAAGTTCCTCCAAATGACCGACCTCGACCTCAATGGCAAGCGCGTGTTCATCCGCGCCGACCTGAACGTTCCCGTCAAGGAAGGCAAGGTGACTTCCGACGCGCGGATCACCGCCTCCATGCCCACCATCGAGTTCGCGCTGAAAGCGGGTGCCGCGGTCATGGTCACTTCCCATCTGGGGCGCCCAACCGAGGGCGAATGGTCCGAGGAAGTCTCCCTGAAGCCCGTGGCCGATGTGATGGCTGCCAAACTGGGCCGCCCGGTGCGTCTCATCAAGGACTGGGTCGAGGGTGGTTTCGAGGTCGCTGCCGGCGAGGTCGTGCTGCTGGAGAACTGCCGCGTCAACAAGGGCGAGAAGAAGAACGTCGAAGCCACCGCGCGCAAGTACGCCGCCCTGTGCGACATCTTCGTCATGGATGCCTTCGGCACCGCCCACCGCGCCGAAGCCTCAACTTACGGCATCGCCCAGTACGCGCCCACCGCCTGTGCCGGCATGCTGGTGTCGGAAGAATTGCTGGCGCTGGACAAGGCCCTGGCCAACCCCGCCCGTCCCATGGTCGCCATCGTCGGCGGCTCCAAGGTCTCCACCAAGCTGACCGTGCTCGAAGCCCTGTCCGAGAAGTGCGAACAACTGGTGGTCGGCGGCGGCATCGCCAACACCTTTCTGGCTGCCACCGGCAAGAATGTCGGCAAATCCCTGTGCGAACATGACCTGGTGCCTATCGCCCAGGCCCTGATCGGCAAGATGACCGCGCGTGGCGCCACCATCCCCATCGCCGTCGACGTGGTCTGCGGCAAGAAATTCGATGCCGCCGAGCCGGCCGTCGCCAAGGATGCGGGCGCAGTGGCCGACGACGACATGATCTTCGATATCGGCCCAAAATCCGCTCAGGAACTGGTGGACATCATCATGAAGGCCGGCACCGTGGTGTGGAACGGCCCCGTGGGCGTGTTCGAGTTCGACCAGTTCGGAGAGGGCACCAAGGCCATCGCCATGGCCATCGCCAATACCTCGGCATTCACTCTGGCCGGCGGCGGCGACACCATCGCCGCCATCCAGAAGTATGACATCTACGACAAGGTGTCCTACATTTCCACCGCCGGCGGCGCCTTCCTGGAATATCTGGAGGGCAAGGTCCTGCCCGCCGTGGATATCCTGGAAAAGCGAGCGGCGGGCTGATATCCGTAGGAGCGGCGCGTTGATCAAAGGCGCCCGCGATTCCGATACCATTTCGCGGGCGAGCCCGCTCCTACCGACTACTGAAAAAACCATGCTACGTAGAACCAAGATCGTCGCCACTCTCGGCCCCGCCTGTTCCGACCCCAAGATTCTGGACAAGATGCTGGAAGTCGGCGTGGATGTCGTCCGCCTCAATTTTTCCCACGGCACCGCCGAGGAACATCAACAACGCTGTGAGCTGGTGCGCTCGCTCGCCAAGACGCGCGGTCGCGCCGTCGGCGTGCTGGTCGACCTGCAAGGCCCGAAGATTCGCATCGGCAAGTTCAAGGACGGCAAGATCACCCTGAAGCCGGGCGATCCCTTCGTTTTCGATGCCACCTGCACGCAGGGCGACCAGACCCGGGTCGGCCTCGACTACCCGGAACTGGTGCGCGACGTCGCCCGTGGCGCCACCCTGCTGCTGGATGACGGTCGCATCGAGATGTGGGTGGAAGAGGTCAAGGGAGACGAGGTCTTCTGCAAGGTCGTGCAAGGCGGCGTGTTGTCCAACAACAAGGGCATCAACCGCAAGGGTGGCGGGCTGTCCGCCGCCGCTCTGACCGAGAAGGACATCGAAGACATCAAGACCGCCGCCCTGATCAAGGCCGACTACCTTGCCGTCTCTTTCCCGCGCAGCGCGGCGGACATCGTCCAGGCGCGTGAACTGCTGCATGCCGCCGGTGGGCGTGCCTGGATCGTTGCCAAGATAGAGCGCGCCGAGGCCATCGAAGCGCTCGACGAGATCCTCGATGTCTCCGACGCCATCATGGTGGCGCGCGGCGATTTGGGCGTGGAAGTCGGAGATGCCGCCGTCCCCGCTTTGCAGAAACGCATGACGCGGATGGCTCGGGAAAAGAACAAGGTGGTCATCACTGCGACGCAGATGATGGAATCCATGATCGAAAGTCCGATTCCCACGCGGGCCGAAGTGTCGGACGTGGCCAACGCGGTGCTGGACGGCACCGATGCGGTGATGCTCTCCGCCGAGACGGCAGCCGGAAAATACCCGGTGGAAGCCATTTCCGCCATGAACCGCGTCTGCCTGGAAGCCGAGAAGGAAATTGAACCGGCTTTCAGCAAGGGCATGCTGGATCACGGTTTCCTGCGTGTGGACGAGGCCATCGCCATGTCGGCGGCCTTCACCGCGCTCAACCTCAACATCAAGGCGATCGCCGCGATGACCCAGTCCGGTTCGACCGCCTTGTGGATGAGCCGGATCAGCACCCATGTGCCGATCTACGCCTTGACGCCTGAAGTCGAGACCCGTAGAAAGGTCACGCTTTTCCGCGGCGTCTATCCGGTCAACTTCCGCCCCTCCAGCCACGAACGCGATCAATTGCTGGCCGAGGCGGAGGATGAATTGAGAAGGCGTGGCGCGGTCCGCAACGGCGACCTGATCCTGCTCACCATAGGCGAGCCGATCGGCAAGCCAGGCGGTACCAACACCCTGAAGATCGTTCGCGTCGGCGAACGCAAAAAGGCCTGATCTCACCCCGGCCCGACTCAATTCAAATTCACACAACAGGAGAACAAAGATGGCTCTGATTTCCCTGCGTCAACTGCTCGACCACGCTGCTGAACACGGCTATGGCCTTCCCGCCTTCAACGTCAACAACATGGAACAGGTCCAGGCCATCATGCTGGCGGCTGCCGCCACCGACAGCCCGGTGATCCTGCAAGGCTCCGCCGGTGCCCGTTCCTACGCCGGCGAGCCCTTCCTGCGCCACCTGATACTGGCAGCGATCGAGCAATACCCGCAAATCCCGGTGTGCATGCACCAGGATCATGGCGCCTCCCCCAGCATCTGCTTCCGCTCCATCCAGTCCGGCTTCAGTTCCGTGATGATGGATGGCTCCCTGGGTACCGACGGCAAGACTCCGTCCAGCTACGAATACAACGTCAACACTACCGCCCATGTGACTGAGCTGGCACACGCCTGCGGCGTCTCCGTGGAAGGCGAACTGGGCTGCCTGGGCTCCCTGGAAACCGGTAAGGCCGGCGAGGAAGACGGCCACGGCGCCGAAGGCGTGCTGGATCATTCGGCCTTGCTGACCGATCCCGACGAAGCCGCCGATTTCGTGACCAAGACCAAGGTCGATGCCCTGGCCATCGCCATCGGCACCAGCCACGGCGCCTACAAGTTCACCCAGAAGCCCACCGGAAAGGTGTTGCGCATCGATCGCGTGAAGGAAATCCACGCCCGCATCCCCAATGTCCACCTGGTCATGCACGGCTCCTCCTCGGTGCCGGAAGACTGGCTCGCCATCATCAACAGTTTCGGTGGCGGCATGGGCCAGACCTACGGCGTGCCGGTCGAGGAAATCGTCGAAGGCATCAAGAACGGCGTGCGCAAGGTCAACATCGACACAGACCTGCGCATGGCGTCCACCGGTGCGATTCGCCGCCATCTGGCCCAGAACCCCGCCAACTTCGACCCGCGCAAGTTCCTGAAGGAAGCCACCAAGGGCATGAGCGGCATCTGCACGGCGCGTTATGAAGCCTTCGGCGCCGCGGGTCAGGCCAGCAAGATCGGCAAGATCTACAACCTGGAAGACATGCAGAAGCGCTACGACAAGGGCGAACTCGATCCCAAGGTCAACTGAGCGCCACCGGGCCACAGCGGGCACGGTCGCCTGCTCATGAGCGCGGTTGAACATACGCAAGCGGCCCGTGAGGGCCGCTTTTTTCTGGGTTGTCCGTGACGACGCTACCTCGTCACGCGCGCCTGCTGCTGGCCCTCGATGGCCAGACGCTGAATCGGGCTGTGCTGGACAATGTGTTGCGTGCCTGCGTCCCGCACGCTCCCCGTCTGGACATCCTGTTGCTCAACCCGCCGCGCGAGCCGACTTCCCTCCTGTCCATGCTGCTGTTACGGCTGGAACACAGCGGCGTCGATTACCGCGTGGCCAGCGCCCACGGCGACACGGGCGAAGAAATCGATCGCTACCTCGGGCGCCATCGCGGCATAGACACCGTTGCCGTAGTCGACGCCACGCGCCTCAGCGCCGAAACGAGGGCGCTGATCGAACTCCGCGGCCAGCGACTCCTGTCCATAGCCAGCGCCGACTAGCCCGCGCAGCATGGGAAATGCCGGATACGCAAGGGGGGCGCCGAATCCTCTCCCTTTGGAAGATGGCAGGGTGAGGGAGTTCTGCGGTAAACCAGCTGGTTCCGACGATTTGCTAAGGACTCCCCCGTCTGCCGCTACCCCCGGCCAATTCACCAGCCCAAACTACGCGGGCTGCGTCAGTCCCGTTTCAGGGCGCGGGGTCTTCCACCACATCGGCTTCCTTGGCGGCTTCCCTGGCTTGATTTTCCTTGATCAGGCGCTGGGTTTCCCGCATCAGGGCACGCATCAGGGTCGAGGCGGTTTGCATGCCGTTTTTCGCCATGCTGCCGGCCATGTCGCCGATCGGGGCGAGGTTGATGTTCAGGGTCGAACCGCAACCCTCGCCGGGACGGGCGGCCTGCCCGGCTTCCAGAAAGCCGCGCTGAAACTGCGCGATTTCCCATTGTTGGCGCATCTGGCGACCGGCTTCGTAGGGCGTGATCTGGCCGCCACGCAAGGCGGCCTCTAGCTTGCTCACCTCGGCCGGAACGGCCTGCCGCGCAGGGGTTCCGGGTAGACATTCGGCCTGGGCGGAGCCGGCCAGAAGGGACAAAAGGGCGAAAATCGCAAGGCTGGGGGTTTTCATGAGGAGACTCCTAGTGTGTTTCCGTGCGCGCGAAATGCGCGGCCGGTGAGTCCACTCTGGGAGAGCGCGGTAAGCTGGCCATGTCCGAGCCATTACCGCTTGCAAGAGAATGTTACAGAACATTACTGCGCAAGTCGCGTAGCGACTCACGACGCTCCCCTCGCCCGCAGGCGGGAGAGGGGCTGGGGGGGGATGAGGGAACCGTTCATGGCCTGATGCGGCTTGCCTGAGCGGGGGCGGCCTACGGCCATGAACCTTGATTCCTCAGTTGACCGCTCATATTCCCTCGTGAGGTCCCATGAATATTGAGGTTTGTGCCTTCGATCGCGCTCACCCTCTGGGTGAGCCC
>CAILNT010000019.1 GCA_903835655.1 uncultured Pseudomonadota bacterium | reverse complement strand
TCCTCAATGTTGAGCTTGCCGTCGATGAAGATCAGCCCGCCACCGTTGATGATCTGCTGGAACATGAGCAGCCGGCCCAGGACGGTTTTGCCAACGCCGGACTGCCCCACGATGAAGCCGTGGCGCATCAGATCCTCGTAGGGAAGGATCAGCGGTTTGCCTGCATCGGCGAGGTAGCCCACCAGCATCCCTTCGGCATGACCACCTGCCGGCACCTCATAGGGCAGCCTGGAAGAACGCAGCTTCAGTTCCGACTTGAAGAGGCCTTGCTCAGCCCACGGTTGCAGGGCTCGTGAGGCCAGCCAGAAGCCGCCCAATGCCGCGCCGGCGAAGCCGCCTGCCAAGGACAGGCTGGCTGGCAGATGCTCCGCCAGATAGGGGTGGGTCGCGAACAGTCCCGCCGAGATGGCAGCCAGCGAGAGGGCGTCCTGCGTGCCTCCCAGTCTCATCCGCTGCATGTCCTTGAACGAAAGCATAGCCAGTGTTTATATACCGTTGCATGTGTTTATAATTTACCACGGTAATCGAAAAGTCAGATAGGTGCAGGATGGCAATCCAGGAGTGGGCTCCATCGTTCACATTGAACGAGTTGTACGAGATCAGCGATGCGGTCATGCCCGTGTTGCGGGGATACCTGGAGAACGGCGACCCGGAGCAGCATGAACTCCGATATGGGAGCGTTTCGACCCTGCTAGAAATCGTCAGGAAGCTGAACCTCAGCTTCGCGCAACACAGCGGTGTAACTCCGGGAAACGAGTTGCCGGCCTGGTTTCCGGAACTCGAACAGCAGGTCCGCCAATTCAGGGAGCGGGCATTGGAGATGGCCCTTCATGGCGCGACGACGGAGAGCTACGCCTGGGATTACTGGAAAACGAAGGCGCTGGCCGCGGGTGTGACTGGAGACCTGGCTGCACTGGGCCGTGCCGTCATGCGAGAACACTACCAGCACGGCTGGTCGTCGTATGGAGACGAGGTCTCGGTCCGTTCAGGGGATGAAATGCTCCACCTGGCCCTCTGTGAGCCGGACAAGGCAGCGACTCGCTGGCAGTGGCTACTCGATACCGATGGAGGGAAGCATGTCGCCCTTGCTGCCTGAACTGCATGTGCGGGCTGCCGTGAGACAGATCACCGACATGTTCGAGCAGTCAAAAAGCCCACCTACGGCTTAAACGAAAATAGCGGTTTATTGGCTACTTACTCGTAGTGGCGAACGGAATCCTGGATCAACAACGAATTGATGTGGACCTCCTGGGTTTGCGCACGTCCTTGAAGTGCAGTTCCGCCAGCGGCGTCGGCACCTCCGCCCATCAGGGCGAGGACAAGGACCATCACAAGGTTTCCTCTGGGCATTGCCCGCCCCCTCAGTCCTGATTCACGACGGGTTTCAAGGAGGATTCGTGATGGTGGCTGGTCTGGCCACCGACCTCTGCACCCCACCCCCTTGCAAAACCGCTTTTCTCAGGCCGTTGCATAACGGAACAGGTTGATCTGGCCGCTGCCGGTTGCATCACCACCAGGGGGGGCCAGGTCTCGCCCCTACGGGGGCCTTGAAAACAGGGAGAGGGAGCTGCGCAGTGAGGGAACCTAGATCACGTTAAAAGATTTAGATTTAAAGTTAAAACGCGCGCGCGAAGTTAAGGTTTTGGGAGGCCGCGCCAGCATTGGCGCGGCGGGGTGGTTCTGTGTGTGAATGTACGTGTCTCACCGTGTGTGAATGTACGTGCCTATCTGTTGCATCCCGTGTGATTATGTACCCGTTCGTAGCTGGCCGTTGTTTCGTGCCCGCGAACTGATGCATCAACTGATTGAGTCGTTTGTCCCCTTGGGGAAGGAGCAAGTTTCAGCTCCGTAGCCGGGTCAAGGGCAGGC
>CAILNT010000018.1 GCA_903835655.1 uncultured Pseudomonadota bacterium | reverse complement strand
GCCTGCCCTTGACCCGGCTACGGAGCTGAAACTTGCTCCTTCCCCAAGGGGACAAACGACTCAATCAGTTGATGCATCAGTTCGCGGGCACGAAACAACGGCCAGCTACGAACGGGTACATAATCACACGGGATGCAACAGCTACGCGGAGGAGTCGCGAGCCGCCGCTGCACGAATTATTCTGCACGATCACCTTCCTGACTCCGTGAGGAGGTGATTTTGCCTAATTTCGTGAGGACACGTCAGCATGATTGCCCCATCTTCCACGCACTTTGACCAGCAATACCAGAGCCATCTCAAGCACCTCAAGCTCAAAGGCTTGCAACCCAAGACCATCGAAGCCTATGCCCGCGCCATCCGGCGCATCGGCGAGCACTTCGAGCATCAGATCGACAACCTGACCGAGCCACAACTGGCGGATTACTTCAGCGAGCTGGTCGATTCGCACTCGTGGAGTTCCGTCAAGCTGGACCTGTACGGGTTGAAGTTCTACTACGCTTACAATACCGGGACCGGCTGAGCGCCGAGCAGCTCCAGGCACTCGCGGCGATGAAACACTGCCGTACCCACGCCAGCCCCAAGATGCAGGTCCGCTGCACGGCGTGTGAACACCAAGTCCTGGTTCCGCACTCGTGCGGCCATCGCCACTGCCCGCACTGCCAGCGTCACGAGAGCCAGCAATGGCTGGAACGGCAGATGAAACGGCTGGTGCCGGCCGAATACTTTTTGATCACCTTTACCGTGCCCGCCGAATTCCGCGCGCTGGCCTTTGCTCACCAGGAGACCTTCTACGATCTGCTCCTGCGTTGCGGTTGGGAGACCCTGCGCACATTCAGCCGGAACGACAAGCAATTGCGGGGCACGCCAGGCGCTATCGCAGTGTTGCACACCCATACGCGCAAACTGGATTTCCATCCGCATGTCCATTTTGTCATGCCGGCGGCGGCGGTTGACGCCGCGCAGCAGCAATGGCGAACCAAGTCGCGGGGTAATGGCAAAGGCAAAGGGCGCTATCTGTTCAACCACAAGGCGCTGGCCAAGGTCTTCCGGGCGAAGACGCTGGCGGGCATCGAGTCCGCCGGCTTGGCGCCGCCCGCGCGCCATCCGCGGGAATGGGTGGTGGATTGCAAATCGGTCGGTAGCGGACAGACTGCGCTGATCTACCTGGGGCGTTATCTTTACCGGGGCGTCATCCGGGAGGAGGATATCGTCGCCTGCGAAGACGGCCAAGTGACCTTCCGGTATCGCAACGCCAAGACGGGTAAGCGGGAACGGCGAACCGTCTCCGGCGCGCAATTTCTGTGGCTGGTGTTGCAGCATGTGCTGCCGAAGGGTTTCCGGCGCGCCCGCAACTTCGGCTTTCTGCACCCCAACTGCAAGCGCTTGATCGCCTTGTTGCACGTGGTGTTGCACTTCGATCCTGGCCGGACGGTCGCCTGGTTCAGGGAACGGCCCCCCATCGTCTGCCCTTGCTGCGGGGCGGTCATGAAGATCGTGCGAACGCAGATTCGATCTTCGCTCCAAGGGGGGAACCCGGTGCCAATTGCCACCCCAGCCATTCGGGGAGCACACTGACCAGGAAAGCGTAACGACCTTGGGCAAGTAGCCGGCTTTCAGCGCCAATAAGCTGAGGTACTGGCTTGCCAAAAATCAGGGTTCAACCATTCTAAAAACCTCGGAATTCGGGGTGGCGCGCCGCTCCGGTGCGCATCAACCGGGCCATTTTGCTCCCGCCCGCCCGGTGCGCCTGCAATCCGGGCACCTTCCCAAAAAGCTATTTTCTGTGCGTCCGATCGCGGCGCTCAGTACCGGGCTTGTCCAACAAACGGTTCAGATCGTGGCTCGCTGCGCTCGCACGATCTAACCTTATTCGTTGGGCCTCTGCATGCGGATGGGCTACGCTGCTTGCAAAAGAAACTCTACTTTTACGGCCTCGAATGGAAAGACGATGTGGCCATCCTCAGTACGGTTAAGCACCCCTGCATTTAGTAGCGCCGTTACATCACTATGCACGGCTTTTACATCGCGTCCAACACGACGTGCAGCTTCGCGGATTGACACTGGCCCAGCACCACAAAGTGTCTTAAGCAACTCCCACCGTTTTTCGGTGAGAACTCGCCAAAGCAATTCTGGGGTAGCAAAGCTGATACGTGCAGATTTTTGGGGTTTTGCAGTCTTCCAAGCATTTACGAAGTCCGCCATTGAATTGGTGGGGGCTCTTACATCAAGGGTTATGGTTTTCATTGTTCCACCTCGCTATGTCATGCTGAAAATCGGCAATTAGTTGATCAGGCGTCGAGAACACATAGGAATATTCTTTTCCGCCGAAGTGCCGATGGTCCCCTTTCCCAACCTCATTGTCGTAGCGCAGGACACATACACCGCGTACCACATACGCAAGCCTGTACTTGAATCTGTGCGACGACCCTTCTGTTGGTTTTGGCAATCGCCATAGCACCAGTTCAGCAAAAGCCCACTCAGAGTAGGCAACGCGGGTTTGAATTAGCTCAACTGCTTTCATGTTGGAGATAATGCCAACATTTCCTTGTGTTGTCAATCAGTCCAACGAGACGCCTGGCACAGAGGCCTAACCAGTCATGATCCCCTGGCTCGCCCCCGAAAATGAAAGCGGTGCCAGGAACTGCGGTGACTGCGCTACATAAAAAGGGGGAGTTGGCGGACGCGAGGTCGAAAAACGTTTGGCGGTTGTACCCCGTCGCCTAACCGGACCTGGCCCGAACAGTCCGTACCCCCGAATGTTCCACGCACCCTGTGCGCAGGACGCACGGTAAAGAGGCACGCGCCGAAT
>CAILNT010000017.1 GCA_903835655.1 uncultured Pseudomonadota bacterium | reverse complement strand
GCCTGCCCTTGACCCGGCTACGGAGCTGAAACTTGCTCCTTCCCCAAGGGGACAAACGACTCAATCAGTTGATGCATCAGTTCGCGGGCACGAAACAACGGCCAGCTACGAACGGGTACATAATCACACGGGATGCAACAGTTAGCAAAGGCCGGGTTGGGGCTTTTCACCGTGCGCGCCCACAACCAGGCAATGACAGTGAGCTTCTGACCGACATATTGCTTCAGGTCCGGCCGCCCCTTCGCCATCTCCGCTGTGACCTCGACCTTGGGGTAAAGGTGGCCAATACGCTTCTCGGCTTCGTCGCGCATCCATTGACCGTAGTAGCGGACGTCCTCGGCCAGGCCCTGCGCACCCTTCCATTCGTGTTTGAATAAATCGCCCTCACCCTTGCCTGGTTTGCCACCGTCTGCAGCAGCGGGATGAACCGGTGGCTTTCCAGCGAACTTCGGCGGAATCTCGATCATCGCCTTGTTTATCAGCACCGCCACCGGGTTGAGGTCGCTGGCGTAGCTCTCAAGGCCCAGCCGCTGCGCCTCCAGCGGCAGCGCCCCACCGCCAGCGAAGGGATCGTGAAAACCAGGCAGCTTGTGTCGATCAAACAATTCCTTGGCGCGTGGATGGTCGGCGTTCTCGGCGCAGGTGTAGCGCCAGCTCTGCCAAATCTCCGCCCGAGCCCGCTCCAACACATCTTCGTTGGTGGTGTTTTCCCACTTCACCAGGTCTTCGATGATGCAGAACAGCCGCTGCCGCTCTTTCTCCTGCTTCTTCTCCGTTGGGAACAGATCCGGATGCGCCGAGGGATCATCCACCATCTGCGCGAAGATCACCGCCCGCGCCGCAGCCAACGGCCGCCGCGCCCACCACAGATGCAGCGTGGAAGGATGGCCGTGACGGATGGATTTTTCCCGCGCAGCAGCCTTGTTGAAGGCTTCAAGCGGAAGGGCGACTTCGATGAGTTTTTTCTTGTTGGTCATGGGTGCTCAGTCGTCATTTACATATTCTGGGTCGTGGAGACAGCGGGGGCAGACGTACATCCAGTGCCCTTCATCCGTCCAATCCAAATACCTCATCAAACCTTTCGACCAAGGCATGTCGCAAAGGCCGCAGCGTATTTCCATGTCGTCGGAGTCTTCATTGCCACAGAAAGCGCAGCGATAGCCTGTTTCCGAGTCCTGATTAGGAATCAGGGTGTCATGTCCGCATTCATCGCAGTGGTAAACCTGGAAATCAGGGTCATCATGGTTCACCCGACACTCCAGTTCGACCTCGTTTTCCGCCTTTTTCAGGTTCATGTCGTAGTTGTCGGCCAGTTCAAGGAACAGGCCATACTGGCCAGTTTCAATCAGGTCATCCAGTTCCAGGTTGGCATGGGCCTGATCGAATTCGACGAAGGCTCGAACCAATCGACCGATCGTGGCTTCTACTTCCGCCACTTCCATATCGAACTTGTAGTGCTCGATCCGGTTGCGCAGCTTCTTGAGCCAGGCCAGATCCTTCAGGAACTGGTCGGTTAAATCCTTTCCTTCATTCTTGAGGAAGTTGATGGCTTCCTGCAGGCCAATGGTCTGGGACTCATCATTGAAGTCCTTGGCGAAGGGGTACTTGTAGACAAGCAGGGGGTGGGCCAGCGTGACGTAGTGTTTGAGCACCAATTCCAAAAAATGGGAGAGATGCAGCACACAGAACTTGTAGGCCTTAACGTCCCCTGCTTGACCCTGTTGATACTTGGTCAGAGCCTCATTCAGGCTGTCGATAGCATTGTCGAGGAGGTCGAGTTTGTGACGCTGAGTCATGACCTGATAGACCCTACCGCCTGCGCCCGTGGTTGGCAGCCAGTTTCTGGAGTTCAGCGACAAGGTGATGCACACAGGTGGAGGGATTGAGCTCACCTGTCTCTTCGGCCTCTTTTTCCGCTTGCAGCGCATGCTTGATGGCTGCTTCGGTTCGGTCCCTCAGCTGGCTGTAGATGTCTTTCTGGGCCTTGGCGTATGCGCCGAAACCCGGCTGCTTGCGCAGTTCGCGGATGACGTTGTCGCAGATGGAGCGTTTGCCAGCAGCGTGGAAGGATTGGCGGGTAAAGGTGAAATGCAGCAGCAGCCAGTATTCGAAACAGGGAAAGGAGGGAATGGCCACGAAGGGCTTGCCCTCCGCGTTCAAGCCTGTGATGCGCTGGATGGCGACCTTAAAGGTGGGGTGCTTGTCCCGATCCATGACGCAAAACACTTGGTCATAGCGATCCGGCCCCAGCTGGGCGTCTTCATCAAAAAGCTGTTCCGCATAGGCGACCACCCTATCAGGCGAGGAACCGCCTTCCCCCGGCGCAATGCGTACTCGCGGGGTGCGGAGGTGATGCACCTCGCAAAATTCCTCGAAGTAATAGGGCTCGGTCTTCATGCCTTCGCAGACGATGAGAAAACGCGGGCCTTTGGCGCGCTCCTGCCGTTGCCTTTCCAGCTCGGCTGCGGCCTGTGCTTTGCGCCGCTTGAAGATGTCATCCGATCCCATGGAAATCCAGGTCCTTCAGGAAAGGGATACCGCCGTATCGGCCATTCAGGTAACCCCGCTCGATGGCCTCGTTGTCGCGCGGGCTGTAATCGGACAGGGGATAGAGTTGGGTGGCGTTCTTGTCGTCCTTTTCCATGAACCAGATCTGGTCGCGCCGAAGGATTTTCTGGCTGAGGAGTGTGGTGTCATGGGTAGTGAACACGAGCTGTGCCTTGCGGTCCTGGTGATGCAGCAATCTCACCAGGTAGTGGACGATCAGGGGATGCAGACTGGTGTCGAGTTCATCCACCACCAGGACGCGCTCTTCTTCGATGACATCCAGCCAGGGGCCCGAGAAAGCAAACAGAGCACGAGTGCCGTCTGACTCTTCTTCCTGGTCGAATTCGATGGGCTCGTGGGTCTCCACATCTTCATGCGTGAATTTGGCTTGCATGATTTCCTTGCCGGCCATCTGTTGGCTGATCTCGTCACGCAAAGCGGGGGGCATTTCCTTGGGAAGAACCTCAGGCGAGAAGACCTGGGTGTCGATACGGATGTCGGCGATAGATAGGTCGGCCGAGTTCATGAATTCCAGCACACGACGCTTGTCAGCCTCATCACGGCAGCGGTTCATGGTGAAAGCGGGCACCAGAATTTGGTGCGCCTTGATGATCCGCAGACGTTGCTGGAACCAGTTCAGGACGGGCTTGAGTTGTTCGCTGTTGCTCTGAAGTGCCTTTGATAAAAAGAGCGCGTTTGGCCGGGTGTCAGCTTTCCAGTCTTGTCTCCTGCGCCCACCCTGAAATGATGTGCTGAAGCGGTAATCGTCCTTGCCGGATTCCGGGTCGTAAACACGCTGGAACCACTTTTGCGTGCGGCCTTCCGGGTAGGCGAACAGCCATTCCTCTGTGAAGCGTTGCCGGTTGCAGCGGAAACCGTACTGATAGCGAACGCCTGCTTCGAGGAACGCCACTTCGAATTCACTGTCCCCCGCGCGGGAGGCGCCAGTCAGCTTGAAAGGGGTGACCTCGATCTCTTCATTGGCCTGGCTTTCCTTGGCCGAGTTGATGACCCGGTCGCGCATGAAGTCCAGCGCGTTGACCAGGGTGCTCTTTCCGGAGGCATTAGGGCCGTAGATGACATTGGAGCGGAGTAGGCGCGGCACCTGCTCAACAGCCCCTGCATCAAAGGTGTTGATTTGCTCCAACTCCTTGAAATAGTTCGAGGTCGCCATGTTCAAGGTCTGGCGGCCAAGGATGGAGCGATAGTTCTCGACACTGAATTGGATGAGCATGGCTTTGTAAGGTATGCATGTTTACATGCCTATTTTCTACCTACAACCGCAAAAATAGCAACGTAATTCTATTTTGGCATGGTTGCTCGCCCCAGTAGTTCCTCCAGGTCGTAGTTGACGCTGGTGGCTGCAAAGTCGGGCTCACGACTGAACGGCTGGCGCAGGTAGTGCACGCGGCACCCCTCGTACAGACCATAGCCAGGCACTGGTTCATGAACGGCATAGGCATCACCTGGGAATTCCGCAGGAGGGACCAACACCAGCGCCAGGATGAAATCCTCCGGCTTGTTGAAGGCGGTGAGAATCTCGTTCTTGGTGACGGTGACGGTCTTGGCTCCCTCAATGCGTCCTTTTACCTCGATGAAACGCAGCTTGCCAGAGTCGGGCACGCGGGACTCGATGTCGTAGCCGATCTTTTGGGCGGCCACATCACTGGGCTCGAAGCCGAGCTGATTTTCGGCTGCGATCACCGCCTGCATGGCCAGCGCTTCAACGCGTCGAGTCTCGTGGGCGAACAGTTGGGGTTCTTCCTTGCGCTCGCCACGCTGCCGGGCCAGCAGGCCGGCGGGGATGATCAGGGCGCCGCCGACCACGACTGGCGGTTGGGCGACGATCTGTTTTTCCTGGGCGAGTTCTTCCAGTCGATTCTTGAGCCTGACCTGCAGATCGTCAGCGCGGCTGCGAGCCTTGTCGGAGTTAAGGCGTGCATTAGGGTGGCCAGCGAGTTCCAGTTCGCGTAGTTGGCTGGCGCGGAAATCCCAGTAGTTGATCTCTTTGGTCAGCCGGTCTTTGACCGCCTGTTCGGTTCTGCCCACCAGATCGAGCTTGCGACCACGGACTTCCTGGAGGTGATCTACCGCCAGGTGGGTAATGGCGTGCTCGATGGCCATCTTTTCCAGGTCCTGTTCTAGCCAGGGCGCGGCCAATTCCGCCTGAATGAGTGGGTGTTCATCTTCCTTGATGGGGCGATAGTCCAGATAGGGAGCCGCCCCGGATGATCGCGCTTCGCCATTCCCGTCGATCTCGACGAACTGCATGCGGCGTGAAATGACCCGACGATTGCCAGAAGTATCCAGTCGCCCATCGGCAACGGCATGTTCGAGGTAGAACAGGACTCGCACCGTCTCGCCCGGGTCAGCGTCGTTGATCAGCACCGCGCCACGCTTCAGCAGTTCACGGTTTCTTTCCAGGATGAGATCGGAAACAGACTCCAGCAGGGGGTGGCCAGGACAGATGAACTCGGCGCTCGCCTTGCCTGGCACGTTGATAAGCGTTTTCTCGAAGCAGATCCGCTCATAGCGTTGCAGGATGGGTGCGCCAACACCAATCTGCCGGTCGCGCGAACGGATGAGCGCGGGGACATGGGTGACTTCATAGCGCTTGGGTTCACGTTCCTTGAGGCTGCCGCCGTAATGCTTGAAAGCTTCCATGAAGAAGGCGGCGATGAAATGGGGCTGAAGTCGGCGGGCCTCGATCCGCTCCATTTGCTCGCGGATGCGGCGCACGCGACTGGTGTCCATGGAGTCGTGGGCCAGTGCCCGTTCCTCGATGAGATCGCGCAAATGTGCATGGTCCAGGCGCTCCTCCACAACCTGATTAAGCCGGGCGCGCACATCTTCCTTATCGCCATACCGGACGGCGTCGATCAGCAGTTGGCGCAGCTCACTGCCATCGATGGCTTTACCCAGCACGTCAAACACGCTACCGCCCAATGCCAGACGCTCAATTTCCAGTTTGCGCAGCAGGGTGAGGTAAACCTCGCCCTCACGTGTGTTCTCGGAAACCAGGTTCCACAGGTGGCAGACCTCGGTCTGGCCGATACGGTGGATGCGGCCGAAGCGCTGTTCCAGCCGGTTGGGGTTCCAGGGTAGGTCGTAATTGACCATGAGGTGGGCACGTTGCAGGTTGATGCCCTCGCCGGCAGCGTCGGTGGCCACCAGGATGAAGACATCCTTATCCTGCTTGAATGATTCCTCGGCCTTCTTGCGATCCTCTCGGCCCATGCCGCCATGAATGTGGATCACGGCTTCGCTCTTGCCCAACAGGGTGCGGATGCGGTGGACCAGATAGTTCAGGGTGTCGCGGTGTTCAGTAAAGATGATCAGCTTGCGACGGTGTCCGTTGGCATCGAACATCTCATCGTTGTCTTGCAGAAGGCGCGAGAGTTCTTCCCACTTGCGGTCCTTGCCACTGCTGCGTACACGGTGGGCAAGGCGCTCCAGTGAGGACAAACGCTCGATCTCAGTCTTGAGTTCGGCAATGGTCTGGGCCGCCGTGGCGGAATCGACCAACTCTTCTTCGATTTTTTCGACCTCGGCATCTGATGCGTCATCCAGATCATCCTGATCGATCAGGGGCAGACCATTACCCAGGGTACGTCCACGGCGTAGCAGTTCTTCTTCACGTAGCCGCGTCTCCAGGCGCTCACGCCGTCGCCGGATAGATTGAAAAATGGCTTCGGGTGATGAGGCCAGACGCCTCTGCAAGATCGTCAAAGCAAATCCAATAGTGCCTTTGCGTCCCTCGGTCAGATTTTCCGCCCGGTTGAATTCGTTGCGAACGTAATCCGTGACATCGGCATAAAGATGCGCCTCGTCATCGGAAAGCGGATAGGGGACGGTATAGGCGCAGCGCTC
>CAILNT010000016.1 GCA_903835655.1 uncultured Pseudomonadota bacterium | reverse complement strand
TCTCATGGCAACGCCCGGCGTCACACCACAACAGGCATCCGTTGCCGGTGTGCAGATGGCCCAACAACTCGACGGCGTGCTGGGTGAATACCGCAGCCGTGGTGTCATCGTCATCAATGCCGCCGTGGCCGTGGCCTGGCCTACGGAAGCGGATATAACCAAACAGGTGGCGGGTCGTGTCGGCGTCACCCTCGAATAAAGCCTGGGGCTGGTTTGCTGGCAACCTCGCGCGCAATCCCCGCGTTCTGGTCGGCCTCCAGGCCCTGCTCATCATTGCCGTGGCCTTCCCGCTGGCGGGGTGGGCCAGCACCACTATCTCCCGGCACTACACCCTCGGCCTCGACCTCCAGAAACGCTCCTGCCTGCCCTGGACGGCCTATCTCATTCATCACGAACCACCAGCCACGATCCACCGTGGCGACATCCTGGGGTTCTACCCGAGAGGCAAGATGGGGCCGACCTTCGAGGGCAAGCTGGTGGTCAAGATGATCGGCGGCGTGCCAGGTGACGAACTGCTGGTCAAGGATGACGTGTTCTATGTGAACGGCAGGCGCCACGGCCGCCTGGATCTGCTGGCCAGGCTGGGCAAGGCCAGTGGCTATTTCGACCGGCGTGTGGCTGTGTCGGACGGGAACTACCTCTTCATCGGCACGCTGCCGCGCAGCTACGACGGCCGCTACTGGGGCTTCGTGCCGCGCCAGGACATCGTGGCGAGTGCGAGGCCGTTGTGGTGAGTGTCGGCATGCACCTCCAACTTCAGATGGTCGCCAACCTTTCCACGGTATCGGGAAATCTTGCTGCCAATTGCAACAGCCTGCGTGCCGCGCCTGTCGGTTCGGTACGCCCCTGTTCCCAATTCTCCAGGGTGCGTTTGGATACTCCGAGCGAACTGGCGAACTCAGACTGGGATAACCCGGAGCGCGCACGGGCGGCCATGATTTCCCATCGCGCTCCAGTCAGGATTTCTTCTTTTTCGACAGTGCCATCCGGACGTTCGATGCGGCGGCGCACGGCACCATTCGGCAAGGTTTCGAAAGTGGTGCGCCGTGCCCAGCGGCCGGCCTTGAGTTCGCGCACCGCCTGCAACAATTCCGCGCCAATGTCGCGGTTCGCGTCACGTGCGACCAATTCCTCATCGCTCATCGTCATTTCCCATTTCCTCTCGCAACGCCTTGAGTACATGGCCGGGAATGCTGTCCCGAGTGCTCTTGGCATAAATCACCAGCATCAGAATCTGGCCTGCCTGGTTACGCGTGTAGTAGCAAACCCTCACACCTCCCGACTTGCCTCCGCCAGACCGTGCCCATCGCACTTTCCGGACACCGCCAGAGCCTCGCACCAGATCGCCCAAGTCGGGGTATTCGCACAGATGCTCTTGCAAGGCTGCGTATTCACCATCCGTCAGGTAATCCGGGAGGAACGCGCTGAACAGGGCAGATTCGATAAACTCGTAACGCATGCGCACATTATACGCTGTGAGCGTATATGCCGGTCCAGGTGACATCATGGACCATCGTCAGGCGTTTGCTTTCATGCAGCTTTTCATTACCTTGGTGATGCCTGCATGGGCAGACCCGGCGGGACAGCCTTTTTTCCAGGGAAAGGAAGAGGGGTGGTTCTGGTACAAGGATCCGAAAGAGCCCCCTCTGCGGGAACCGGCGAAACTACAGCAGCCGGCGCCGGCCAAGCCGAAACAGCCTGAGCCGCTGTCCGTCGAATGGCTGCGCAAGCAAATGCCGATGCTGCTGGACCAGGCCATCGACACCCCCACGCGCGAGAACGTCGAGGCCTATCTCTACGCCCAGCGCCTGGCGATGGACAAGTCGCAGCGCTTCTCCGAAATGTCCCAGCGGGTGGTGTATTCCGACCCGTTCCTGGACGAGAACAACCGGGTTCCCATCGCATCCTTTGCCAAGTCGTCGTTCCTCAACGGCATCGACCAGGCCGCGGATGCGGGGCTCAAGCACCTGGCCACCGTGGCCGGGCTGTGGGTGTTCTTCGACTCACGCTGTGCGCTTTGCCGGGTCCACGCCGAGACCATCGAGGCGATGCGCAAGAAGCACGGCTTCGTCGTGAAGTACATCTCCCTGGATGGCATGGGGCTGCCCAACATCCCCGCCTGGGTGCCTGACCTGGGGCAATCCAGAACACTCAACGTGCGCATGACTCCGACCACGGTCCTGGTGGCGCCGCCCAACCATTTCCTGGTGGTCTCCCAAGGCATGATGGCCCAGACGCAGCTTGAGGAACGGATGCTGGTGGCGGCCGAGAGTGAGGATCTGCTGCCCCAGGCCATGCTTGCCGATGTGCGCCGTTATGACCGAGGGGTGCTCAAGGCGGAAGACACCTGGGGCGCCGGCCTCAGCGGCCAAGACCCGGCGGCGTGGGTGAAGTTGCTCAAGGACAGGCTGAAGGGGCGGTATTAGGCATGCGCGAAGGCATGGATCGAAATCAGCTTGTCCCGGAGGCTGGATTCAGCCGTTTTCAGGTCGAAATCTGCCTGCAGATTCAGCCAGTACTGCGGCGACTGATCAAAGGCACGACCAAACAGCAAGGCAAGTTCCGCCGTCACCGGACGTGCGCCCTTGATGACGTGCGATATCCGCATCGGCGATACGCCGATTTCGCGTGCGAATCGCGCCTGCGACACCCCCAGTTCATCCAGCGTCTCGGCCAGATACTCGCCAGGGTGGATCGGGGGCAAACCGTTGTTGACCATGATGGATGCGCCTCAGTGGTAATCGACAACCTCGACATCGAAGGCATGACCGCCCTCGAACAGGAAACAAACCCGCCACTGGCCATTGATGCGAATGCTCCATTGCCCAGAACGATCACCCGAGAGCTTTTCCAGTTGATTGGACGGCGGCAGGCGCAAATCCTCGATCCGGGTCGCGGCATGAAGCTGATTCAGCCGCATTGCAGCCCGTTTCAGTATTTCAGTCGGCAAACGACGGGACTTCCCGGTGGCGAAGAAGCTTTCTGTTTCGGTGTCAGCGAACGTTTGGATCACAGGCTGAATGTAAACATTCTGTTTATGTTTGGCAAGTCTACACAAGCGGAGGTGGCCTGAATGCATATCAGGCTAAGAAAAATGGGCGCCATCGTACTGATCGCGGCCTACTCGTCTTCTGCGCTTGCAGGTCTCCAGGACGCCCTGGATGGCATGTTCATGGCAACCGCGACCACGCCGGCCGCCTATTCCAGCCAGACGCGCGGTGGCTTCGTCGGGGGCGGCGTAGGGGTGCGGATGCCGGTGCGCAACATCAACCTGGTGACGTTCGATCCGCCCCGGTTTTCAGCGGGGTGCGGTGGCATCGACCTCTACGGCGGCTCG
>CAILNT010000015.1 GCA_903835655.1 uncultured Pseudomonadota bacterium | reverse complement strand
GGGGGGAGTCCATTGGAGGCATGGCAGGGCCAAGTCCAGCTTGAAGGTCCCCGGCCGCCCTTTGGTAAAGGGGGGAGTCCATTGGAGGCATGGCAGGGCCAAGTCCAGCTTGAAGGTCCTCCGCCCCCTTTGGGTAAAGGGGGGCGGGCATTCCGCAATCCGCCGTGCCAGGGGCGAGGAGCGTGACGCGATGCGTGCGCCCTGACACCCGCCCCGCGCTCCACACCAGGTCCGCCGCTAGCATGGCGTGGAGCGAGTGGCCGCGGCGGTCCGCCTCGACCATCATGGCGTAGGTGGAGTCCTTGTAGGTCTTGAACGATTCGAGTGGATCGGCGATGAACAGGAGTTTCATGTCGCCCCCGCCGTGACGGGATGCGGCAACCCGGGGGCCGTCTTTTCCAACTCGATCGACGCGGCCAACGCTGCCAGGCGAGCCAGCACCCCATAGGTGTAGAAGCGGTTGACCGGGGCATCCGGGCGGTCGCCGCAATCGCAGAAGCTGCCGCTCTGGTCGAAGGCCAGGGGCACGAAGTGCATGCCCGGGGCATTGAGGTTTTCGTCGTCTCCGCGGCTGGTGTGGACGCGGTAGAAGCCGCCGATGACGAAGTGGTCGATCATGTAGACGACGGGTTCGGCCACGGCCTCGTTGAGGTTCTCGTAAGTCGGCACGCCTTCTTGCACCAGCACCTGGGTGACCGACAAACCTTCCTTCACCACCGCCATCTTGTTGCGTTGTTTGCGGTTCAGGTCACGCACGTCGTCCGGCGATTTCACGCTCATGATGCCCATGCCGTAAGTGCCGGCATCGGCCTTGACGATGACGAAGGGTGCGCGCGTGATGCCGTACTCGGCGTATTTCACCCGGATTTTCGCCAGCATCGCGGCGACATGATCGGCCAGGCATTCCTCGCCCAGCCGCGCCTGGAAATCCACTTCGCCGCAGAGGGCGTGATAGGGATTGATCGTCCAGGGGTCGATGCCGATGAGGCCGGCGAAGGCACGCGCCACTTCGTCGTAAGCGGAAAAATGCTTGTCCTTGCTGCGCGTCGCCCAGCCGGCATGCAGGGGCGGCAGCATGGTCTGGGTCGGGTCCAGGCCTTGCAGGATCGCGGGCGCCCCGGCCGACAGGTCATTGTTGAGCAGGATGGAGCAGGGGTCGAAAGAATTCCGGGTGCCCAGCATCAGGCGATTGCCCTCGCGCCGCACCGGTTCCAGGAGGAGTTGGCGGCCATCGGGCAGGTTCAGCGTCAGGGGTTCGGTCAGGTTCGGGATCAGGCTGCCGATACGCACCGACAGGCCGGTCTTGCCGATGATGTCGGCCAGAGACGCGACGTTCTGAAGGTAATAGAGATTGCGCGTGTGGTTCTCGGGAATGATGAGGAAGCGGCGCGCATCGGCGCACATCTTCTCCACCGCCACCTGTGCGGCCTGCACCGCCAGCGGCAGGAAATCCGGGTTCAGGTTGTTGAAGCCGCCAGGAAACAGGTTGGTATCCACCGGTGCCAGCTTGAAGCCGGCATTACGCAGGTCCACGGAACTGTAGAAGGGGGCGGGGTGGGCGAGCCACTGCCGGCGCAGCCAGTGTTCGATATCGCCCTGGGCCTCGACGACGTGGCGTTCCAGTTCCAGCATCGGGCCGGTGAGTGCGGTGGTAAGGTGGGGAACCATGGGGGCGCGCGGACGGGGGAATGTGGACAGTGTAGTGCGTCTACCCGGCCGGCGTGAACCGACCGGCCGACGTGGGGTTAAAGTCTCCGGGAATATTGCCGTTAAGCTGGATAATCAGACCCAGGACACCCTTCATGAAATCCACCGCGGCCCTCTCCGTGCAGGCCAAGATCGTTGTCGCCATCGTCCTGATCTTTCTTGCCGTGCTCGCCACTTCCACCCTGTTGACCGGCAGCAAGGAGCGCGACTGGGCTTTGCAGATCGGCCAGGACAAGGCCAGGGATGCGGCCCTCTCTTATTTCGACGGGGTCAACACCCTGATGCTGACCGGCAGCATGGCGCAGGAGGAAGGGTTGCGCAGCAAATACCTGGCCTTGCCCGGCGTACGCGACATCGGTATTTTCCACGCCCCCAAGGTGCTCGATGGCGTCACCGCCCGCCGGGTGCCGCCGCGCGACGCTCTGGATCAGCGCGCCATCCAGGGCGAGCAGATCGTCGAGGTCGGCGAGGACGAAAAGGGGCGCTTCATCACTTTCCTGGCCCCCCTCAAGGCCAGGGAAAACCACCTCGGCACCAATTGCCTGACCTGCCACCAGGTGCCCGCCGAAACCGTGCTGGGCGCGGTGCGCATCACCTATTCCCTGGCCGAACTGGATGCCGGCTCGCGGCACAACCTGTGGCTGGTGGGCGGCCTGAATCTGGTGCTCTCGCTGCTGGGCATCGGCCTGGTGATCCTGCTGTTGCGCGGCATCGTCATCAAGCCCCTGACGGCCATGCGCAATGCCATGCACGAGATCGAGCGGAACGCCGACCTCGGCCGCCGCCTGGGAGTCGATTCGGGCGACGAAGTGGGTGCGCTGGCCCAGGCCATCAACAGCATGCTCGACAAGTTCAGCGCCAGCCTGGGGCTGGTGGCGGCGACCTCCGGGCGCCTCTCCGGCGTGGCCGAGCAGGTTTCGTCCGTAGCCCTGCTCACCGCCGAAGCCGCCAGCCAGCAGTTGCAGGCTTCCGAGGAAACCTCGCGCTCCATCGTCCATCTCAAGGGCATCGCCGCCGAGGCGGAGTCGGATGCCGCGAAGACCGCGGCAGCCTCCGTGGCCGCCGCCCAGGAAGCCGGCAACAGCACCCAGGTGACGCGCGAGGCCATCAACGGCATCATGAGTCTGGTACAGGAAATCGGTCGGGCGGGCACGGTGATCGAAGCCCTGGATCAGCGCAGCCTGGATGTCAGCAATGTCCTGGAGGTCATCAAGGGCATCGCCGAGCAGACCAATTTGTTGGCGCTCAATGCCGCCATCGAGGCCGCCCGTGCCGGGGAAATGGGGCGTGGCTTCGCGGTGGTGGCCGATGAAGTGCGCAAGCTCGCCAACCTGTCGCATCAGTCCACGCGCGATATCGAAGACATCGTCACGCAATTGCGCCAGGAGGCCCGACACGCGGTGGAGGTGATGAACGCCGCCCAGAACACGGCCGCCGGCCACAGCAAGCAACTGGAAAACGCCGTGGGCGGGCTCGATCGCATCGTCACCCAGGTCGCCGATATCCGCGAACTGAACGCACACATGGCGCAGTCGGTGCGCAACCAGGGCGCGCTGACCGAAGGTGTGGACCAGAGCATGGGCAGCATCGGCCAGATCGCCCAGCGCACCGCCAGCCAGGCGGTGGAAACCCGCGGCGTGAGCGAGGAATTGGTCGCCCTGGCGCGCCAGATGAACGAGCTGGTGGGGCGCTTCCACCTGCGTTGACCAGGGTCCCCTTCTGCTTCAGATCGCCCTCATGCCTGGCCGGCCGCGGGGTGGAAGAACAGGCGGAAGCTGGTTCCCGATCCGGGGCCGGTTTCCACCAGGACATGGCCGTCGTGTTCGCGCAGGATGCCGAGCACCATGGCCAGACCCATGCCGCTGCCCTTGCCGACTTCTTTGGTGGTGAAAAAGGGGTCGAAAATCTTGGGCAGGGCCTCCGCGGAGATGCCGCTGCCGTCATCCTTCACATACAGTTCGACGAACTCGCCACGCACCGCCTGGTGGGTGATGGCGCAGATTTCGCCGGAGAGGGTGGTGAGGCGCAGTCCCACCTCGATGCGCCCCTCGCCGTCGGTGGCATCGCGTGCGTTGATGATGAGGTTGGTGAGTACCTGGTGCAGTTGGCCGGGATCGATGTGGATGCAAGGCAGGTCTGCCACGACGTTTTCCACCAGTTCCAGGCTGGAAGGCAGGGTGCCGCGCAGCATCTTGAGGACCTCCCTGGCCAGGGGGCGCGGGTCCAGCACCTGCGCCTCGCCGCCGCCGCCGCGTGCGAAGGCGAGCATCTTCTGGATCAGGTCGCGCGCGCGTTCTCCGGCCTTTTGTACTTCGTTGAGGTAGCCCACCGCTTTTTCCGGAAGATCCTGGCGGTAGCGGTCTAGCGTCAGTCCCGTGTAGCCCAGGATGGCGCCCAGGATGTTGTTGAAATCGTGGGCGATGCCGCCGGTGAGCTGGCCGACGGCCTCGAGTTTCTGGGCGTGTTGCAGTTGCTGTTGCAGTTGCAATCGCTCGGCTTCGGTGGCCCGGCGTTCGCTGACGTCCAGGTGGGTGCCGATCACACGCAGCGGTTTGCCGTCGTCGCCGCGCTCGATGACATTGCCGCGCGCCAGCATCCGCAGCCAGGTTCCGTCCTTGCGCTGCATGCGGTGTTCGTTGGCGTAGTTCGCCGTCTCGCCCCGGAAATACCGTTCCACGTCGGCGTAACAACTCGACCTGTCTTCCGGGTGAACGCGGCTGTGCCACTCCGAGATGTCGTCACCAATCTCGGTCTCGCCATAGCCGAGCATGGATTTCCAGCGTGGCGAGAAATAGATTTTTCCACTGCGCGCGTCCCAGTCCCAGACCGCCAGGCCGGAGCCTTCCAGCGCGAATTGCAGGCGCGCCTCGCTCTCGCGCAGCGCGCGTTCGCGCAGGTCGAGGCCGGCGGAGAGCGAATTGAAGGCGCGCGCCAGGCGCGCCAGCTCGTCTTCGCCGCGCACCGATACCAGATTGCCGCCGCGCTCGCCCGCCTCCAGCCGGCGCACGCCATCGAGCAGGCGGTCGAGTCCGCGCATCAGGCCACCGCTGAGCCACCACAGGGCGAGGCCACCGATCATCGAGGAAAGCAGCAGCAGTAAGGCTATCCTGACGATCACCTGATCGCGGAAGTCGCGCATGTAATTCAGGCCAATGCCCACGCGCGCCCAGCCGAGCAGCCTACCATTGGCGAGGATGGGGGCGGCAGCGTCGAGCATGCCCGGGGCCACGGCCAGGAGATGCGCCACCGGCTTGCCGCGCAGCAGGGCCTGGCTGGTGGCGTCCGTGAGGTAGCCGCCGTCGTGGCTGGACTCGTTATGCGCCAGCACCCGACCATCGGGGGCGATCAGCATGGCATAGCGCACATCCGGGAAGCCCTTCATGGCCATCGCCATTTCCTGCAATCCGGCGAGATCGCTGGACAGAACCCAGACCCGGCTGCTCACCGAAAAATTCTGCGCCAGGGCGAGCGCTTGCGCCTGGGCCCGGGCATCGAGAAAAGCCTGGAACAGGGTGTATTTCAACGCCGCGGCGGCCATCAGGGTGAGGACGAACAGGCCAACGCCTCCGACCAGCAGGCGTCGCCTGAGACTCTCGTCCCAGAGGCTGCGCAATCGCCGCATCATCTTTCCGCCTGCGGCAGGCGAACCTCCGCGCTGAAACGGGTGACGAAATCCCTGACCGGCATGTAGGTGGCGTGGCTGGCCGGGGCAAAGCCGGGAATCCCGATCTTCGCCAGGATGCTTCGTCCCGTGGCGTCCTGGTCGAGCCGCAGCAGAAGCTGGCCGACCCGATCCACCAGTTCGGGCGGCATATCGGCGCGCGCCATGACCGCGACGCTGGGCAGGGTCTCGGTCTGGAACAACGGCGTCAGCTGCCGCGCTTCCTCGGGCCGGGTCGTCTGGAAGGCGCGCCAGGGGGGCGGCCAGGTGCAGCCGAGCGCGGTACTGCCCTGCAGGACGTTGAGTATGGCCGATTCATGGCTGCCGACATAACGGCTGTCGATGTCCTTGAACACGTCCAGGCCATGCTGCTTGATGTACCACTGCGGCATCATGGTCGCGGCCAGGGCGGAAGGCGCCGGATAGGCCACGGCGTGGCCCTTGAGATCGGCCACGGCATGGATGCCGCCGTCCTTGCGCACCAGGCAGAGGCCGCGAAAATCGGCATCGTTGTTCCAGCGGGCGAAAAAGCGGTAACCGTGGCGCTCCGCTTCCACCGCTTCATACGGGTTGGGCATGACCAGCTGGAAATGCCCCGCGTACAGCTTGGCATCGTAGCTCGGGTAATCGCGCGAGGCTTCCAGGCGTATCTCCTCGCGCTCCAGGTGGCGGTTGAGGTAGTCCACCAGCGGCTGGAAGTGGTCGAACAACATCTGCGGGTTGTGCAGCGGATGTACGCCCAGGAGGTATACGGGTTTGGTCTGGGCAGCCACGGGCCGATCGGAAAATCGCGGTGCGTAACCGCCTTCCTCGCGCCCGCAAGCGGCGAGCAGGAGAGCGAACGACAGGAGAAATCGCACTGCGACGACCCCGCCGTAGGTAGCCCGTCCCGGGATTATCGTTGCGGATTTCATGGCAAGGCCTCCGCCAGAGCCGCCAGCAAGTGCCGGCTCTCCACCGGTTTGTAGAAGAAGCCACGGATGCCATGGTGCGCGGCGGACTCCGCATCCACCTTGTCGGAGTAGCCGCTGACCATGAACACGGGCAGATTCGGCCTGAGCGCCAGGAGTTCGCGCACCAGCTCCAGCCCGGTCAGCCCTGGCATGGTCTGGTCCGTGATCACCGCATCGAAGCGTTCCGGATGGGCTTCGAAGGCTTCCAGCGCGGCGCGCGGGTTGGCATGCACGGTGGCGCAATAACCGTGGGCGTCGAGGATCTCGCCCAGCAACTGGCCGAGTGGCACTTCGTCGTCCACGACCAGAATATGAAAGCCGCAGGGGGCCGGATCCGGCGCCGCTGCCGGTCGCCGCGTCGCCTCCGGGGCATGGCCTTCAGCGGGGTGGAAAAACAGACGGAAAGTCGTCCCCCGGTTTTCGCCCAGGCCCGTGTCGGTTTCCACCAGCGCATGGGCGCCATGTTCCCGCAGGATGCCCATCACCATCGCCAACCCCATGCCGCTGCCGCGCCCGACATCCTTGGTGGTGAAGAAGGGGTCGAAGATCCTGGGCAGCACTTCGGCGGGGATGCCGCTGCCATCATCCTTCACGTACAGCTCGACGAATTGACCGCGCACCTGCTGCTGGCAGATGTCGCAAAAACGGTCGTCGAGCCGGGTAAGGCGCAGGCCGACTTCGATGTGGCCCTCGCCTTCTGTGGCGTCGCGGGCGTTGATCACCAGGTTGGTGAGGATCTGGTGCAACTGCACGGGATCGATGCGGATGGCATGGCTGTCTTCGCCCAGGCGATCGCTCAGCTCCAGGCTGGAGGGCAGGGTGGAGGCCAGCATCTTGATGACTTCCTTGACCAGCGGCCGCGGGTCCAGCAACTGCGCCTCGCCGCCGCTGCCTCGGGCGAAGGCCAGCATCTTCTGGATCAGGTCGCGCGCGCGTTCGCCGGCCTTCTGGACTTCATTCAGGTAGCCGACGGCGCGCTCCGGCAAGTCCTGGCGATAGCGGTCCAGGGTGAGGCCGGTGAAGCCCAGGATGGCGCCCAGGATGTTGTTGAAGTCGTGGGCGATGCCGCCGGTGAGCTGGCCGATTGCCTCCAGTTTCTGCGCGTGCTGCAGCTGCTGCTGCAATTGCCCGCGCTCGGCCTCGGCCGCGCGCCGTTCGCTGATGTTCCGCGCCAGTCCCAGGGCATAGGCACTGCCCTCATACTCGAAGTAGGTGATGCCGATTTCCACCGGGAAGGTGTCGCCATCGCGGCTGCGGTGATGGCTCTCCAGGGTCAGCTTGCCTTCCTTCTGGATCACCGCCCAGTGTTCGCTCCAGTCTTTCTGGCTGGAGGCGGCATCGATATCCATCACGCTACGTTGCAACAAGGCTTCGCGGTCGAAGCCCAGGGAACGGCAGGCTTCTTCGTTGACGTATTGGAGGTGTCCCGATTCGTCGACCAGGTAAGCGGCCTCGATGACATGGTCGAGCGCGAAATTGACCAGGTGCAATTGTCGCGAGGCGGCTTTCTGCGTGGTGATGTCACGGGTGACGCCGAGCAGGGCGAGGATGTTGCCGTGGGGGTCGCGCAGGGGTACTGCATGGGTTTCCAGCCAGCGGTGGCCGCCCTTCAAGCCGATGATCTCGAACGCCAGTTTGCCGGATTCTCCCTGGAAAACGCGGCGGGTGAGGTCGGAGAAAGCGAATCTGTGGTGCGGTGCGATGATGCCCAGGACCTTCTGGCCGAGGACCATGTTCGGGTCATCCGCTTCGATCATCTCCAGACCGGCGCGGTTCATCTTCAGCAGGCGGCCATCGGGTGCGATCAGCTTCACGCACTCGGGTTCGGTGTCGATGATGGTCTGTAATTCCAGTTCGTTTTGTGCCAGCTTTTCCAGCGCCTTGTTGCGCAAGGTCACGTCGCGAAAATTCCAGACCCGGCCGACTACCTTGCCCTCCAGTCGCTGCGGATGCGAATGGCGCTCGAACACGCGGCCATCCTTGAATTCAAGCAGTTCGAAACTGGATTCTTCGGGCTGGCTGTAGATTTCCTTGACCCGGGTGAGAAAACGATCCGGGTCACTCAGTTGCGCGGTGACCGAGCCCGGAAATACCGAGCCCGGAAATACCCGGTCCAGGCGAGTGGTGAGGCTTTCCGGCGCGATCTGCCAGATGTCGGCGAAGCGCTGGTTCCAGGAGGTGACGTGGCCATCCAATCCCACCACCAGGATGCCATCCCGGGTGGATTCGATGGTGGCCTGGTGCAAGGAGAGCGAGAGGGCGATGCTGCGTTCCGACTGCCGACTTTGCAGCGCGAACAACAGGCTGCCGCCGACGATCAGCAGCAGCAGGGCGCCACTGGCGGCCAGGGGCAGAAATCGCTGTAAGGTGTCCGCGTTTGCCAGTGCCGGGAGCCGCTCCAGTACGTGCACCCGTATGCCCGCACCGGGCAGGGCCCTACTCGCCATGAGCAGCGGTGTTTTTCCGAGGCGTAACACGCCGGGCGCATCGCGCCAGTCGCCGAGATCCAGCACCGGGAAGTCGCCGCGTTTGTAGCGCGCCAGGCGCGCGGCCTGGCTCAGCTGGAGGATGCGCCCCCCGTGTAGCGCGTGCATTTCCAGGGCCGGGTCGCGCGCGAGGATGATTACGTCGTACGCGTCGCTGACGAAGGCGTCGGCCTGATTCACCCAGTAGGTCAGCCGAGGCAGGTCGATCTTGACCGCCACCACGCCGATGACTTTTCCTGCTTCGCGCACCGGCGCGCTGAAGTAGAGGCCGGGGACATTGGTTCTGCGCCCCATCGCGTATTGATTCCCCGGAAGTCCGGCGACAGCGGCCTTGAAATACTCCCGGTCGGCATAATTCGTGCCGACGAAACTCGCCGGGCCGGCGGCATTGCTGGCGGCGACGGAGTCTCCCGCCGGGTTCATCAGCCAGAGGATGTCGACGCCCAGGTCCTTCGCCGCCAGGGCCAGGTTCGCGTTCATCGGCGCCAGTTCGGCGTCCCAGAGCTGCTTGCGCTGTTCCAGGCTCGATCCGGCGGGCGCGATGCCGGCTCGGCGCAGCGCGGCGAGGGTGGCGGGGTCCCGCGCAGTATAGGCGGCGATGCCCTTCAGGTTCTCGATGCTGTTGCCCATGAGCCTGGCGATGATCTCGACGTGGGCGGCGCTGCTCTTGCCGGCTGCGGCGACCAGGTCGTCATGGTTGCGGCGCGTGAGTTGTCCCGCGATGAACCAGGAAATGGCCAGCCACAGGAGCAGGCAGGCGCCCAGGAGGACGAACCAGCGGCGGTTGAGGATCTTCTGGCGCGTGTGCGAGAGGGTCATTTCCCGCCCCTGCGATCCCAGTCCATGGCGCCGCCGCGGGCGATGTCCTGGAACAGGACCACGCCCAGGCCCGCCGCCTCCTGCGCCAGGTCGCCATGGGTCAGGAAGGACGCCGAGTGCAGCGAGAGCAGTTCCAGGAATGCCCGCATCAGCCGCGGGTCGCGCCAGCCGCGCGCGGTTTCCTCTTCCAGGATGGCGATCGCCTGTTCCATGGGGAGCGCCGGCTTGTAGGGGCGGGAAAAACTCAGGGCGTCGAAGATGTCGACGATCTGGAATATCCGCGCCAACAGGGGGATGGCTTCTCCGGCCAGCCCTAGCGGATAACCGCTGCCGTCCCAGCGTTCGTGGTGATGGCGGACGATGGGCGCGGTCAGGCGCATGCTCTTCAGCGGTTCGCACAGCGCCGCGCCTATCGTGGTGTGCTGGCGCATGACATCCCACTCCGCGGCGTCGAGCGGCCCGCGTTTCATCAGTATGGATTCAGGTATGCCCAGCTTGCCGATGTCGTGTAGCACGCCGGCGCGGCGCAGGGCGGTGAGCGACTCGCCCTTGATGCCCAGCGCTTCGCCGAACAACACCGCGTTGTGCGCCAGGCGGGTGCAGTGGTCCCCCGTATACGCGTCCTTGGCTTCGACCATGCGCGCCAGGGCGAACAAGACCGCTTCGGCGGAATCGAGCTGGTCGGTCAGGCGCTTGTGGTGCACGGCGGAATCCACTCGCGCCATCAGTTCCATGGGGTGGTAGGGCTTGCGGATGAAATCGTTGGCGCCCTCTTTCAGGCTGATCGCCAGGTCGTCATGGCCGCCGAACCCGGTCACCATGATGACCGGCAGCATCGCCAGGCCCAGATCCGCGCGGATGCGGCGGCATACCTCGTTGCCATCCATGCCCGGCATGCGCACATCCAGCAACACGGCATCGAATTCCCGCTGGCGCAGGATCGCCAGCGCTTCCGTGCCATTGGCAGCCTCGCTCACCTGATATTTGGGTGAGTCGAGTATTTCCCGCTCCAGCAGACGCTGTGAGGGTTCGTCATCGACGATCAGCACCCGGTAGGGGTGGCTGTCCTGTAGCACCGATTCCTGTGTCGTCATCGCTGGTACTCCGGCTCTCCCAGTGGAGAGCGTATATCGGCGCGCGCGGAGATAACTTGAGGGATGGATGTGCATGGCCGCAGCCATGGCCAGGCTACTTTTTCTTGACGATAGTCGGGGTACTGCGCATTTTTTTCTTGCGGGACGGGCAATAGTCGTTATCCTCCGCCGGCTATTTTCCCCTATCCGCCATGCTCGCTGAATCTTCCTCGCTTTCCGTTCATGAACTGGCCTGCGCCCGTGGCGACCGGCTGCTGTTCAAGGGCATGAACTTCACCCTGAAGTCCGGTGAACTGCTGCTCGTCCAGGGCGGCAATGGCCAGGGCAAGACCAGCCTGCTGCGCCTGCTCACCGGCCTTGCCCGTGCGGAAGACGGCGAAGTGTGCTGGTGTGGTCAGCCGATCGCCAAACAGCGCGAGATCTACCACGGCGAAATGATCTACCTGGGGCACGCCAACGGCGTGAAGGACGACCTCGATCCCCTGGAGAACCTGCGTTTCTCCGCCGGCCTGCAAGGCCGAAGCTTCGACCCGGATCGGGCCGCAGCGACCCTGCAACGCCTGGGGTTGAGCCGCTGCCTGGATCTGCCCTGCCGGGTGTTGTCCTTCGGTCAGCGTCGCCGCGTGGCGCTCGCCGCCCTGCTCCTGGCCGGCGCCAGCCTGTGGATACTGGACGAACCCCTGACCGGCCTCGACGTCCACGCCGTCGCGCTCATGGAAGGCCTGATCCGCGACCACCTGAACGCGGGGGGCATGGTGGTGGCGACCACGCACCAGGCCCTGAACCTGGAAGGGGTGGCCGTGCAACGCCTGCTGGTGGGCAACGTCGCGATCCCGGAGCTGTCCTGATGCATCGCTTTCTCCTCGCCGTCCTGCGCCGCGACCTTACCCTGGCGGCCCGTCGCCGCGGCGACTGGCTGATCGCGCAATTCTTCTTCGTCATGGTCGCCAGCCTGTTTCCCCTGGGCGTCGGGCCGGAGCCCGCCATGCTGGTGCGCATTGGCCCGGGCGTCCTGTGGGTGGCCGCCACGCTGGCCTCGCTGCTGTCGCTGGCGCGCCTGTTCGCCGATGATCACCACGATGGCAGCCTGGAACACATGGTGCTCTCGCCCGAGCCCACCGTGTTGCTGGTGCTGGGCAAGTCCCTGGCGCACTGGCTGATCTACGGCATTCCGCTGCTGCTGGTCGCGCCCGTATTGGGCGTCCAGTTCAATCTGAGCTGGGAGGCGATTCGGGTGCTGGAAATCTCCCTGCTCCTGGGTACGCCCATCCTCTCCCTGCTGGGCGGGGTCGGCGCGGCCCTCACCCTGGGTCTGCGCGGCGGTGGCGTCTTGCTGACGCTCCTGATTCTGCCGCTCTACGTGCCCGCGCTCATCTTCGGCGCCGGTGCGGTCGATGGTGTGATGGCGGGAACCGGAGCCGAGGCACAGTTGTCCTTGTTGGGCGCGTTTCTGGTTCTTTCCCTTATGATTGCGCCCTGGATAGCCGCTGCGGCCTTACGTGTCTCACTCGAATAAGCGTGGATAAGCGTCGAATGAACCTCTATACCTTTGCCTCCCCTGCCCATTTCTACACCCTGGCTGGGCGCCTCATCCCCTGGTTCGCCTGGGGCGCGGGCCTATTCACCCTCTGGGGGCTGTACATCGGCTTCTTCCAGGCGCCCACCGATTTTCAGCAGGGCGAGGCCTACCGCATCATCTTCATCCACGTGCCGGCGGCCTGGATGTCGATGTTCATCTATCTGGTGATGGCCTTCTGGGGCGCCATCGGCCTGGCTTTCAATACCCGCTTGTCATTCATGATGGCGCGCGCGCTCGCGCCCACCGGCGCGATGTTTACCTTCATCGCACTGTGGAGCGGGGCCTTCTGGGGCAAGCCCATGTGGGGTGCGTGGTGGGTTTGGGATGCTCGCCTGACTTCAGAGCTGATCCTGCTGTTTCTCTATGTCGGCATCATCGCCTTGTGGGCCGCGATCGACGACATCCGTCGCGGCGACCGCGCCGGTTCCCTGCTGACGCTGATCGGCGCGATCAACGTGCCCATCATCTATTTCTCGGTGAAGTGGTGGAACACCCTGCACCAGGGCTCGTCCATCAACCTGATGAAGGCTCCCAGCATGGCCAAGACCATGCTGCTGGGCATGCTGGTGCTGGCCATCGCCGCCTGGCTGTATACCATCGCCGTGGCTCTGGTTCGCGTGCGCCGCATCATCCTGGAACGCGAACGCCAGAGCGAATGGGTCAAGGCGATTCTGGCCAAGGAGAGTTGAATGAATTGGGCAAGCTGGTCCGACTTCTGGAACATGGGGGGCTACGGGCTCTACGTATGGGGTTCGTACGGCGTCACCGCCGCCGCCGTCCTGATCGAAGTCATCCTGTTGAAACGCGCCGCGGCGGAAACGCGTCGCGAACTGAAACGCATGCAGCAGTGGACAGCGTCCCTGCAAGGGGAAGAATCGTGAAGTCGCGCCACAAGAAACTGCTGTTCATCGTCCTGGGGCTTTGCGGCGTCGGTATCGCCGCCGCCCTCATCCTCAACGCCTTCCAGAGCAATCTGGTGTTCTTCTTCACGCCGACGCAAGTCGAGAAGGGCGAGGCGCCCACCGGGCGAGCCTTCCGCATCGGCGGCCTGGTGGAAAAGGGCAGCCTGCGGCGCGACGCCGATGGCCTCACCTCGCATTTCGTGGTGACCGACACCGTAAAGTCCATGAACGTGGCCTACAAAGGCATCCTTCCCGACCTGTTCAAGGAAGGCAAGGGCGTGGTGGCAGAAGGCCGGCTCGGCGCCGATGGCCGGTTCACAGCCACCCAGGTGTTGGCCAAGCACGACGAGAACTACATGCCTCCCGAGGCGGCGAGCGCCATCGAGAAGGCACAAAGAGCCAAGACGCTGGTGAAGTGAGGTGAGTGACGTGAAGAACTACATGGCGCTCGTCGAACCTTGCATGGAGACCGGGCCCCGCGTCGGGTACGTCCCGGGCTACACTGGCGCGCACAGCCAAGGGGCCACGTTGGATGAGCTCAATGTCGACCCGAGCGCAGTCATCGCCATGTCGCTGAAGGATGGCGATCCTCGATTCGATGCGGAATTCGTCGGCACCCAGATGGTGGTGGTCGCTTGAATGGGCAGCCAGCCGGGTGCTCCATGCCCGCGCGGGCTGGTTTTGAAATGGTTCGCCAGCGCGGCTCCCATCAGCAATACCGACATCAGGATGGTCGCTCGACGACCGTCCCCTTTCACGCTGGACGGGATAGTTCACCGATCCTGCCTCGGCAAATCGCCAAAGATATCGGCTTGACCATCGAAGCCCTGTTCCAGCAGCGCTAATCAGGAGAATTCATGATCCCAGAACTAGGCAATTTCGCCCTCATCGTCGCGCTACTGCTCGCGCTCATCCAGTCCATCCTGCCGCTGATCGGCGCGCACCGCGGCAATGCCACCTTGATGGCGGTGGCGCGACCGGCCGCGCAGGGGCAGTTCGCCTTTGTCGCCATCGCCTTCGGCTGCCTGGCCTACTCCTTCATCAGCCACGATTTTTCGGTGATCAACGTGGCGCACAACTCCTTCTCGCAGTTGCCCAAGATCTACTGCCTGACCGCCACCTGGGGCTCGCATGAAGGTTCCATCCTGCTGTGGGCGCTGATTCTCGGTTTCTGGACCACAGCGGTGACGGTGTTCTCGCGCCACCTGCCGGACGAGATGGTGTCGCGGGTGGTCGGCGTCATGGGCCTGATTTCCGTCGGTTTCCTGGCGTTCATGCTGATTACCTCCAATCCCTTCCTGCGCCAGTTCCCCATACCCGCCGACGGCAACGACCTTAACCCCTTGCTGCAGGACCCCGGCATGGTGATGCACCCGCCCATGCTCTACATGGGCTACGTCGGTTTCTCGGTCGCCTTCGCCTTTGCCATCGCCGCGCTGCTTTCGGGCAAGATGGACGCCGCCTGGGCACGCTGGTCGCGTCCCTGGACCACCGTGGCCTGGATGTTCCTCTCCGGCGGCATCACCCTGGGAAGCTGGTGGGCTTACAAGGAACTGGGCTGGGGCGGCTGGTGGTTCTGGGATCCGACCGAGAACGCTTCCTTCATGCCCTGGCTGGCCGGGACCGCCCTGATCCACTCCCTGGCGGTGACGGAGAAGCGTGGAGCCTTCAAGGCCTGGACCGTGCTGATGGCCATCGCCGCCTTCTCGCTCTCGCTGCTGGGTACCTTCCTGGTGCGCTCCGGCGTACTGTCTTCCATCCATGCGTTTGCCACCGATCCGGCGCGCGGGGTGTTCATCCTCGGTTTCCTGGGCGTGGTGATCGGCGGCTCGCTGGCTCTCTTCGCCTGGCGCGCCCCCAGGATGTTGAGCGGTGGCGGCTTCACCTGGTTTTCCCGCGAGGCCTTGCTGCTGGCCAACAACGTCATCCTGCTCGCCGCCCTGGGTACCGTGCTTCTGGGCACCCTGTACCCGCTGCTCATGGATACCCTGGGACTGGGCAAGATTTCCGTCGGCCCACCCTACTTCAACGCGGTGTTCGTGCCCGTGATGGCGCCCGCGTTCTTCCTTATGGGCGTGGGTCCGCTGCTGCGCTGGAAGCAGGCCAGCCTCCCCGATCTGGCCACGCGCCTGAAATGGGCGCTGGCAATTTCCCTGGCGGTGGGCCTGATCGTGCCGCTCACCCAGAAGGGCTTCAACGTCTGGGTCAGCCTGGGCCTGATGCTGTCGACCTGGATCGCCCTGACCGTGATCGAGGGCTTTCGTGAACGCCTCAAACACAGCCAGGGGGGCTTGTTCGGACGCTTGTCCGGGCTGCCGCGCTCTTACTGGGGCATGCAGATCGCGCATTTCGGCATCGCCCTGGGCGTGGCTGGCATCACCGTGGTGGCCAACTACCAGACCGAGCGCGACGTGAAGATGTCGCCGGGCGAGCATGTGGAACTGGCCGGCTACAGCTTTGTCTTCCAGGGGGTGAGCCAGGTACCCGGTCCAAACTATGTCGCTGCGCGCGGCGAAATCGAAGTCAGCCGGAATGGCAGCAGGGTGGCCTTGCTCTACCCGGAAAAGCGCACCTACAACGCCTCGGGAATGCCCATGACCGAGGCGGCGATCGACCCCAACTTCCTGCGCGACATCTACGTTTCCCTGGGTGAGCCTCTGGACGGCGGCGCCTGGGCCGTGCGGGTCTATTACAAGCCTTTCATCAACTGGCTCTGGCTGGGGGGCGCCCTGCTGGCTCTGGGCGGTTTCCTCGCGGCCTCGGACCGGCGTTACCGGCTCTCGCTGAGGAAGGCGGTTGCCTCCGTATACGCCCAAGCCGGAGCACGCGCATGAAACGTTGGCTACCCCTGATCCTCTTCACCCTCCTGTCCGCCGTCCTGTACGTGGGCCTGCACCTGAATCCGCGCGAAGTGCCTTCGCCTTTCATCGGCAAGCCCGCCCCCGCCTTTACCCTGCCGACGGTCGAACATCCCGACAAGACCTTCAGCCCGGCACAGATGCAGGGAAAAGTCTGGCTGCTCAACGTCTGGGCGCCGTGGTGCGTGGCCTGCCGCCAGGAGCACGAATCCTTGTTGCAGATCGCCCAGATGGGCCTGGTGCCCCTCGTCGGCCTCAACTGGAAGGACAAGGGTCGCGAGGCCACTGCGCTGCTCGCGCAAAGCGGTGACCCCTATCTGGCGTGCGCCGAGGATCTCTCCGGAATGGTCGGCATCGACTACGGCGTCACCGGCACGCCGGAAACCTATGTCATCGACAAGCGGGGGCTCGTGCGGATGAAGCACATCGGCCCGATCGACGCCGAGGCCTGGGAGAATAAATTCATGCCCCTGATCAAGGAATTGAACCGATGAGATCCATGCTGCTGGTCCTGTTGTTGGCCTGCTCTCTTCCCGTATTCGCCGATGAAGCCAGGCCTCTGGCCGATGATCCGGTCATCGAGCAACGCATGGTGGATCTGGCCTCGGACCTGCGTTGCCTGGTCTGCCAGAACGAATCCCTGGCCGGCTCCCATGCCGAACTGGCCGAGGACCTGCGTCGCGAAATCCGCTCCTTGATGAAGCAAGGAAAGAGCGACAAGGAGGTGATCTCCTACCTCACCACCCGTTACGGCGACTTCGTCCTCTATCGGCCGCCCTTCAAGCCGGTGACCTATCTGCTGTGGTTAGGTCCCCTGATCTTCCTGGGCATCGGCCTGGGCGTCTGGTACGCAACCCTGAAGAAGCGCCGCGCCATGCCGGATCAAACCGTGGATGGGACGCAAATCGCCGCCGCCGCCAAATTGCTGGATGAAAACCTATGAGCCCCTTCTGGTCCGTTTCCCTGTTCTGGATCGTATCCGTACTGTTCGTCGCCATCGCCCTGGCGCTGGTCCTTCCTCCCCTGCTGCGCCGGCCTTCCGGACCCGACAAACTCGGCCGGCGCGAGATCAACATCGCGGTATACCGCGACCAGTTGCAGGAAATGGAAGCCGATCGCGCCAACGGGCAGTTGGCGGACGAGCAGTTTCACGCGGCCCGACTGGAGCTGGAGGCGCGTCTGGCGGAAGATGCCCTGGGCCAGAATGCGGCTACACAGCCTGCGACCTCGAGCGGACGTTTCCTGGGCTACACCGTGGGCGTGCTATTGCCCATCGCCGTTTTCGCCATGTATTTCTGGCTGGGTAACCCCGGCGCGCTCCTGCCGCAGGCGGATGCGCCCAGCGCCGCACCCGCGCAGGCGGCGGGTCACGACATGTCCAAGCTGGCGCGGGAGATGGAGGCCAAGCTCCAGTCCAGTCCCGGGGACGGCAAGGCTTGGATGATGCTGGGACGCATCCAGGCCGCGCAGCAACGCTGGGAGGAAGCGGCAAAGGCCTACCAGAAGGCGATCGAGTTGATGCCCGGTGAAGCCAGCGCGCGTTCCGCGTATGCCGAAGTCCTGGCCCTGCGCAATAACCGCGAGCTAGGTGGCGAACCCATGAAGCTGGTGCGCGAAGCCCTGGCCCTCGACCCCTCCGACCGCAAGGGCCTGGAGTTGGCCGGCATCGCCGCCTTCCAGGGCAAAAACTACAAGGAGGCCGTGGCCTACATGACCCGGCTCTATCAGCAATTGTCGCCGGACGACCCCTATGCCAAGGATATCCAGTCGGCCATCCAGGAGGCGGAGCGGGCGGGCGGCGGCAATGGACTGGATAACCTCTCCGCACAACCCAGCGCGCCCGTGCCTCCCACGGCCGCGGCGGGGGCCAGCATCAAGGGCAAGGTGGAGATCGCCGCCGCGCTCAAGTCCAGGATCAAGGATGGCGACGTGATGTTCCTGTTCGCGCGCGCAGGCCAGGGCGGCCCGCCGATTGCCGTGATTCGCTCCACGGCCGGGCAACTCCCCTTGGAATTCGAAATGACCGATGCGATGGCCATGAACCCGGACAGCAAACTGTCCAGTTTCAAGAACGTCACCCTGGCCGTGCGTATCGCAAAGTCCGGTCAGCCCATGGGTGCCACGGGCGACCTGGAAGGCAGCCTGGAGGGCGTCAAGGTCGGTGCCCAGGGCGTCAAGCTGACCATCGACAAAGTACGCCAGTAAATCTGCGCCGGTCATGTCACGTATCGGGCCCGCCGCGCGCGGGCCTGTTTTTTTCCACCCTGCGGCGCGAGAATCGCCCTCACCCCAAATACGAGAACAGACTCCCGATGCGCACACTCATCTGCGGTTCCATGGCCTTCGACACCATCATGGTGTTCCACGACCAGTTCAAGAATCACATCCTGCCCGAGCAGATCCATATCCTGAACGTGGCCTTCCTGGTGCCGGACATGCGCCGCGAGTATGGCGGCTGCGCCGGCAACATCGCCTATAGCCTGAAGCTGTTGGGCGGCGAGCCGGTCGTCATGGCCACGGTGGGCGACGATTTCGCGCCCTATGCCGCGCGCCTGCAAACCCTCGGACTCGACGCCGCTCATATCCGGCACGTCGCCGACAGCTTCACCGCCCAGGCCTTCATCACCACCGACCTGGACGACAACCAGATCACCGCCTTCCACCCCGGAGCGATGAATTTCTCCCACCAGAACCGGGTGGCCGATACTTCCGGCATCAAGCTCGGCATCGTCTCGCCGGACGGGCGCCAGGGCATGATCGAGCATGCGCGCCAGTTTCACGAGGCCGGCATTCCCTTCATCTTCGATCCCGGCCAGGGCCTGCCCATGTTCAACGGTACCGAATTGCTGGAATTTCTCGGTCAGGCGGATTACCTCACCTGCAACGACTACGAGGCGAAGCTCCTGCAGGAACGCACCGGCCAGACGCTGGAAATGTTGGCGCGGCAGGTGCGCGCCCTAGTGGTGACGCTGGGGGGCGAGGGCTCGCGCATCTTTGCCGACGGCCTGGTGCACGACATCCCGCCCGCGGCGGCCAGCGCAGTGGTCGACCCGACCGGTTGTGGCGATGCCTACCGCGCCGGCTTGATGACCGGCCTGCACAAGGGGCTGGACTGGCCCACTTGCGGCCGCCTGGCCGGCTTGCTGGGCGCGATCAAGATTGCCCAGCGCGGCGGCCAGAATCACCGCTGCACCTGGGACGAAGTCGCCGACCGCTTCAGGGTGGAATACGGCTACTCACTTTGACCCTGACGCCTTGCCCGGAGTGACCGGAGGCCGCTCGCCGATCCGGGCGCGGACTAGCTGCACGCCCTGGTCGATTGCCTGATCCAGAAAAGAGCCGTAGTAATCGGGTGTGCTCACGCCGATCACCGGTTTGGTGAGCGGGTGGCCTTCGCCGTCGAACACCATCACGGTCGGCGTCAGGCGCACGCCGTATGCGGCGGCGAACTGGCGCCCACTGAGCTTGCGGCCCTGAAAATCCGTGAGTGGGTTGGCGCCGCCGCTCTCCACCCGGCGCATCACCACGGCGAAGTAATCGGCGTTGCCACTCATGGGGATCAGGAAATCGTTGAGCGCGGTTTCGCAGTAGGGGCAGTGCGAGGCGACGAAAACTACCAGGACGACGCCGTTGGCAGCACGCGCGGCCGCGGCGTCCTGTCGCAGATCGCGTGCCCAGGGCACATCGGCACGGGCGGGGGCCATACCCCATGTTAAAATCGCCAGGCACGCGAGCGTCTGCTTAACTGCCTGTTTCATAGGCTTATTCCTGATAATCATGGGGCATTCTAGCGATGCCCGCTACGGACTAGATAGCTAATCATGCCGAAAAAAATCGTCATCGCCACGCGCGAGAGCCAGCTTGCCTTGTGGCAGGCCGAACACGTCAAGGCCCGCCTCCTGGAACTGCACCCTGGTCTGGAGGTCGAGTTGCTCGGCATGACCACCCAGGGCGACCAGATTCTCGATTCTCCGCTCTCGCGCATCGGTGGCAAGGGTCTGTTCGTGAAGGAGCTGGAAACGGCCATGGCGGAAGGCCGCGCCGACCTCGCCGTGCACTCGATCAAGGATGTGCCCATGGACCTGCCCCCCGGTTTCGAGCTGGTCGCCATCTCGAAGCGGGAGGACCCGCGGGACGCTTTCGTTTCGCGCAAGTACGCGCGTCTGAGCGATCTTCCGGCCGGCGCCCGCGTCGGCACTTCCAGTCTGCGCCGCCAGGCGCAGCTGCGCGCGGTCTATCCGGACCTGGATGTCGACTCCCTGCGCGGCAACGTCAACACTCGCTTGCGCAAGCTTGAGGAAGGCCAGTACGACGCCATCCTGCTCGCCGCCGCCGGCCTCAAGCGCCTGGGTCTGGGTAGCCACATCCGCGCCATCCTGTCGCCGGAAGAAAGCCTGCCGGCGGTGGGGCAGGGCGCGCTGGGTATCGAGATCCTCTCCGGCCGGCCGGAACTGGCTGCGCTGCTGGCACCGCTCAACGACCCCGAAACCTCCGCCTGCGTGCGCGCCGAGCGGGCGATGAGCCGGATGCTGCATGGCGGCTGCCAGGCGCCCATCGGCGGCTACGCGGAACTGCGTGAGGGGCGCATTTTCCTGCGCGCCTTCGTGGCCGATCTCGAAGGCATCCGTTTCTACCGCAGCAGTGTCGAGGGCGATCCGCTCGATCCCGATGCCGTCGGCCATGCGGCCGCGCGGGAGCTGATGGCGCAGGGTGCCGATGGCCTGCTGGCGGAGCTCGTTCTGCGCGTGCAATGAGGCTGACTCCCCCGCTCGAAGGCGGGCGCGCATGAACCCGCCCCTGGCCGGGCTGGGGGTGCTGATTACCCGTCCGACGGCGCAGGCGGCGGGATTGCGGGCCCGTATCGCCGAACTGGGGGGGTGCCCCGTCCTGTTCCCTGCCCTGGACATCCTGCCTTTGGACCCCGCGGTCTCGACGCAGTATGACCTGGCGGCATGCGACCTGGCGATCTTCGTGAGCCCCAGCGCCGTGCAATTCGGGCTCGCCCGCTCGCCCTCCTGGCCTGCGGGCTTGCCCGTGGCCGGACTGGGTCAGGGGACGGCGGCGGCCCTGCGCGCGGGGGGCGTGGCGGCGGTGCTGGTGCCCGATACGGGTGCCGACAGCGAGCATCTGCTGGCCTTGCCGCAACTACAGGATATGGCGGGGAGGCACGTGTGCATCTTCCGCGGCGATGGCGGTCGCGAATTGTTGGCGGATACGCTGCGCGCTCGCGGTGCCAGCGTGGACTACATCCCCTGCTACCGGCGTGGCCTGGGCAGCGCCGATCCCGCCCCCCTGCGCGAGACTTGGCGGCGGGGCGGCATCCAGGCCGTCACCGTGCTGAGTACTCAGACCCTGGACAACCTGTTTACCCTCCTGGGGGAGGACGATGCCGGCTTGATCCGCGCCACCCCGATGTTCGCGCCGCATGCGCGCATCATCGGCCATGCGCGGGATTTGGGCGTGGCCAGCGGCATGGTCACGGCACCCGGCGAGATGGGCCTGGTGCGTGGTCTTGTGGAATACTTCGCCCATGGCTGAAAACACTACTCCGCGGCTGGCATGGCTGGGCCCCATCCTGGGCGGGGTCGCCATCCTGCTGACGTTGAGCCTCTCCTGGCAGGCTTACGATCGCATGCGTGCCATGGAAGTGCAGTTGGCCCGGCGCATCGGCGCCTTCGACGCCGCCAGCCAGGAGGCGCGTGCCGCCGCCAAGGCCGCCAACGCCGCCCTGGCCGACCTGCAAGGACGGCTGTCCGCCCTGGAGTCGCGGGCGCAGGAGTCACAGAGCCAGCAACTGGCCTTGAACGCGATGTATCAGGATCTCGCGCGCAGCCAGGACGAACGGATCGTGGCGGACATCGAGCAGACCCTGTTGCTGGCGCAGCAACAGTTGCAGCTGGCCGGCAATGTGAAGGCCGCGCTGATCGGCCTGGATGCGGCGGCAACCCGTTTGGCGCAACTCGACAAGCCCCAGTTCAACGGCCTGCGGGATGCGATCGAACGCGATATGGAGCGGCTCAGGCTCCTGCCGGCGGCGGACATCGTCGGCCTCAACGCCCGCCTGGAGGAGCTGATCCAGAATGTGGACCGGCTCAAACCGGAGTCGGAGGCGGAACCCGCGCCGAAAAAGGCCCAGTTGGCGCACGGCGGCGCGGTCGACACCTTGACGAACCTGTCCGGCGAAGCCTGGCAGGCCTTCAAAGGGCTGGTGCGCATACGCCGCCTGGACCACCCCGAGATGCCCTTGCTCGAGCCCACGCAGCTCTATTTCCTGCGCGAGAACCTCAAGCTACGACTGATTTCCGCGCGCATCGCCGCGTTGCAGCGCGACGAAGTCACGTTCCACGACGACCTCGACGCTGCGCGCGACTGGACCCGGCGTTATTTCAACCCGCGTGACCAGACGACCCGCGCGGTACTCGAAAGCCTGGGCGGATTGCGTACCGTCCCCGTGGCGCTGAGCGACACGGAAATCGATGCCAGCCTCAAGGCCATACGCGCGGCACGGGGGCAGCGGCGTTGATCGCAATCCTCCATATCCATGGGGCCTTACGGGGAAAGCTGAGCGGTCAACCGAGGAATCAAGGCTGATGCGCGCCGCCTTCTGGCTACTCGCTTTGTTTGCGCTGGCCGTGGCCCTGACCCTGGTGGCGCGGGTCGATCAGGGCTATGTCATCGTGGTCTATCCCCCCTGGCGCATGGAACTCTCGTTTCTGCTCGCCCTGGCCTTGCTGGTAGGCCTCATCGCCCTGGCCTACGCCGCGTTGCACCTGGGCCAGGCCGCATTGCGCCTGCCCGACGACGTGCGCGAATGGCGCGATCAGCAACGACTCGCCGCGGCCGAGCGCACGCTGCTGGATGCCATGCGCGCGCATCTCGATGGCGACGCCGCGCGCGCGGCCCGGCTGGCGCGGAAGGCGGAGGGATGCCGTGCGGCGGATGTCGCGGCACGCCTGATCGCGGCTGGCGACGCGCACTCCGGGCAGGCGGCTAGCGGCTCAAGGACGGATGCAGCCTGATTCCCAGGCGATGGTTGTGGACCAGGCCGGCGGCGATGGTCAGGACGCCGCAGAGGAACAGGGCCGGGCGGATGCCGATGCCGCTGGCCAGGCTGCCGACGGCCAGGCTGCCCAGGGGAGCAATGCCCAGGAAGGCCATGGAAAAGAGCGCCATGACCCGGCCGCGCATGTCGTCGCGCAGCCAGGTCTGGAGCAAGGTATTGCTGCCGGCGGCGATCAGGACCAGGCAAAAACCCAGCAACATCAGGATGGGATAGGCCAGCGCGTGGACGCTGTTGAGGGCGAACAGGGCCAGGGCCACTCCGGCCACGGTGGCCGCCAGGGACACCCGGCGCGCCAGGCCTTCGACCGAGGTCCGCGAGGCCAGAAACAGGCTGGCCAGGAGGGAGCCGGCCCCGGCGCTGCTCACCAGAAGGCCGAAGGTCTGGGCGTCGCCGTGGAAGATGGTCTTGGCGTAGAGGGGCATCATGACCACGTAGGGGGTGACGAAAAAGCTGATGCTGGCTACCAGCACCAGGAACAATCGGATATCCGCATGGTTGAAGGTGTAGCGCAGCCCCTCATTCAAGGCGCGCCAGGCGGGCGCGGAGGCATCCCCCTTGGGCCGGGCATGCAACGCCCACAATGCCAGCAGCACGGCCAGATAAGAGAGGGCATTCAACAGGAAGCAGAGCGACTCGCCCACCTGGGCAATGATCCAGCCGGCCAGGGCAGGGCCGACGAAGCGGGTGGAATTCATCAGGAAGGAGTTGAGGGCAATGGCGTTGGCCAGTTGCGCCCTGTCGTCCACCAGATGCACCACCAGGGATTGGCGCGCGGGCATGTCGACGGCGTTGATGCAGCCCATGAGAAAGCCCAGGGCCAGCAGTAATTCTGGGGTGATCCAGCCACGCCAGGTGAGCCAGGCCAGGAGCAGCGCCTGGAGCAGGGCCGCGGACTGGGTCCACAACATCAGGTGGCGTCGATCCACGCGGTCCGACCAGACGCCACCCAGGGCGCCGAACAGGAGGATGGGCAACTGGCTGGCGAATCCCAGCAGCCCCAGAACCAGGGCGGAGTGGGTCAGGCGATAGGCCAGCCAGGCCATGGCGATCTGCTGCATCCAGGTTCCGGCGACGGAAACCAGCTGGCCCGCGAAATAGAGGCGAAAATCGCGGGAGCGCAGCGCCCGCGGAAGTCGGGATGGTGTGATCGGAATGGCCCGCCCTAGCGATGGTCGCGCTCGTCGTCATGGCGGTCATGGCGATCCTCGCGATGCTCATGAGCTTCGCCATGACCGCGGTGTTGTTCCTGATAATGCTGGACGTATTCGCGGTTGTACCAATCGTCGCGGACGAAGAACACGGGCTCGCCGCAGGCGTTGTACTCGTGACAATACTTTTTCCAGTGTTTGGCGTGACCCGGCGGTACATGCAGATAGAGCGGCGGACGATTCCCGGGAACTGACCCGACGATCATGGGCTGGACGTTGATCACCTGCGGCTGCGAGAAGCCGCCGATGTCGATGCGGCCATAGAACCCGGGTTGGCCGATGCTGATCGAGACATCGGCGGCGAACGCCGATGCGGTGGTGATGATCAGTACAGCAGCGAATAAAACGCGTCTCATGGGAAATTCCTGTCTGGGTGGATGCGGTCTGGAATTCTGCACTGCCCGGACCGGCTTGTGCGCCCTGCTTTACAGCAACTTACCCGGGCTAGTGTGAGCCGTGCCCCGTGCTCAAGAATTCTTGCTTACTTCGGTTTCCCGGAACGTCCAGTAGGAATTGAGGAAGTAGTTCACCAGGGTGGCGGGAAGGATGCCGACGAATTGGGGAACCTGAGGGGGCATGGCCGGGAACGCCGAGGAGAAGGCCACGAAGGTGGCGTAACTCACGCCCAGGGAGAGCAGGGATACGGCGTTGAATTTCAGTCCCTTGATGTGCACCCGATCCCGGGTCTCGCGCTCGCGGAAGGTCCAGAAATTGTTGAGTAGGAAGTTGGTCACGATCGACACCTCGATGGCGATCGGCGAGGCGAGAAACTTGTTCAACCCCATCCCCAGCAGCAGGGTGAAGAAGCCCAGGTTCACGATCACGCCGGTCGCGCCCACGACGCCGAACTTGATGAAGGTCTGGGCGCTTTGCAGGCGGATCCACCAGGCGTTCTCGACGAACTCGATGATGTCGGACAGGCCCAGCTTGGACTCGCCCTGGGTGCGGTCGATGAAGTCGACCGGTACCTCGACCACGCGGGCGCCATCGGTGACGGCGGCATGCAGTAGAGCCACCTGGAAGGCGTACCCCTGGATGCGCAATCGCGAGAAATCGATGTCGCGCAGCACGGAAACGCGGATGGCGCGAAAGCCTGCGGTGCAGTCCCGCACCCGGTAGATTCCGGCCAGGTATCGGGCGACGATGTTCCCACCCAGGGAATTGAGGCGGCGCAGAAAACTCCAGTTTTTCGGGATGGAGCCGCCCGCGACGTAGCGGCTGCCGATGACGAAATCCGCGCCGGCGTCGATCTCGGCCAGGAGACGCGGCACATCCGCGGGGCTGTGCGAGAAGTCCGCGTCCATCTCGAACACGACCTCCGCCGCCATGGCTTCGATGGCATAGGTCATGCCGCGAATATAGGCCGCACCCAGCCCCGCCTTCCGGCCTTCGATGAGCCGCAATTCCGGATGGCGCGGCAGCAATTCGCGCACCGCCTCCGCCGTGCCATCGGGTGAGTGGTCATCGACCACCAGGATGTTCATGTCGTGGCGCAGCGATGCAAACTGGAGACACAGGGCTTCGATCAGGCCGACGATATTGCCGTGTTCGTTGTAGGTTGGGACGATGACGACGACTTTCATGCCAGCTCCTCGATGTCGAAGATGCGCCGGTGTTCGCGGATGGCATAGCGGTCGGTCATGCCGGCGATATAGTCGGCGACCGCGCGAAACGGCTCATGGTCGGCGCGGGCGCGGTATTCCGGCGGCATCATTCGGGGTTCTTCACTGAAGGCCAGGAACAGGTCGCGCAGGAGGCGCTGCGCCTTCGCGCTCATGCGCATCACCTTATAGTGGCGATATAAATTCTGGAACAGGAAGCGCTTCAATTCGCGGTGCTGTTCCAGCACCTCGGGGCTGAACGCGGCGAGTACCGGACAGGCGCGCACCTCGTCCAGGCTTAGCGGCCGGTGGCTGGCGAGGTTGCGGCGAGTCGCTTCCAGCAGATCGACGACCAGGGCGTTGATCATGCGGCGTATGGTTTCGTGGATCAGGCGGCGGTCGTTGAGCTTCGGGTAGAGGCCGCGCACGGTGGCAAGATGGCGCGCGAAGATTTCCACCTGTTCCAGTTGCTCGACGCCGATCAGGCCGGAACGCAGACCGTCGTCGACATCGTGGTTGTTGTAGGCGATCTCGTCGGCCAGGTTGGTGATCTGCGCTTCCAGCGAGGGTTGCCGGCCTTCGAGAAAGCGCAGTCCGACATCGCCCAGCTTTTCTGCGTTCCTGGGCGAGCAGTGCTTGAGGATGCCCTCGCGCGCTTCGAAGGTGAGGTTCAGACCTTCGAATTCCGCATATTTCTGTTCCAGTTCGTCCACCACCCGCAGCGATTGCAGGTTGTGCTCGAAGCCGCCGTGTTCCTTCATGCAGTCGTTGAGCACGTCCTGGCCGACATGGCCGAAGGGCGTATGGCCGAGGTCGTGCGCCAGCGCCAGGGTTTCCGTGAGGTCCTCGTCCAGGCCCAGCATGCGCGCGCACGTGCGGCCGATCTGGGCGACTTCCAGGCTGTGGGTCAGGCGGGTACGGAACAAGTCGCCCTCATGGTTCACGAACACCTGGGTCTTGTATTCCAGGCGGCGAAAGGCGGTGGAATGGACGATGCGGTCGCGGTCGCGCTGATACTCGGAACGGGGCGCTGCCGCGGGTTCCGGGTGGCGGCGCCCACGCGTCTGGGCGGAATGGGCGGCGAATTTCGCCAACTGCGGTGCAGTTTCGGTCATCAGGACTTGCCAAGCGATTCGGTCAGCGTCGCGCGCAGCGCGGCCGCATCGTAGCCACCGGTGATGAAGGCGTCTCCCAGCGCGCGCAGCAGCACGAAGCGGATGCGCCCCGCTTCCACCTTCTTGTCCACTCCCATGTGGCCCATGTAAGCGTCGTAACCCAGGTCGGGCGCGGCCACCGGCAGGCCCGCGCGCACGAACAAGTCGGACACGCGCTCCACGTCGGCCCGCGTCAACAGCCCCATGCGCCGTGAAAGTTCCGCGGCCAGCAAGGTGCCGGCGGAAACGCCTTCCCCATGCAGCCAGACGCCATAGCCCATGCCCGTCTCGATTGCATGGCCGAAGGTGTGGCCCAGATTGAGCAGGGCGCGCTGCCCGGTTTCGCGTTCGTCGGCGGCCACCACCTCCGCCTTGTTCTGGCAGGAGCGATGGATCGCGTAAGTCAGCGCCTCGGTGTCGCGCGCGATCAGTTTCTCCATGTTCGCTTCCAGCCATTCCAGGAAAGGCAGGTCGCGGATCAGGCCGTATTTGATGACCTCGGCCAGGCCGGCGGAGAGTTCGCGGTCGGGCAGGGTGGCGAGCGTGTCGGTGTCCGCCAGCACCAATTGCGGCTGGTAGAAGGCGCCGATCATATTCTTGCCCAGCGGGTGGTTGATCCCGGTCTTGCCGCCCACGGAGGAGTCGACCTGTGCGAGCAGTGTGGTGGGCACCTGGATGAAGGGCATGCCGCGCTGGTAGCAAGCCGCGGCGAAGCCGGCCAGGTCGCCGATGACGCCGCCGCCCAGGGCGACGAGGGTGGTCTTGCGTTCGGCGCGTCGTGTCAGGAGCGCATCGAATATTTGGCTGAGCGTCTCCCAGTTCTTGTAGGCTTCGCCATCGGGCAGCACCACGGATTCGGTCTGGATGCCGGCACGCGCCAGCGTGTCGGAAAAACGCGCCAGGTAGAGCGGTGCGACCGTGGTGTTGCTGACGATGATCACGCGCGGCAGCGACAGGTGCGGCGATACCAGGTCGGCACGGGCGAGCAGGCCTGGGCCGATGTGGATGGGGTAGGCGCGTTCGCCCAGTTCGACGGAAAGAGTTTGCATGGCGGGCTCGGTGCGCAAAGCCGCATGATAATCGTCTGCGCTCGCGGGCCCAATGCCGACTTCGCTATGCTGGCGGTCGTACTACAATCCGGCTCGGACTCCTACTCTGGCGCCTTCATGCTACGCGTTGCCAAAAACCTCTACGACTACCGCGAGCTCATGGCCACGCTGGCCTGGAAGAACATCGCGCTGCGCTACAAGCAGGCGTACCTCGGCATCCTCTGGGCCATCCTCAAGCCGATCACGCTGATGCTGATCTTCACCCTGGTGAGAAGCTTCATCGGCATCGACAGCGGCAACATCCCCTATCCCATCCTCACTTTCGCCGCGCTCATGCCCTGGACGTTTTTCCAGGAATCCGCCTCGGACGGTGTGGGTAGCGTGGTCGGCAACACCGCCCTGATCAAGAAAATCTATTTCCCGCGCGAGATCTTTCCGGTCACCGCCGTGCTCACCAAGCTGGTGGAGCTGGGCATCAACTTCGTCATTCTGGCCGGCCTGATGCTCTGGTACCAGATGCTGCCCAGCGCCTACATCCTCTGGGTGCCATTCATCCTCCTCTATACGGTCCTGGCATCGTTGACCATCGCCTTCGTCGGCGCTGCGCTCAACGTCTATTACCGCGACATGGGCCAGGCGCTGCCGGTGCTGCTCTCGCTCCTGATGTACGCCTCACCGGTCATCTACCCCTTGCAGCTGGTCAAGGACAAGCTGCTCACCCATCAGGCCGCCGGCGATTGGTCCGACGCGCTCTATACCCTCTATACGCTGAATCCGCTGGCCGGCATCATCGAGGCCTTCCAGAACGTGGTCCTGAGAAACCAGGCGCCGGACCTGGTCGCCATGGTTCCCGGCGCGGTGCTCGTCGCCGTCCTGCTGCCGCTGAGTTACCTCTATTTCAAGCACGCCGAGGCCTATTTCGCGGACGTCATCTGAGTATTCGAAGGCGGATCGGGCCTCCCGCGGATATCGACGCGCGGCCATGTAAAATACGCAGCTGACTTTTCCGGGTACTCCCCATGCTGACCGCTTCCAATCTCACCATCCAGTTCGGCGCGAAACCGTTGTTCGAGAACGTCAACGTCAAATTCGGCGATGGCAACCGCTATGGCCTGATCGGCGCCAATGGCTGCGGCAAATCCACGCTGATGAAAATATTGGCCGGCGTGCTGGAGCCCTCCGCCGGCAACGTCGCGATCGATCCGCACGAGCGCATGGCCTTTCTGCGCCAGGATCAGTTCGCCTTCGAAGAGATCCGCGTACTCGATGTGGTGCTGATGGGTCACGCCGACATGTGGCGGGTGCGCGAGGAGAAGGACGCCATCTACATGAACCCGGAGGCCAGCGAGGCGGATTATCTCCATGCCGCCGAACTGGAGACGCAGTTCGGCGAGATGGGCGGCTACGATGCCGAGGCGCGCGCCGGCGAGCTCCTGCTGGGCCTGGACATTCCCTCCGAGAAACACCAGGGGCCGATGCGCGAAGTGGCGCCGGGCTGGAAGCTGCGCGTCCTGCTGGCGCAAGTGCTGTTCGCCAATCCGGACATCCTGCTGCTAGACGAGCCGACCAACAACCTGGACATCAACACCATCCGCTGGCTGGAGAACGTGCTCAACAATCGCAACTCCACCATGATCATCATCTCCCACGATCGCCACTTCCTGAATCAGGTCTGCACCCACATGGCCGACCTGGATTACCAGACGCTGAAGGTCTACCCGGGCAATTACGACGACTACATGGAAGCCTCCACCCTGGCGCGCGAACGCCAGGTTTCGGTGAGCTCGAAGTCCAAGGAAAAGATCGCCGAACTGGAAGAGTTCGTGCGCCGCTTCCGCGCCAACAAGTCGAAGGCGCGTCAGGCCACCAGCCGCATGAAGATGATCGACAAGATCAAGGTGGAGGACGTGAAGCCGTCCAGTCGCCAGTATCCATGGATACGCTTCGACTACGACGAGAAGGAAAAGCTGCACCGCAACGCCTGCGAGGTCGAGGACTTGAGCTTCGCCTATGAACCCGGCCTGCCGGTGTTGCGCCACCTCAGCTTCAACATCGCCGCCGGCGACCGGGTGGCGATCATCGGCGAGAACGGCGTCGGCAAGACCACCTTGCTGCGCCTCCTGGTCGGCGAACTGACCGCTCAGTCGGGACGTTTGAAATGGGCGGAAAAGGCCAAGCCGGGCTATTTCGCCCAGGACCATTCCACCGATTTTGCGTCCGACGAGCCGCTCACCGAATGGATCAGCGGCTGGGTGCGCGCCGGGGGCTACGAAGGCAACGACGTCGAAACCCTGATCCGCGGCACGCTAGGCCGATTGCTGTTCTCTGGAGACGACGTGAAGAAGCCGGTGCGGGTGATTTCCGGCGGCGAACAAGGCCGCATGCTGTTCGGCCGATTGATGCTGCTGCGCCCCAATGTGTTGCTGCTGGACGAGCCGACCAACCACCTGGACATGGAGTCCATCGAGTCCTTGAACGGTGGCCTCGACAAGTTCAACGGCACCCTGGTGTTCGTCTCGCACGACCGCCAGTTCGTGTCCACCCTGGCCAACAAGATCATCGAATTGAAGCTCGACGGCAGCCATGTGATCTACGAAGGCGGCTATGAGGAATACCTGGCCAGCCTGGGGCTGGATTGAGGGGGCTGAAGTGTCCCCGCGGGGGTGTGGTTATTCGCGCGTATCGGGCGCGAAGACGTGCAGCCCCGGACCGACCTCGCCGAGGTGCTTTCGACGCCTCACGCTTTGCGCTACGTCCGCACCTATCCGCAGGCTCTCGACCTTCCAGTCCTCGCCCTCCCGCTGCAAGTTGACGGCGATCGTGGCCGCACCTCCGCTGGCAAGGGGATAGCCGCCCACAAGCACGACCATGCCTTTCTTGCCGTAATACTCGCGGGTCCACCATTGCTTCGGGGCGGCATGGGCCAGTCCCGTGGTTTGCACGTAGCGGCGCAGTTCTGCCGTGGTGCAGGCTCGCTGCAACGAAGAACTTGCCTGGGCATGCGCCTGATCGAATTCCTGCGCGACGACCAATGCAAGCCAGCGATCGGCGGCATCGGTCGCGGCACGGGTCAGTTTCCACACCAGCATGAAGCCTGCCACCACGAAGATCGTGATGATGATCATGATGCCGATCAGCATCCTGCCCGTCATGTGCGATTCTGCATGGTCAGACGAGCGACTCGGTCACGATATCGAAAGCCGTGCGGTTCCAGGCCCAGATCAGGAATTGCTGACGCCGGTCCGGCGTCAGGAGCGATATCGTGATGTAGTAGTCCTCGTCCTCTGCCACCACCAGCCACAATTCCTGGGCGACACCGGCCGAGGTTTTGGCGGCAAACACCTGGAGAAACCCGGAGTGGAAGCGAGGGCCGACGGCAGCCAGTCCCTTGTTGACCATGAGTTCGCCGGGGATCACACCGGCCGACGCGAATTCGTGCAAAGCATCCTCGATCTGTAATTCCATGCGCGTGACCTGATCCTTGCTGCAGGTCTTGACCCGCATGATTCCGGTGGGCTGGCCGCCCGTGATGGAAATCAGGTCGGTCGCCAGTTTTCCGTCCAGGGCCGGTACTTCGCGGGACTTCCAGGAGCCCGGATACTCGAAACCGACTACCTTGCCCACGGCACCTTTACTGCGCGGCTCGATCCCGTGTGTCGGGGTCGAGGTCGGCTGGAATGAAGCGACGCAGAGGCCGAAAAGTTCGGCGAACTGCCCATAGGTGGCGAGTGGGCAGGAGCCCGCCACCAGGAACAATAGGTTGCCGTGGATACGGGCCGCGATGCGTCCCACCAGCGCCTGTCCGTCCATTACGTACTGGCTGAGGGAGTCGGCGAACTTGGGCGAGAGGGTCGCCAGCGTTTCCGGCTGATTGCCGGCGGCGATCAGGTAGTGGCGCAACCAGAGTTGCGCCGTGATCTCCCGCTCCAGCATCACAACCTGGATCCGCAGGGACGCCGCATCACCCGGCGCCACATAGGCGGCCAGTGTGGTGAGCGTCGTCACGCCGGGCTTCGCCGGCGTCGGCAAGGGGGTGCTGTGCCAGGTCTTGGGTACCAGGTATTTCGCGGCCGACCATGCCTGGGTCGATAGTCCGGCCCAGGTGAAGTGGGCGGCAATGTGGGCCCGGCTGTATGCTTGCCCTGTGGGAAGCGCAGTATCTGCCATCTCAAGCGATCTCATCTGTTCTTGTCGCGGGGGCCAGGTGTCGAGTCATGTCTTGCCGGCTACTTGAGACCGAATATCGCATAAATGCCCGCCATCGGGCCGGCTCCGATCAGCCCCCCCGCCTTGAACGACATGTCCTCGGCGTTCGCGGAGAAACTGCCTTTCAACGCGGCGCCCACGCCCGCTTCGACTTCGGCCCCGAGGTACACACCATGGTCGGCCCATGCCGGAAGCTCGCTCCAACTCGGTTCGACCAGCCCCACGGCAAGGCCTAGGGTATTGTCGTAGAGGGTCTTGGGTGTGATGTTGACCTGGCCGCTTCCTCCGACCTTGATCAGGTTTGCCTCGGCGCCGAGTTCCCCCTTGATACCGTTGAAATCCTTGCCTTGCACGTACCCGAGCATGCCCGATGCCTTGGCGGATAACACCTCGCCCTGCGCTTGTCCTTCAAGCGCCCCATGGACAAGTTTTCCTTTGGCCTGAGCGGTCAATCCCGCTATCTGGGCCTCGCCATAGACGCCGGTGATGTTCTGGCCTTCATTGAAATCGCGGGTATAACCGACACCCCCGCCCACCTTGACCACGCCCACCTGGATATTGTTGTCCTCGTCTCCATACAGCAGGGCGCGGCTGTCCTTCGAATAAAGCTGGATCTTGACTTCCGCCTTGGGTTCAAGTGCTTCGGGAGGGTGTTCGCTACCATAGTGTCGGTAGTCGCGCCGGTCGGCCTCGACGCCTAGCTTGGCCTTCTTCTCCAACTCAGGGGGCTTGTTCTCGCGTTCCCGTGCGGCGGCGTTTTGAAGGCCCTCCTCCAGTTTTTTCTGCACCGCGTCCCTTGCCTGCTTTGCGTACTTGCAGGTGGTGGTCACGGCACCCGTGACGGTCTTGGCCATGGTGTTGCGGGCTTGGCGGTAGATCTTCTTGATCGCCTCGGTCGCTTTTTTTACCTTGTGCCCGGCAATTGCGCTGGCTTGGTGAAACGCGCTACTGACCCTGTCTTCGGCCGCATGTGCCTGTTTTATCGCGACTTCGGCCAGGTTCCTGGCCTGTGCGTTCGCCGTGGCGACAGCCTGTTTCGTTTCTTGGACGAGCCAGTCTCGGGCCTTGCTTGTCTCATTGATCGTCTGGGCGGTCGTCTTCTTGACTTCGTCAGCGACCGCCCCGGATTGCTTGCCTACCCAGTCGACCCCGGCGGCGATGCGGGAAGCCGCCGCCCGCTCCATATCGGAAGCTTGCTGATAAGCGTGGCGGAGCGTGTCGCCAAAGGACACTCAGCGGCTCCCCAGTTTCAGCGTGGGCAGTTCGGCGTGTGGAGACAGCCTGTGGAAGATCATGACGGTCCAATCCTCCAGCCACTCGCTTTTTTCTTCCGGGCTGTAATCCGTGTCGTTGAGCACGAGTCGGGCAGCGGGGAGTTGTTCGTCGAACCGATCCCCCAGCAACCAGGCCGTGACGACATAGATCAGGATCTGGTCTTCATTGCACAGGCCGTACCGGTTCGCGCGGGTGATCTGTTCCATGACCTGCGCTTCCAGTTCCAATGCCGGCACTTCAGCCGCATCGCTGAAATTGTCGCGGAGAAATGCGCAGACCCGACGGGCGTAGGCCTGCATGTGCAGGTCTTCGAGAGTGCCAAGTTGCGCCTTATCCAGTCGCAACATGTCGCCACCGAGGGGTCCGTGGTCCCGGAGATGGCCGGGAGGCAACAATGTGCATCGCTGGCCGATGGGTTCGCACGGATAGGTGGAACTGCCTGGAATACATCGTGGTGGCTATGGGGCGAGAACGCGCGATTATCCACAATGTCCCCGAGAAAGGTAAGTGTGTATATCGAAAGCGTGTCGCCGAGGAGGCCTGCTCGCCGTGAATCTTGTGATCCGGCTCGCTAGCCTGCGCGGGGCCACGCTGATGTTGGCACGGGGTCCGCGCACCTCGGTCATCGACAGCCCGGCGGCCCGGGTGCGGCCCGCTCAAGGTAAACTGCACGGGCTAGTCCATCCCCTTCCTCGGAGGCGACATGAAACGCTTGCTCCCGCTCCTCGCTGTCTTGCCCCTGGCCGGCTGCATCCAGGATAGCGCTTCCTATTCTTTCCCGGAGAAGAACCACGCCATCACGCTGGTGCGTAATCAGGACTGGTTCTGGCAGAACACCGTGCAGATCCGGGCGATCGCCATCCGCCTGCCGGATTGCAACGGCGGCCTGGACATCGAGAAGGTGCCTGTTGATGCCCGCGTCGAGCTTTACCAGGCACCGGATGTCTACCCGGAACCCCTGTTCCTGCTCAAGATCGGCAAGCGGGTATACGCCGTCAGCACCCAGTCCTGCCGCGTCCAGAGGTTCGATGCTGCGCCGCCGGACCTGGGCAAGAAAATGGGCAATTTCCGTGTCAAGGACGACAGCTTCCAGTTCGTTCCCGCCGACCCCGCCGATCCTGGCGACTCTTAAGAGAAAAACTCATGCGTTACGCCGATCTGCGCGACTTCATCCTGCAACTGGAGGCGCGCGGCGAACTCAAGCGCATCAAGACCTTGGTCGACCCGAACCTGGAGATGACCGAGATCGGCGACCGCGTGCTGCGTGCGGGGGGGCCTGCGCTGTTGTTCGAGCACCCCAAGGGGTCGGACATTCCGGTGCTCGCCAATCTGTTCGGTACGGTGAAGCGGGTGGCCCTGGGGATGGGCGAGGAAGACCCGGCGCGCCTGCGCGAAATCGGGAAATTGCTGGCCTACCTGAAGGAGCCGGAACCGCCGCGCGGTTTGAGGGACGCCTGGGATAAATGGCCGGTGCTGAAGCAGGTGCTGAACATGACGCCATCGGTGGTGCGTTCTCCGGCCTGCCAGGAGGTGGTGTGGGAGGGCAAGGACGTCGATCTTGCGCGTCTGCCGATCCAGACCTGCTGGCCGGGCGATGTCGGTCCTTTGCTGACCTGGGGTCTGGTCATCACCCGCGGGCCTCACAAGCCACGGCAGAATCTGGGCATCTACCGGCAGCAGGTCATCGGGCCGAACAAGCTCATCATGCGCTGGCTGGCGCACCGCGGCGGCGCACTGGATTTCCGCGAATTCCAGGCCGTCCACCCAGGCCAGCCGTTTCCGATCTGCGTGGCCATCGGTGCCGACCCGGCGACCATACTGGGTGCGGTCACGCCGGTGCCGGACAGCCTCTCCGAATACCAGTTCGCCGGCCTCCTGCGCGGCGCCAAGACCCTGGTTTCCAAGGCCTTGGGCAGCGACCTACAGGTTCCGGCCACGGCGGAAATCGTCCTGGAAGGCGTCATCCATCCGGGAGAAACCGCGCTAGAGGGGCCGTTCGGCGACCATACCGGCTATTACAACGAGCAGGAAACCTTTCCCGTGTTCACCGTGGAGCGCATCACCCTGCGCCGCGATGCGATCTACCACTCCACCTATACCGGCAAACCTCCGGACGAGCCGGCGATCCTCGGCCTGGCCTTGAACGAGGTGTTCGTGCCTTTGTTGCAAAAACAGTTTCCCGAGATCGTGGATTTTTACCTGCCGCCGGAAGGTTGCTCCTACCGCATGGCGGTGGTGAGCATGAAGAAGCAGTACCCCGGCCACGCCAAGCGGGTGATGTTCGGGATCTGGAGTTTCCTGCGCCAGTTCATGTACACCAAGTTCATCATCGTCACCGACGACGACGTCGATGTGCGTTCATGGCACGAAGTCATGTGGGCACTCACCACTCGGGTCGATCCGGCACGCGACACGCTTTTAGTGGAAAATACGCCGATAGATTACCTGGATTTTGCCAGCCCGGTTTCCGGCCTGGGGAGCAAGATGGGCATCGACGCCACCAACAAATGGCCGGGTGAAACCAGCCGCGAATGGGGAACAGCGATCAGCATGAGCGATGCGGTGAAACGGAAGGTGGACGCACTCTGGCCGCTGCTGGGCCTGGGCGGATAGGGTTGGCCGGGCAATGGACGGCATCGGCCTCGCCGGCTTCGTTCCATTCAACGGCTTGTCCGCCGAGGCCCTGGCACAAGCCGCCGCGGTGGTGCGGGAAATCCGCCTGGGCAACGGGCAACACCTGTTCCACCGTGGCGATGCCGATGCCCTTCGCTATTACCTGATCGAGGGCAGGGTCGCGCTGGATGCCGGAGACGGATCGCCGCCGTTGCTGGTTCAGGCGGGCAGCGAGGCGGGACGTCACTGCCTGGCGCGCCTGAAACCGCGGCGCTACAGTGCGGTGGCGCTGGTCTACTGCCGCGTGCTGGCCTTCGACGAGACGGAGCTGGACGCCATGATCGCGCAGGATCAGAGCACTTCTTACGAAGTCCAGGAGTTCGAGGGCAACGACCCATACTGGATGTTCGACCTGCTGCGCAACCCGGCTTTTACCCGTGTGCCATCGGCGAACCTGCATGCCCTGTTCAAGTGCTTTCGCCCCCTGTCGGTGAGCGCCGGTCAGGAAATCATCCATCAGGGCGATGCGAGGGGCGAGTATTACTACCTGATCCGCGAGGGCCGGGCCCTGGTCTCGCGGCACGAGGCCGCCGGCCAGTCCGTGGAGTTGGCCCGGCTGGGGCCGGGAGACGGTTTCGGCGAAGAAGCCCTGATCGCCCAGGCCGCGCGCAGTGCCAGTGTGCGCATGCAAAGCGATGGCCTGCTCATGTGCCTGGCGTCGGACGACTTCGACACCTTGTTGAAAGCGCCCTTGCTGCACCGGGTGAGCGCGGCCGAGGCCGCGGCCCTGCTCAAGGGCGGCAACGCCGATCTGATCGATGTACGCCTGGCGGATGAGTTCTTGCGGGGCCATCTCAAGGGCAGCGTCAACATCCCGCTTTGCAGGCTGCGTCTCAAGGCGGCCTCGCTGGAAAAGCAACGCGTCCATATCCTGGTCTGCGAGACCGGGCGGCGTAGTAGCGTCGCCGCCTTCCTCCTCGAACAACGCGGGCTCGATGCGCGCGTCCTGGCGGGGGGGTACGACGCCCTGAAACAGGCACGCGACAAGCCGGTCGCTTGACGAGGACGGGCAGCTACACACGGCATAGAACCTGGGAATAACGCCATGCAAGCCACGCAACTCACGCACTTCGTCCCCTTCAACGGGCTTTCCGATGAGGCCTTGCAACTGGCTGCCCAGCAAGGCCGCACCCTGCATCTGAATCAGGGGCAGATGCTGTTCGCCCGTGGCGCCGTGGATCATGACAGCTATTACCTGCTCGAAGGCGAGGTCGGGCTGGACGCGGGGACCGGCGCCGCCTCCCTGTTCATCCGCTCGGGGGGCGAGGCGGCACGCCATCCGATCGCTCGCCTGAAGCCGCGCGTCTATACCTGTGTGGCGCGCACGCCCTGCGAACTGCTGGTCTTCACTGGGGACGACCTGGATTATCTGGTGGCGCGCGACCAGGCCACCGCCTACGAGGTGACCGAGTACGAAGGCGACGATCCAACCTGGCTGTTCGACCTCCTGCGCAATCAATCCTTTTCCCGTGTTCCCCCGGCCAACCTGCACGCCTTGTTCGGCCGCTTCGAGCCCCTGACGGTGGCGGCGGGACAGGTGGTGATCCGCCAGGGCGAGGTCGGCGATTACTACTACCTGGTCCGCGAGGGGAGTGCCCAGGTGACGCGAGCCGTTTCGGGGAGCACGGTGACGCTAGCCCGCATCGAACCGGGGGAGGGCTTCGGCGAGGATGCGCTGATTTCCGGCGAACCTCGCAACGCCACGGTCACCATGCTGAGCGCCGGTCTGCTCATGCGCCTGGCCGCCAGCGATTTCCACACGCAGTTGCAAGCCCCTCTGGTGCATCCGGTGACTGCGGAGGAAGCGGCCGCAATGGTGCATCGGCGCGGCGCCGTGTTGATCGACGTGCGCATGGAGGACGAATACAGGCAGGGTAAGCTCAAGGGCAGTCTCAACCAGCCCCTTTATCTGTTGCGCTTGCGCGCCAGGGCGCTGGATCCTGCCCGCCCCTACGTCCTCTACTGCCAGACCGGCCGCCGCAGCAGCACCGCCGCATTCCTCCTGGCGCAGCGCGGCTTCGACGTGCATGTACTCACCGGGGGGCTCGATGCCATGAAAATGGTTCACCCCGCGGGCAATAGTTGATTATAATGGTCAAGTATTAATAACCTGGAGATCGAATCATGTCAGCAACACTGCATGCCGCGGCCCTTGAGGGCGATGGCGCACAAGTACGCAAGCTTCTCGCCGCCGGCGCCCATCCCAACGAACTCGACGAAGCGGGCGACACGGCCTTGCACCTCGCCGCCCGACACGGCCATCTGGAGATCGTCAACGCCCTCCTCGAAGCCGGCGCCGACGCCAACGCCAAGGACGCCAAGGGTTGGACCCCGATCTTCAAGGGTGCTTACGACCATGAACTGGATTGCGGTTATGCCGCCGTGGTGCGGGCGCTGATCGATGCCGGCGCCGATGTCAACGCTCGAATTTTCTACGGACTCACGCCGCTGATGCTGGCCGCGGGCGCGGGGGAGGCCGAAGTTTGCGCCACCCTGCTCGCAGCCGGCGCCGAGGTCAAGGCGGCCAATGAAGGGGGGCGTACCGCCCTGATGATGGCCAAGGAGCGCTTCTACGTGGATGTCATCAATCTGCTCTACGAGGCGGAAGGCTACGTCATGGAGACCGAGGGCGCTACCTTCGCCGGCGGAGTCCGCAAGGGCCCGCCCCGGGACGGAGCGCAGGTGGTCAGTTTCATGCCGCGTCCGCACTGATTGCGGAGGTTCCCGGCGGCAGTTCGCAAGCCAGGGTGGCCGCGAATTGCCGCATGGTCGCGGCGAGCGGTGAGCGCCGGCGCCAGACCAGGCCGATGCTGCGCGAGGCACCGGGCTGCTCCAGCGGCCTGAGAACCACCTGCTGACCGCTGGGGCTGACGCCCGCCAGGATGGGCATCAGGGTCACGCCCAGCCCCATCGCCACCATCTGGCGCAGGGTTTCCAGGCTGGTGGCGCGGATCTCCTCGTTTTTCAGGCCCTGCAACTGGCAGGTCTCCAGCGCCTGGTCGCGCAGGCAATGGCCTTCTTCCAGCAACAGCAAACCAGCCAGGGCGAGTGCTTCGACAGGCACCCGGTCGATCGCCCCCAGGGCGTGTCCGGCGGGCATCGCGGCGAGCAGGGGTTCGACGAACAGGGGCGCGACTTCCAGGCCGGGATCGTCGATCGGGAGTGCCAGCAGGCCGGCATCCAGCTTTCCCTCGGCGAGGTGGGCGAGCAGTAGCGGAGTCAATTCCTCGCGCAGCAACAAGCGCAGTTTCGGGTGTGCCAGGCGTACCTGGGCCAGCACATGCGGCAGGTAATAGGCGCCCAGCGTGGGGATGACGCCGAGCTGCACGCTGCGGTCCATCGGGTCCAGGGCGTAGCTGGCGAGTTCCTGAATGCGCGTGGCTTCCTCGACGATGCGCCGCGCCGACTCGACGATTTCATAGCCCGTCGACGTGGGTGTCACCTGCTTCAGCGAGCGGTCGAATACCACCACGCCGAGCGAGTCTTCCAGCTTCCTCAACCCCGTGGACAGGGTCGACTGGCTGACGTAGCAAGCTTCCGCCGCCTGTCCGAAGTGGCCGCAATCGGCCAGCGCCACCAGATAACGCAATTCTTGCAGGGTCATGAGGATTCGATCCAGAGTGTGCCTGTGTCGATAGTAGCCGATTCAGGAAAACGATAGCTTCAACCTCCGTGGCAGACCTTGCGGCAGACCGTTGAGAAATATTTTGTCCGAGCGCTCAATAACACGGATAGGGTGCCGTTAGTGGTAGGCCACTTATGAGGTCTAGATCATGTTCTTCGGTTCCCATCAGAAGCAGGAAGAATTGCAGCGACAGTTGCTGGATTTGCAGAAGGAGAACGCCGAATTGCGCCAGGATGGCGAGGCGGCGAGGGTGATCGCGGCCTCGGCCACGGCCGAGCAGGCCGCGCTTGTGACACGGATTGCCCTGTCCCGCGAGTTGGGTGGACACATCGGCCTGTTTTCCGACTCGCTCAAGGAGTCGCAGGGCTCCCTGGCCGCGCTGGCTCAAGCCATGAAGGGCGAAACCGAGGAGGTCGCACTCAGTTGCCACACCGTGGGCGACAACTTGGGCGTGATCGGGCGCATGGCCGACAACCTGGGTGGCTTCATCCAGCGGCTCAATGACACGGCTGCCGCGGTGGGAAAACTGCATGACCGCACCAGCGAAATCGGCGGCATCGTCAATTTGATCAAGGAAATCGCCGATCAGACCAATTTGCTGGCACTCAATGCCGCCATCGAGGCCGCACGTGCCGGCGAGCTGGGGCGGGGCTTCGCGGTGGTCGCGGATGAGGTGCGCAAACTGGCCGAACGCACCCGCAGTGCGACCGAGGAGATCTCGGATCTGGTCAAAACGGTGCAGAACGAGGCCTATGCGGTGCGCGGCCAGGTGCAGATCGACCCCGAACACACCAAGTTGTTCAAGCAGGACAGTTCGCAGGCCCATGCCGGCATGAAATCCTTGATGGATCAGTCCGATCAGATGATAGGCACGATCGCTGCTTGTGCGCTACGCAGCTTTGTGGAAACCGCCAAGGTGGATCACCTGGTGTACAAACTGGAGGTCTACAAGGTATTCCTGGGTATTTCCGACAAGCAGGAGACGGATTTCGCCAGCCATACCGGTTGTCGCCTGGGCAAGTGGTACTACGAGGGCGACGGTAAGCATTGCTTCTCCAAGCTACACGGCTATCAGGAGATCGAGTCGCCGCACATCGCCGTGCACCAGCATGGCGTGGCCGCGATCAGGCTGCATCGGGCCGGAGACACCCAGGCCGGCCAGGTGGAGCTGGGCCATATGGAGGAAGCCAGCATGCAGGTCCTGCGCAATCTGGAGGCCATGGCGATGACCGGTCAGCGGAACCCGGCCATCCTGTGCGCGGGGCTGAAATAGTCCCTGAATAGTCCATGCCGCGGCTGAAGTCGCTCCTACACGCTAGCCGCATACCCGTTCTGGCGCCAGGCCTCGAAAACGACCACCGCCACCGCATTCGAGAGATTCAGGCTGCGCTGTCCGGGCAGCATGGGCAGGCGCACTCGCCGCTCTTCGGGAAAGTCCGCCATCACGTCGGGGGGCAGGCCGCGCGTTTCCGCACCGAACACGAAGGCGTCCCCGGCCTGGAAGGCAACGTCGCCGAACGGCCGCGAACCACGGCTGGTGATGGCGAACAAGCGCCGACCGGCCAGAGCCTCGCGCAGGCCGCTCCAGTCGTCGTGCACCCGCAGCCGTGCGTACTCGTGATAGTCGAGCCCGGCGCGACGCAGATTCTTGTCGGCGAGATCGAATCCCAGCGGGCGCACCAGATGCAGCCGGCAGCCGGTATTGGCGGACAGGCGGATCACATTGCCGGTATTGGGCGGGATTTCCGGCTGAACCAGTACGATTTCAAACATAGAGCTTGAGGTAGGGCGTGTAACTCGCTAATTTACCACCCTTCCTACTTCCCTCCTTACGCCTCGCTCGCGTGGCGGGGCGAGTAGCCGAGGCTGTTATTCAGGAGGCATCCATGGCACGTCCCGAGAAGATCCGTCTCGGCGATCTTCTGGTTCAACAGAAGCTGATCTCGCAAGAGCAACTGGCGACTGCGCTGGAGAAGCAGAAAGCGAGCGGCCGCAAGCTGGGGCGGGTGCTGGTGGAGAGCGCATTCGTCACCGAGGATGAGATTTCCGGCGCGATCGCGCGCCAACTCGATATCCCCTTGCTCGATCTGCGCCAGATTCACGTGCGCCCGGAAACCGTTCGTCTGTTGCCGGAGCAGTTGGCGCGCCGTTTCCGTGCGGTGGTGGTGGAGTTGAAGGACGAAAAGGTCCGGGTGGCCATGGCCGACCCCACCGACTTGTTCGCCTACGACGAGATCGTGAATCACCTCAAGCGCGAGGTGGATGTGTCGGTGGCGAACGAGGGCTCGCTCGCCCAGTTCATCGACTTGATCTATCGCCGCTCCGACGAAATCAACGAGCTCGCGCGCAACCTGACCGATGAGATCGGCGAGGACGTCATCGACTTCGGCACGCTGGCCGCGACCCAGAATACCGAGGAAGCGCCGGTGGTGCGCCTGCTGCAATCGGTGTTCGAGGACGCGATTCAGGTGCGCGCCTCCGACATTCACGTCGAGCCCCAGGAAAAGAGCCTGCAAATCCGTTTCCGCGTCGATGGTGTGCTCTCCATGGCCACCGAGGCGGACCGCAAGATCGGCCCGGCCTTGATCCAGCGCCTGAAGTTGATGGCGGATCTGGATATCGCGGAGCGACGCCTGCCGCAGGATGGCCGTTTCGTCATCCGCCTGAAAAAACGCGCCGTCGATGTGCGCATGTCGACGCTGCCGGTGCAGTTCGGTGAATCCGCCGTGTTGCGCCTGCTTACTCATGGCGGGGTGACCAGCCTGACCGAACTGGGCATGCCGCCGTCGCAACTGGCCCGAATCCAGGCGCTGATCCATCGGCCGCATGGCTTGATCCTGGTGACCGGCCCCACCGGTTCCGGCAAGACCACGACGCTGTATGCGGCCCTGGCCGACCTCAATACGCGGGAGCGCAAGCTGCTCACCGTGGAAGACCCGGTGGAGTACCGCCTGCCCGGCGTTAATCAGGTGCAGGTGAACGACCGCATCGAGTTGACCTTCGCGCGTGCCTTGCGCGCCTTTCTACGCCAGGACCCGGACGTCATCCTCGTGGGCGAGATGCGCGATTCGGAAACCGCGCTGATTGCCTTGCGCGCCGCGCTCACCGGACACCTGGTGCTCTCCACCTTGCATACCAACGACGCACCCTCCGCGGCCGCCCGCCTGCTCGACATGGGCGCGCCGCCTTTCCTGCTCTCCACTTCGCTCGCCGGCGTGGTGGCGCAGCGCCTGGTGCGCCGGCTCTGCCCGGTGTGCTCGGAAACCGCGGCACTCGAACCACGGGAGCGAGTCTGGCTGAAAACGGAACTGACCGCCGGCCTGGACGAAGGCCTGTTGAAGCGTGCGCGCGGGTGCAGCCACTGCAATCACACGGGTTACCAGGGCCGATCGGGCATCTATGAATTGCTGGAAATCGACGCCGAACTCGCCAGTCTGCTCAATCGCGGCGATACCAGCGGTTTCCGTGCTGCGGCCCAGTCGCACCTGCGCGGCCAGACCCTGCGCGACGAGGCGGTGCGCATGCTGCGCGAGGGCGAGACCAGCGTGGCCGAAGCCATGCGGGTCACGCATCAGGTGGACGAATGATCGCGTCTGATGCCCACCTTCACCTATAAAGCCCGCAACAGCCGTGGCGAATTGCTCAGCGGCAGGCTGGAGGGTACTTCCGAAGCGGCCGTGGCGGACGAGTTGCTGCGCTCCGGCCTCACCCCGGTGGACATCGCCGCCGCGGTAGCCCTCGGTGGCGGGGAGGATGTCGGCCAGTTTGTCGGTAAACTGTTCGAGGAAAAGGTGGCCGAGACCGACCTGATGCTGTTCGCACGTCAGATGGCCAGCTTGCTGAAGGCCGGGGTGCCGATCCTGCGCGCGCTCGCCTCGCTGGCCGAATCGAGCACGCACAAGATCTTTCGCGCGGTGCTGCTGGACTTGCGCGAGGGGCTGTCCGCCGGGCGCGAACTCTCCGTCTGCATGCGCCGCCATGACAAGGTGTTCCAGGCCTTCTTCATCAATCTGGTACGGGTGGGGGAAACCACAGGCCGTCTGGACGAGGTCTTCATGCGCCTGTTCCATCACCTGGAATTCGAGCGCGAGATGCGCGAGCGGGTGAAAAGTGCGTTGCGTTACCCCAGTTTCGTGGTCGCGGCCCTGGTGATCGCCCTGGGGGTGATCAATGTGCTGGTGATTCCGGCTTTCGCCAAGGTCTACAAGAGTTCTCATGCCGCGCTGCCTTTCGTGACCCGGATCCTGCTCGGCGCCTCCGAGTTCACCGTGACCTGGTGGCCGTTGCTGCTGGGCGCCATGGCGGGGGCCGGCATCGCCTTGCGCTGGTGGCGGGGCACGCCCCAGGGGCGTTATCTCTGGGACAAGCATATGCTCAAGGTGCCCGTGGTCGGAAAGATCCTGCACAAGGCGTCGCTGGCACGCTTCACCAAGGGGCTGGCCATGACCTACCAGAGCGGCGTGCCCATCGTTCAGGGCCTGTCGAACGCCGCCGATGTGGTGGGAAACGCCTTCATCGCCAGCCGCATCGAACAGATGCGCGACGGGGTGGAGCGTGGCGAAGCGCTCACGCGCACGGCGTCCACCGCCGGCGTGTTTACCCCGGTGGTGCTCCAGATGATGTCCGTGGGCGAGGAAACCGGCGAACTCGACCGTCTCTTGAACGAGATCGGCGAACTGTATCAGCGCGATGTGGAATACGAGATTCGCACCCTCTCGGAGCAGATCGAACCCATCCTCATCGCCGGACTGGGCGGCATCGTCCTGGTGGTCGCCCTGGGAGTTTTTCTCCCCATCTGGGATCTGGGTTCCACCATGATGCACAAATGAACCTGGATTCCCCGGTTGAGCACTTCGTAAGGGACGGGATGCCACAGCCAGCGTGGGTATTTACCACCCGGGTACATCCGGGCCGCCCTTGTAGGAGCGGGCTTGACGTCTTCGCTCACGACCATCGCGGCGACCGCGCCTGGCGCCCGGTGATTTCGGTTCATGGAGAGTAGGCATGGGGTACTCCTGAGTACAGTCCGCCATTGTGGTGACATTCCGTGGCCGAGAGTGGGCAATGGGCAAAGCACCCCCACGGCTTATGCACGGCCGGCGTGCCGAGGCCAAAAAATTATGTGATCTGGATCACGTTTTCCTGCTCAAGTTTTACTAAACTGCGCCGACATAGTGGGTAATTACTCATAGACACCAACCGCAACTGAAGGAGCGCGCAATGCCCAAGCAACAACAAGGTTTTACCATGATCGAACTGGTCATGGTCATCGTCATCCTCGGCATTCTCGCCGCCGTCGCCCTGCCGCGCTTCTACGACTTGCAGACCGACGCGCGCAAGGCCAAGGCGCAGGGCATCTATGGCTCGGTGCGCTCCGCCTCCGCCATCGCCCATTCCGCCTATCTGGTGAGCAATGATGCGACTACGGCCAGCGTCACGATCGAAGGCCAATCGATCACCCTGGCGTACGGCTACCCCGACGCCGCCAGCATCTCCGTCGCCGCCAACCTGAACGCCACCAACGACAATGTGACCATCGATCCCACCACTACGGCCAAGACCTCCGTGGTCAGCGTCAATGGCGCTACGACGCCGGCCTCCTGTGCGGTGACTTATGTCGAGGCGGCTTCCGCGGGTGCGTCTCCCACGATCACGGTCGTCACGACGGGTTGCTGATAGAGCCAGTGGCCAGTGGCTAGTTGATCTTTTCTCTTCCATGTTCCGTGGGCAGAAGGGGTTCGCTAACCACGCGCCGCGCGCCACCCGCCACTCGCTATCCGGCTTCACGATGGTCGAGCTGGTTTCCGTCATCGTCATCGCCGGCATCCTGGCCGCCCTCGTCGGGCCGCGCTTCTTCACCGCTTCCGCCTACGCTTCCCGCGGCTTTGCCGACCAGACGGCCGGGTTTCTGCGCTATGCGCAAAAGCTCGCCATCGCCCGGCACGCCAGCGTGACCGTGCAGATCGGTGGCGATGGCCTGTCACTATGCACGAGTACCAGCAAACCCTGCGCGGATGCCAACCCCTGGCCTGGGCCCCAGGGCGATACACCCTACCGCGCGGACGTGCCCAGCGGCGTCACCCTGGCCGGCAGTGCGGCAAGTGTCGGCTTCGACGACCAGGGTCGACCGAGTGGCGGCGTCACCCTGAGTATCACGGGAGACACCACGCGCACCCTGACCGTGGAAGCGGAGACGGGGTATGTCCATTAAGCTCCAGGATTCAAGGAACGCCTTTCCAGGGTCAAGACTCTTGCATCCTGCATCTCGCAACTTGAGCCTGGGTTTCAGTCTGATCGAAGCGGTCTTGTTCATGGTGGTGGTCGGCGTGGCGCTGGTGGCCGTGCTCAAGGCGTTCGAGGTCGCCAATCTGGGCAGCGCGGACCCAGTATTGCGCCGACAATCGTTGGCCATCGCGCAATCGCTGCTGGAGGAAATCGGCCTCAAGGCGTATTCCAACCCGGTAGGCGGTTACGTGAGCCATTGCGGCAGCCATGACGCCATTGCCTGCAATACGGCGACTCGCAACCGATTCGATGACGTCATGGATTACGACGGCTTCAGCATGAAGGGCATTTATGACGTTGCCGGAGACCCGGTCACGGGCCTGTCCGGCTATCTCGCCAGCGTCGCCGTCACTAGCGCGACACTGGGTGCTGCCCCCGCCTACCGCTTCAGCGTGACCGTCACCGACCCCAGCGGTCATGCCCTGGCCCTGGACGGCTATCGGGCAGATTACTGATGAGGTTCAAGGTGCAAGTTCCAGGAGGCAAGACTCAAGGCTCAAGATTCGAGGAAAGACTTTTGCCACTCGAGTCTTGCCTCTGTCAGGGTTTCACCCTCATCGAACTGGTCATTGTCATGGTGGTGGTCGGCATCCTCGGGGGCATTGTCGCCGTGTTCATCCAGCACCCTTTACAAGCCTATTTGGCGGCCACGCGCCGTGCCGCGCTGGTGGATGCGGCCGACACCGCCCTGGCGCGTATCGTCCGCGACGTCCACTCAGCCCTGCCCAACAGCCTGCGCGTGGTCAGCGCGAGCGGCACGGTGGGTTCGTGCAGCGGCGCAGAGGCCTGTTATCTGGAATATCTGCCGATCCAGGGCGGCGGCCGCTATCGCGCTGAGCAAACCGGCATGGGCACGGGCGACGTCCTCGACTTCACCCAGGCCGACACTACCTTCGATGTGCTGGGCCCGGCCGCGACGGTCGTGGCCGGGCAATCGGTGGTGGTCTACAACCTGGGTCTCCCCGGCACGGATGTCTGGGTCGGCCAAAACAGCAGCCCGGTCGATGTTCCGCACAGCACGGGCTGCACGGGCAGCGGCAGCGCCTGCACCCTGGGCATCGCTGGTTTCAAGTTCCCCTTCGAGTCCCCCAACAAGCGCTTCTTCCTGGTCGGGTCCCCGGTCACCTACGCTTGCGACCCCGTTGCCGGGGCGTTGCGCCGTGTCAGTGGCTATCCCTTGCAGTCCACGCAGCCCAGCACCAGCTTTCCCGGCGCCACCTCGAATCTACTGGCCGAACACGTGTTCACCTGCACCTTCACCTATGCGCCCGGCGTTACGCAAAACCTGGGCCAGCTCACCGTGCGCCTGCAACTCAGCCAGGACGGGGAAGCCGTGACCTTGTACCGGGAAGTGGCGGTGAACAATGATCCGTGAGGAACCGCAAAGCACAAGAGGCAAGGGACGGGGAACATCGGTTTCCCCTGGGTCCGGCTTCGTCCTTCCGGCCGCGATCTTCCTGTTGGTGGTGCTGGGCGGCCTGGCGGCCTGGCTGATGCAGTTGACCACGGTGACCCTGGCGCAGGAGGCGCTGGAACTGGTGGGGGCCCGCGCCTACCAGGCCGCGCAGGCGGGGCTGGAGGCGGGGATCTACGCGGCGCGGACGAATGGCACTTGCGCGACGCAGGCGATCGCCCTGACCGGTGCCCTGTCGGGATTCACCGCCAGCGTGACCTGCGCCTCGTATACCGCCGATGAGGCCGGCACGGAGTTCACCCTCTTCGAGATCACCAGCATCGCCTGCAACCAGCCCACTGCCGGCGCCTGCCCCAACCCCACGCCCACGCTGGGCGAATACGCCGAACGGCGGATGCGGGCGACGGTGGAGTCCGGCTCATGAAGTGGCCGCGCCGGCATCGGACCTGCATGGAAACGGGCAAGCGCCTCGGTTCGTCCGCCCTGTGTCTTGCCCTCGCGCTGACGGCCGCGCATGCCGCTTTCGCTACGCAGGAAATGCTCAAGGCGCCCTCCGGTATTTTGACCCTCGACCCGGGCAGTGCCGATGGCGCGGTTGCCTCGCGATTGAATGACGGCAACCTGAGTACGGAATGGCGTTCACCCTACAACGTTTACCGCAACGATCTGGAATACAAATTCGATCCGACGCTGAGCGGCACCAGTGGGTTGGATGGCAACGATGCGAACCTGTTCACCCTGATCCGGCTCAATCTCTACAATTGGTCGAATCCTTATGGATTGAAGGATTTTCAACTCTTCGTCAAGTCCAGGAGTTGCGTGGATTGGGCGCCGGTCGATGCCCCGGCGAGTGCCACCCCCTTCAATTTTTTGCTCGACGCGAACGGCGGCATCCTGACCAAGGACCCGGGCAGCGCCGACGGCGCCGTGGCCTCGCGGCTGACGGATTCCAGTCAAAATACGGAATGGCGTTCACCCTACAATGTTTTCCGTAACGATCTGGAATACAAATTCGACCCGACCCTGAGTGGCACGAGCGGACTGGATGGGAACGCCGCGAATCTGTTCACCCTGAGCCAGTTCAATCTCTACAACTGGTCGAATCCTTACGGGTTGAAAGATTTTCAGATCTTCGTCAGGACCATGACGAGTGGCGTGTTATCGGATTGGACGCCGGTCTCCGGCCCCGCGAGTGCCGGCGTCTTCAATTTTCTGCTCGACGTGAACGGCGCCACCCTGACCAAGAATCCGGGCAGCGCCGACGGCGCCGTGGCCGCGCGGCTGACGGATTCCAGTCAAAATACGGAATGGCGTTCTCCCTACAATGTCTACCGCAACGATCTGGAATACAAATTCGACCCAACCCTGAGTGGCACCAGCGGGCTGGAGGGCAACGATGCGGATCTGTTCACCCTGAGCCAGCTCAATCTCTACAACTGGTCGAATCCTTACGGGTTGAAGAATTTTCAGATTTTCGTCAAGACCCGGACGAGCGGCGTGCTATCGGATTGGACGGCACTCGACGCCCCCGCCGGCGCATCCCCCTTCAATTTTCTGCTCGACGCGAATGGCGGCATCCTGACCCTGGACCCGGGCAGCGCCGATGGTGCCGTCGCCTCGCGGCTGACGGATGCCAGTCAGAATACGGAATGGCGTTCGCCCTACAACGTCTACCGCAACGATCTGGAATACAAATTCGACCCGACGCTGAGTGGCAGCAGCGGGCTGGAGGGCAACGATGCGAATCGGTTTACCTTGAGTCAGCTCAATCTCTACAACTGGTCGAATCCTTACGGATTGAAAAATTTTCAGATCTTCGTCAAGACCCGGACGAGTGGTGTGCTATCGGACTGGACGCCGGTGGACGCCCCCGCCGGCGCAACCCCCTTCAATTTTCTGCTCGACGCGAACGGCGGCATCCTGACCAAGAATCCGGGCAGCGCCGACGGCGCAGTGGCCTCGCGGCTGACGGACGCCAGTCAGAATACGGAATGGCGCTCGCCCTACAACGTGATGCAAAACGACCTGGAGTACAAGTTCGACCCGGCGCTGAGCGGTACCAGCGGCCTGGATGGCAACGACGCGAACCTGTTCACCCTGAGCCAGATCAATCTCTATGCCTGGTCGAATCCATATGGTGTGAAGGATTTTCAGCTCTTCGTCCAGACCCGCAGCGGTGGAGTGACCTCGCCCTGGACCTTGGTGAGTATTGCGGGCACGACGACCCTGACCGCGTCCACCGCAGCCGGGATGCAGACCTGGATGCTCGATGTGCCGATCGCCAACGTGGCTGCGCTGCGTTTGCGTACCCTGAACAATCGCGGCGGCGACCGGGTCATCATTTACGAAATGGAAGCGCTGGGCGCCTGGGCGGGAAAACAGACCGTGTATACGGCAGCCAATGTCACGGGCCTCCAGAGTTTCACGCTGCCGTCCGCGGTGTCCAACGTCGTGGCGCTGCGCTTGCGCACCTTGAGTAACTACGGCGGCGACCGGACCATCGTTTACGAAATGGAAGCACCGGGCACCTGGGCGGGAAAACAGACCGTGTATACGGCGACCAATGCGACGGGTCTCCAGCAATTCACATTGGCCGCCGCCGTGCCCAACGTTGCGGCGCTGCGCTTGCGCACGTTGAGCAACTACGGCGGCGACCGGACCATACTTTACGAAATGGAAGCGCCAGGCAGTTGGGCCGCGAATCAGACCCTGTTTACGGCGGCCAATGTGACGGGTCTCCAGAGTTTCACGCTGGCGGCTCCCGTGCCCAACGTCGCGGCGCTGCGGCTGCGCACGCTCAGCAACCACGGCGGCGACCGGACCATCCTGTACGAACTGGAAGCGCCGGGTACATGGTCCGGCAGGCGGACCGTGTTCACGGCAACCAATGCGACGGGCAGCCAGAGTTTCACGCCGGCGGCGGCCGTAGCCAACGTCGCGGCGCTGAGGCTGCGCACGCTGAGCAATTACGGTGGCGACCGGACCATAGTCTACGAGTCCCAAGTCTGGGGTGATCTGGGCCTGACTGCCGGGGTGCTGCCGAACTGTGGCGGGGCCGCCAGCAGCGTACCTGCCGGCTTCAACTGCATCGAGGTCGGCGCCAATGCCAACACAGGCCACCTCTATACCAAGCTGGTCGGGACGCCATTCAATTTCGACATCGTCGCCCTGAAAGCGGATGGCTCGCTGGAACCCAACTATGCCGCCAGTGCCAGCCAGAGCGTGAGCGTGGCCCTGGTGGACGGCAGCGGCAGCACGGCCTGCGCCGGCCGTGCCACCCAGGTCACCTGGCCCGGACAGACCTTCCCCAGTGGCAACGCTGGGCGCATCAGCGCCAGTGCGGCCAGCGTCGCCCGCGCCTATCCCGACCTGCTCTGCCGCGTGACGGATGTCGCTTCCAGCGTCAGCGCCTGTTCCAGCGACCATTTCTCGGTGCGCCCGACCACGTTCACCCTTGCTTCATCGGCCAGTGCCGACGTGAGCCGGGGCAGCGACCCGTTGGCCACGCCCATCGTCAAGGCGGGGTCCGGCTTTACCCTGAGTGCCACGGCCACGCCCGGCTACAACGGCACGCCCGTGCTCGACACCAGCAAGTTGCAAGCGTCCGCGGGCGCGGTCCACGCGGGCACGCTCGCGGGTGGCTTCGCCGCGGCCGACGCCGTGAGTGGCGTTGCCACGGGCAGCGGTTTCACCTACGACGAATCGGGGTATTTCAGCTTGTTGGCGGATGCCGTCACGGATACGGGCTTCACCGGCGTGGATGCCGCGAACGGCGATTGCACGGCCGATTATTCCAATGTCGCCGTGGGCGGCAAATATGGCTGTTATTTCGCCAACACGGCGGCCAGCGGCTACGTCGGCCGCTTCGTGCCGGACCATTTCGCGCTCACTGCGGCAAGCCTCACCCCAGGGTGCGGCAGCTTCACCTACTACGGGCAGGATTTTTCCACCGCGTTCACGCTCACCGCGCAGAACGGCGGCAACGCCACCACCCGGAACTACAACGCCCTGGACTTGAGCACCTGGAGCCACTACGGTTTCGCGGCGGCGGGAGCTGCACTGGTAGCGGGTGCCACCGCCCCCACGGGCAGTTGGGGCAACGGCGTGGCCAGCGTGACGGCCAGCCTCAATGTGCCGCGCGCGCCGAGCGGCACGCCCACCTCGCCCGCCACGCCGACGCTCACCGCGTTACCCGTCGACGGCGACGGGGTGACCCTGACAGCTCCGGCCCCCATCGCCAGCACGGTGCAGCGCTTCGGCCGTTTGCGCATGCAAAACGCCATGGGCACCTCGCTGCTGTCCCTGCCGGTTCCGCTGACGGCGCAGTACTGGAGCGGCACGGGTTTCGTCACCAACGCGGAGGACAACTGCACGACGGTTTCATCCCTCTCGCCGGCTTATCATCTAAGCAACGCGGCGACCCCGACGCCGAACTACGCGTCTCCGCTGGTTGCGGGCAATGCCGGTCTGGCGTTCTCCCCCACGAGCCCACCCACGCAATTCTCCGGATACATCGACCTGACGGCCGCAGCACCCGCCTGGCTGAAATACAACTGGGATGGTGTAGCCACCGGCCTCAACCTTTATGATGACGACCCGCACGCCCGCGCCAGTTTTGCCGGGCGTAGCGGCAACAACAAGGTCATCATTCGGCGTGAACTGTACTAACGACGGCCCCCCACACCCCCGCACCTGATCCATGTTTTCCTACAAACGCAGCAAGCGCAGTCCCGCCGTGCTCTCCCCTTGTCCGGGCGGCGTGGGGGCGATACGCCTGGAAGGCGACCCGGGCCATCCACACGTCGCCGCCTTCGTGCTGACCGATAGCCTGGCCATGACCCCGGAATCGCTCGTGCGCATGGCGCGTGAGGCGGAAATTCAGGGCGCGCCGCTCACCGCCCTGCTGGCCCAGGAGTCCTACCAGACGGTGCTGATCGAGGCGCCCAACGTGCCCGACGACGAACTGGCCAGCGCCTTGCGCTGGAAGGTGAAGGACCTGATCAATTTCCACATCGACGACGCCGTCCTCGATCATCTGCCCGTGCCGGGCCAGGCCGGGCATCCGGCTTCTCTTTACGTGGTCGCCGCCCAGGCACCGGCGGTGCGCGCGCTGGCCCAACCCTTTCAGCAAGCCGACCTGCCCCTGGCCAGCATCGACATCCGCGAAACCGCGCTGCGCAATCTGGCCGTGCGCCTCGCACCCTCGGATTATGCCGTGGCGATGCTGCACTTCGACGGCGAGAACGGCCTGCTCACCTTTACTTTCGGGGAGGATCTGGTGCTCTCGCGTCGCATCGAGGGGCGTGGTTCCAGCGGCGATTTCCTGTTCGACCGGGTGGCGATGGAGGCACAGCGCTCGGTGGACTATTTCGAGCGCCAGTTCTCCTGGCTGCCCCTGGCCAAGCTTTACCTGGCGCCGATGCCCGACTCGGCCCTGCTCGCGCGCAAACTGGTCGAATATCTGCCCATCGGAGCGGAAGTGGTCGAGCTCGAACGCTTGTTCGACCTCTCCGGCCAGGAACGCCTTCAGGACGAGCGCATACAGAACCGGGTATTCCCGCTGCTGGGCGCGGCACTCCGGGAAACGAAGCCATGAGCGCCGTCAAAATTTCCCGATGAAACAAATCAATCTCTACCAGGCCGCTTTCCGGCCGGTCCGCGTGGTCTTGCCGGTGCGCCGACTCCTGGCGGGCAGCGCGGTATTCCTGTGCGCTCTCCTGCTGTTTTATGCCTGGGAAGCCTGGCGCCTGACGCAGTTGCGCCGCGAGGCGACGCAGTTGACGGGGCAGGCACTCAAGCTTGAAACACGTGCCCATGCCGGCGCAGTGCCGCGCCAGGCGGACCCCGGCGTGCTGCGCCTGGCCGAGAGTACGGAAGCCCGCTTGCGCAATCTACAGCGGGCGCTGGACGCCCTGGCCAGCGGCGCTCTGGGTTCGGACGTCGGCTATTCCCGGCAGTTCCGCGCACTGGCGCGCAGCCGCGTGGAGGGCGCCTGGCTCACGCGGGTGGAGATCGGCGCGGCGGGCCACGAGATGAACCTGCGCGGAGGCGCGCTCTCCGGCGAGGCGTCGGCTCGCCTGATCGCCAGCCTGCGCGCGGAGCCGCTGTTCGTCGGCCTCTCGTTCGCCGCCCTGACCCTGGGTCCGCCCGCGGAGAAGGAAGTGGAGAAGGAGGCCGGCAAGGGGCTGGGGAAAATAGCGGACAGAATGGCCGGAAAGGCGAGTGATAAGGTAAGCGATAAGGTAGGTGAAAAGGTGGACGAGAAGGCGAACTTCCTGGAGTTTGTCCTGAGCGCCCGTCAGGATCAGGACAAGTCCGGGACGAATCCGCTCGCGGTCACGAGGAAGAGTCCATGAAGCCGTTCTCCGTCTACCTGGAAAGAATCGACGCCCTCAGCCCGCGCGAGCGGGTGATCCTGTTCTTGCTGCTGTTAGCCGGCCTCTGGCTGACACTCGACAGCCTGTTGCTAAAGCCCATGGACAAGGCCATCCACGCCCAGCAGGCGGCGCTTCGTGCAGCGGACGAGCGCATCGCCCGCGCGCAGGACGCGCTCGGCCGCCGTGCGCTCCAGGTCGATCCGGCGCGCCTGGCGCAGCAGCGCCTGGAGACGGCGCGGCAGACGCTGGATGCGCGCATGCACGCGAACACGCAAGGTCACCTGGTGGCGGCCAAGGACATGGCACAAGTTCTGCAGGGCCTGCTGCGCAACCAACCCGGCCTGCGTCTGACCAGCCTCAAGACCCTGCCGCCAGAGGCCGTGGGGCCATCCGGCGATGCCCGCGCCGCAGCCCTGTTTCGCCAGGGCGTGCGTATCAGCCTTGCGGGCAGCTATGAGAATCTGGTGCGCTACATGGAGAGTCTGGAGGGCCTGCCGGTCGGTTTCTACTGGGCGCGTGCCGAGTTGGACGCCAGCCGCCATCCCGAGATCGAACTCACCCTCACCTTGTACACCTTGAGCACGGAGCAGACATGGCTGACGGTATGACGCCGGGGTCCGGGAATCAGGAATCAGGATTCCAGGGACCAGGGGCGCTTTGCGTCCTGTGCCTTGTGGCTTGTGTCTGCCTTTTGCCCCGGCTCGCGGCCTGCGCGGACCTCGACCCCACCCGGCCGCCGGCTGGCCTGGGCGATCCGCTCAAGCAAGCCGGGGCGGATGCTCCCTTGCAGGTCAGCAGCGTGTTCCTGATGGGCAATGACGCCTATGCCCTGGTCGCCGGGCAGGCCGTGAGGCTGGGAGACAGGCTGGATCTGGGGGCGGCGGCGGGCGTCGGACGCGTCACCCGGATCGACGAGAGCGGCGTCTGGCTCAAAACCAGGACAGGATTACGACAACTCAGACTGTTGCCGCAGGTGAAGAAGACCTCGCCTGGCAAGATGGAGAAGCGATGAACGACAAGTGGCAAGTGGCGAGCGGCAAGAGTTGCCTGGTGTGGGTCGCCCTGTCGGCGCTCTGCGGGTGTGCCCAGGTCAAGGGAAAGCCGGCGCTGCCGGCGATCCGGGAGGAACTTCGCCACGCCGCGGAAGCGCCCAAGCCAACCCCGCTGCCCGCCTCCGTGGCGGCATTCCTGGCGCCGCAAAGCGTCGTGGAGTTGCCCCATGCCGCGTCCGTGCCGCTGGAACCGCGTTTCGACCTGGCCGTGAACAACGCCCCGGCGCAGCAGGTGTTCATGGGCATCGCCTCGGGCACGCGCTACAGCATGCTGTTGCACCCCGAGGTGGCCGGAAATCTCACGGTCAACCTCAAGGATGTGAGCGTGCCCGAGGCCATGAGCGCGGTGCGCGAGCTCTATGGCTACGACTTCCGCATCGAAGGCAATCGCATCTTCGTGCAGCCGCTGACCGCGCAGACCCGTTTCTATTCGATCAACTATCCGTCCTCGGTGCGCAAGGGGCAATCGGAATTGCGCGTCATTTCCGGCGCGGTGACCGACAGCGCCGGCAGCGGGGCCACCCCGGGCGGCGCCTCCGGCAGCACCTCCGGCAGTGCCACGGGCAGTTCCAAGCAGCTCGAAACCAGCCGCGTGTCGACCGATCAGAAGAGCGACTTCTGGGGCGAGTTGCAGGCCAGCGTCGGCCTCTTGATCGGCTGTGCCGGCGCGGGCGGGCAACTCACCTGCCCGGCCGGACACAGCATCATGACTAGCCCACACACCGGCATGCTGGCGGTGCGCGCCCTGCCGGCGGAACAACGCCAGGTGAGCGAGTATCTCAAGGCGGCGCAGATCAGCGTGGAGCGCCAGGTGATGATCGAGGCCAAGATCCTCGAAGTCACCCTCAACGAGGGCGCGCAAAGCGGCATCAACTGGGCGGCCATAGGCAGCAGTGGTCCCAGTGCCATCGGCTTGAGCAGCAACATCGGCCAGGCGACCTTCCCTTCCAGCAGCACGCCCTTCCTCGCGAGCACGCAGAATTTCGGCGCGCTCAATCTGGCCGCCAACAACAGCGTGGTCGGCCTGGCCTTCCAGACCAACAGCTTTGCTGCGCTGGTGCAATTCCTCGAAAGCCAGGGAGATGTGCAGGTCCTGTCCAGTCCGCGCATCGCCGCCATCAACGATCAGAAGGCGGTACTCAAGGTGGGCACCGATAACTTCTTCGTCACCAATGTCTCGACGACCTCGACCACCACCGGCACCACGGCTTCGACCACGCCCAGCGTCACCCTGCAACCGTTTTTCTCCGGAATCTCCCTGGACGTGACGCCGCAGATCGACGCCGCCGGCGACATCATCCTGCATGTGCATCCGTCGGTGAGCCAGGTCACGACCAACAATCAGGTCATCAACCTGGGGTCCGCGGGCAGCCTGTCCCTGCCGCTGGCCTCCAGCACGGTCTCCGAGACCGACAGCATCGTGCGCCTGCACGACGGCGAGATCGCCGCCATCGGTGGCCTGATGAAGCTGCAATCGCAGGACAGCGGCAGCGGCGTGCCCGGCCTCTCCACCCTCCCCGGCCTGGGCGCGCTGTTCAAATACAAGAACGTGACTCGATTGAAACAGGAACTGGTGATCCTGCTCAAACCCACCGTGATCAAGCAGCAGTCCGACTGGCTGGACACGGCGCGGGAATCGCAGGCGCGCATCGAGAAGCTGGAAGCGCGGTGAGGGCGACCACCCGCTGACCATGTACCTCGCGCACTTCGGTCTGAAAGAATTTCCCTTCGGGCTTACGCCGGACACCGGCTATTTCTTTTCGGGGGAGGGCGCACAAGCGGCGCTCAACACCCTGCTGGTGGCCCTGGACGCGGGCGAGGGCCTGATCAAGATCGTGGGTGAAGTCGGTTCCGGCAAGACCTTGTTGTGCCGCTACCTGCTCAACCAGTTAGAGTCCCAGGGCTGGGCCGCGGCCTACATCCCGAACCCGCATCTTTCGCCCGCGGCGCTCAACCAGGCCTTGCTGGGCGAACTCGGCGGCGACTTCAAGCGCAGCCTGGCCTACGGCCTCACCAAGGCGCTGGAGACGCGCCTGCTGCAACTGGCGAGCGAGGATCGCCGCGCCGTGGCCCTGATCGACGAAGCCCAGGCGATCCCGCTGGAGAGCCTGGAAGCCCTGCGCCTCATCACCAACCTGGAAACGGAGAAACGCAAGCTCTTGCAGATCGTCCTGTTCGGCCAGCCGGAACTGGATTTGCGCCTGAACGACCCCTCGGTGCGCCAGATCAAGAGCCGGATCGCCTTCCACGACCGGTTGTCTCCCTTGTCCGGTGCGGAGACGCCCGCCTATCTGATGCACCGCACCGGCCTGGCCGGCGCCCGTGGGCCGCTGTTCCAGGGAGCCGCGGCCGGCAAGCTGCATCGTTTGAGCCGGGGGATGCCGCGCCTGCTCAACATACTCGCGCACAAGGCCTTGATGCTGGCCTACGGGGAGGGGTGCGAGCAGGTTACGCCGCGCCATGCCCGCCTGGCCGGGAGCGACACGCCCGGCGCCCGCTTGTCCCTGTTCGATCGCCTGGTGACGCCATGACGGCGAATTTCTTCCGCTACGGCCCGGGGATGCACGTGGGATGAGCGTCATCAACCGCGTCCTCAAGGATCTCGACCGTATGGGGGCCGCGCCTGGGCGTCTGGCCGGGGTGCGGGCCGTGCCGGCCAGGCGGCTGCGTGTCCACCCGCTGTGGGGCTTGGTGTTCGCCACTTTGGCGGCGGGCTGGTGGTTCTGGCCTGCGCTCCGGCCGCAAATGCCTCAACCGCCCGAAGCACGGCCGCACCTGCGGCTGAGTGAGACGCTGAGCGAGATCCCGAGCGCGCCGATCCAGCCCGATACCCCCCTGCCCGAGCGCAGGGCAGAGCAGGCTGGAAGCCTGCGCTACAGGCAGACGCCGACCCAGCCCGATATCCCCCTGCCCGAGCGCAGGGCAGAGCAGGCTGGAAGCCTGCGCTACAGGCAGACGCCGACCCAGCCCGATACCCCCCTGCCCGAGCGCAGGGCAGAGCAGGCTGGAAGCCTGCGCTACAGGCAGACGCCGATCAAACTCGATACCCATCTGCCCGAGCCGCGACCGGCCAGAGTCTCCAAGGAAGTCCGGCCCTTGAGCGCGCGCGAGCAGGCCGAGCAAGCCTGGGCTCAGGCCGCGCGCCTGATCGAGCAGGGGCGCGGGCGCGAGGCGTTGGAGGCGCTGGAAGCCCTCCTGCGCCTGGATGCGAGCCATGGCCCGGCGCGCCAGGCCTTGGTTGCGCTCAGCCTGGAAGGCGGGGATGCGGCGCGCGCCGAGGCGCTGCTGCGCGAGGGCCTGCTGTTGCATCCACGGGATGCCTGGTACAGCCGCAGCCTGGGCCAGCTGAGCCTGCAACGCGGCGACACGGCCGGGGCCGCGGCCTTCCTCAAAGCGGGTCTGGGCAAAGGCGTAGACGCCGGCTACTGGGGGCTCTACGGCGGCGTCCTGGAGAAGGCCGGCCATGCGGAGGAGGCGACGCACGCCTACCGCGAAGCCGCTCGCATGGATTCAGGACACGGTCCGTGGTGGGTCGGCCTGGCCGTGACCCTGGAGCAAACCGGTTCGCGCGCGGAGGCCGCCCAGGCCTATCGGCGCGCGCTACAGACCCATTTGGGCGCGGACATTCGAGAATTCGTGACGAAGAAAACCGAGGAATTGGCCAAACCCTGATACAGTTTCACCGCTTGCCGAAGCTCGCGGAAATTGCTAGCGGCTAGCCACCGGCGCGATTCTGGTATTTTCTGGTACCTCCATCGCCGCAGCAACCCTTTGAGGAGTGGTCATGGACCCGAATTCGCGGTTGCGTACAGCGGCGGAGAAGGCGCTGCTGCTTGCGAACTTGCCAGACCACCCCTCCACGGAAACTCTGTTGCACGAGCTCCAGGTGCATCAGATCGAACTGGAGATGCAGAACGAAGCCCTGCGCCAGTCCCAGGCCGAGCTGGAAGCCTCGCGCGACCGTTATGTCGATCTCTATGAATTCGCCCCCGTAGGTTACCTGACGCTCAACCGCGATGGCGTCGTCGTTGCGGCCAATCTCACCGCCGCCGCGATGTTGTGCTTCGAGCGACAGGCACTGCTCGGGCGCCGCTTCGCCCGCCACGATGCCCTGGCCGAGCGGGACGTCTGGCAACACCACTTCATCGCCGCGATCACCAAGTCGGAGCCACTGGCCTTCGATCTGACGCTGTGTCGTGGTTCGCATTGTGAAGAGGGCGCCACATTCCCGGCCCATGTCGATTGCCGCCGCGTGACGTACGGGGAGGTGGAGACGCTGCGCATCACCCTGACCGACCTCTCCGAGATTCGCCGGGCGAAGCAGGTGTCGTGGGAATCGGAGATGAAGTACCGCTTGCTGGCGGAATACGCCGCCGACTGGATCTACTGGGTAGGCGTGGATGGCCGCTACCTCTACGTCTCGCCCGCGTGTGAACAGCTACTGGGCTACACGCCGGAGGCCTTCCTCGCCGACCCCGAGCTGATGACGCAGCGCATCCATCCCGACGACCGCGCCCGATACCAGGCACACCTAAACCACGACCTGGACGACACGGAGGACTTGGAATTTCGCATGCTGCGCCACAACGGTGAGACCTGCTGGATCCGCCACCAGTGCCGCCCCCTATACGACGAGGCCGGCGTCTACCTGGGGCGGCGCGGCAGCAATCGCGACATCACCGCGCGCAAGCGAGCCGAATCGCACTTGCGCGAGAACGAGGCCATGTTCCGCGCCCTGTTCGATCACAGCCTCGACGCCATTTTGCTGACCACCCCGGGCGGCGGCATCCTGGCCGCCAATGGCGCGGCACAGCGCTTGTTCGGCTACAGCGAGGAAGAGCTGCACCGGATCGGTCGCCAGGGTATCGTCGACGCCAGCGACCCGCGCCTGGCCTCCGCCTTGTCGGCACGCGAGCAGGACCAATGGTTCGCCGGTGAACTGAGTTTCATCGACCGCGCCGGTCGGAAGTTTCCCGTCGAACTCACCTCCTCGGTCTTCCTGGGCAAGGACAGCCAACTCATGACCAGCATGGTGGTGCGCGACATCAGCCAGCGCCGCGCGGCGGAAGACCAGATTCGCCGGCTCTCGCTGGTCGTCGAGCAAGGCACGGAGGGCATCGTCATCACCAATCTCGCGGCCGAGATCGAATACGTGAACGAGGCCTATGTGCGCAACACCGGGTATAGCCGCGAGGAACTGCTGGGCCAGAATCAGCGCATCCTGCAATCGGGCAAGACGCCGCGCGCCACCTATGTTGCCTTGTGGAATATCCTCTCCCAGGGCCGCGCATGGAAGGGCGAGTTCATCAACCGGCGCCGCGATGGCAGCGAATTCGTCGAGTTCGACCGCATCACCCCGATCCGCGAGCCGGACGGGCGCATTACGCACTATGTCGGGGTGAAGGAAGACATCACCGAGAAGAAACACATGGGCGAGGAACTCGACCGCTATCGCCACCATCTGGAAAACCTGGTGGAAGCGCGTACCGTCGAGTTGACGGCGGCTCGGAATGCCGCCGAATCCGCAAACATCGCCAAGAGCACCTTCCTGGCCAACATGAGCCATGAGATCCGCACGCCCATGAACGGCATCCTCGGCATGGCGCACCTGCTGCGCCGTGGCGAAGTCACCCCCCTGCAGACCACGCAGCTCGACAAGATTGCCGCCTCCGGCAAACACCTGCTGTCCATCCTGAACGACATCCTCGACCTGTCCAAGATCGAGGCCGGCAAGTTGATCCTCGAACAACGCGACTTCGTCTTGGCCGAAGTACTGCATGAGGCGGTCTCCCTCCTCGATGCCGCAGTGACGGCGAAGGGCCTGAGGCTCGCGCTCGAAATCGAGGGTCTTCCCTTGTCGCTGCGCGGCGACGCCACCCGGCTGTCTCAGGCGCTACTCAATTACCTGGGCAACGCCCTGAAGTTCACCGTGACCGGCGGCCTGACCTTGCGTGCGCGGCTGCTGGAGGATATTGGCGAGAGCGTGGTGATCCGCTTCGAGGTGGAGGACACGGGCGTCGGCATCGCCCCCGAGGCGGTGCAGCGGCTGTTCTCGGACTTCGAGCAGGCCGACAACTCGACCACGCGCAAGTATGGCGGAACCGGCTTGGGGCTGGCCATCACCCGCAAGCTGGCGCACTTGATGGGGGGCGAAGTCGGGGTTTCCAGCGTGCCCGGCGTCGGCAGCACCTTCTGGTTCACTGCGCGGCTGGGCAAGACGGAGACCACCGCCGCGGCCGCCGCCGCTATCTGGGATGATGCGGAACGCACCCTGCGGCACGTACATCGCGGAGCACGCATCCTGCTGGCGGAAGACGAACCGATCAATCGGGAAGTCACGCAAATGCTCCTCGAAGACATCGGCCTACAGATCGACCTGGCCCTGGACGGCGCGGAAGCCTTGCGGCTGGCGCAGCACCACGACTACGACCTGATCCTGATGGACATGCAAATGCCGCAGATGGATGGCGTGGAAGCCACCCGCGAAATCCGCAAGCTGGACGGTCGCGCAACGCTGCCCATCGTCGCCATGACCGCCAATGTCTTCGCGGAAGACCGGCAACTGTGTCTGGGCGCGGGGATGAATGACTTCCTGAGCAAGCCGGTCGATCCGAGCCTGCTCTTCTCGGTCGTGCTGAAGTGGTTGTCGGGGAGCGGAGCTGGTCGATAGCGACCTAAACCACCCCAGGAAGGCAGGTTGAAGCAGCACTGGCGAGATCTTTCCTGTAGCGCTGGCATCCTTGCCGGCGTTTTTGAAAACGGTCGGCTGCAAGCCGACGCTACAGAGCCGCGATTATTCCTCTCTGAATCAACGGGTTGAAGCGTGCTTCATGAGGGCGATCAGTTCGAGGCGGCCAGCGTACACTGCTTCGCCGCATTGTCCGGGCACGGGCCTTGCCAGCGGATCTGGGTCGCGGCGGCCGGGGGGAGCGGCGCCGTGACCGTTTGCGCTTGTGCACGCGTGACGGAGAAACTCTTCAGGGTGACCCAGTTCGAGGAAGGCGTCGTGTGGTACTGCAAGGAGTACGTGGCGCCGGGACGCATGGTGCGGGTGGCGATGGCGTATTGGCCTGCGCTGATTGCGAAGCTGGGCGTGTCCTTGTAGGGCTGCGCCAGCGGCTCGCCCACGAACAGGCCCTCGCCCGGCCACGCGACCGACTTCCAGTAGGCCTCGATCAGCGTCGCTCCCCGGTAGTATTGGTCGATCAACACCGAGGCTTGGGAAAACTTCTGCGTGTAGTTGTAGGGCTCTTCCACGGTCCCGTAGCTGGCCGTGGCTCCCGCGTCCAGCCAGGCGGTGATGGGCATCTGGCCGTTGCCGGCGGGCAAGACGCCGCCGAAGGACGTCAGTGTGTCGCCGATGGCGCCGGGCCGGAAGGTGATGCTGCTGAGGTTGGGCACGGTGGCCAGGCCGGTGAAATAGAACAGCACGTTGGCTTTGTTGCTGATGCTGTCGCTGGCGAGGCCCGCCGAATTGTCGATGTAGTTGAGACTCAACGCACCCGACCAGAGGGCGGGCAGGCCCGTGTAGTCCGGGTAGCGCACGCTGCGATTCACATCACTGGTGCGCAGGAGATAGCCGTCCCCGGCCGGATAGCTGGCGTCGGCGCTCACACCCCGGTCGATCAGCGTCTGCGCCTTGGCGTAAGTCGTGGCACCCAGCATCATGGAGGGTCGCAGGCCCAGGTCTTGCCAGGGTAGGGCGGACTCGGTGTTGAAATAGATCGAGGCCGCAGTGGTCGCTCCTCCGGTTTGACAATATTTCGCATCGAATCCGAAGGTCATGGCGCTGGTGATGCTCATCGTGCAAGTAGGGCCCACCACCCGCGAGGGTTGCACCCAGGTCAGGAGGGTCGCTTGGATGCCACTGCTCAACTGGGCATCCACCGCGGCCTTCAAGGTGGCGAAGTTGGCGGACGAAATCGTGTCGCTCCCGGTGGCCAGCGCCACTTGAATCAGGCTCACGGCGGGGCGTTTTTGCTGGTAATAACTGGCCACTTGTTGCGAGAGTGGGTCGTTCGTGTTGACGACGACCGCGAGCTGGCCAGGGCCGATCGCACGCGTCGGCAGGGTCAGTGTGAGCGGTGCGGCGCAGGACACCGCCACATTGCTCACACTCGCCGTCACCGTGCCGCTCCCGCTCGCCACGCTGCAAGTCTGTCCCACGGGCTGGGTCAGCACCGTGACGCCATAGGGGTTGCCATAGGCCACGGCCGTGGAGAATTGGAACGGTCCATTCGCGGATACGGTGAGGTCGTCGCCGCCGTTGTCGCGCAAGACCACGCTGCCGCTCAGGCCAGAGATGTTTCCACCCACGCTGTAGGTGTTGGCGGCGCAACTGACGCTGACATCGCTCACATTGGCCAGGTTGACCGTGCCCGTGCCATGGCTCACCGAGCAACTCTGGCCGGTGGGCTGGGTGAGCACGCTCACGCTGTATGGGCTACCGCGGGCGACAGCAGTGGGGAAGGTGAAACTGCCGTTGCCAGAGATGTGGAGAGTATCGCCGCCATTGTCCTGCAAGACGACGTTGCCGCTCAGGCCCGAGACACTTCCACCCACGGTGTAGGTGTTGGTGGCGCAGTTGACGCCGACATTGCTCACATTGGCCAGGTTGATCGTGCCGCTGCCGTTGCTCACCGAGCAACTTTGGCCGGCAGGTTGCGTGAGCACGCTCACCTTGTAGGGATTGCCGTTGGCGACCAGGGTCGGGAATGTGAAATTGCCGCTGGCGAGCACGGCCAGATTGTCGCCGCCGTTGTCCTGCAAGACGACGCTGCCGCTCAGGCCGGCAACCGAACCACCCACGCGGTAGGTGTTGGTTGTGCAGTTGACGACGACATTGCTCACATTGGCCTGACCGACCGTGCCGCTGCCGTTGCTCACCCCGCAAGTCTGGCCGGCAGGCTGGGTGAGCACGCTCACGTTGTACTGGCTGCCGCTGGCGAGGGCGGTGGGGAAGGTGAAATTGCCGCTGGCCGCAACGCTGTAGTCGTCGCCGCCGTTGTTCTGCAAGACCACGGCCCCGCTTGAGCCGACGATCGAGCCGCCCACGCCATAAGTCGCAACGGGGCTGGTCGGGGCGGGGCTGGCAGATCCACCACCACCACCACCGCATCCCGCCAGGGTGGCGATCAGCAGCCCGCTGCCAAGGGCGCGCGCGGCGCCGCTAAAAAATACATCCGTCATCTCAAGGCCCGTGCAGTCCATTCAACCGTGGCAAAGTTACCCGGAATTGCGGTCGTGCAGGAAACTATTCTGGCGGATGGCTGCTGGCGAATACCACTCAGTGCGGCCGGGCTGCGGCCAGCAGGGTTTGCAGTTCGCCGCTCTGGTAGAGGTCGCGCATGATGTCGGAGCCGCCGATGAACTGGCCGCCGATATAAAGCTGGGGGATGGTTGGCCAGTTGGCGTATTCCTTGATGGCGACGCGGATGGCATCGTCCTGGAGCACGTTGACCGCGACGAAGTCGGTGACCCCGCAGGCCTTGAGGATATTGGCCGCGTTCGCGGAAAAGCCGCACTGCGGAAACTGCGGCGTGCCCTTCATGTACAACACCACGGAATTCGTGGTGACCAGTTCGTGTACTTGTTCTTTCATATCCATGATCACGGCCTCTAAGTCGACAAAATCAGTCGGGTATTATACGGGGAGGTTGCGCGCGGTCAAGCCTGCTTGATTTGGTAATCGAAAGCGTCCGAGTAGAAGGCGTCCTCGGGAAGTCCGCGCGCCAGAAAGTCGCGCCGCGCCGCCTGCACCATGGGAGGCGCACCGCAGACATAGGCCTCGTAGCCGGAAAGATCGGCGAAGTCGGCCAGCACCGCTTCATGCACCCGGCCCACGCGCCCTGGCCAGTGATCTACGGGTTGGTCGAGCACCGGGATGAAGCTGAAGTTCGCATGCGTCTCTTGCCACTGCGCCGGCAGGTCCGGCTGGTAGAGGTCGGATTGTGCACGCGCGCCCCAATAGAAGACGAATTCACGCGGGTTCTGGTGGTGCAAGGCGTGCGCGAGGATGCTCTTGATCGGCGCGTAGCCGGTGCCCCCGGCCACCAACAGCACCGGCTTGTCCGATTCGCGCAGGAAGAAACTGCCGTGCGGGCCGTTGATGCGCAGGATATCTTTGGGCTTCATGGTGCTGAAGACCTGCTCGGTGAACTTGCCGCCTTTAACCTGGCGCACGTGCAGTTCCAGCGGGCCGTCGTCTTCCGGCGAATTGGCCAGGGAGAAACTGCGCCGCTGCCCATCCTTGAGGAGAAAGTCGATGTACTGGCCGGGCAGGAACTGCAAACGCTCGTTGGCCGGCAGTTTCAGCCAGAGGGCCATCACATCGTCGGCCAGTCTTTCCATGCGCTCCACCCGACACGGCAGGGTCTTCACCGGGATGTCGAGGGTGGCGCCGACTTCCTTCACTTCGATGCCCAGATCGCTCTTGGCGGTGGCACAGCAGAACAGCGCCAGCCCGCGGGCTTCCTCTTCCGGGCTGAGCGCACCGGACTGGTAGTTGCCTAAATCCACTTCACCGGAGAGTACCTTGCCCTTGCACGCTCCACAGGCGCCGTTGCGGCAGCCGTAAGGCAGTGCGAAACCGGCATGGAGTGATGCATGGAGCAGTGTCTCGCCCGGGTTGACGCTAAACTGGTGGCCGCTGGGCTGAATTGTGACTTGGTAAGACATTCCGATTTCCTCTTTGTAACCGTGAACCGATGCGTATCCTGATTGTGGGTTGCGGCGACGTGGGGCTACGCGCCGCCCGACTTCTGGCGGGGCACGCCCGCCTCTACGGCCTGATTCGTTCGCCACAGCGCGCGGCAGGGCTGCGCGCCGCGGGTGTCATTCCTGTCCTGGGCGATCTGGATGATCGCGCCAGCCTGAAACGCCTGGCCGGCCTGGCCGACGCGGTATTGCACTTTGCGCCGCCACCCGCCCAGGGCGCACATGATCCGCGCACCGGGAATCTCCTGGCGGCTCTCGGGCGCGGCAGTCTAGCGCAACTCGTGTATATCAGCACCAGCGGGGTCTACGGCGATTGCGCCGGTGCCGTGGTGAGCGAGACGCACAGGGCGCGGCCGAACAACCCGAGGGCGCAGCGTCGCGCCGACGCCGAGGCGCGGTTGCGCCGGTTTGGCCAGCGCGGCAGGCGCGTCAGTCTGCTGCGCGCGCCCGGCATCTACGCCCAGAACCGCATGCCGGAAGACCGGGTGCGCCGCGGCCTGCCCGCGATCCTGAGCCTGGACGACGTCCACACCAACCACATCCACGCCGAGGATCTCGCCCGGCTGGCCGTGGCCGCCCTGTTCCGCGGCCGCGGCAACCGCCTCTACAACGCCGTGGACGACAGCGGCCTGAAGATGGGCGACTGGTTCGATGTGGTCGCCGACCACTTGGGCCTGCCACGCCCACCGCGGCTGCCGCGGGAACAGGTCATCGCCGCCGTCACCCCGGCCATGCGCACTTTTCTCACCGAATCGCGCCGCCTCTGCAACCGTCGCATCAAGCAGGAATTGCGCTTTGTCCTGCGTTATCCGACGGTTTGGGCGGGCTTGACCGCGCCTTCGCTCCCGGGCGTCGTCGCCCGACGTTCACGTTAACCCGCCACGCCTACATGTCTGAAAACAACCCGTACTTTACTTATCTGAGCGAACTGCTCAAGAGCATGCTGGAGAAGGGCGCTTCCGATCTGTTCATCACCGTTGGCTCGCCCCCCGCGATCAAGGTCAACGGGGAAATGACCTTGTTCAACGCCAAGCCCATCAGCCGCGAGCAGGCCGATGAAATCCTGCGTTCGGCCATGAACGAAAAGCAGCAGAGCGAATTTCTCGAGACCAGCGAATGCAATTTTGCGATCCCGCTCGATGGCGTCGGCCGTTTTCGCGTGAACGCGTTCGTGCAGCGCGGCTCGGCCGGGCTGGTGGCGCGCCACATCAAGACCGAGGTGCCCACGCTGGCCGGTCTCGGGCTGCCGCCGATCCTGGCCCGGGTGGTGCTGGAAAAGCGCGGATTGATCCTCATGGTGGGCGGCACCGGATCAGGCAAGTCCACCAGCCTGGCTGCCATGCTGGATCACCGGAACGAAAATTCGCGCGGCCACATCATCACCATCGAGGATCCGATCGAATTCATGCATCCGCACAAGAAATGCCTGATCATGCAGCGCGAGGTGGGGGTGGACACGGAAAACTGGTTCGCCGCCCTGAAGAACACCCTGCGCCAGGCGCCGGACGTGATCCTGATCGGCGAGATTCGCGATCGCGAGACCATGGAATACGCGATTTCCTTCGCCGAAACCGGCCATCTCTGCCTGGCCACCTTGCATGCCAACAACTCGAACCAGGCGCTGGATCGCATCATCAACTTCTTTAGCATGGACCGACGCGCGCAACTCTTGATGGACCTCTCGCTCAACTTGCGCGCCATCGTCTCGCAGCGGCTGATTCCCAAGATCGACGGCGGTCGTGTGCCGGCCATCGAAGTGTTGCTGAACAGTCCGCTGGTCTCCGACCTGGTACACAAGGGCCAGGTCCATGAGCTCAAGTCCATCATGGCCAAGTCCAAGGACATGGGCATGTGCACCTTCGACCAGGCGCTGTACGACCTGTGTGCCTCGGGACAGGTCGCGGCCGAAACCGCGCTGCGTTTCGCCGATTCCCAGAACGAGCTGCGCCTGATGTTGCGTAATCTGGTACGCCGCCCGCCGCAAAACGATACGGGCGAAGGCGAAGATGACAACGGTCTGGCCATCATGTGACTCGGCCGCTCAATCCAGCAAGCCACTCACCCGGAATGCATCGAGCAGGGTGACCTGCCGGATCAATTGAGTCGAACTGGCCAGATCGAGCTTGCGCAATATTTGCGCGCGGTGGTTTTCCACCGTGCGGTGGCTGATGCGCAAGTGATTGCCCACTTCGCTGGCGGATAGCCCACGCTCCAGGAACTCCAGGATGTGCCGTTCGCGTGAACTCAAGGTATCCCTGCGGTCGCGGTAGGTCTTGGCCTGCGTCATCAGCTTGTGGACGGAATGATCGCGATTGAGCGCGCGCTGCACGACTTCCAGCACCTCCATCTGCTGAAAGGGCTTCTTCACGAATCCGAAGGCGCCCCGGTTCATGGCGGAAATCACCAGTTCCGGGTCGATCCGGATCGAGGTGAAGATGCAGGGCTGGTGGGCGTCCGCCCGGCGCAGCATCTGCATCAGTTGCAGGCCATCGACCTGTGGCAGGATGAAATCGATCAGGAAGCAGGCCGGCGACGGCAGCGGCAGGGCCTGGAGCAGGTCGCTCGGCGTGAGGAATTCCCGCGACTGGATTTCGACATCGGCCAGCATGCGGCGGGGCACCGAATTGGCCACCGTATCCCGATTGACGATGTACACCTGCTGCAAATGCGTGCTCCCGCCCAGGCCAGAGTGGGACATGCCGTTCTTCTTCATGGGGACTTCCTGTTTTTCCGGTTACTGAGTATATCCACTCAGCAGGGGTGAGTAATCTCCCTGTTACCGAATGAGGAAGGGGTGGTTAAACTGCCCGGGACCGAACCTTCATCGTCAAGCCATGGCTCCCACGAATCCAGACATTCCCGCTTTGGCGCCGACCCACTATGTCGGCATCGGCGCTTCCGCCGGCGGATTGGAGGCGATCGACGCCTTCTTCAACAACATGGACACCCAGAGCGGGTGCGCCTTTATCGTCGTCCAGCACTTGTCGCCAGACCACAAGAGCCTGATGACCGAGTTGTTGTCCAAGCGCACCGCGATGCCGGTGCAGCGGGCCGTGGAGGGGATGCAGGTCCTGGCCAACCATGTCTACCTGATTCCGCCCAATCACGATCTGCGCATCTTCCATGGCAAGTTGCTGCTCACCGAGCAGGTGCGCCAGGGCGGCATCAACCTGCCGATCGACATCTTTCTCACTTCATTGGCCGAGGACCAATGCGACATGGCCGTGGGCATCATCCTTTCCGGCACCGGCTCCGACGGCACGCGGGGGGTACGGGCCATCAAGGAAAAAGTCGGTATGGTCATGGTGCAGAGCATGGAGACCGCCGGCTTCGATGGCATGCCCCGTTCCGCCATCGCCACCGGCCTGGTGGATTACATCCTGGCGCCGGAAGACATGCCCGCCGAACTCATCTCCTACATCAAGCATCCCTACGCCAGCAAACAGGAAAGCAGCGACACCCTGCTGAGCGACGAAGGCGGGCTGAACCGCATCTTCGCCTTGCTGCGGGAGAAGACCGGCATCGACTTCACCTATTACAAGCCCAATACCGTAGTGCGCCGCATCGAGCGGCGCATGACGGTAAACCAGATCATTTCCCTGCAAGACTATGTTCGTTACCTGGATGGATTCCCCAAGGAGATCGATTGCCTGCACCGCGACTTGCTGATCGGCGTCACCAATTTCTTCCGTGACCCGCACGCCTACAAGGAGTTGCGCGAAATCTGGCTGCCGCAGCTGATGCGGGAGCGGGGGGATCAGCCCATACGCATCTGGGTGGCCGCGTGTTCCACCGGCGAGGAAGCGTATTCCATCGCCATACTTTGCCATGAAGTCATGGCCTATCTGGGCCGGCTCGTTCAGGTCAAGATATTCGCCACCGATGTCGATCGAGAGGCGATCGCCTTCGCCGGCGCGGGCATCTATCCCGACAGCATCTCCGCCGACGTGCCGCCGGAATTGCTCGCCAAATACTTCTATCGGCGCGACGACGGTTTTCAGATTGCCCGGCACATCCGCGAGATGGTGGTCTTCGCCCAGCACAATCTGGTCAAGGACCCGCCATTCACCAATCTGGAGCTGGTGAGTTGCCGCAATCTGCTGATTTATCTGCAAACCGTGCTACAGCAGCGGGTGATGGAACTTTTCAATTTCTCACTCAATCCCGGCGGCATCCTGTTTCTCGGCTCCAGTGAAACGACCGGCGACATGGCCGAATACTTCGAGCCTCTGCACAACAAGTGGCGGCTCTACCATTCGCGCGGCAAGAAGCGTCGGGACATGCTTTCCCCCTCCACCATCAACTTCAGCGCCAGCGGACGCCACCATCCGCCCAGGACGGAGACCCACGCGCGCGGCAACGCATACAGCGCGGCGGAAGAGGAGCGCATCGGCGAGCGGCTGCTGCAAGGCATCAGCGGCGATTACCTGCCCTTCACCATGGTGCTCAACGAACAGATGGAATTGCTGCATGTCGTGGGCAACGCAAACGACTACCTGCGCTTCCCCGCAGGCAAGATGTTGAGCGATGCCAGCAAGCTCGCCCACCGTGACCTGGCCATTCCGCTCTCCACCGGGGTGCAAAAGGCGCTGCATGACGGGAAGGAGATCAATTACAACAACATCCACCTGCGCGACGAAGGCAAGCCTCAGCGCCTGGTCAACATGCGCCTCCTCCCGCTGCCGACCCGCAAGGGCCAGGTGCCGCTCCTGGCGGTATTCATCCTGGAACATCAGCCCGGCGCCAGCGAATACAAGCAGCAGGAGGCGCTGAGCTATGACGTGGGTCGGGATGCCGAGCAGCGCATCAACGACCTGGACCAGGAACTCCAGTTCACCCGCGAGAATCTGCAAGCCACCGTCGAGGAGCTGGAAACCTCCAACGAGGAATTACAGGCCACCAACGAGGAGCTGCTGGCCAGCAACGAAGAGCTGCAAAGCACGAACGAGGAACTGCAATCGGTCAACGAGGAGCTCTACACCGTCAACGCCGAGCTGCAAGGCAAGATCACCGAGCTGACCGAGGTCAACAACGACCTCGACAATCTCTTGCTGAATACCCGCATCGCCACCCTGTTTCTCGACCGAAACCTGGAAATCCGCCGCTTCACCCCGGAAGTCGCCCGCTTCATCCGCATCATCGATCAGGACATCGGCCGCCCCTTCGACCATCTGGTCCACGAGCTTCAGGACGTCAACCTCGACGCCCTCAGCCGGCAGGTCAACGACACCCACGAGGCTCTGGAACAAGAAGTCAAGGATAAAACAGGCCGCAGCCACCTGATGCGTATCTACCCCTATCGCATCAGCCCCAACCTCTACTCCGGTGTCCTGCTCACCTTCGTGGACATCGAGTCCACCAAGGCCATACAGAAAAAGCTGGAACAGACTCAGGAACGCGACCGGCTCGCCCAGATCGCAGCACACATGGGAAGCTGGGACTGGAACGTCGCCAGTGGCGAAATGGTCTTGTCCGAAAACATCGAGAAGCTGTTTGGCTTCGCCCCCGGCAGGTTCGCGGGCACCTTGGACGCCTTCCTCAAGGTCATCCCCGCGGAGGACCGGCTTAAGGTCAAGGAGGCGATCCGACTCAGTCTGGAGGATACGAGCCGGCCCTATCGGATCGAACACCGCATCATCCGCCCCGACAACGGCGAGATACGCTGGATGCTGGAACACGGTGCGGTGTATGCCGATGCCCAGGGCAAGTCGACGCGCATGGCGGGGATCGCCAAGGACATTACCGAGAGGCGGATGACCGCCCTTGCCCGGGCCCGATCCGAGCATTTATTCCGCGCCACCCTCGACAACCTTCGTCTCATTGCCCTGCATGTGAATGAAGAGGGGCGGGTGCTTTACCTCAACCCGTATTTCACGGAGCTCAGCGGCTGGAATCGCGAGGAGCTGATGGGCAACCTCTGGATCGACCTGTGCGTGCCCGAGGCGTTGCGCGGCCCGGTCAGGGCGGTGTACGCGGCTTACGCCGACGGGGCTGGCGAACTGCCCAGCCACCACCACAGCCCGATCCTCTGCAAGGACGGCCAGTTGCGCGATATCTTCTGGAACAACACCCCGTTTCACGACGACGAAGGGCGTCACATGGGCATCATCTCCATAGGGCAGCCACGACCCACCGGGTGCGTGCCCGAGGCTTGCACCGGAAAACCCGGCTAAGACCGGGAATCGATCGAGGAACCAGGGATGAATCACATGCGAAATCTGGCCGAAAGCAGGGCGGAGTACGGCGAAGACACACTGGACCTCGGACCGGAGGAAGTCCGGCGCCTGGTTCACGAACTCCGCGTCCATCAGATCGAACTGGAGATGCAAAACGACGAGCTGCGCGAGACGCAGGTGACGCTCGCCGCCTCGCGCGACCGCTACTCCCGCCTCTATGACGCCTCCCCGGTCAGCTACTGCACGCTGGACGCCCGTGGCGTCGTCATCGAGTGCAATCTGACGCTCAGCCAGTTGCTGAACAGGGAACGTCGCCAGCTTATCGGTTATCCCCTGGCCCGCAACCTGCCTCCCGAGGATCAGCCCATCCTGCTCGACATGCTGAGCAACCGGGCGCTCACGGTCGAGCAGACCCTACGTTTTCGCAGCCATGGCGAGGAGCAGAAGAATCTGAACATCCTGCTCAAGCTGCATCGCCTGGACAAGCCGGACGACATGGGGAGCCACTGGTTCGCGGCCATCAGCGACGTCAGCTCGATGCACAGGTTGACCGAGGAGCTGCGGGTAAAGAGTGCGGCCATCGAAAACACACTGGAAGGCGTGTTGATTACCAAGGCCAACGGCCAGATCTGCTTCGTCAACTCCGCCTTCGAGAAAACGACCGGGTTCACCCTGAAACAGGTTCAGGGGAAGAATCCCAGCATCCTGCAATCGGGCAAGCATACCTCCACCTTCTACCAGGAAATGTGGCAAGCCATCGCGCGGGAGGGGCACTGGCGCGGCGAGGTCTGGAACCGACGTGCCTCGGGCGAAATTTTCCCCGAGTGGATCAGCATCAGCACCGTATTCGACGACGAACGCAAGCCCGCCTATTACGTGGGCGTTTTCTCCGATATCACCATCGAGGAGAGAATGCGGGAACGGCTGCACAAACTCGCTTATTACGACGCCACGACCGACCTGCCCAACCGCCACTTGTTCATGGACAGGCTGAACCAGGCCATCGCCGATTCCCGCCGCAACAATCGCCAATTCGCCCTGCTCTTCATCGACCTGGACCGTTTCAAGAACATCAACGACACCCTGGGACACAGCACCGGCGACCACCTGCTGGTCGAGGTCAGCCGACGCATCACCGCGTCCCTGCGCGAAGTGGACACCGTCGCGCGCATGGGCGGCGACGAATTCATGATCCTGCTGTCGAACACCGACGCCGAGAAAGACTCGCAGATCGTCGCCCGGAAGCTGCTCGCCACCATGGCCGATCCTTTCGATCTGGACGGCCGCCAGTACCACATCAGCGCCAGCATCGGCATCAGCCACTTCCCGGCGGACGGCACGACAGCCGAAGACATCATCCGCCACGCCGACATCGCCATGTACCAGGCCAAGGAACACGGCCGCAACACCTACCACTGCTACACCCAGAGCTTCGATGAAAAACAGGTGGTTCACCTCGACCTGGAAAATGACTTGCGCCACGCGGTGCGTCTGGAGAGTCTCGAACTCTACTATCAGCCGCAGCAGGACCTGGCCAGTGGCAACTGGAGCGGCGTTGAAGCCTTGCTGCGCTGGAACCACCCGGAGCGGGGTCTCATTCCGACGATCGACTTCATCCGTATCGCCGAGGAGACCGGCCTGATCGTGGAAATCGGCTACTGGGTGCTGCGCCGCGCCTGCCAGCAATTCCTGTCCTGGCGCCGATCCGGTCTGGACGTGGGTTGCGTTTCCGTCAATCTCTCCCCGCACCAGTTCTTGCAAAGCAATCTCATCGAGCGCATGCGCGACATCCTGGGGGAGACGGGCATGCCGCCAGACTGCCTGGGTGTCGAGGTCACGGAAAGCGCGGCCATGCCCAACTTTCAGTACAGCGTGCGCACGCTGGTGGCCCTGCGCGAGATGGGCGTGACGATCTACATCGACGATTTCGGCACGGGTTTCTCCTCCTTGAGCCATCTGCGCCACCTGCCCATCGACGTGCTCAAGATCGACCGCGCCTTCGTCTCCGAGACTCCCGGAAACGGCGACGACGTAGCCATCGTCCGCGCCATCATCGCCATGGCTCGCACCATGAACCTGAGGATCGTCGCCGAAGGCATAGAAACCGCCGAGCAACTGGCCTTCCTGCGCCAGGAAGGCTGCCACGCCGGACAGGGATATCTGCTCTCCAGGCCGATCGCTCCCGAAGCGATACTTCGGTTGATGCGCTAGACATTGGGCAAAAAAAACGGGGGCCCAAGCCCCCGTGTCGCCGCCTGGGTAAGCGCGGAATTACAGTTCGCTGGCGTGCTGGGCCAGGTATTCGGCCACGCCGGCGGTGCTGGCCTTCATGCCGGCATCGCCCTTCTTCCAGCCGGCCGGGCAAACTTCGCCGTGCTCTTCGGTGAACTGCAAGGCGTCGATGACGCGCAGCATTTCGTCGATGTCGCGGCCGAGCGGCAGGTCGTTGACGACCTGGTGGCGCACCATGCCCGACTTGTCGATCAGGAAGGAGCCGCGGAAGGCGATGCCGTCCGCGTGCTCGACGTCATACGCCTGGCAGATGCTGTGCTTGATGTCGGCCACCAGGGGGTAACGCACCTGGCCGATGCCACCGTTGTTGACCGCGGTGTTCTTCCAGGCCAGATGGGAGAAGTGGGAGTCGATGGAGACGCCGATGACTTCCACGTTGCGCGCCTTGAATTCGGAGAGGCGGTGGTCGAAGGCGATCAGTTCGGACGGGCACACGAAGGTGAAGTCGAGCGGGTAGAAGAACACCACCGCGTATTTGCCCTGGGTCTGGGCGGACAGGGTGAAGCTTTCGTTGAAGCTGTTGTCGCCCATGACGGCGACGGCGGTGAAATCGGGTGCTTGCTTGCCAACTAGTACGGACATGGTGCTTACCTCATCGAATGGAAGGAATGGGCCGGCGGTGCGGTGGCGGGCTGGACCGCACCCACGTCACCGGATTAGACTAATTCTAACTGAGTAACTCCTGGCAGGAAATCAATGTCACTCGCCCAGATAAGCGGCGCGCACCTGGGGATCGTTCGCCAGGTGGGCACTGGCGCCGGTGAGCGTGATGGCGCCACTTTCCATGACATAGGCGCGCTGACTCACCTTGAGCGCCAGCCTGGCGTTCTGTTCCACCAGCAGGAGGGTGACGCCTTCCGCGGCGATGTCGGCGATGGTCTCGTAGATCTTCCTCACCATCAGCGGGGCCAGGCCCATGCTCGGTTCATCCAGTAGCAGCAGGCGCGGCCGGCCCATCAGGGCGCGGGCGATCGCGAGCATCTGCTGTTCGCCGCCCGACAAGGTGCCCGCCAGTTGCACGCGGCGCTCCGCCAGCCGCGGGAAGAGTTCGTAGGCGCGCCCCAGATCCGCCTTGATTCCGGCACGGTCGCGGCGCGTATAGGCGCCCATGTCCAGATTCTCCGCCACGGTCAGGCGGCCGAAGATGCCGCGGCCTTCCGGCACCAGGGCGAGTCCACGGGCGACGATGGCATGGGTGGCCTGGTGTTGCAGGCGTTCGCCGTCGAACTCGATGGCACCCTCATGCGCGACTAGGCCCATCAGACCCTTGAGCGTGCTGCTCTTGCCCGCGCCGTTGGCGCCGATCAGGCAGACCAGTTCACCGCGGCCGACCTCGAAATCGATGCCGCGCACCGCGTGGATGCCGCCATAAGCCACCTTGAGGTCGTGGACCGAGAGCAGGGGGGCGGTCATCGGGCGCATTCGTAGCGCAGGCAGAGCGTGGCTGTTGCCGCTTTAG